>NZ_JBVJCE010000022.1:102657-137426 GCF_055588925.1 Amycolatopsis sp. NPDC041971 | reverse complement strand
CCCACCCCCCCCCCCCCCCCCCTCCCCCCCACCTGCCCCCCCCCCCCCCCACCCCCAACCCCCCCCCCCCCCCCCCCCCCCCCCCCCCCCTCCCCCCCCCCCCAACGGCGGCGGCCACATGCACGTGCTCTACGGCTACGACAACACGAACGGCGCGACGACGGTCTACTACGGCGATCCGTGGGGCTCGAGCCCTCGTTACAACCAGATGAGTTACAACGCCTACCGGTCCAACAACTCGTTCACCTGGACCCACACCGTCTACGGGATCAAGGACTGAAACCATGAAGCGAACCTTCCTCGGCGCCACGATCCTCGCCCTCGGACTGGCACTGGCGCTCGGCGGCCAGGCTTCCGCCGCCGACGCCCCCAACGGCGCGCCCACCGCCGCCGACCTCGCCGCGGTGTCCACTGTGGTCACCAGTGACGCGACCACCCAACGGCTCGCCAAGGCGGTGTTCCCCGGCGCCGCCAGGACCAACGCCGCGGACACGGCCATCGCGGCCAGGGCCGCGAAGGCGGATCCGCGGACACAGGTGGCGGTTTACCAGCCGACCGCGGGCTTCATCGCCGGCACGTCCACCGTCCCCGCCGAACTCGCCTATGTCGCCACACCCGCCACCCTCGGCAACGGTGACGCGGCGACCGTGTGGTCGCAGCGCGAGGGCTCGGGCTGGTCGGTCTACAACGTCGCCTCGGGTGACGTCGAAAAGCGCCTCGCGGCGCAGGTCGGCAAGGGCTACCTCCTGAGCGAACCGCAGGCGGGCGCCTGGTACGCCGTCGACGGGGACACCGTGACCGTCCTCGACGGCTCCTCGGTGGCGAAGACCGGCGAGAAGATGACGCTCGCCGCCTACCGCGAGGCCTTGCAGAGCCGCTACGGCGACAAACTGCCGGGCTCGACCTACGACCGCACCGGCGCCGCCGGCGGTTACGGTGCCTCCCCGGTGGGCGACACCTCGGTGCCGTGGTGGCCGTACGCACTCGGCGCGGTCTTCCTCGCCGCGGCGGGCGCGGCCGTCACGCTCCGGCTCCGCAGGCAGTAAGCACGCTGGGTGCCGGGACCGCGCGGGGTCCCGGCACCCCTTGCCCGCTAGGCGAACGTGTAGTCCTCGAGCGGGAAACTCCCGGCCTCCCTGATGGCGTTCAGCGTGGAGGACGGGCGAAGCAGGGTCGCCTCCCCGTGCGGGTTGAAGTAGTAGCTGTTCGCCGGGGCGCAGTTCCCGAGGGCGAAGATCGAGTCGCCGAGGCGTTCGGTCATCCGGTCGAGGAACGCGTCGTTGGCCTCCTGCGTGACCTCGAACTCGGTCGCGCCGCGCCGCCGCATCGCGCCGAAGAGCCGGTCCATATGCCGCATCTGCGTCTCGATGGTGGTGAAATAGGACAGTCCGGAGTAGGAATACGGGCTGTTGAGCGAAACGAAGTTCGGGAACTTGGGGATCGCGACGCCCTCGTAGGCCTGGAACCGGTTCTCCCGCCACCACTTCCCGAGATTCCGGCCGTCGCGCCCGATGATCTCGATCGCCGGGAAGTTCGCCTCCCACAGGTCGAATCCGGTCGCCAGCACGAGGACGTCGATCTCCCGCCGCCCGCCGTCGGTGGTCTCGATCCCGGCCTCGTCGATCTTCGCGATCGACGTCGTCTCCAGGTGCACGTGGTCCTTGGTGAAGGCCGGGTAGTACTCGTTGGAGAACGTCGGACGCTTGCAGCCGAAAGAATAGCGCGGCGTCAGTTCCGCGCGCAGCCGGGGATCCCGCACCTGGCGGCGGAGATGCGCCTGGCACCACAGTTTGCCGAGCCGGTTCGCCATCGGCAGTTGCTTGTAGTGCAGAACCCCGGAGACCATCATCAGTTCCAGCACCGCGGTCCCGGTCAGCCGGGCGGCCCGCTGGGTGAACGGGACGGCGGCGAACGCTCGCCGGACGGCCTTGGGCACCGGGAAGTCCAGTTTCGGGCTCACCCAGATCGGCGTCCGCTGGTACACGGTCAGTTCCCGGGCGAGCTTCGCGATCTCGGGGATCAGCTGGACCGCTGTCGCGCCGGTGCCGATCACCGCCACCCGCTTGCCCGCGAGGTCGTGGTCGTCGTCCCAGGCGGTGGTGTGGATGACCTTGCCGCCGAAGGTGTCGATCCCGGCGATGTCGGGTTTCTTCGGCTGGGAAAGGAATCCCGTCGCGGTGAGGAGGTACTTGGCGGTGACCGGCTCGCCCCCGGCTAGAAAGACCGTCCAGTGCGCGTTCGCCTCGTCCCAGGTCGCGCCGGTGACCGCCGAGCCGAAGCGCATGTATCGCCGCAGCCGGTATTTGTCCGCGACGTGCTCGGCGTACCGCTTGAGTTCCGCGCCCGGAGCGAAGAGACGCGACCAGTGCGGGTTCGGCTCGAACGAGTACGAGTAGGTGGCCGACGGGATGTCGACGGCCAGCCCGGGATAGCGGTTCACATGCCAGGTACCGCCGAGGTCGGACTCGCGTTCGAGGATGAGCAGGTTGTCGTAGCCGAGGCGGTTGAGCTGGATCGCCGCTCCCATCCCGCCGAAACCGGCCCCCACGACGACGGCGTCGTACTGCGCGTTCATGCGTTTTCCTCCCGATGGGTGTCCTGGTGGAGACGGGCGCGGTAGCCGTTCCGCTCCGGTGAATCGGGGCGCAGGGCCCGGTCGTCCCGGATCAGCCGCCGGAAGGCGTTGAGCGCCGGTTCCGGCGTCACGGCCGCGAGGGTGGCCAGCGCGCCGACGTAACCGGGCACCGCGATCTCCGCGGCCCGGGTACGGACCGAAGCCACGACGGCGTCGGCGATCCTCCCCGGTTTCACCTTGGGGATCGGCCGCATGTCGAGCCCTGAGGCGAGCGCGGTGTCGACCGCCGACGGCAGCACGGCGGAGACGCTCACGCCGTGCGGCGCGTACTCCAGCCGCGTCGCCGCGGTCAGGCCGACGACGGCGAATTTACTGGCGTTGTAGATCGCCAGCCCTTTGACCGGAAACTTACCCGCCAGCGACGCGACGTTGACGATGTGCCCGCGTCCGCGCTCCAGCATGCCGGGCAGGGCCAGCCGCATGCCGTGGACGACGCCGAAGACGTTGACCTCCATGGTCGCCCGGTTGAGTGTGTCGGGGAGGTCGAGAAAACCGCCGTTGGGCATGATCCCGGCGTTGTTGACGAGCACCGCGAGCGGTCCGTTCGCCCGTTCGGCGTCGCCGAGGAAAGCGGCGAAGGACGCCAGGTCGGCGACGTCGAGGTGATGGGCTGTCCCGCCGATGTCGGCGGCGGCGCGTTTCGCGGCTTCGAGGTCGAGATCGCCGATGGACACGCGCGCGCCGAGGGCAGCCATGCGTGCCGCGGTCGCGCGGCCGATGCCCTGGCCCGCGCCGGTGATCGCCACGTGTGCGCCGTCGAGTTCCAGATCCGGGTACTTGCTCATGCGCGCACTCCCGCTCGTTCGAAGGCGTCGGCGACCAGACCGGGCGCTGTCCGCGACGCCGTGGCGAGGACACGCTCCCGCCGCCGTCCGTCCATGAAGTTGGCGCCCATGGCGGCGAGATCGGCCGGTCCCGGTTCGATCCGGACCACCCGGACACCGGCCGCGCGCAGCCGTCGCACCTCGTCGTCCACGCGCCTGGTCATCGCCGTCCGCAGCAGACGCTCCAGCCGGGCCGGACCGCGTGCCGGAGCCCCGCCTTCGCTGCTCATCGGCGCGACGAGCACGACCTCGCCGACGTCGTGCCCCAGCAGGAGGTCGGCCGACGTCGGGGAAACCGTCCCGCCGTCGAGCAGCGGCCGTCCGTCCACAACGGACGGCGGAAACCAGCCGGGGATCGCCCACGACGCGGCGATCGCCTCGCCGAGCCGGGCGGGCGGCGCGTCCGGCGAGCCGAGCGCGACCCGCTTCCCCGTCAGGTCCGCGGCCACCAGCCAGGTCGCGGAATGCGGGACCCAGCCGCCGGGCGCCAGCGCGTCCCCGAGCTCGCGGAGCCAGCCGGCGTCGCCCCTGCCACGAGGCAGCAGGCCCGCGAGACCGGCGAGCGTGTCGACGTCCCGGCGCAGCGCGGCCCGGACCAGGCCCGCCGCGGGCCAGCGCGGAGACGGCAACGGCGGGAAGCGGTTCGGTACCCGTCGGACGTGCGCGGCGACGACGGCATCACCACCGGGCGCGCCGGCCACCGCGTCGAAGATCGCCTTCGCCGGGATTCCCGCCCCGAGCATCGCCGCCGCCTCGGCGCCCGCCGAGGTCCCGACCAGGATGTCCGCCTCGCGCGGATCCCAGCCCGCCTCGGCGTGCAGCGCGTCGAGGACCGCGGCCGTCCAGGCGAACCCCGAGGTGCCGCCGCAGCCGAGCACCAGCACCCTAGCGGAATGACATGTCATTTCTGGAACGGTATGTCATTTGAACGCGTCAGGCAATAAGCTGACGGAATGACGACGGAGACCCCGGTCAGCAGGGCCGCACGGAAGAAGCAGGAACTACGGCGCGAGATCGTGGAGACCGCGTTCGACTGTTTCGCCGAACGCGGCTACCACGCGACGGGTATCGCCGACATCGCCGCCCGGCTGGGCATCGGGCACGGCACCTTCTACCGGTACTTCCAGAACAAACGGGACATCGTCGACCACGTCATCACGGACCTGGTCGAGAAGGTGGTCGCCGCGCTGGCCGCGGACAACGCGCCGGACGCGGTCAACAGTCTCGCCGAGTACCGCAAGCAGAGCGCGCGGATCGGTGACGCGCTCGCCCGGATCTTCGGCGGCGACCCGCGGATGGCCCGCTTCCTCCTGCTCGAAGCGGCGGGCATCGACGCCGAGATGCGCGAACGGGTGCTGGATTTCTACGAGACGGCCGCCGAGCTGACCGCCGGCTACCTGCATCACGGCGTCCGCCTCGGCTATCTGCACGAGGATCTGGACGTGGACTCCACCGCCCGCGCGATCAACGGGATGATCCTCGCGTCGATCCTGTCCGAACTGCGCGACCCGTCACCGGAACGGCAGGCCGCGATGAGCCGGGCGGTCCGGCGGGTCATGTACGACGGGATCGCAGCACATCGGTGACCGGCGCGCTTCAGGAGCACCCGCGTGCGACGAGGGCGGATGGCACTCGGCCCGGCGCTGGAACGACCGAACAGGAGAAGGATGACCACGCTCCCCCGCACCGGCCACGCCGTCGCCGCCGACGGGACCCGGCTGGCCTACCAGTGGCAGGGCACGGGCAGGCCGCTCGTGCTGCTGGCCGGGCAGGCGAACGACCACACGTGGTGGGACCGTACGCGCGGGGACTTCCCGAGCACGATCACCATGGACTATCGCGGCACCGGAGCCAGTGACGCGCCCGATTCCGCTTACTCCACACCGGGTTTCGCGGACGACGTGATCGCGGTCCTCGACGCGCTCGACGTCTCCGAGGCGGACGTCTACGGCACCTCGATGGGCGGCCGGGTCGCGCAGTGGGTCGCCGCGCGGTATCCCGAACGCGTGCGGCGGCTCGTCCTCGGCTGCACCTCGCCGGGCGGCGCACACGGTGTCGAGCGGTCGAACGACGTACGGCTGGCGCTGGCCCGGCGGTCCTCTGTGGAGGCACGGGAAACGCTGGAGAATCTCATGTACACACCCGTCTGGCGAGCGGCGAATCCCGGTCCGTACCGGGTACTCGGCGCCCACGGCATACCGCCGCACGCGGTGCGCGGGCATCTCGTCGCGAGCAACACCCACGACGCGTGGGACGTGCTGCCGGAGATCACCGCACCCACGCTGGTCCTGCACGGCGACGACGATCTGCTCGCCCCCGTGGCGAACGCGCCGTTGCTGACGGAACGGATTCCCGACGCGCGAATGCACCTCTTCGCCGGCGCGCGGCACGCCTACTTCGACGAGTGCCGGCCCGCATCGAGCGAGCTGGTGAGCGACTTCCTGGGATAGACCATGCCGCCCGGGTATCGCGTTGGCTCTCGTGGCGACTTTGGTGGTGCGCTTCGGTCCTTTTCGGAGGTTGCGGTTTGCCTGCTCGGGATTCTGTTGTGAGGTGAGGGTTCTTCGCCTCTCTTGTGACACCTGCTCGGGCGAAGGCGCAGCGTTTCAGTGGTGGTCTGCTGCGGCGTTGGGGATGCGGCAGCTGGAACGTCGTTGCCGGATTTCGGCGACGGCTGACCGGATCGGCACATTGTCGCGTTGGGGAGCTCACCGCGCAGGCCGGAGCGTCGCCGGATTTTGACGACGAGACAGAGCAGCTCGTACGCGCACGATTGCAGCACGCAAGGCTCCTGCGAGGACCACCGTCGCCGCGAAAGTCCCAAGGATGGGGCCGTGGCCATATTTCGGCAACGAGACACAGCCGCCGCAGCCTAGACACGCAAGGGTGCAGCCCGCGTTACCTGGCGACCACCGCCGTCGCCGCGAAGACCCGAGAGGAAGCCGAGGCCATATTTCGGCAACGGCTGACCGGTACGGAGGTGTCGTCGCGCTGGGAACTCACGACGAGGCCTGGACCGTAGCCGGATTTCGGCAATACGGGCAGAAGCGCGGCCGCCTGGACGCGGGGTGCAGCGACTGGGACACGGCGACGTCCAAGGCCACCCCGTTTCGAAGCACCATCGCGCTGACGACTCACGGCGAGACCCGGACCATGGCCGCATTTCGGCAACGAGACACAACCGCGCTCGGCAGCAACAGTGGCCGTCTCAAAGACTCCATAAAGCGAAGCGACCACTCGGTCGCAGGACTCTAGATGGCTGTCGCGGAAGGATCCGCACCAGAAGTCCGACCGTTGCCGTTTTCCGTCCACGGTTCAGAACGGTGGTGGTTCTTCGGCCACGCGGGTTCGTGCGGGGGCGGTGGTGAGCTGTCGTGGGTTTGTCTTGTCGGTGTGGTGACCGTGAGGGTGCCGTCCGAGGCGAGCCGGTAGGTCCAGCCGGGTTCGTCTTTGAGCCGGTGGTCGCGGCGAACACAAGAAGGCGGCCACCCGCCAGGCATTGGCGGACGCCGCGCTGAAGTTGTTCCTGGAGCGGGGCTACGACCAGGTGAGCATCCGCGACATCGCCGAGGCCGCCGACGTGTCGACCACGACGTTGTTCAAGCACTTTCCCGGCAAGGAAGCCCTGGTCTTCGACGAGGCCGAAGACCGTGAAACGAACCTGCTCGCCGCCGTGCGGCAACGACCGGAAGAGCAAAGCGTCGAGGCGCTGCGCGAGTACGCGCTCGCCACCTGGCTTCCGCTCACGGCGCACCCCAGTACGTCGGCTTCACCGCACTGGTCAGCGGCACCCCAGCGCTACAGGAGTACGGCGAGCGCATGTGGACCCGGCACGCCAAAGCCCTCGGCGCCGCCATCGCCGAGGACGCCGGCGTGGACTCCGACGACATCGCCTGCCACGCGCTCGCGCGATTCGTGCTGGACATCCCGGCGCTCACCCGGGGCAGGCAGGATCCGCGGAAAGACGTCGAGCGGATTTTCGCCCTGCTCACGCAGGGCTGGCGTTAGTCCTCTTCGGGGCGGGAACCGCGCAGCGAACCTGGATGTGCCTTGGCGGACGGATCCTTGCGGGTCTTGAGCAGGCTCGCCACCGTCACCACGACGAGGATGCCGATGATCACCGCGAGGCTCACGGGCGTCGAGATCTCCGGGACGCTTTCGTCGATGTCCACATGGGCCCAATGCAGGATCAGCTTGATCCCGATGAACCCGAGGATGATCGCGAGCCCGGCGGACAGATACACCAGCCGATCGAGCAGGCCCTTCACCAGGAAGTACAGCGCACGCAGGCCCAGCAGGGCGAAGGCGTTGGCCGCGAAGACCAGGTACGGCTCGTCGGTGACGCCGAAGACCGCGGGGATCGAGTCCAGCGCGAACAGCAGGTCGATTCCGCCGATCGCGAGCAGCACCACCACCAGCGGCGTGCCCACCCGCTTCCCCTCGACGCGGGTGAACAGCTTGCCACCGTCGTATTCGGTGGACAGCGGCAGCAGGCGGCGCGCGGTCCGAACCACCACGTTGTTCTCGACGTCCGGATCCTCGTCGCGGTGCCGGAACAGCTGGATGCCGGTGTAGATCAGCAGTAGTCCGAACAGCAGGAACATGAAGGAGAACAACGAAAGCAGCGTGGCGCCGAGCGCGATGAAGATCGCGCGCATGATCAGCGCGACGACGATGCCGAACGTGAGCACCTTGTGCTGGTGTTCCTCGGGTACCGCGAAGGTCGTCATGATGATCACGAAGACGAAGAGGTTGTCGACCGACAGGCTCTTCTCCACGATGTAACCCGCGAAGTACTGTTGTCCGAAGTCGCCACCGTGCGCGAGCGTCAGCCAGACGCCGAACGCCACCGCGACCAGGATGTAGCCGACCGACCAGGCCACCGCCTCGCCGAAGCCGACCTTGTGCGGCCGCACGGCCGCGAGGACGAGGTCGAGTGCCAGGAGCCCGAGCACCAGCCCGATCGTGACGATCCAGGTGAGGCCATCGATCTGGAGCATCCGCGCCCTGTCTTTCGTCCGACGGCAGGTGAGGAGGATCTTAGGCGCGGCTCGTCTTGTCCGCATTCGCATGACCGGGCGCCGCGTCCAGCAGCGCGGAGAGCACGGTCTTGAGCAGCGGATGGTCCGCGCTCCCCCGCCGGACGGCGGCGAACACGCGGCGCAACGGCGGCTCGCCGCGCAACGGGACGGCGACTGCGCCGGGGACAGCGGCGAAAGCGTTGCGCGGCACCAAAGCCACGCCCTCGCCAGCGGCGACCAGGGTGGTGATCGCGTGGAAATCGTCGGAGACGTGCCGGATCTCCGGATTGGCGCACGCGATCATCAGCACGTCGCGGCACGGGTTGCCGGGTTTCGGCGCGATCCAGTCGTCGTCGGCGAGTTCGTCGATGTCCACTTCAGACGCTTCGGCGAGCCGGTGCCCGGTGGGCAGTACGGCGTCGAACGGCTCCACGTACAGCGGGAACCGGGTGAGCCTGCTTTCATCCGTTCGTGGCGAGAGGCGGTACTCCTCGGTGATCGCCAGGTCGATCTCGCCGTCGAGCAGCAGCGGGATGCTCGCGTGCCCCTCGACGTCCTGCACCTGGATGGAGACGCCGGGCGAACCGGCGCGCAACGAGGCGATCGCCGGTGCGACGACCATCGTGATCGCGGAGGCGAAACTCGCCAGCCGCACCATGCCCTGGACACCGGAATCGAGCGCGGCCAGCGTGGCCCGCGCCCGTTCCAGTTCGGCGGCGACGGCGTTGGCGTGCACCACCATCAGTTCACCGGCGGGGGTCAGCGAAACCCGGCGGCCCCGGCGGCGAAGCAACTGCTGGCCGCACTCGGCTTCGAGGGCGGCCAGCTGTTGGGAGACCGCGGACGGCGTCAGGTGCAGTGCCTGGCCCGCCGCCGTCACGGTGCCGTGGTCGGCGAGGGCGCGCAGTACGCGCAGCCGTCGCGGATCGATCATCCGTCCATCATGGACCTTGCTGTCACGAACGCGTCGACGGCCCGGTCGACCTCGTCGGTCGAGTGCGCCGCCGACATCTGCGTCCGGATCCGGGCCTTACCGTGCGGCACCACCGGATAGGAGAACCCGACCACGTAGATACCCTGGTCGAGCAGCAGATCCGCCATCTTCCCGGCCTTGGCGGCGTCGCCGATCATCACCGGGATGATGGGGTGCTCGCCGGGGAGCAGGTCGAAACCGGCCTCGGTCATCCGGCGCCGGAACAGCTCGGTGTTGGCGCGCAGCTTGCCCAGCAGTTCACTCGACTCGTCCAGCAGCTCCAGCGTGGCGAGCGCGGCCGCGGTGATCGACGGCGCGAGCGAGTTCGAGAACAGGTACGGCCGCGAGCGCTGCCGCAGCATCTCGACGATCTCCGCGCGACCCGAGGTGTAACCGCCGCTCGCGCCGCCGAGCGCCTTGCCGAGGGTGCCGGTGAGCACGTCGACCTTGTCCTGAACGCCGAACAGCTCGGGCGTGCCGCGCCCGGTCGGACCGGTGAAGCCGACGGCGTGCGAATCGTCCACCATCACCAGGGCGTCGTAGCGCTCGGCCAGCGCACAGATCTCGTCGAGCGGCGCGAAGTAGCCGTCCATCGAGAACACGCCGTCGGTGGCGATCATCCGGTACCGCGCACCGGACGCCTCTTTCAGCCGGGCTTCCAGGTCCGCGACGTCGCGGTTGCGGTAGCGCATCCGCTTCGCCTTGCAGAGCCGGACGCCGTCGATGATCGACGCGTGGTTGAGCTCGTCGGAGATGATGACGTCCTGGTCGGTCAGCAACGTCTCGAAGAGCCCGGCGTTGGCGTCGAAACAGGAGCTGTAGAGGATCGTGTCCTCGGTGCCGAGGAACTCGGAGAGCTTCGCCTCGAGTTCCTTGTGCGGCTGCTGGGTCCCGCAGATGAACCGCACCGACGCCATGCCGAAGCCCCAGCGGTCCAGCGCCGTTTGCGCGGCTTCGATCAGCTTGGGATGGTCGGCGAGGCCGAGGTAGTTGTTGGCGCAGAAGTTGAGGACGTCGCCGCCGTCAACACTGACCGAAGCCCGTTGCGGTCCCCGGATCACCCGCTCGCCCTTGTACAGCCCGGCTTCCCGGATCTCGGCGAGCCCGGCCTTGAGGTCGTCGCGTATCGCGCCGTACATCAGTTCTCCGTCCAATCCAGAATGACCTTGCCGCAGCGGCCTTCCCTGGCCGTCGCGAACGCCTTCTCGTACTCGGTGTAGCCGAACCGGTGGGTGATCACCGGCGAGATGTCCAGCCCTGCCTGCAGCAGCACGGACATCGAGTACCACGTCTCGAACATCTCGCGCCCGTAGATCCCCTTGATCTGGATCATCTTCAGCACGACGGCGGCGATGTCGACCGACACGTCGGAGGCGGGAAGGCCGAGCAGCGCGACACGGCCGCCGTGGGACATGTTCGCGATCATGTCGCGCAGCGCCTCGGGCCGCCCGCTCATCTCCATGCCGACGTCGAAACCCTCGGCCATGCCGAGGCGTTCCTGCGCGTCGGCGATGGTCCCGGCGGAGACGTCCAGCGCGAGGTCGACGCCGACCTTGCGGGCCAGTTCCAGGCGGTGCCCGCTGACGTCGGTGACGACGACGTTGCGCGCGCCCGCGTGGCGCGCGATGGCGGCGGCCATGATGCCGATCGGGCCGGCGCCGGTGACCAGCACGTCCTCGCCGATGACCGGGAAGGACAGCGCGGTGTGCACGGCGTTGCCGAGCGGATCGAAGATCGCGGCGATGTCGAGGTCGACCTTGGTGCGGTGCACCCAGGCGTTCTGCTCGGGCAGGACGGCGTACTGCGCGAAGGCACCATCGGTGTGCACGCCGAGGCCCTTGGTCCTGGCGCACAGATGCCGTCGCCCGGCCTTGCAGTTGCGGCAGCTTCCGCAGACCAGATGGCCCTCGCCGCTGACCAGGTCGCCCACCTTGACCGTCGTCACCGACCGGCCGATCTCGACCACCTCGCCGACGAACTCGTGCCCGATGACCAGTGGCGCGGCGATGGTGCGCGCCGCCCAGTCGTCCCAGGAGTCGATGTGCAGATCGGTGCCGCAGATCCCGGCCCGCAGCACGCGGACGGCGACGTCGCCGGGGCCGACGGCGGGGTCCGGCACGTCGGTGAGTTCCAGCCCGGGTGCTCGGTCGGCTTTGACCAATGCCTTCATGGCGCGAAGTCTGGTCCGCCTGTGCTGTTCGGTCCATCGCGAGTTTCTGAAATCCCTCGTTAGCGTGTCTTCACAAGGAGCCGGGCACCCGGACGGATGCGAAGTCCTGCCGCAGTACGACTTCGAAGCGACGAGATCAACAGCGAGATGCCATCGGGAGTCCGCGCCGTCTCCGCCTGAGCGGATCAGCCGGGGACCGGCGCGCCCTCCCCCGCGATCCGCAACGCCTCCACCAGTTCGCGGTACAGCGTGTCGGTGGCGAGCAACTGTTCGTGGCTGCCGCTCGCCCGCACGCGACCGTCCTCCATCACCACGATGGTGTCCGCGTCGATCACCGTGGACAGCCGGTGCGCCACGGTGACCACGGCCCCTTCACGCGCCAGGCGCCGGATGCAGTCGTGGATCGCGCTCTCGGTCCGGCCGTCGACCTGCGCGGTCGCCTCGTCCAGCAGCACCACGTCCGGCGTGCGCAGGATCGCCCTTGCCAGCGCGATCCGCTGACGTTCCCCGCCGGAGACCGACGTCGACGAAAGCGGGGTGTCCAGTCCGTCGTCGAGTGCGGCGATCTTGTCGCTCAACCGGACTTCGCCGATCGCCCGCCGCACCTCCTCCTCGGTCGCGTCGGGGTGGGTGAAGAGCAGGTTCTCCCCGATCGTCCCCGGCACGATCGGTGTCTCCTGCTCGACGTAGGCCAGCCGTGCCCGCACATCCGCGTACGGCAGGTCCGCGTACTCACGCCCGTCCAGCAGCAGTGAACCCGACTGTGGTTGTACGAACCGCATGATCAACGACAGCATCGTCGTCTTGCCCGCACCGGACGGCCCGACGATCGCGGTGTGTCCGCGCCTCGGGATCCTCAGCGACACCTCCCGCAGCGCCGGATCGCCGCCGTAACCGGCGGTCACCCCGCGCAGTTCCAGTACCGGGCCCTCCCGCCCGTCCGCGGTTTCCGGCGCCGTGGCCACCGTGTCCTCTTCGATCTCCAGCGCGTCCATCTCCCGGATCCGCCCCGCCGCCGCGAGGCCCGCCTGCAACGTGGTCATGTTCTGGCTCAGTTCCGTGATCGGCTCCATCAGCGCGAACGCGTACAGCAGGAACGCGATGAGGCTCGACACCTCGAGCAGGCCCGCGTCGACGCGCCAGGCGCCGAGGCCGAGGATCACCAGGGTCGCGCCCTGGATGCCGGTCCACGCCACCACCCAGGCGACGGCCTCCCGCCGCACCGCGCGGACGCCGTGCACGGTGGCGGCCTCGGCGTCGACCAGGATCCGCTCGGACTGCCGGTCTTCGGCGCGACTGGCTTTCACCGTGCGGATCGCCCGCAGCGCGCCCTCGAGAACGCCACCGAGACGGCCCACCCGGTCCTGCGCCTTCTCCTGTTCCTTCGCGATGGCGGGCATGAGCCACGCGAACAGCGCGATCACCACCACCACGGCCGCCACCGTCGTCGCCAGCAGCACCGGGTCGAGCACGCTCATCAGCACCAAGGTGCCGATGAGCATCACGACGCCGTTGATCAGCCCGATCACGCTGGACGACGCCGCTTCGCGCAGCAGCACGGTGTCCGAGGTGACGCGGGTGACCAGTTCCCCCGTCGGCCGTTTGGTGATCGCCGGGATCGTCGCGCGGAAGAACCGCCGCACCATCGATTCCCTGGCGCGCAGCACCACCCGCTCGCCGACCGTGCCGAGCAGGATCCATTGCGTCAGCCAGATCACCGAGCCGACCAGCATCAGGCCGAGCAGCGCCAGCACGGGCCCGGCCAGCGACGCTGACGAGCCCAGCGAGTCGAGCACCCACTTCGTGACCATGGGCGTGGCGAGACCGGCCGCGGAGCCGAGCAGGGCGAGTACCAGGCCAATCGCGAGTGCCCCCTTGTGCGGTCGCGCGAACGACCACAACACCTTCAATCGTGGAGTATCCATGGTTCTGAATGGAACACGAGTGTTCCAAAATCGTCAATCGAGTTCCATATCGGAGAGCGAGGTACGGTACCGGTATGAGTGAGGGTGTGGCCACCGAGACGGGTGTCCGGGCGAGGACCCGACGCGCGATCCTGGACGCGGCCATCGAGAAACTGACGAAGCAACCGAGCGCCACGCTGGCCGACATCGCGGCGGCCGCGAACGTCGGGCGCACCACGGTGCACCGGTATTTCGCGGAGCGCTCCGACCTCATAGACGCCATCAGCCACGACGCCCTCGACAAGGTCTCCCAAGGCACGCGGCGGGCACGGCTCGACGAAGGCCCGGCCCCGGCCGCGCTGGCGAGGTTGTGCCAGGAGTACTTCGAGTTCGGCGACGTCTTCCAGTTGCTCTTCACCATGCCGGATCTCGTGACCCGCCCCGAATGGCAGGACGAGAGCGAAGACGACCGGTCGCTGCTGAGGCTGATCGAGCGCGGGCACGCCGAGGGCACGATCGACCCGGCGATGTCGAAGGAATGGCTGCTGCAACTGCTGTGGGCCCTGCTCTACACGGGGTGGGAAGCGGTGCAGGATGGGAAGACACCGAAGCACGAAGCACTCAGCTTGTGCCTGCGCAGCCTGGAAAAGGTCATCGCGGTCGGCTGAAGTCCTACGAAGTGATGACGCGGAGTCGCGCCGCTTCGAAGATCCTTGCCCGGTGATGGAACAAACCGACGCGCGCCCGAACGTCGCCAGGGTCGCCCTCATCGGCGGACTCCTGGTCTTCCTCGCGGCACCCGCGCTGTTGCTGGCGACCGCGAACGACACGATCCAGCCGTCCGCGGATACGGACAAACGGCTTTCCCTTTGGGGCGCGGTGATTCCCGCACTGGCAGGAATCCTGCTGGTCCGCGCGATCCCGCTCCGCGCGCCATCGTTGCCCGCCGAGGTGGACGACCGCCGCGCCCTGCGCCGTCAAGCAGGTTCCTTGGCGCTCATCGCTTTTGTGTGGCCGCTGGCGTTGTTCCTCGTGTCGATGACGGGACAGCAGACGCTCGTCCGCGACATCTGGGGCCTCGCCAAGCCGCTCGTGTTCCTCGTTCTGCCGCTGATTCTCCTGCGAATCCTGCGCCCGCAAGGGAAACCGGATCCGTTCCGGCTCACGTGGCGGCCCCGGCAGACGTGGCAATGGCTCGCGCCGATTCCCGCGGTACTCGTATTCGGCTGGCTCTACGTCCTCGGCCCGTTCGCGCCGCCGCTGCCGACCGCGGAGGACTACCCGGATCCGGTGTACCTGGCGGTGGTCGCGACACTGACCTTCTTCACCGCGAACGTGCTCGAAGAAGTCTTCTTCCGCGGCATGCTGCAGACCCGGCTGGAGGCGCTTTTCGGGCGGTGGCCAGGAATCCTGCTGGCGTCGCTGCTGTTCGCGTGGCTCCACCTGCCGACGCACGGGCAGGGGTCACTCCCACTCACCCTGGGCGCGATCGTGGCCTTCCAAGGGTTCTTCGGCCTGTTCACCGGCTACCTGTGGTCGCGCTACCGCAACCTGTGGGCACCGATCGCCGCGCACACCGCGATGAACACGGTGCCCCTGCTGCTGATGTGACGCTTCCCGAGTCCGTGAAGGCCTCCTTGAGGGACTCTGGGTCCCTCAAGGAGGCCTTCACGGACCGGTGAGCCCGTCCTCAGGCGCCGATGGTCGCCGCGTCGATGACGAACCGGTAGCGGACGTCGCTGTTCTCGACCCGGTCGTAGGCCACGTTCACCTGGTCGGCCGAAATCGTCTCGATCTCGGCGCCGATGCCGTGCTCGGCGCAGAAGTCGAGCATCTCCTGGGTCTCGGCGATGCCGCCGATCATCGATCCGGCGAGCACCCTGTTGCCGCCGAGCAGCGAGAAGGCGTTGTAGGACAGCGGGTCGCCGGGCGCGCCGACGTTGACCATGGCCCCACCGACCCGCAGCATGCCGAGGTAGGAGTCGACAGGCAGCGTCGCCGACACGGTGTTGAGGATGAGGTCGAAACGGCCGCGCAGCGTCTGGAACGTCGACACGTCACCGGTCGCGAAGTAGTCCTTCGCACCCAGCTTCAGGCCGTCTTCCTGCTTCTTCAGGCTCTGGCTGAGCACGGTGACGTCGGCGCCCATGGCGACCGCGATCTTGACCGCCATGTGGCCGAGCCCGCCGAGGCCGACGACGGCGACCTTCTTGCCCGGCCCGGCACCCCAGCGGTTCAGCGGGGAGTAGGTGGTGATGCCCGCGCACAGCAGCGGGGCGGCGACGTCGAGGCCGATCCCTTCCGGGATCCGGCAGACGAAGCCGTCCTTCACGACGATCTGGCGGCTGTAACCGCCGTAGGTGTTCTCGCCGTCGAAGCCGACTCCGTTGTACGTCTGGATGTTGCCCTTGAGGCAGAACTGCTCGGTGCCCGCGAGGCAGTACTCGCACTCGCCACAGGAGTCGACCATGCAGCCGACGCCGACGCGATCCCCGACCCGGTACTTCGTGACGTCGGAGCCGACCGCGGCGACGACACCGGCGATCTCATGGCCGGGCACCATCGGGAAGATCGCGCTGCCCCAGTCCTCCTTCACCTGGTGGATGTCGCTGTGGCAGATCCCCGCGTACGCGATGTCGATCAGCACGTCGTCCGGACGCAGGTCGCGACGCTCGATCGTCGTCGGCGACAGAGCGGCGCCCGGGGACGGCGCGGCGATGGCGTGCGTGGTCGTCGTCATGAAACCCTCCGAGAAACAGTGAGACCATGTAAGAGGTCACTTACCGTTAGCGTAAGAGGGCTCTTACATATTCCGCGACCTGGACGGTGTGATCCACGACATGGGCGGCAAGTACCATCACGGCGACCTTCGCGCCGAACTCGTGCGGGTCTCGCTCGACTTGATCGCCGAACAGGGACTGGGCGCGTTCTCCGTCGCCGAAGTCGCCAGGCGTGCGAAGGTCAGCCCCGGCGCGCCGTACCGGCATTTCCCGGACAAGGAAAGCCTGCTGGCCGCGATCGCGACCAGCGTCGCCTGCCGGCTGGCCGACAGGGTGCACGCCGCCGTCGAAGCCGAGAGCGAGCCCGTCGCCGCGCTCGCCGCGGCCGCCGGCGCGTACACGGAGTACCTGATCGAACGCCGGGCCGGGATGAACGTCATCTACGCGGACGGCCTGCAGGGACCGGAGCACGCCGAGCTGCACGAGCAGACCCGCCGTTTGACCGACCAATTCGTCATGCTCTGTCTTACCGTCGCCGATCGGCCACAGGACGGGCTGGAACTGATGGAGCAGTTGTTCACCCAGGCACACGGCTACGGCACGTTCTACCTCGACGGGGTCTTCACGAAACAGGGCTATTCCACGGAAGTCGTCGTCCGGAAGTCGGTCGAGGCGGCCCGCGTGGCCATCGAGGGGCGCACGAAGATGTGACGTGCTTCACGTCGAGCATCGGGCAAGACATCGATTTTGGTGGAGCGGATCTTCTGCCGGCCAGGCTGAGTCAGCTCCGGGAGCGCCTCCCGCGCACGCGCGGGAGCGCTTCCGGACAGCCGCCGTCGCACCGGATATGCGCCCAGACGATCTTTCCGCCGCGCACCGACTCACGCCGGACGCCCCATTGCACCGCCACCCCGTCGACGACGAGCAGCCCTCGTCCGCGGGGATCCTCGATGCGCGAACGACGCGCCCGGGGTTGTTCGACGCTGACGTCCGCGACTTCGACGCGGACGGCGCACGGTGTCACGCCGCGCCACAACTGGATGTGACGTGCGCCACCCCCGTGCACATAAGCGTTGGCGACGAGTTCGGTCGCCGCCAGCAGGACGTCGTCACGATGCCCCTCGCCGAAATCGGGAAGGCATCTGACGACCCAGGCTCGCATGTCGGGCAAGGCCCGAGGCGTGGTGGTCCGCAGGTCGAGCACCCAGGTCCCCGGCACCGGATGCTCCGCGATGCTGATCATGGAGCCACCCTTCCCGTTGCGCGCGCGGCCTCCCTGCTGAAGCCGCATAATCCGGTTACCCAGAACGCGCGCCGATCAACCCGGGTCGAGTATCATCGGGCCGCGATACCGTCCAGCACCGTCGTGACCACTGCTTCCGTACCGGGCGACGTGGTCACCTTCGGGCCGTGCGGGAGCAGGCCGGCGAGCACCGTTTCGTGACAGACACCGACCAGCATCGCCGCCGCCGCTTCGACATCGCCGCCCAGCCTGCCGAGTTCCTTTTCCGTGCACAGGTATTTCGCGAGGCGGTCCCGCCAGGTTTCTCCACCCTCGCCCAGTTCCCCGTATCGCGCGAGCACGGCGGGGCGGGCGAGCAACCCGGCGAACGCGGGCAGGATCTCCTTGTGCAAAGCCAAACCGTAGGACAGCTGGGCCCGGAGATTCGCCTCGACCGTCCCCGAACCGGCCGCGGGCAACTCGCCGAGCGCGGCTTCGACCCCGCGCACGTGTTCCGCCAACGCGTTGGCCAGCAACTCCTCCTTGTCGGAGAAATGGTTGTACAGCACGCCGTCGGCGACACCGGCCGCACGCGCGATGGCGCGGACCGTGAGTTCCGCGGTGCCGTGGGCGGAAATCAGGTCCGCGGCCGTGGCGATCAGGTGCTCGCGCAAACTCCGGCCGTCTTCGGCGTGGCGCAGGGCCGCCGCTTTCCTCGGTGACATCGGGGGCTCAGCCGCGCGCGGCAGCCGTGACCAGCCACGCCGTGCCGCGCAGCCGGATCCCACGA
This sequence comes from Amycolatopsis sp. NPDC041971, assembly GCF_055588925.1. Lineage (NCBI taxonomy): Bacteria > Bacillati > Actinomycetota > Actinomycetes > Pseudonocardiales > Pseudonocardiaceae > Amycolatopsis > Amycolatopsis sp. NPDC041971. Next base: position 119,167 of record NZ_JBVJCE010000022.1, on the reverse strand, counting down.
GGTCCGTCGAAAGGCCGGAGGGCGACCGAAAGAGCTTTCCGCGCACCGGCCGCGGCTTCGGTACCGGCTTGGTCGAGGTGATACTTGACCGGCCCCCAGCCCGCCAGGAAACCGGCCGCGTCCGGCACATCGCTCCCCCAGACCTGATCGGCCTCGCCACGCGTGCAGGCGACATCGAGAAATCCTGCGTCGGTCAACACCGAGCGGACTCGCGCCGGATCGGCGAACGACGTCGGCCCGGTTCCGTCCGCGCCGGTCGGGGTCGGCAGAAACGGTGCCAGTGCGCCGAAAACGGCACCGAGATCGGTTCCGGCGAGTTCGGTCATGCACAGGAACGCGAGCCTGCCGCCGGGCCGCAAGGCGCGGCGCACGTTGGTGAAGGCGGCGACCGGATCGGCGAAGAACATCACCGCGAACCGGCTGATCGCGACGTCGAAAACGCCGTCACCGAACGGGAAGACCTGGACATCACCTTGGTCGAACACGACGTTCGCGACACCGTCGGCCTCCGCGCGGGCCCGCGCGGTGGCGAGCATCGGCGCGGACAGATCCACGCCGGTCGCGCCGCCGAGCGAGGCGCGGACGGCGGCGAGCCGAGTGACCTGTCCGTTGCCGCAACCGATGTCGAGCACCCGGTCGCGCTCGCCGATCCCGGCCGCGTCGAACAGGAATTCGTTGAAACCACTGTTCACCGCGTCGTAGCGCTCGTCGTGCTCGGCCCAGTGCCGTCCCTCGTAGCCGTTCCAAGCCTCCGCCTGAGCGGTGTTGACGATGCCGGACATCCCAGAACCTCCTTCGTCATGAACGTACGTTCATGAACACGTGTTCATACTGGACGAGGACTGGTCCGGGCGTCAAGCGGCGACGGTGAACTAGCGGTGCGGACCTTGTCCCCCGCCGCGCAGCACGACCAAATGCCCGTAAGCACCCAGATACAGCTGTCCTCGGTGACTTCATGCCGTTCTCGGTGACGGTGAGCGTCACATCGACGGCCTGCCCGGCGCGAGTTCGCCTTCCTCGCCCAGTCCGGGGTGGACGTGCTGGAAGCTCGCGGCGGACATGCATCCGCTTCTCTGTTCGACGTCGTAGGCGGTCACCGGCGCCGCCGGGATCCGTGAGCGCGTGCGTTTCATTGGGATTTCATGGCTCCGCCCTACGGTTCCGGGCACGGATCCGCACCCGCGGAACCGGTGGTCCACGAGGAGACGTGCATGAGCCCGGCGAGCCGGACCCCGTACAACATGGTGACACCCCGGGACGACGTGCCGAGTCCAGGGGAACGGGACGGGGTCGTCGGACCGGGCTGGAGCTGGGCGGCGTTCTTCATGCCGTGGGCCGACGGCCGCCCGTCGCCGAAGTACCGGTGGACGGTGTTCGAGACCGCCGCCCACGCCGTCGAAGACCTCCGCCACTGCCTCGAGAACAGCAATATCGGCAGGCGCGGAGCTCTGTGTGCGTCCGTGCTCCGCAAACGCGGGGCACCCCGGGAACTGGTGCTGTGCGACGCCGCCGACTGGGCCTGCGTCGTCCACGAGGTCCGTGCCGGGGTGCACCTGGCCGACGCCGCCGACGCCTACTTCGAGCGCTGGCGGACGAGCATGGCCGGCCACCGCTTCACGATCATCAACGCCGGCGTACCGACTGTCTGGTGAGGTCCAGACCTTCCAGTGCGAGGGTGCGTTGCAGGGAATCGCCGTCGGATCCGATGGTGGTGAGCACCCACTCGAAGTGTTTTCTCGCCGCCACCGGATCGCCCGCGGCGAGATGGGTGCGGCCGAGCCGGTTGCGGATCTCGGACTCCATCCCGACGATGGTCTCCTCGGTGACCGCCGTCAGCGCCCGCCGCTGGAGTTCGAACGCCGCGTCGAGGTTCCCCAGTTCCAGTTCCGCGGCACCCAGGCGGGCGAGAGCGGTCGCGGTCAGCAGACCGTCCGTGGTCTCCTCGGCGAGTTCTACGGACCGCCGGAGATCCAGCGCGGCTTCGGCGAACCTGCCGGTCTCGAGGCGGACGGTGCCGCTGTGGCACAGCACCCTGGCCAGCATTCCCGGACTGCCGATCTCCTCGCTCAGCTCACGGGCACGACCGAGGTGGTCGAGTGCTTCCTCGTGCTCGCCTCGCAGGTACGCGAGATAGCCGAGCGCGGACAGCGACCGTTCGGCCAGCCAGCGGTCCCCCACCTCGTCGGCCAGGATCATCACCCGCCGCATGCCGGGGATCGCGAGATCGTGCCGTCCCGCGATCAGATCCACCATGGTGAGCCCGCCCAGCGCCCGCGCCTCCACCCCGCGGTCGCCGGAGGCCTGGCCCGCGCGCAGCGCGTCGTCGAACCAGCCGCGCGCCCGGTCCAGCTGCCCTTGCATGGCGTAGGCGTAGCCGAGGCAGAACCGCAGCGATGAGACGAGGCGTCCGTCTTCGGCCTGTTCCGCCAGTGGCAACGCGAGCTGCAGTGCCGTCCGGCATTCGTGGTACCGCTGCTGGCGCGCGAGATAGTCGACCAGTCCCTCGGCGATCGAGCAAGCGAAGCCGTCCAGGCCCGCCTCCGCGGCTTGGGTCACCACCTCCGGCAGGTCTCCGACGGCGTCGAGCCAGGCGGAAGCGTCCCGTTGCCCGGTGAACGCTCCACCGGATTCCACCGGGAACCGCGCGACACCCCATTCGCTCGCCCGGCGAGCGGCGCCGAGATACAGCCCGTACACCCGTTTCCGCGCCGCGTCGGCGACGTCTTCGGGCATCTCGCCGGCGAGCCGCCGCGCGTAGACCGCCACCAGGTCGTGCAGCCGGTAACGACCGCTCGCCGGTTCCTGTACGAGACTGGCGTCGACCAGGCTTTCCAGCTGCCGCTCGGCTTCGGCGGGCGAGCTGCCCAGCAGGGCGGCGACCGAAAGCCGGTCGAATTCGGGCGTCGGTGACAGGCCGAGCACCGTGAACGCGTTCTGCTCGGCCGGCCGAAGCTGCTCGTAGGACAGGCGCAGTGCCACCTCGACGCTGCGGTCCTCGGCAGTCAGCTCGCCGAGCCTGCGCTCGTCGTCCGACATCCGGTCCACCAGGTCCTTGAACGTCCACATCGGACGGTTTTGCAACCGGGCGCCCGCGATCCGCAACGCGAGCGGCAGCCGTCCGCACAGTCCGGCCAGCGCGCGGACGGCGAACCGTTCACCCTCGGCCCTCGGTGCCCCCACGATCCGGCCGAGCAGCCTTTCCGCTGCTTCAAGCCCCAGCGCGCCAAGGGAAACCCGCCGATCGGCGTCCAAACCGGACAGACGGCGACGGCTGGTCACGAGCACACGGCTACCCGGCCCGGAGGGCAGCAGCGGCCGCACCTGCCCGGCGGATTCGGCGTTGTCGAGCACCAGCAGCAACCTCAGCTGCGAGGTCGCCGCCCGCCACGACGCGGCCAGTTCGTCGAGATCGTCCGGCATGGCGCCGTCTTCGACACCGACCGCGCGCAGCAACCGTCGCAGCGCGCGCTCCGGCTTCACCGGCTCGCGGCCTTCGGTGTGGCCGTGGAGATCCACGAACAACGCACCGTCCGGATGGGACTCGCGGAGCCGGTGGGCCGCGCACACCGCGAGCGTGGTCTTCCCCGCGCCGGGAACGCCGTCGACGGCGTCGACCGAGACCGATTCCGGATCGCCGTCCTCGACCAGCAGCGCTAGTTCCCGGTCCCTGCCGACGAGTTCGCCGTTGGTGGCGGGCAGTTCGTTGCGGATCCGGCGGGACGGCTCGCGGCGCGGCACGACACCCAGCAGCTTCTCGTCCCCGCGCAGCACCGCTTCCTGCACCTGCCGCAGTTCCTCACCCGGATCGACGCCGAGCTGCTCGATCAACCGCTCCCGGACGTCGGTGAACACCTCCAGCGCCTCCACCTGCCGACCGCCGCCGTAAAGCGCTCGCATCAGCAACGCGGCCAGCGGCTCGCTCGGCGGATCAGCCGAAACCAGCGCCGACAGCTCGCCGATCACCTCGTCGAACCGCCCGAGTTTCAGCTGGGCCCGCAGTTTCCGGCGCAGCAGCAGAAGCCTGCGTTCCTCCAGCCGTCGCCGCTCGCCCTGGACGAACGCACCGGGCAGCCCCGTCAGCGGCTCGCCGTGGAACAGCCGGAGCGCGTCGGCGAAGGTGTCCACCGCGGTGACGAAGTCGCCCGCCTCCTCGGCGGCGGCCGCGACGACGGCGATCTCCTCCAGCCGCACCACGTCGAGACGCACCCCGCCGCTGGCGAACCGGTAGCCGCCGCGATCGGACACGATGACCGAGTCCCGCGGCTTCTGCCCCGAGGTGTCCAGGCATTGCCGCAGCCGCCGGACGTACACCGGCAGCACATTGGACTCCGGCGGCTTTTCCCAAAGCCCGTCGGTGAGTTCGTAGTGGCTGACGGTCACGTCCGGGCGCAGCAGCAGCGCGGACAGCACGGCCTGCTGCCGGACCGGCCCCAGGTCCAGCCGGGTCTCCCCGTGCCAGGCCCGCAACGGGCCGAGTAGTTCGAAGCGAAGTCGCGAGTCCGGCATGGTCCCCCCATCGTTGCTCATCAGCCCGGCACCACGATCCCGTGGTCGAACGCGTAGACGATCGCCGCCGCCCGGTCACGCAGCTGGAGTTTGGTGAAGATCCGGCCGATATGGCTTTTCACGGTCACCTCCGAAATGACGAGTGCCGCGGCGATCTCCGCGTTGGTCATCCCGCGGCCGATCGCCCGGAGCACGTCCTGCTCCCTCGGTGTCAGCAGTTCCGGCGAACGTCCGCCGCTGCCGTTCCCGGCGGCCTGCCGGTACGCGGCGAGCACCCGGCCGGTGACCCCGGGATCGAGCCACGCGTCACCCGCGGCGACCGCCCGCACGGCCCGGATCAGGTCTTCGGCGGGGGAATCCTTGAGCACGTAACCGGCGGCACCCGCTCGCAGCGCGTCGGCCAAGAGGTTGTCGTCGTCGAACGTGGTCAGCGCGAGCACGGGCGGACGGCCGCCGGACCGGCGCAGCCGCCTGGTCGCCTCGACGCCGCCGACGTTCTTCATCCGCAGGTCCATCACGATGACGTCGACCTCGTGCGCGGCCAGCGCCGCGGGCACGTCCGAACCGTCGCCGCATTCCCCCGCGATGACGAATCCGTCGCGACGCCGCAGGATGCGCCGCAGCCCGGATCGGACCAGCTCCTGGTCGTCGACCAGGAGCACCTGGATCTCGGCGGCGGTCACGGGGTGGCTCCCGGCACGGTGACCTGCACGATCCACTGCCTGCCGCTGGGCCCGGCGCTGAGATCGGCACCGAGCTGGGCCGCGCGGACGGCCATCCCCGCCAGTCCCGAACCGTCCTCGGCCGAGCGCCGGACGTTCGAGGGGAGGGTGTTGCTGACGATGAGCTTCACACCGGACCGGCCGGCGCTCAGCCGGACCTCCGCGGTCGCTCCGGGGGCGTGCTTGACGACGTTGACAAGTGATTCCTGCACGATCCGGTAGAGGCCCAATCCTTCCGAGGCGCCTACCAGGCCGAGGTCGCCTTCCTGTGTATAGCGCACCGCGAGTCCGGCACTGCGGGTGCGTTCCACCAGCGTCGCGACGTCCTCCACGCCCGGCAGCGGGGCGCTGCCCGACGGGGAGTCGGCGAGCAACCCGACCGTGCGGCGGATGTCGGCCATCGCGGCCCGTCCCACCTGCTCGGCTTCGGTGAGCGCTTCGATCGCCTCGTCGACGTCGCGGTCCTGCTGCAACGCGTGCCTGGCACCGGTCAGATGCAGCAGCGTGATGCTGAGCGAATGGCCGACGACGTCGTGCACCTCACGCGCGATCCGCTGGCGTTCGGCGAGCAGGGCCTTGTCACGGGAGGCGTCACGGTTGCCGCGTTCGGCGTCGAGCACCCTGGTGTACCAGCGGACCATGAGCCCGCCGCTGAGGCCGAGCAGAATCGCGACCATGTACACCGGCCCGCCGATCAGCCCGCCCCAGATCCCGGCCACGACCAGGACCGCCTCGCCCGCGACGGTGACGAGGGCGATCCCCCACGTCGTCCGCAGGACACTGCCCGCTTCGGTGGCCGCGACCAGCAGCAGCAACGGCGCGAAATCCGGGAGCACGGGCTCGATCAGCAGCACCGAGGAGGCGATGATCAACGCCGTCATCCGCACCCACGGCATGATCCAGTTGGTGATCGTCCAGATCACCGACGGCGCGATCACGATCAGACCGGCCAGCGCGATCGGCTCGGGCGGCAGCAGCGCGTCCCGCTGCACCAGCGCGACCGCGGTGAACACGAAGCTCACCGCACTGGCGCACAGCGCCCCCCACCACGGCAGGGTCAGTCCGGCACGGTTGAGGCTGACCTGCACCCGTGCCCGGAACCGGTCCCGCAAGATCCTCAGCACGGCATCAGCCTAGGAAGTCCCGGTGAGTGCGTCATCGTGCGGCGGGCGGCAACCGTCTCCGCCCACGGTAGGAGGCCGGATGAGCATGGACCGATGAAATCCGGATGAAACCCGGGCGTTCATTCCTGGCTGAGCGCGACCCAGTGCAGTTTCTCTTGCTCTCGTTTCGGCAGGCCCGCGACGACGAGGTCATAGGAGTCCTCGACGAGCTCCCGGACGAAACCGTCGGTCAGCGAACCGTCCAGTTCGACGGTGTTCCAATGCCGTTTGTTCAGGTGGTAGCCGGGGATGATCGCCGGATGTTCGGCGCGCAGCCGGACCGCCAGATCGGGCTCGCATTTGAGGCTGATCCGCAGCGGCTTCGCCTTGAGCGGGCCGAGCGCGAAGATCTTGCCCGCGACCTTGAACACGCTGTTGTCCTCGCCGAACGGAAACTCCTCGCGGGCACCGGGGAAGCCGAGGCAGAGCTTCCGGAGAGCGGCAGGTGTCATGGCGTTCAGCCTAGTGACCCCCTCCGACAGAAACCTGTCCTGTCCAGGGCGTTGACCGGTTGTCGGTGATTCATCGACGATGGGTGGGGCCGACTGGGTGGAGGCGGAACTGACATGCGCGTGAAGCATCTCGCGGTAGCGGGAATCCTGGTGCTGGGCCTTGTCCCGGGGGCCGCCGCGGCGGCTCCGCCGGCCCGAGTGGAGAGCACGGCCACCAGCGGCTGGGTGGGCACCTGGGCGGCGGCGCCCGCGGCCGGGGTGGCGGGGACCGACAACGGCTACCCGAACTTCTCGATCCGCAACATCGTGCACACCAGCGCCGGCGGGCACGAGGTACGCGTCCGGCTGTCCAACGCCTTCGGCCGGACCCCGGTGCTGTTCGGCCGGGTGACCGTCGCGGTCGCCGCCGGCCCGGACACCCCGCAGGCCGTCGCGGGCACGATGCGCACGCTGACCTTCGGCGGCGACCGCGCGGTCACCGTGCCACCCGGCGCCGACATCGTCAGCGACGGCGCGGCGCTGTCCGTGCCGAGGGACGGCGATCTCCTGGTCACCATCTACACCCCGACGCCGTCGGGCCCGGCCACCTACCACCCGCTCGCGATGCAGAACTCCTACTTCACCCGGAACGGTGACAAGGCGGCCGACGAGTCGGCGGCCGCGTTCCCGGAAAAGACCGCGGTCTGGCATTACGTGTCCGGAGTGGACGTCCGCGGCCCGGGCTTGCGAGGCAGTGTCGTGGCGATCGGCGACTCGATCACCGACGGGGCGAACTCGACCTGGGGCGCGAACCTGCGCTGGCCCGATCAGCTCGCCGACAAGATCAGCGCGCGGCTCGGCGTGCTCAACGCCGGGATCAGCGGGAACCGGCTGCTGCTCGACGGCGGCACCTACGGGGTCAACGCGCTGGCCAGGCTCGACAGGGACGTCCTGACCCAGTCCGGGGTGCGGACGGCGATCGTGTTCGAGGGCATCAACGACATCCAGCAGACCCCGCATCAGGCCGATCCGAACAAGATCATCTCGGCGCTGAAACAGATCGCGACGAGAGCGCACGACCGCGGCCTGCGGGTGCTGGGCGCGACGATCACGCCGTGGAAGGGCTGGGGTTCGTACACGCCCCAGCTCGAAGAGACCCGGCAGGCGGTCAACCGGTTCATCCGGACCAGCGGGGTCTTCGACGCCTACATCGACTTCGACGCGGCGATCCGCGATCCCGCCGACCCGCGGCGGATGAAACCCGAGTACGACTCCGGCGATCACCTCCATCCCGGCGACAAGGGTTTCACCGCGATGGCGAGCGCCGTCCCGCTGCACGGACTCCGGTAGGAATAAGGGCTGCGCCAGGCGGTTCCGTGGGGCACGATGAACTGATGGCGATCAGGAATGACTAGCGACGACAGCGGTACCCGAGCGACGGCGCGGCTGGTCCGGTTCGCCGAACACGAAGCGCGCGCCGAAACGCTGCGGGCACAGCTCGCGGATCTCCACGGAACGATCCGGCTGGCGAAACGGACGTCGAACCTGTTCCGGGCACGGACGGCGACCAGTACCCCGGGGCTGGACGTCTCGGGATTCACGCACGTCCTCGACGTCGATCCCCTGGCGCGCACGGCCGACGTCGAAGGCATGGTCACCTACGAGCAGCTGGTGGACGCGACCCTGCCCCACGGGTTGATGCCGCTGGTCGTGCCGCAGCTCAAGACGATCACCCTCGGCGGCGCGGTCACCGGCCTCGGCATCGAGTCGTCCTCGTTCCGCAACGGCCTCGTGCACGAGTCGGTGCTGGAGATGGAGTTGCTCACCGGCGACGGCCGGATCGTCGTCGCACGGGCGGACAACGAGCACGGCGAGCTGTTCCATGGCTTCCCGAACTCGTACGGGACGCTCGGCTACGCGCTGCGGTTGAAGATCGAGCTGGAGCCGGTCAAACCGTACGTGCGGCTCGACCACGTGCGGTACGAAGACACCGAGGAGTACTTCGCGGCACTCGGCGAAGCCTGTCGTGACGGGTCGGCCGACTTCGTGGACGGCACGGTCTTCGGACCGGGCGAGCAATACCTGACGCTGGGCACGTTCACCACCACGGCGCCCGCGACCAGCGACTACACCTGGCTCGACATCTACTACAAGTCGATCCGCTCCCGCGAGACGGACCATCTGAGCGTCCGGGACTACCTGTGGCGCTGGGACACGGACTGGTTCTGGTGCTCGCGGGCGTTCGGCGTGCAGAACCGGCTCCCCCGGCTGCTGCTCGGCAGGCGGCTGCTGCGGTCTTCGGTCTACTGGAAGGCGGTGGCGCTCGACCGCCGGTTCGGGGTCGCGGCGAAACTGCTCAAGCTGCGCGGGCTCCCTCCGGAGGAGACGATCGTCCAGGACATCGAGGTGCCGCTCTCGCGTGCCGCGGAGTTCCTGGACTTCTTCCGCCGCGAGATCCCGATCAGCCCGGTGTGGATCTGCCCGCTGAAGCAGCGGCCGGGTGGCGCGAACTCGCCGCTGTACGAGCTGGACCCAGAAACGCTGTACGTCAACTTCGGGTTCTGGTCCGCGGTCCCGCTGGACCCGGGCGAGGGGCCCGATACGCACAATCGGCTGATCGAGGCCGAAGTGACGCGACTCGGCGGGCGGAAGTCGCTGTATTCCGACAGTTTCTATACCGAAGACGAGTTCTGGCGGCTGTACAACGGCGACGCCTACCGAAAGCTGAAGACGGCCTACGACCCGGACGGCCGCCTGCTCGACCTGTACGCGAAATGCGTGCGGCGGCGGTGACCCGGGCTGGGAGAAGAGAGAAGAGCATGGCTGAGACGACGACCGTCGGGAAGATCTTCGAGCGGTTGCTCGGCCCGAGCGCCGAAGTGTTCATCACCGCCTACGACGGCAGCACGAGCGGCCCGGCCGACGCACCGGTGTCGATCCAGGTGCGGTCACCACTGGCGTTGACCTACCTGATGTCTTCACCGGGAGACCTCGGTCTCGCGCGGGCTTACGTGGCCGGCGCGCTCGAGGTGGACGGCGACCTCTACTCGGCGTTGCGCGCGCTGGTGGCGCAGGTCGATCAGCTCAGCGCCGCGGACCGGTTGTGGTTGTTGCGCGAACTCGGGCCCAGGCACCTGCGCCGCGTCGCCCCACCCGCCGAGGAACTGCCGAGCCGCGCCAAACGCGTCTTCGACGGGCTGCGGCACTCGAAGGCGCGTGACAGCAACGCGATCTCGAACCACTACGACGTCTCGAACCGGTTCTATGAACTGGTGCTGGGTCCGTCGATGGCCTACACCTGCGCCGCGTATCCGTCCGCCGACGCCTCGCTGGAAGAGGCACAGGCGCACAAATTCGACCTGGTGTGCCGGAAACTCGCCCTCAAACCGGGAATGCGGCTGCTGGACGTCGGCTGCGGCTGGGGTGGCATGGTGGAGCACGCCGTCGAGCACTACGGCGTCGAGGCGCTCGGTGTCACCCTTTCACGCGAGCAGGCGCAGTGGGCGCAAAAGGACATCGTGACCAAGGGCCTCGCGGACCGCGCCGAGGTGCGGCACCTCGACTACCGCGACGTCACCGAAACCGACTTCGACGCGGTGTCGTCGATCGGGCTCACCGAGCACATCGGCGCGCGGAACCTGCCGTCGTACTTCCGTTTCCTCGCCGGGAAACTGAAGCCGCACGGGCGCCTGCTGAACCACTGCATCACCAACCCGGACACCTCCGTCCCGCACCGGTCACGCGGGTTCATCGACCGGTACGTCTTCCCCGACGGCGAACTGGAGTCCGTCGGCGAGATCGCCACCGCGATGCACGACAGCGGGCTGGAGGTGCGGCATTCGGAGAACCTCCGCGAGCACTACGCCACCACGCTCGGCGCGTGGTGCGCCAACCTCGACGCGAACTGGGACGCGGCCGTCGCCGAAGCGGGCGCCGGGCGGAGCCGCGTCTGGGCGCTGTACATGGCCGCGTGCCGCCTCGCCTTCGAGCGGCGGGAGATCGAACTGCACCAGGTGCTCGGGGTGAAGGTCGGTCCGGACGGGGACTCGGGCATGCCGTTGAGGCCGGACTGGGGTGTGTAGACGTCAGTGACGGAAGGCTTCGGCGAGCCACCACGAGCCGCCGTCGTCGGCGATCTCGGCGTCGATGACGAGCGGCCCGTTCCGTGGCCCGCCGAGCCATTCCGTGACCGCGGCCAGATCCTCGACCGAACGCACGGTGACGCCGTCGCAGCCGAAGCCGCGGCCGATCGCCGCGATGTCGGTGTCGGGGAACCGGACCGTGGTCATGTCCGCGTCCCCGAAATGCTGGATCTCGGTGCCGTACGCCGCGTCGTTGTAGACGATGACCACGAGTGGCATCCGCAGCCGTACCGCGGTTTCCAGCTCCGAGATGGCCATGTGGAACCCGCCGTCGCCGACGCCCAGCACCGGTAGCCTGTCCGGCCGCGCCAGCGCCGCGCCGATCGCCGTCCCCAGTCCCAGCCCGACGCATTGGAACGCCCGCGTGAAGCAGAAACCGTTCTCGTCGGGGACGGAAAGGTACGCGCTCGGGTAACCCATGAAGTCGCCGGAGTCGATCGAGACCACGCGTTCGGCGGGCAGGATCTCGTCGAGACGGCGGCTGAGCGTGCGCGGATCGATCCTCCCTCCGCCGGATAGGTCGTTATACGGCACGTCATTCCAGCGTTGGTCAGCCCGACGCCCTGGTGGAGACTCAGCACCGACACGCGGCCGCTCATCCGCGCGTACGCGTCGGCCATACTCGCCGCGCCGCCCTCGTGCCGGGCGGCGACGAACGACACCCCGAACGCCGCACCCACGCCGAGTTCGGCAAGGGTGCGGCCGACCGGTTCCGCCACGTTCATACCCGCTCGACCAGCGCGTAGACCCGGGCGGGGCTGCCGGAGCCACCGACGATCGGAAGCGGGCTGACGATCAACATCGACCCGGTGGGCGGCAGGCTCGCCAGATTCCGCAACTGGGTCAGACCGTGCTTTCCCGCGCCCAGAAGGAGTTCGTGACAAGGGAAGGCCGGTTCGATGGCCAGCGCCTGTCCCGCGTCCGTGCCCACGGTCTCCACCCCGAAGCCGGTGATCGGTGCCTCCTCCGCGAGCCAGCGGGCACACTCCCCCGACACGCCCGGCGAATGCGGGCCGTTCTCGTCGTTGTTGAGGAAGGCCTCCTGATCATGCGAACGGGCGTCCCAGCCCGTGCGGTAGAGCAGCCAGCCACCGTCGGGAAGGGGACCGTTCACGCGCTCCCAGTCACGGACGTCGTCGATGGACAGCAGGAAGTCCGGATCCTCGGCCGCGCGAGCCGACGCGTCGAGCACCACCGCCGGCGCGACCAGCGTCCGCAAGGGGACCTGGGAAACGTCGTGGCCGTCCTTTCCCGACAGCCAGTGGACGGGGGCGTCGAGGTGCGTCCCGGTGTGCTCGCCGGTGTGGATGTTGTTCCAGTACCAGCGCGGCCCGCGTTCGTCGTACCGGCTGATCTCCTCCAGGCCGAACGGGATCGTGTTCGCGAACGGCTCCGGCAACCGGAGGATCGGCGTGCTCTCACTCAAGGGGGCCGTGAGGTCGACGACCTCGATCGCGCCCGTGGTGACGGCGGTGTTCAGCTGGGCCAACAACGACATGCGTGCCTCCCGGGAGTGCTGCGGCGTCTTGGTCACCCTAGGCCGGTTTCGCCTGTTGGAGGGGGTGTTGTCGACAGGTTCGCCTCCGCTGTGTGGGTCGATGTTCCCAATGCCGCATTGGGGACATCGAACATCTCCGATGCGACATCGGGAACGCTCAGCGCGTTCGACCACACCGCCGGCGGACTCCGGCGCGCCGGGGCCGTCCATCCGCGAGTCCGTGCGAGACTCCCGGGCGATGTACACCCCGTCCGATCTCGCCGACCTGCTCGAATGCGAGCACCGCAGCCTCCTGAACCAAGCGCTGGCCGCCGGGCTCCCTGGAGCGCCGCGGCCGGGCTCCGGGCCGGATCAGCTGGCGGTCACACACGGGCGCGCGCACGAGGCCGCGACGCTGGACAAGCTGCGCGGCGAGCGCAGCGCCGTCGTCGAGATCGACGAACGCGACCCGGTCGTCGCCGCGAAAGCCACCGAAGAGACGCTTCGGGCGGGCGCGCCGGTGATCTACCAGGCGGTCTTCCACGACGGCGAGTTCTCCGGCCGCGCCGACTTCCTGATGAGGGACGACGAAGGCCGCTACGAGGTCTACGACACGAAGCTGGCCAGGCACGCGAAGCCCGCGGCGGTGGTCCAACTGACCGCGTACGCCGACGCCCTGCGCCGCGCGGGCTGGCCCACCGGTCCGCGGATGCACCTGCTGCTCGGTGATCACAGCACCCGCTCGTTCCGCGTCGACGACTTCCTCCCGCTGGTGGACCGGCTCCGTGCCCGGCTGCGGAACCGGCCGCCGACCCTGCCGGTCCCGATGTGGGCCGACGAACGGCCCGCCTGCGGTGGCTGCTCTTACGCCGCGCATTGCGCGAGCGCCCGCGAAACCGATCGAGACCTTTCGCTGGTCGCGGGGATGCGGGGTGACCAACGGCGGAAACTCGTCGCCGCCGGCCTCGGCACCATCGACGCGCTCGCGGCCGCCACACCGGAGGATCGGCCGCGCGACATCTCGACGACGTCGTTCACCACGCTGCGCGCCCAAGCCGCGATCCAGGTCCGGCAGGACGCCACCGGCCAGATCGCCTACGAGATCATCGATCCGGGCGCGCTGGCCGAACTGCCGCCGCCCGCGCCAGGTGACGTCTTCTTCGACATGGAAGGCGATCCGTACGCCCTGGCCGGCGAAGGGCTCGAGTACCTCTTCGGCGCGGTGACCGCGGACGACGGCACGAAGTTCACGCCGTTCTGGGCGCACAACCGGTCGCAGGAGAAGCGGGCCTTCGAGGAGTTCGTCGACTTCGCCACCGCGCGGCTCGCGGAACATCCCGGTTCGCACGTCTACCACTACGCACCGTACGAGGTCACCGCGATCAAACGGCTCGCCGCCGTGCACGGGACGCGCGAGGACGCCGTCGACCACCTGTTGCGCAGCGGTGGGCTGGTGGACCTGTATTCCGTGGTGCGCAAGGCACTCCGGGTCTCGCAGCGGTCGTACTCCATCAAGTACCTCGAACCGCTCTACATGCCCGAAGCCCGCGACGGCGACGTCAAGACGGCGGTTTCGAGTATCGAGGCTTACGAGGAGTACCTGACGCTCACCGCCTCCGGCGAGACCGAACACGCGGACGAAGTGCTGCGCGGGATCAGCGACTACAACGAATACGACTGCGTTTCCACGCTGCGGTTGTTCGAGTTCCTCCACAAGGTCCGCGTGGAGGAAGGGATCGAGCTCGCCGAGCCGCCGGAAGAGTCCGATGTGGACGCTCTGCTTCGCCAGACCGAAGAGGACGTCGCGGCCCGGAAACGCGCGGAACGCGCCGCGCAGCTGGCCGCGCTGGTCGATCCGCTGCTGGAGGGCCTGCCCGACGATCCGGCCGGGTTCACCGGCGAGGACCGCGCCCGCGCGCTGCTGGCCGCGTCCGTCGGCTACCACCGCCGCGAGACGAACCCCGCGTGGTGGGAGTACTTCCGCCAGCTGGCCGCCCCGCTCGGTGATCTGGAGGCCGACAACGCGTGCGCCGTCCCGGTTTCGTTGGAGGCCGGGGAATGGGTACCGCCTTCGGGCCGGGTCCGCAAGGCGAAGCGCTCGCTGGTGCTTCGCTGCGACCCGGACCGGCCGCATCCCTTCGCCCCCGGCGACGACGTCCGCCTGCGGTACGGGGCGGCCGCGCGGGAGGCCAAGGTCGTCTCGGCCACCGCCGTCGAACTGACCCTCGAGGAAAGCTGCCCACCCGACGAGACCACCGCCGACAGGCCGATGGCGGTGCTGCCCGGAAGTCCGGTCCGGCCTTCCCCCAAGGACGACGCGGTCGCGGACCTCGCCCGTCTCGTCGTCGAGACGCTGCCGGTGCTGCCCGCCCATCCCGGCGTCGACCTGCTCCGGCGCACGCCGCCCCGGCTGCGGGACGACCGGCCCCTGCCCGAGCCCGGGGCGGATCTGGTGAACACCGTGATCAAGGCCGTGGAGGCGCTCGACGGCTCCGCGCTCGCCGTCCAGGGCCCGCCCGGCGCGGGCAAGACGTACCTCGCGGGCAGGTTGATCGCGAAACTGGTGCGCGCGGGCAAGACGATCGCGGTCACCTCGACCAGTCACAAGGCCGTGGAGAACGTGCTGTCCGCCGCGTTGAAGAACGCGCCGGATCTGCCGTGCGCCAAACGCGCCAAGCGGACCCCGGATCCGGCCGCGCCGTGGGAGCAGCCGAAGACCAATCCCGCGCTGGTGAAATGGCGTGAGGAGCACGACACCGGCCATCTGGTCGGCGGGACCGCGT
Source organism: Amycolatopsis sp. NPDC041971 (assembly GCF_055588925.1). Taxonomy (NCBI): domain Bacteria; kingdom Bacillati; phylum Actinomycetota; class Actinomycetes; order Pseudonocardiales; family Pseudonocardiaceae; genus Amycolatopsis; species Amycolatopsis sp. NPDC041971. The sequence continues at coordinate 103,943 of NZ_JBVJCE010000022.1, read as the reverse complement.
GGACGTTCGCGAACGCCGCGATCCGGGAAGAGCCCTTCGACCTGCTGATCATCGACGAGGCGGGCCAGTTCGCCCTCGCCGACGCGCTCGCGGTGTCGATGTGCGCCAAGAACCTCCTGCTGCTGGGTGATCCGCAGCAGCTGCCGCAGGTGGTGCAGGGCACGCATCCGGCCGGGGCCGAGGCGTCCGCGCTCGGGCATCTGATCGGCGAGGCCGACATCATCCCGGCCGAACTCGGGTATTTTCTCGACGAGACCCGCCGGATGCATCCGGCGGTCTGCGCTCCGGTGTCTCGGCTGTCCTACGCGGGCCGCCTGCACTCGCATCCTTCGGCGGCCGAGCGGGCGATCGAAGGCGTGGAGTCGGGCCTGTACCTCGCCGAAGTCGATCACCACGGGAACACGACGCGGTCGGTCGAGGAGGCCGAGGCGGTCACCGCCCTCGTCTCCGAACTCCACGGCCGTGCCTGGCGCGATCACGGCGATGCCCGTCCGCTCGGTGACGAGGACATCCTGGTCGTGGCCCCGTACAACCTGCAGGCCCGCGTCGTGGCGCGTGCGCTGGACCAAGCCGGGTATCCGCGCGTCCGGGTGGGCACGGTCGACCGGTTCCAGGGACAGGAGGCACCGGTGGTGATCGCCACCATGACCTCGTCTTCGGCCGTCGATCTGCCGCGTGGCCTGGACTTCCTGCTCTCTCGGAACCGGCTCAACGTCGCGCTCTCACGGGCCCAGGCGCTCGCGATCGTGGTCTGCTCGCCGCGGCTGGTCGAGGCCGACATCCGCACGGTCGACCAGATGCGGCTGGTTTCGGGCATGCTCGGGTTGATGACCGAAGCCGTGCCGTGGCACGCAGGACGGAGTGACCATGAGTGAGAACAGTCCGGAGAAGAAGCCGGAAATCCTCGACGCCGAGATCGTCGAGGAGACCCCTACGCCTCCCGCCGAGGTTCCGGACCCGGATTACAGCGAGTCCGGGGTGCCCTCGTTCGATCACGTGCGGGATCGCATCGAGCAGCGGTACACGACCTCGCTGGGCTCGACCGAACTCGCGGGTCTCGGCGGCAAGGAAGACGTGGCTTCGCTGGACAAGAAGATCGCCGATCGCGACAAGGCCGCCAAGGACAAGCTGGCCGAGATCCGCCGCGCGATGCGAGAGCAGTGAGTCAATGAGGGGTACGGCAGAGGTGTCGTGGGGGGGGGGGGGGGGGGGGGGGGGGGGGGGGGGGGGGGGGGGGGGGGGGGGGGGGGGGGGGGGGGGGGGGGGGGGGGGGGGGGGGGGGGGGG
>NZ_JBVJCE010000022.1:0-102648 GCF_055588925.1 Amycolatopsis sp. NPDC041971 | reverse complement strand
GCACAGAGAAAGGAGCGGGGGTCAAGGGGGCGTGACGCAAGGGTGTCCTTCCCCCGAACCCCCTTTCCCATCCCCCTGCCCCCGAGAAAGGGTTTTTCGCCCCATGCCCCGGGCCCAGCTCGAGCCCCAGCGGGACCGGCACCGCGGAAATACCGGCCACGTGCCATTCACGACCTCTCGACCCCGCCACACGGTCCGAAGGCCCGATAGTCCACTACTGCCTACCTCAATAACCCCAGTGCGGTGAACCGGCCTTCACCGCGATGGCCCGCGCCTTCCGATAGTGCTCGGCGGCCGCTTCCCGCAGGCCGAGGGCGGCGGCCAGATCGCCCAGATGGTGCGCGACCGGGCGAAGGGCGAGCATCCCGCTCCCCGCGCCCGCTATCTCGCCCTCGGCCGGGAGAAGGTCGGCGTACAGGCGTTCCATCGCCGTCCGGTCACCTAGTTCGATCGCGACGACGGCGTGCAGGCAGGTGCGCGCCTCGTACAGCAGGTCCCGAGGTGATTCCGGAATCGGGAGCACAGGACGGCACCAGCTTTCGTAAGCGCCGTAACTTTGTTCACGCGCTTCGGGCGGCATGCCTCGTTGGATCCGGTCACAGAACAGGGCGAGCGCGAGGATTCCGTTGTCCACTCCGGACATCGCGGTTCCCGCGAGTCCCGCCGCCGCGGCGCGGTAGGCGGCTTCCCCATCGGGACCGGTCATCGCGGTCCGCATCGCGCGATACCACCGGGTGAACACGCCGACGAGCGGAAGGCCGTACTTCTCCCCCAGTCCGTCCGCCGAAGCGGCGTGCCGGTCCGCGGCCGCGAAATCCGCGAGCGCGCTCTTCGCCTGCACGAGCACGAGATGACCGAGCACCTCGAACGTCACCAGCCCATGCCGCCTGGAGAGGTCGACCAGTTCCGCACCGATCCCGGCCCGCCGGGGTGCGAGCCCCGCGCGGTCGAAGGACTGCAGGAACCGGGCGTTGAGCGCGAAGGCCAGCAGCGCCGGGTCACCGATCCGGCGGGCGAGCGTCTCGGCTTCCCCGGCCGCCTCGCGGGCCCGCCGTCCGCCCGCGTTCCGCAGTTCGACGGCGAGGGTGGCCAGCAGACGGCACCGCTCGGCCGCCCGATCGGCGGGCAACGCGGCGAGGGCCCGCTCGACGGCGCCCGCGATCCGGGAAGCGAGTGCGGGGTCGTCGCTTTCGGTCCAGCTGGCGGGGACGTCGAAGGCGCCGATCACCCGCGCGGTCAGCAGCGGATCGTCCAGCTTTTCCGCCAGTTCCAGTGCTTCGGCCCGGTGCCGTCGCGACTGGCCGAGGCCGCCCGCGACGGCCGATGTGCGCGCCTTGCCCATGATCAGCTCCAGCCGCTTCTCCGCATCGGAGGCGCCGGACCGATCGAACGCGGTGAGCGCGACGTCCCAAAGTCTTGCCGCTTCCGCCTGTGCGAAACGGCTTTCGGCCAGTTCGGCGGCGGCCCGCGCGTAGCGTGCGGCGCGATCCGCGTGCTCCTCGGACAACACGAAATGGTGCGCCAACGCATCGACGTCTTCGGGACGCAGATCTTCCAGCGTCTCGGCGATTTCGCCGTGCTCGCGGGCACGCCGCGAACGAGAGAGATCGTGGTAGAGCGTGTCCCGCACGAGCGCGTGCGCGAACCGGAACCGATGTGCCGCCGGCTCGGTCAGGAATCCGTGCCGGACCGCGCTTTCGATCGCGTCGAGCACGGTTTCCCCGGCCAGGGCCTCGAGTACGTCCAGTTCGATGTCCGTGCCGATCACCGCCGCCCGGCGCACCACGCTCCTCGCCGCGTCCGGTAGCGCTTCCAGCCGGCGCCGGACGACGTCGCGGACTCCTGGCGGCACCGCGTCCAGCGCGGCCGGGCCCTCGGCGGCCAGCAGACGGGCGAGTTCACGGACGAAGAAGGCGTTGCCGCCGCTGCGCCGGTGGATCACCGCGGCGGTCCGCGAGTCGACTTCTTCCCCGGTCGTGACCCGGACCAGGTCGGCGACTTCGGTCTCGGGCAGGCCGCCGAGATAGATCCGCACCGGCTCGTGGCGCGCGGCCCGGCCGAGGAAGTCCGTCAGCCGGGCGGGCGGGTCGGTGCCTCGATGGGTCGCGACGACCAGCACCGGCTCGGCGAGCACCGCGGTCAGCAGCGCTAGTGTCTCCTCACTTGCCCAGTGCAGGTCGTCGAGGACGAGTAGCAGCGGCTTGGCACCGGCCAGATAGGACGCGACCGCCCGATGCCATCGCCAGCGCGCGGCGACGGGATCTTCGGTCACCGGTTCCGCCGTCGGCGCGGGGCCGTATCCGGCGTCGGCGAGCGTGGTCAGGATCCGGGTCCACGCGTAGGCGGGTGGCACGCCCTCGTCGTCGGGGTTGTTCCCCCAGGCCGTGGCCCAGGCGCGGGCGGCGAGCCGGGCGGAGAACGCCTCGGCGAGCGCGGTCTTCCCCACCCCTGCGTCCCCCGACACGAGCACCAGCCGTGACCGGGCCGCGGCTTCCTCCAGCCTGGTCAGCTCCGCGTCGCGGCCGACCACCGGCCGCTCGGCGACCTTGGGCACGGACGGCGCCAGCCGCGGTGCCTGCGCCAGGATGTCGGCTTCCAGTTCACGCAGGCCGGCGCCGGGATCGATGCCGAGTTCGTCGGCGAGCAATTTGCGCGCGGTGCGCAACACCGTGAGCGCGTCACCCTGCCGTCCGGCCCGGTAGAGCGCCAGGGCAAGCAACCGGGAACCGTTCTCCCGCAACGGGTATTCGCGCACCCGTGGTTCCAGCTCGGGGATCACCTCGGCGGCCCGCCCGAGCGAGAGGAGGGCTTCGGCACGAAGCTCTCCCACCAGCAGCCGCAGTTCGGTCAAGCGGGAGACCTCACCACGCGCCCAACCCTCCTGGGCGAACTCGGTATAGGCCGGACCGCGCCACAACGCGAGCGCGGCGTCCACTTGCGACAGTGCCACGCCCGCGCGGCCTTCGTCGAGCAGTTCGCGGGCCGCGGCGACGGCGGCTTCGAAGTCCCAGGCATCGACGGACTCCGCGCGCAGGGCGTAACCGCGGGCGACCGTGACGAGCAGCCGCGCGGGCTCCCGCGGCGCGCGGTCCGGCTCCAGCACGCGGCGCAGGGCACCGACGAACGTCTGGACAGCGCCGACCGCGCCCTCGGGCGGCCGCTCCCACAGGTCGTCGACCAGGCGTTCCACCGGCACGACCCGGCCGCGGGCGATCAGCAGCCTGGCCAGCACCGCCCGGTGCCGCGGCCCCTTGAGCCCGACGGCACCCCGCGCGTCTTCGGCCACGAGCGGGCCGAGCACCCCGAACCGCATCGTCACCTCCCGCTTCACCGACGGTGATCATCGTGCCCCGGCCGCTCGGTCGTCGCTGACCGGGTGCTGATTCGGGCCGGGGACGCTGGCGGTCATCACGGAACGACCAGGAAGGTATCCATGCGCATCACCGGATTCGACTACCAACGGGTACCCGTGGCGGACGGCGTGGCACTCGACGTCGCCGTCGCCGGGACCGGCAGCCCGATCGTGCTACTGCACGGCTTCCCCGAAACCCACCTCATGTGGCGGCACGTGGCGGCCGATCTGGTGGCGGATCACACCGTTCTCTGCCCTGACCTGCGAGGATACGGCGAAAGCGACAAACCCGAAGACACCGGCGAGACCTACTCGAAGCGCACGATGGCGGCCGACGTCGTCGCCGTCGCGAAGGCCTTCGGCCACGACCGGTTCGCCCTCGCCGGACACGACCGGGGCGCGCTGGTGGCCCTGCGGGCGGGCCTCGACCACCCGGACAAGGTGAGCCACCTCGCGATCCTCGACGTGCTGCCCACGCTGGACATGTGGGACGTCCTGCACGGCACCGGCGCCGCGGTGGGCTTCCACCTCTATCTGATGGCGCAGCCGCCCGGGCTGCCCGAACAGCTGATCGGCGCCGCGCCCGACACGTTCTTCGGTCATTTCCTCGACGCCTGGACACAGCGCGGCGACGCGATCCCGGCCGACGTCCGGGCCGCGTACCTGCAGGCCTCACGGAACGCGGTGACCTCGATCGTCGCCGACTACCGGGCGTCGGCGGGCGTCGACGTCGAGCACGACAAGGCCGATCGCGCGGCGGGCAACCGGCTCGCCATGCCGCTCACCGTGCTCCAACAGGACTGGGGAGCCGCGCTCGGTTACGACGCCGTCGCGCTCTGGAGGGCATGGGCGACGGACCTGGACCACCGTACCGTCACGTCGGGCCACTTCATGGCCGAGGAATCACCGTCGGAGGTGGCGAAGGCCCTGCGAGACCTGCTCACACGCTAGAACTTCTCGAACGCGGCTTCGGCCGAGCCGGCGTGGGAGTCCAGATCGCGCCAGGGGTCCGCCTTGCGTGCCAGCCGCTGACGCTGTTTGGCCGGATTCCAGCCATCCGGCTCGGCCTTGCCCAGTTCCGGCCAGTCGAGCGGGGTGGCGGCCGCGGCGCCGGGCCGGGCGCGCAGCGAATACGGCGCGACGAAGGTCTGCGCGTAGCCGTTCCGGTTCGCGTCGAGGAAGATCCGCTCGCCGCGGTTGTCCTTGCGCTGCGCGGTGGTCAGCCGGTCGGGATCGTCGGCGGCGACGCTGTCGGCGATCTTCCTCGACAATTTCAGGACGATGTCGGTGTCCGCCCCGGCGTCCAGCGGCGTCAGAATATGGAAGCCCCGGCCGCCCGTGGCCTGGACGAAGGGCGTGAGCCCCACGTCGCCGAAGCGGTCGCGGATGCGGCGGGCCACCGAGCGCAGTTCGGCGACCGGTGTCCCGTCCGGCGGATCGAGGTCGAGCACCAGCCGGTCCGGCCGATCCGGTGCCTCCACAGTGGACAGCCAGACATGGAACTCGATGGTGCCCTGATCGGCGAGGTAGACCAGCGTCTCGACGTCGTCGCAGACCACGTACTCGTCGGTGCCACCGGACCGGCGGGGCACCTCGGCGACGTGGATCCAGTCCGGGAAATGCTCGCTCGGATGTTTCTGGAACCAGCCCTCGGCGTCGATTCCGTCCGGGTACCGGCGCAACGTCAGCGGGCGGCCACGCAGATGCGGGAGCATGACGTCCGCGACGCGGCGGTAGTGCTCGACGACGTCGCCCTTGGTCAGGCCGTCGGCGGGATAGAACACCTTGTCGGAGTTGCTCACCGTCTTCATCCGGCTCGATTTCCCGGGGGTCGCCCGCTCGAAACGCCGCGGCGCCGACCGGATCACGCCCCGTACCGTCACCACCTAACTCCGGATCAGGGCGCCGCCGCGGTATGCGGCTACTTGCGCGTCGAAGACGGTAAATCGGCCTGAGCCGAATGGCCCAACCCGCGCCCCCGCCGGCGGCAATCGACAGCCGTTCGGGTTTGGCCGTCACTCGGACGGGTATCGGTTGTCGGCACGCTCTACGAGGGGTCCGACATGACAACCACTGCCAAACGCGCGCATACCGTCGCCCGCGATCTCCTCTCTCTCACCAGATCGGGTGAAGCCGACCGGCTCGCGACCGCGCTGGTGTCCATCGCCTCGTCCACCCGGCGGAAACCGGCGCTCGGCGAAGTCGTCGGGCGGCTGATCGACACGTTCTCCTTGGCCGCCAAGGATCGCCGTCGCTCGCTGCGGATCGGTGAACCGTTCACGTTGCGCCTGCGGGATTCCGCGGGACGGACGGTCCGGCCCGACAAACTCGACCCCGGCGTGGCCGCGATCGTCCGCGCCATCGCCGCCAGCGTCCGCGACGACCGGGACACCTGCGCCGACCAGATCGGCGAGGCCTGCGAGAACACCGATCTCGACCAGCGGATCCGGGTTCTCGCGCACTGCCTGGTCTGGACGTCGGATTTCCTGAGCACCGACACCACCGCCTATCCCCCGGTGCTGTCCTGCTTCAAGGTATCGCCCCGCCACTGTCCACAGTAGACATTGCGCGGTTCGGATGACTTCCGGCCCGTCGGGTGGACATCCCCCGCACGGAACGGCAAGCTGGACCATCGCGCACGAAGTCCCAGTCCCCGATGACGGGCGCACCCTCGCGGTCACTTCCCCTGAACCAGGAGTGCGAACTTGGACGAGGTAGCGCCCTCGACGGTACCCGCGGATTCCCGTGCCGCCGCCACGGCCGGCCGATTGCCCAATCCGGAGAGCAGATTGGTCCGGGCGGCCGTCGCCGGTGATCCGGACGCGGTCCGGGACTTGCTCCGTTTCCTTTCCCCGCACGTGTTCCGCTATTGCGCGGGCAAGCTCGGGAGCGCCGGAACGGGCGCCTGCGACGCGCAGGACTGCGCGCAGGAGGTATTGCAGGCGGTGCTGATCGCCTTGCCCCGCTACCGGTATCGCCCGGACCGGTTCCTCGCGTTCGTCCTCGGGATCGCCGGGCACAAGGTGGCCGACCTCCATCGGCGCCGGTCCCGCGAACCGGTCGCCTCCGTCTCGGAGATCGGCGACGGGCTGACGCTCTGGGTCCGCCGCGACCCGGACGAGATCGAACGGCTGGAGCACCGGTTGCAGGCCGGGACCCTGCTGGCGAGATTGCCGATGCCGCACCGGGAGGTGGTCGCCCTTCGGTTCGTGTTCGGCCTTTCGGCCGAGGAGACGGCCGAACGGCTCGGCCTGCCGAGCGCCGGAGCGGTCCGTGCGGCCCAGTGCCGGGCGCTCGCGCGATTGCGAGGCCTGCTCACCGAGCGGAACGCCCATTACGTGAGCGATGTCCCGATCATCGGGCAAATCCCCGCCCCGGAGCTCGTCCCGGTATAGAACCGTCCACTTCGGACACGCGATACTTTGTACGCCGCTTGTACGAGCGCCCCGCATCCTGTCCCCCTATCCGGGGAACCACTGGAGGACAGAGATGAAGATCCGATCCAGGATCGTCAGAGGCGCCGTGGGCACGATCGCGCTGACCGGGGCGATCATGCTCGGCGGCGCGGGCGAGGCACTCGCGGCGACGGGCACGGTGAACACCGACTCCGGGGTGGCGGTGACCGTGCGGTCGAGCCCGAGCACCGGCGCGAGCTCGGTCGGCACCGTCGCGAGCGGCACCGCCATCACGATCGACTGCCAGATCAACGGCTCAACGGTGACCGGCAAGTACGGCACCACCGAAATCTGGGACTACGTGCCGTCCAAGGGCGGCTACATCAGCGACGCCTACGTCTACACCGGCTCCGACGGCCGGGTCGCGCCGGACTGCGCCGGCAGCACCCTCTCCTGCTCCACCGCGGGCACCGGCAACCCGAGGACCTGCGCCGAAGCCGTCGCATGGGCGAAGGCGCACGTGCATACCAACAACGACCCCAACTACTACCGCTGGTGCGACCGGATCAACTCGTGGGCCTACGGCTGGACCGCGAGCGGCTCGGAAACGGCCTACGTGCACTGGACCCAGATCCCGGGTTCGTACAAGCACCCCGGTGACACCCAGGTCCCCGCGGGCGGGCTCGCCTTCTTCAGCAACGGCGGCGCCGGGCACACGATGATCTCCATCGGCGGCGGCAAGTTCCTGTCGAACGACATCCACGGCCCGGGCAGCTTCACCGAGACCACCATCTCGGAAATCAAGAGCGCGTGGAACTACACCTATCTCGGCTGGTCGCAGCCGTGGTTCAAGATCAACCACTGACCGCGGACCGGCTCGGGCACCGCCGGACGCAGGGGGATCCTCGTCCGGCGGCGTCCGTCCCGTTTGTCAGCCACGCTCAGCTCCCGAAACCGCCCTTTCGTCGCATCGTGATAAAAAGCGGCCACTCGATCGGGTTACAGTTGCCGGATGGGCACCGAAGCTCTCGCTACTCCCGCACCCCGGGAGCAGCGCGCGCTCATGCAGGCGATGCTCACCCGGCTGCCCGAGTTCAGCGACCGCCTCGCCCGGCTGCTCAGCGACGAGGACGAGTTCTACCACCAGGTGGACAGCACCGCGCCGGAAGAGTTGCGCAAGGTCTGCCGGGCGAATCTCGAACGGGCGCTGACCGCGCTCGTCGAAGGGCGCGGGCTGCCGCTCGACGCGGCCCGCAAGACCGGGCTGGCCCAGGCCAGGCAGGGTATCCCGCTGCCATCCGTGCTCCGCGCGTTCCGGATCGGCGGGATCTTCGTCTACGAACGCCTGGTGGAACTGGCGGGCCCCGGCTTCATCAACCCGGCACGCACGGTGGAGATCAACGCAGGCGTGTGGAAGACCATCGACCTCTACTCCGACGCGCTGACCACCGCGTACAACGAGGTCGCCGCCGAACTCTCCCACGAGAAGCTCGCCCTGCTGGACGGCCTGGTGCAGGGCCGGTTCGCCACCCAGGCGGAACTCGAGAACGCCGCCAAGGAACTCGACCTCCCGGCGGCGGGCACGTTCGTCGCCGTCGTGACCGAGGCCGTCGAGGCGAAGGAACGGCCGGGCGTCGAGGCACTGCTGCGGGCGCGACGCTGGAAGTCGGCTTGGCGGCCCGGCGCCGAAGTCGGACTGGTCGTCATCGACCGGGTCGAGGACGTCCGGCGGCTGCGGGACGTCCTGGGCACCCTGCCGCTGGCGGTGGGGCTGAGCAGGCCGTTCACCGGTTTCCTCGACGTGCCGGACGCGGTCCACCGGGCCCGCATCGCGCGCCGGTCGCTGGTGGCCGGCACCCCAGGGGTCGCCGTCTTCGGCGACTCCCCCGTCACCACCCTGGTCGCGAGCGCGCCCGCGATGTCGCGGGACGTCGTGCGCTCGGTACTCACCGGGGTCCTGGTGCTCCCCAAGGCCGAACGGCAGGTCCTGCTCGACACGCTGGTCGCGTGGTTCGCCGGACATGGCTCGGCCAAGGAGGCCGCGGACCGGCTGATCGTCCACCCGAACACCGTCCGGTACCGGCTGCGCCGGGTGCAGGAGCTGACCAGACGCGACCTGTCCGACCCGGTCGACGTCGGGGAGCTCTACGTCGCACTGGAGGCGGTCCGGCTGGCGGACGACGGGTCTTAGCTTCTTCTCTCCGGCGCCATGTCGGCGTCGATGATCCTCGCGAGGTCCAGCAACGTGTGCCCGAGACCGGGCCGCGCGGTGAGCCGCACCGCGAGCGTGCGGCCGCGCGCGGTCGTGGCGACCGGCAGGGTCACCTCGGGATTCGCGAATCTCGTCCACTGTGGACGACGTCCGGCCGCGGACAGGACGATGTCGGGATGCGGGGACCGCCGCCCGGGCCGCCACCGTGACCTCCTGGCGTCGAGATCGCGAATTACGTTGCCGTGCAACGAAAGCAACGACGCGACGTCCGCGACCGCGGCACGGAGTTCGACATCGGTGATCGAATCCGAGTACGCGCCGATGTCCAGCGCGCGGGGATCGTTCGGGTCCTGCGGCACAGAGTTCCTTTCCACGCACCGGAAGTCGTTCGATGGTGGTCCCGCTCACGTTGTTCCCGGGAACAAACATGTTTGGCGGACAGGGCCGAATGGCGGTGCCGATACCGCCATTCGGTCGTATCGGGTTCCTGTGACCGCCGGTCACACCTTTGACGCTGACCGGCCCGCGAGCCAGTATCTGGCGACTGATTACCGATGGGTAATGTGGACTTTCCGTGGTTTCACCAGGAGGACCGTTGCGACGTGCGTTGAGCCTGATCTTCTTGGCCCTAGGGGTGTTCGCCGTCGCCGGCGCGGTGTTGCTGCCGACCTACGTGAAACCCGAACTCGCCAAGGTGCCGCTGAACCAGGAATCGACGTCGGTCCTCGAGGGCACCGCGTCCAAGGTGCTCGCCGTGAAGACCGAAGACGGCAAGACCGTCACGGAGATCCGCGACAACGCCAAGCTGAGGGCGACCGCCCGGGTGGCGGCGAACTTCGCGCCGCCGGAGATGCGTGAGGGCACGGACGTCGCCGTCTGGCTGCTGGCCGTCTCGGTCGTCGACACCAGCGACCAGACCGTGGTCAGCGCGAGCAAGCGGCAGGTCTGCTTCGACCGCCGCACCGCAGAGGGCTACATGCCGCCAGGCGGCGACCAAGAGGCGAAGTGCTCCGCCAACAGCAGCTTCGTCGCCAAGCTCAAGGAGAAGCCCGAAAAGGAGGGCGAGAAGCCCGAGGAGATCCAGGAGTACAAGCCGCAGCCCGGCCTGAACTTCAAGTTCCCCTTCGACACCGAGCAGAGGGACTACCAGGTCTACGACGACAACACCGGCCGTGCCGTCCAGGCCCGGTTCAAGGGCGTCGAGAACATCAAGGGCGTCGAGGTCTACAAGTTCGTCCAGGAGATCCCCACTACGAAGACCTCGACGAGAAAGGTGCCGGGCTCGCTCATCGGCGCGACCGGGGACTCCGTCGAGGCGGGCCAGTTCTACGAGGGCACCATCACCAGCTGGATCGAACCGGTGACCGGGATCCAGGTCAAGCAGGAACAGCGGTCACACCAGGAACTGCGGTCGGCCGCGAACCCCACGCCCACCGTGGTCTTCGACGGCACGCTGACCTTCACCGACGCGACCGTCGACGCGATGGTCAAGCAGGTCGGCGAGAACAAGGGCAAGCTGGACTTCATCGGGAGCACCGGGCCGATCGCGGGCGGGGTCGCCGGCGCGGCCTTCCTCGCGCTCGGGGTCTTCCTGCTGGTGAAGCGGCGTCCCACCCCTTCGCGTCACTGACGCTTGCGCAGCACCATCACCAGATTCCACGACGCGACCTCCCGGACACCGGGGACACGCGCGATCCATCGGGCCCAGGAGGGGTGATAACGCGGGTAGACCTCCTGAAGATCGGCGAGCGGCGTGGCCTTCCCCCACCGGACGGCCGCGCCCGCCGAAAAGGCGAAAAGGCTCTCGCCGAATTTGTTCTTCGGCTCCTTTTCATTCTTTTCGAGATAACGCCGCCGGGCGTAGTGGCCACCGAGAAAATGCCACGGTGCCGTCTCGTGTCCGCCCCACGGCGAATACCACGGCGTGAACGAGACGAAAATCGTCCCTCCCGGTTTGGTCACCCGGCACATCTCGGCCAGCATGTCCTCCGGCTCGGAAACGTGTTCGAGGACGTTCGATGAATAGCAGACGTCCACGGACCCGGTGCGCACCGGCAGTTCCGTCCCGCTGCCGCGGACCATGTTCTCGCCGGCCTCGCCCCGCGCCGTCAGCTCTCCGACGTCGGGATCTACGCCGAGGTAGGTGGCTCCGGCGGCGCGGAACGCGTCCGAGAAATAGCCCGGCCCGCCACCGACGTCGACGATGGTTCGGCCGTCCAACGGAGTGTGCTGCGCCAATTGCCGGACGGAGTCCTCGGCGAGCACCGAGTAGAAACCGTCCGGATCCGTCTGTTCGGCGAGAAAAGCCCAGAACAACGTCACCGATCTGCGCAAGGTGGCGCGATGAGGCGTCGTCGAACGAGTCACCGACCGATTACCGACCATCGAACCATCGCTTTCCGAGAATGATTCCTCTACCGTGTACGCACCGGTAACCTAGCATTGTCGCTCATAGGTTGGGAGAACCACGATGGAACGGCCACGTGTGCTGCTCGTCAACTGGCGCGACACCGGCCACCCGGAAGGCGGCGGCTCCGAGCGGTACGTCGAGCGAATGGCCGAGGGACTCGCCAAAGCCGGATACCGGGTTGAAATCCAGTGCGCGGCGTATCCGGGCGCCAACGCGGGAGAATGGCGCGACGGCGTCCGCTATCGCCGCCGCGGCAACAAGTTCGGCGTGTACCCCCACGCGCTCAGGGCGATCCGGAAGGCGCACGCGGACCTCGTCGTCGACGTGCAGAACGGGATGCCGTTCTTCGCCAGGCTCGTCGCGGGCTGCCCGGTTCTGGTGCTGGTGCACCACGTCCACAAGGAGCAATGGATCAGCGCGCTCGGCGAGACACTGGGCCGGATCGGCTGGTGGATCGAGTCCCGGCTGGCGCCGTGGCTGTTCCGGCACTGCCGCTACGTCACGGTTTCCGAGATCACCAAGGGCGAACTCGCCGGCCTCGGCATCGAAGGCTCACGGATCACCGTGGTACCCAACGGTTTGGACGTTCCTCCAAGCGGCAAGGCCGTCCGGGCGCCCGAACCGACGTTGGTCGCGGTCAGCAGGCTGGTGCCGCACAAGCGGATCGAGCACGCGATCGACGTCGTCGCGGAACTGGTCCGGCGCTGGCCGACGCTGCGGCTCGAGATCGTCGGCCAGGGCCCCTGGGAAGAGGTCTTGCGCAAGCACGCCCGCGACCGGGGGGTCGAAGACCGCGTGCGGCTGCACGGCTGGGTCGACGAGAACGAGAAACACGAGATCCTGGAACGGTCCTGGCTGCACCTGTGCCCGTCGGTCAAGGAGGGCTGGGGAATCGTCATCATGGAGGCCGCCGCGCACGGCGTGCCGTCGGTGGCTTACCGGGCGGCGGGCGGAGTGGCCGAATCCATCGTGGAGAACAAGACCGGCCTGCTGGCCGACGACTTCGCCGAATTCACCGCGCTGGTGGACGGGCTGCTCGCCGACCAGGCGCGCCGGAACGAAATGGGCCGGGCGGGCATCACCTGGGCGGGGCTGTTCGACTGGGAGCACAGCGTGCACCGGTTCGAATCACTCGTGCGTGACGTGGCAGGGGTGGCCATCCCCCAGCCCAGGGTCTTGACGCCGCAAGGCTTCCACGAGCCCGTCGGCCAGCCCGGCCGTGGCGGGGGCGTCGAAGTCCTTGCGGCGTGCGCGCACGGTGACGGTGCTCGTGTCCCCGACGGTCACCGCGCCGAACGCCACGCCTGAGCGGCCGCTGGCGGCGGGATAGAACGCGATCGAGGTGACCGTGTCCGCCGCCGAAACGACGCCGAGGTTGGAAACCAAATAGGTCGACCCGAGCCTGCCCGCCAGCAGCCGCGTGCCCAGCCGGGCGATTCTGCTGCTGCGGGCGGGGAAATCGGGTTCCGGTGACTGTGTGGCCAGCAGGGCGCCCACTTCGGCGATCGTGGGCTCGAGGCCGAGCCGCAACCGGAAGAACGCGCTGTCGTGCTCGGGTTCCGGGGCCGCGCCGCCTCGCCAGGAGGCGCCCACCGCGGCGACCACCCGGGCGGTCTTCTCGCCGTGCCGGGCGTTCCACGTCTCGGTCAGCTTCGCGGCGGCCGCCGCGAAGGTCGCGGACCCGAGCCGTGCGCGAGGGAGGATCCGGGCGCTGAACACGTCTCCTGAGCCACTTTCGGCCCGTTCCGGGGTGATCCTGGCGGGAGGCGCGAAGAGCGCTTCAGCGAGCCGCTGGAAGACTGACGTAAGAAAGGATCGATCCGCCGTACGCGCGCCGATTCCCTTGGCCGCGGACGAGATCGGGATGTCGAGGGCCAGCCCGAGGACGGCGAGCAGGCCGAGACCGTCGAGCGCGCCGTGGTGCGCGGCGATCAGCACGACTGGTTCGTCGGTGCCGACGGCGACGCGGAGCAACGGCGCGCCGCGTTCGTACGACGCCTCGGCGAAGCGATCGCGGATCGCCGGGAGTTCTCTACCCTCAACGGCTTCGACGTCGGGAGCGGCCCCGAGCCATGGCCGCTCCTCGACGGCGACCGCCAGCCGCGTCCGCGCCTTTTCCGGCGTCAGCACCGAAGACAGTCTCGCTTCCAGGAGGATGCTCCAGGAAACGGTGGGGTCGCCGTAGAGCCCGACGACCCGGCCGGCGTGGTCGGAGGCGAGCTGGGACACCGGCTCAGCGGTTGCCGTAGATAACGTGCTCCGGGCTCGAATTCGGGTTGAACTGCTCCTTGATCTTCGCCTGCACCTGGGGTGCGGCGTCCGGATCGGCGGTGTTCGTCAGCGCGTAACTCCCGCCCGCGGCCGTTGCGAGCCCGATGATGACGGCGGCGGCCGCGCCGATGAGGGTGCCCAAGACCTACTCCTTCCGCGACAGGGAATTCCTGCGTCGGCTCAATGTACGCACCGGTAACTTGAGGCACAACAGTGCGACTGCGATCGACAGCAGCGCTACTCCGTTTGCCAGCACCACAGGGACCGGTGATCGCGTCTCGGTCACGGCTGGCTCACCGGGAGTGCGGTAAAGCGTGAGCCAGTCACCCGACCACACCCGTTCCGCGCCGGTCAGCAACCGCGGATCGACCCGTCCCGGCGTCCCGTGTTCGACCAGGATCCAGCCGACTCCGGCCGCGGACAGGTCCGCGGGCGACTTCGCGGCACGGACACGGTCCATTCTGGAATCCTCGCCGGAGATCTCCTCGCCGCCGACCCGCAACGTGTCGTCGACGCGAACGGTTTCGGGCAGTGCGCGCGGCGCCGGGTCCAACTGGGTCCGGTGGTCGTTCCAAGCGAAACTGCGAAACGTGGACAGTGGCAGCGCGACGACGTCGCCGGGCCGGTCGTCTTCCGCGAGCACCCGGTGGACGGCGTTCCAGTCCTCCGGGTAACACACCGCTTCGATCCTTCCCCAGCCGCCCCAGGCGAGATCGGGCATGGTGAGTAAGGGAAAGAGCGCGGCGGCCCCGACGAGCGCCCCGCGCGCCGCGCCGGTCCTCAGGCGGGCGGTGGCGGTTTCCACCGCGAGTGCGAAGCCGAGTGCGACCGGAAGCGCCCACCACGCCACCCATTTCTGCGCGTCCCGCAGCAGGCCCGCGCCGGGAACGTGGCCCATCGCCCAGGACAGCACGGGTTCGCCGAACGGCAGGGTCGCCATCGCGGCGAGCACGACACCGAAAACTCCCAGCAGCAGCAACGCTCTCGCGGGCGGCGTCCCCCACCTCCGTGCCAGGGGACGGAGACCGGCCAGCGCCACGGCGACCGTGACGAGGATCAGCACCGGTGCCATCGGCGCGCCCCGGCTGCCGGGGACGACGTCGCCGTTCCAGATGCCGCCGAGCCCGAGCACGCTCAGGATCGCCGGGCCCCAGCTTTCGGCGCGGGCGCTGAACGCGGCCACGCCGGCGGGGTCGGACAGCGTGCCGCCGTCGTGCAGGAGCGTCGGCACGAGCCAGGGCAGGTTGAGCACGACGGCGAGACCGAGGGTGTGGCCGAGTTTTCGAGGCCCTGCCAGGACGATCGCGGTGAGCGCGGCCAGTACGCCGCCGGGTGGGGTGAGCACCGCGGGAGCGCAGGCCAGCACCAGCCGCGCGAGTGCCCTCGGTTCGTCCCGGCGCAGGGAAAGCGCGGCGCGCGCGATCCACGGGAGGCAGGCGTAGGTGAGCAGGAGCGGCCAATGCCCGATGAACAACCGCTCCGCGAAATAGGCCGTCCACGCGTAGCCGGTGGCGGCGATGATGCGGGTACCGAGTTGCTCCGTCGGCACCAACCGCGCTGCACCGTATGCCGCCCCGAAAAGGGAGACGAGCAGGACGATTTTCTGCACGACATCGCCGGGAACGACCGTCGTCGCGAGCGCGATCACGGCGTCGGCGGGGACCGAACGCGGCAGGGCGGAACCGAGGCCGAACGCGTCCGGGACCAGCGACTGACGCTGGGCGAACACCATGTCGTAGCTCAGGACGAAGCCGCGTCCGAGCACCGGCAGGAACACCAGCGACGCGAGCCCCGCCGACACCGCGGCCAGGACGAGCCGTTCGCGCCGTGCGTCCAACTGCCCTTTCCCTTCCGCGTCGATCGCGGTTATGGTCGCTCGATTACTCGCCGGTAATAGGAGCGCCGTTGAGCTTAGACGTCGAGGTCGGCCAGACCAGAACCGACAAGCGTGTCGCGGCGATCCTCGTTTCGCTCGCGCTGGCGGCCAACAACGCCGGCGCCTACGCGCTGAGTATCATCGCCGCCCGGCTGCTCGCGCCGAGCGCGTTCGGCGAACTGAGTTCGATGCTGGCGGTGCTGGTGATCGGCGTCGTGCCCGCGATGGGCCTGCAAACCGTGGTCGCCCTGCGCGTCGCCCGTAAGCCTCAAGACTCGGGCACGCTCCTGGCGCTCGGCCTCACGACGAGCGCCGTCGTCGCGGCCATCGGCCTGCTGCTGGCGCCGGTGCTGGTCTTCGTGCTGCACCTGGATTCCGTCGTGCCCGCGCTGCTGCTCGCCGTCACGCTCGCCCCGCTGACGCTGCTCGGCCTTTTCCACGGCCTGTTGCAGGGCAGCGGCCGATTCGCCCGCCTGGCCGGGCTCATGTCGCTCGAAGGCGCGGGCAAGGTCGGCGGCTCGCTGATCGGGCTGCTGATCGGCGGCGACGCCACCGGCGCGCTGGCAGGCACCGCGATCGGCTCGTACGTGGTGATCTTCTGCGGCTGGCTCCTCTGTGGACGGCAACGGCCACGGAAGGCGGGCTGGCACGCGGGCGAGGTCCTGCACGCGGCACAGGCGATGCTGGCGCTCGTCCTGCTGGTGAACCTCGACCTGGTACTGGCGCGCCACACCCTCCCGGCGAACGAGGCAGGCGAGTACGCGCTCGGCGCCATCGTCACGAAAATCGCCTACTGGCTCCCCCAAGCCGTCGGTGTCCTGGTGCTCCCCCGCTTCGCGAACGGCGACGACCGGCGCCGCATCCTCCCCGCCGCCCTGGCCGTCTGCGCCGCCCTCGACGCTGTCGTGGTCCTCGTCTCGGTGGTCGCCGGCCCACGCTTGCTTTCGTTCATCGGCGGCTCCGGCTACGCCGCCAGCACCATGCCGGTCTGGCCGTTCGCCCTCGCCGGCTCGATGCTCGCGCTGGTGCAGATCCTGCTGTTCTCCCGCCTCGCCGCCGGCGACCGACGGGTGACCGTGCTGATGTGGGCGACCGTCGTCGTGGAGACCGTGCTGGTTACCGGTTGGCTGCACTCGTCGGCTGTTCAGGTGGTGACCGTCGCTGCTTGCTGCGCCGGGGGTTTGGCTCTCTCCGGCGCTGTTCTGGAGTGGCGGTCACGGCGCTGACTTGAGCGGCACTGTGTGGATCTTGATTCATCTGACGCAACAAAAGCCACACAGTCGCGCATGAAAGGTCCGGTCAAGCGGGTGACCATGCCGATGTGGGCAACCGTCCGTCGTGGAAACGGTGCTGGTCACCGGCTGGCTGCACTCGTCGGCAGCTCAAGTGGTCACCGTCGCTGCTTGCTGCGCCGGGGGTTTGGCTCTCTCCGGCGCTGTTCTGGAGTGGCGGTCACGGCGCTGACTTGAGCGGCACTGTGTGGATCTTGATTCATCTGACGCAACAAAAGCCACACAGTCGCGCATGAAAGGTCCGGTCACGACGCCCGGCCGCGAAGTTCTGTCGGCGGTCAACCTCATCCTGGTCCGGTGCGAAGAGGAGACTGGGCGCGCCACCCACTGATCGTCGGCGGTTCGGCGGTGATCACGGCGAAGCAACTCGAAGCCATCGGTGTACCGCGAAGCACGGTCTGGCGACGCTGCCAGCCGGGCGGGACGTGGCGATCGCTGCTGCCCGGCGTTGTCTTGCTCGGAAACGGCGAACCGACGGAAGAACACAAGGTCCAGTCCGCCCTTCTGCATGCAGGTGACGACTCGATCCTGACCGGTGTCCGCGCCCTGGAGCGATACGGCCTGCGTAACCTCCCCGACACCACCGAAGTCCATGTGCTCGTCCCGGCGGAGCGCTCGGTAGCCGACAGCGGGTTCGTCCACATCGAACGGTCACGCCGGCTGCCGAAACCAAGACCACGGTCCGGCATCCCGACCGCTCCGGTGCCTCGCGCGGTGATCGACGCTGCGCGGACGACACGGGATAAGGACGCGGTCACGGCCATGATGGCGGAAGCCGTACAGCGCGGCTTCTGCGTGCCGAGAGCACTTGCCGACGAACTCGAAGAAGGGCGGCGGACAGGGACGGAGTCGTTGCGAACCACGCTCCTGCCGATCCTGGGCGGCGCCCGTTCGGTCGCCGAGGTCGACGCCTGGAATCTCTGGCAGAGGTCCGGTCTGCCCGAATGCCGATGGAACGTCAAGATCTTCGACGCGAACGGCGGCTACATCGCACAGCCGGACGGCTGGTGCGACGAACTGGGCTTCGCCTGGGAAATCGATTCCCTCGGGTACCACGCGGGAACCGACGGGTTCCGCGACACACTCGCCCGCAACGCGCGCTATGCCGCAGCCGGGATCGTGGTGCTCCAGACCCTGCCGTCACGCCTGCGTTCCGAACCTGCCGAGGTCGCGGCCGAACTCCGGGCAGCATTGGACAGCGCGCGACTACGACCCCGTCCGGACGTCCGCGTCGGGTGAAGGTCCCGCGAACCAAGGCACACACATCGCCACCATCGCCGCCGCCGCCAGCAGCAGCGAAGCCTGCGTCACCGCACCGTAGGCCCACTCCTGCCCGTGCCCCAGCAGCCGCCCCACCACCGCGACGAGTGTTCCCGCGACCATCCCGCCGAAAGCGAGGTACCGCGGCGCGCGTTCGCTGAATTGGCGGGCCAGCAGGACGGCGATCAGCAGCACGATCGGCAGCATTCCGCCGAGGACGGCCAAGAGTCCGATGAGGACCACGGGGACGACGACACCGGAATCCGCCTCGACGGAAACGCGTCGCCGACGGACCGGCCACAGCACGCCGATCAGCACCAGCAGGATCGCGACGGCGCCGATCAGCAGGCCCGACCGGTATTTCCAGTCGGGCGTGAACTCGAGTTGGACGACACCGCCCGAGCCGGCGGGCAGGATCCACGCCTGCTGCCAGCCGTCGACGCGCGTTTTCACCAGCGGAGTCCCGTTCAGGGAAGCGGTCCAGCCCGCGTTCGCGTTCTCCGGAACGGCCAGAATGGACTCCTCACCGCCCGCCACCGTGACCGATCGGGACGTCGCGTCCCAGGACTCCACCGTGACGGCGCGATGCGCAGCGGGCGAAACAGTCCGACCAGTGGGTTTGAGCCACAGGTCCTGGACCACGAAGGATTCGGACCGGTCGGTGCGCAGTTCGTGCCCGCCCGCCGCCAGGTCGACGCCGCCCGCCGAGTCGGGGCACGCGGACAGGGTCAGCGGCCGGTGCGCGAGGTAGTCGGCGAGGGTGCCGCGAACGGACGTGTCGTAGTCGAAGCCGTTCAGGTGGACGTTCGGACCCGAACCGCAGGGCACCGTGAATTCCGAGTCCGGAGCGGGAAGTTCGGCACCGGTCAGGGAAAGACTCCCGATTCCCAGCGAGTTCCGGGTCCGCTGGTCGTCGTCGAGACCGGCGAACGCGATCTTCAGCTGCGACGTGTCCAGTGGCGGGAACGTCGCCGTGCCGGAGGCGTCGAGTTCGACGGAACGGCTCGACGTCGGCGTCGTCAGTTCCAGCCGCGTGGGCGCGCGCGGATCGGCGGCGACCCGGATACCGGAGATCGTCCGCGGTTGCGCCCAGTCCAGGGTCAACGTCGGCCGCAGGTCGGTGACGTCGGGCAGCCACGAGGTCGCCGGATTCCCGTCCACCGCGGCGAACGCGCTCGCCGACGGATCCCCGCCCAGTTGCGACGTCGCCGACACCCGCACCCCCGGCAAGGTCACCGGAACCCGGCCACCGCCGGCGGGCAGCACGGTGCCGCCGAATTCGTAAGCACTCTGCGACGTCGTCGAGAACAGCCGCCGGATCCCGTCCGGTTCCTCGCCGTCGCGGGCCGCGTTGGCGTCACAGCGGACGTGTCCGCCGTCCGGCACACACGCGTACCTCGGCAGCGGTCCCCGGGTGAACGCGAAGCCCGGCGCCGTACCGGCGGACAGGTCGGCGGGGACTTCGAGCGCGCGTTGCGGGTCGACGTCGGGGATCTTCAGCTCCGAGATCCCGACGTTGCCGTCCGTCCGGCCGACCACGAGCGACAGCAACGTGATCCGCACCTTGCGCGTCACTCCCGGCGGCGCCGGGTACGGGTGCGCTCCAGCGCCCCGGACGACCTGGTGATCGACGGAACCGTTGTCCGTGGTGATCCGGACCCGGGTCGCGGGCCAGCCGACGCGGATGTCGTCGACCATCGCGAGATCGACCGTGTTCACCAGCCTCGGGGTGTCCAGTTCGACTTCGAGCCATTGCCCGATCGGGCCGGTGAAGCTCGACGAATGCCAAGCGGTGCGCGGATCCCCGTCCAAGGCGGCGAACGGCTGATGGCTCGGATCCGAACCGCCGAACGCATCCGCGAACGACGCCGCCGTCGACGCGTTCACCGAGCGGATCCCCCGGTACGCGGCCATGGTCTGGTGCTGCTCGCCGGGGAACGGCAGGACGTCGAGCGCGGCTCGTTGCTGTCGCGGCGATTCCCCGGCGGTCAGCGTCTGGCTCAGGTTGTCCCGCACCCCGCCGACGTTGCGTTCGGCCCGGCGCAACCCGTCGGTGACCAGCCTCGGCCCGGCCGGCGAGCCGCCGTCCCCGGTGAGCACCGTCGGCGTACCAGGATCGAGCTGCCCGGAGTTCATCAACGGCAGCAGGTTCTCCGGGCCACCGCTCACCGTCGGGACGTCCTTCACGGACGTCGCCGTGACGAGCGGAACCGGCCGGTTCACCTCGAAGATCTCCAGCGGCCCGAACTGGGCCGACTTCTCGATCCCCCGCGATCCCGCCAGCCCGGCGCGCAACGTCGTGAAATCGGGCGCGCCGACCTTGGCGCGATCGATATCGCCGCGCAGCAGCAGGAACCGGTAGCCCGACCGCGCGAGCAGCGCGGCGAGCCCGGGATCTCCTCTGCCGTCGGCCAAGGCCGCGTCGATCGAGTCCATCAGGCGGGTGTTGCCCTCCGAACCCAACGGGACCTGGTTGCGCACGGCCCAAGGACTGTCCGCGATGGCCTGCGCCGGTTCGTCCACCGTGCGACCCCAGTCGTACTCGCCGAAACCGGTCGCGGGCAGCAGCAGCGTGCGCGCCGTCGCGTCCGTCTTGGCGACATGACCCAGCGCGTCGTACCAGTATCCCGGCACCTCGTCCCAGCCCGGCCCCGGCCGCAACGTCAGCAACCACACCGGCGCGGCCATCGCCACGACCAGCAGGGCGCCCAGCGCGGGCCGCAGATGGCGGCGTAGTGCCAGCGCGGCACTCGTGATGCCATGGACGAAGGCCAGCATCAACGGCAGCCGCAGTACCGGCTCGAATTTGTGCACGTTCCGCAGCGGTGCGAGCGGGCCGTCGAGCAGCTGCCGCACCGGTTCCGCCAGTGGGCTGTCGAGCGTCCCTACATAGCCGACGGTCAGCAACGTCAGCCCGGTCAGGACGCCGAGCACCAGGAACCGCCGTTCGGGCAGGCCGCGCCGCGCGAGGCCGAACAGCCCGACCGCGGCCACCAGCCCGGTGGCCGTCATCAGCACGGGATTGTCGATCAGCGCCCACCCCGACGGCCACCACGGCGTGCCCTGTACGACATAGGCGACCCACTGGTTCGTGCCGCGCAGCACCTCGAACAACGACATCGGCGCCGTGGTGTTCGTCGCGGATTCGATGTAGTCGAGGAACGGCAGGCTGTATTGGCCGAGCAGGACCAGCGGCAGGATCCACCACAGCATCACGCCCGCGACGAAGACGAACCACCAGATCACGAGTTCGACGTGCGTGCTCCGCCATTTCCTGGTCAGCAGCCACAACCCGGGCAGCACGAGCGCCATCACGACCATCGCGCCGTTGATCCCGCCCATGCACAGCACGGCCAGCGCCGACAATCCGGCGGCGCGGCGTGGCGAGCCGACGCGGTCGGCGAGGATCAGTGGCAGCAGCACCCACGGCAGCAGGACGGCGGGCAACATCTCCGAGGACAGCGAACCGATTTCGGTGACCATCCTCGGCGCGAGGGCGTAACCGACTGCTCCGATCAGCCGAGTCCGTTCGTTCCCGATTCTGAGCGCGCGGGCCACCAGCAACGCGCCACCGAACGCGACCGAGAGCAGGATCGCGCACCACAGCCGCTGCGCGATCCACACCGGTATCCCGACGGCTTGGCACAGCGCGAAGAACGGTCCCATCGGGAACAGGTAGCCGTACGCCTGATTCTGCAACTCCCCCGCCGTCGCCTGGGGATTCCACAGGTGCAGCGCCCGGCCGAGGAAGGCCGGCGGATCCACCGCGAGGTCGAGTTTCGTGTCGAACGTCGTCCTGCCGGGACGCTGCGCAAAGGACAGCACGGTGAACGCCAGCACGATCCACGTGCTGGGCCGTTTCACGAGCGCCCCGGGGGTTACCATCCGGTAGATACTAGGCGGAAACGTGGTTACCATGCGCTCATGACAGACGGTTTCGAAGAAGCGTGGTCGCTCGCCGAACCCGTCAAGGGCTGGCTGACACGGGATCAGGGCCTGGCCTTGTGGACCGCGGCGTGCCGGCTGGACAAGGGCGACCTCGTCGTCGAAATCGGCAGCCACCAGGGTCGTTCGACGATCGTGCTCGCCAGTGCCGCCTGCACCGTGGGCGCCCGGGTGGTCGCCGTCGACCCGTTCGTCGACGGCCGCCTGTTCGGTGGATCGCCGACACGCCAACGGTTCGAGGCCAACCTGAGGAAGGCGGGCGTCGAAGACGTCGTGGAACTCGTGGCGGAGTACAGCACGAAGCTCCGGCCGCGCTGGGACCGCCCGATCCAGTTGCTCTACATCGACGGCAAACACGACTACTGGACCTACACCGACGACCTGCGCTGGTCGGAGCACCTGACCGGCGGTGGGGAAATCCTGGTCCACGACTGCTTTTCGTCGATCGGCGTCACGTTGGGCACGATCGCGAAAGTCCTCTTCGGACGGCGTTACACCTATCTCGACCGCTCGACGTCGTTGGCCCGGTTCCGGCTTGCCCCTCCGTCGGCGAAGGACAGGCTGCGTGTGCTCGCCCAGTTGCCGTGGTTCGTGCGCAACGTCGGGATCAAGATCCTGCTGCGGCTGCGGCTGGCGCCCGTGGCGAAGATCTTCGGCCACGACAGCCCGTACGACCCTTACTGAGTGAGCGGCCTGCCGACGTCGACCCTCGCGAGACAGACGGGAGCACCCTTGGCGGACAGCCGAAAACCGATCTTGTCGAACAGGCCTTCGATCGGCAGGTACATCGTGTGCAAGCCGGGCTGGAACCAGACCGGTACGCGCACCCCGTCGCGGTCGACGAAACCTTCACCACCGTCCGAGGTGAAATAGTCGATCCGCAGCAGGTGGCGACCGAGAACGGGCTTGTCCAACGGAACCCGGACCGATTGCTCGCCGACGGTGTAGCCGCAGCCCGCCACCGGGCCGGGCAGAGCGCGGGAAACCGGTTCCACGCCGATGATCGTCCTCACGGTGCCGCTATCGTCCAAAAGGGACATCCGGCTCGTCGGCTGGTCGAACAGGGCGCCGGGGATCAGGCCCACCACCCGGGAGGTGCGGGCGTTCTCGCCGAACCAGCCGTGCAGGATGTCGTTCGGCACCATCGTGTCGTACAGGACGAGATCGGGATCCCGTTCGATCGAGGCCCGCGCGTTGGCGAGGAACTCCCGGGAGTGTTCGAACCGCAGTCCGGGCGCCAGCCGGGAGAACCCCACGGCGGAACTCGCGATCAGGGCGAGGCACAAGGCCAGGGCGAGCGGACGTTTCGCCGTGGACGGCACGGGATCCGAAGACCGGTCGAACGGTTTCGGTTTCAGAAAGGCGAAAGCGAGACACAGCACGACGACGAGCGTGAGATCGGCGACGTAGCGGGGATCGCTGCCCAGTGCCGGGCCGACCTCGGTGAGCCGGGTGGCCGCCGAAAGCCCGATGTCCACGACGAACAGCAAGCCCAGCAGGATCCACGCTTTCCTGGCCCGGAGCCCGCCCACACGAACCCCGGCGAACAACACCGCGACGGCCAAGACCAGCAACAGAATCCTTACCACCGCGGGAGAAGCGGCGAACGTCGCACCGGATCCCGGCCCGGACCACGGCCCGCCGACCATCCCCGGCACCAAGGTGTCGCCGAGCATCCGTCCCGCCATGTCCGCGACCGTGCCGACGGTGACCGGACCGCCGCCCTGCCCGACCTGACTCGTGGTCAGCGCCAGGAAAACGGCGGTGTAGCCCGCGAGGACGACGACGAACACACCCATCAGCACGACGTGGCGGCGCAGGGAGATCCCGAGCAGCACGGTGATCCCGGCGATCAGCACCGGGATGAACACCGCCTTTTCGTAGAAGGCCAGCCCGAAGACGGTCCAGGCCACGGTGGCGATCGCCCACCGGCCGCCGTCGGCGAGGTACCGGACGTGCGCGTGCAGAGCGGCGGTGGTGGCCAGCAGCACGGGCGCGATTTGGATCGCGTACGCCCACCACAACGTCGGGACGAGCAGCAAGGTCGACGTCGTGAACATCGTGAACGGGACGAGAATCCCCCACCGGTGGCCGAAACAGCGCACCAGTACCGCCCACAGCAGTACCGAGGCCGCCGCCTGCATCAGCAGGACCGGCGCCACCAGCACGGCGAAGTTCAGCGGTGCCCAAGCGGTCAGCAGGTCGGCGAGCAGGAACCCGCCCGGCGCGAGGTGGCCGTGGTAGTCCTGGAAGAAGTAACCGAAATCGAACGGGCCCGACTTCGCGGCGTGGTAGGTGATGACGAAGTCGTCTTGCGCGAGACTGCCGCGCAGCGCGGCCCACGCGTGCAGGACGAAGGGGACCACGCCCGCGGCGAACGCGGCGAGCGTGACCGGCGAAGGTCCTTTCCCCCGGACGAGCAAGTCCTGCCTCAATTCTTGCAGATCGGCGGCTGGCACATGATCTTGCTCAGCGCCTGATAGAAGACGTCCGAGATCTTCCGCGGATCGGGGGTGGTGAACGAATCCCCGCCGGTGGCGGTGGAAACCTGGCGTAATTCGGACGCGTCGATATCCGGGCCGATGCCGATCCCGATGACCGGCAACGGTTTCCGCGGATCCTGGAGGTTGCCCAGTTCGTCCAGCAAGCGCGGCAGCCCGATCGTCTCGCTGTCTTCGTTGCGCCCGTCGGTGAGGACGACGACCAAATTGATCCGGCCGGGTTTCCAGTTCTGCCTGGCGTTCTGGTACGCGGCGAGGATCGAATCGTAGAGCCCTGTCGCTCCACCGGCTTTCGGCCGCACGGCTTGCAGTTGCCCGACGCCGCCCGAGCTCCTCTGTTCGGCGATCGTCTTCATCGGCAGCAGGACGCGGTGGTCCTTGTCACCGTCCAATTTGGTCGAGAACAGCCACAAGCCCAGTTCCGTGGTGGGTTTGAACAGTCCGAGTCCCTGCGTCGCGGCCTGCAACGTGAGGTCCATCCGGCTCTTCCCGGTGCCCGGCACGGCGGCGGCCATCGAACCGGAGACGTCGAGCAGCACCTGGACGCGGGCGCTCAGGTTCGTCCCCGCCCAGGCCTGCAGCACGGCGTACAGGTCGGCCGAGGGCGGGGCACCCGCCGGATGAGGTGCCGGGTCGGTCCGGCTGTCCCGCGCCCGCGGAACGGCGAACTGGCCGGTGGGCGCACGGAATCCCGCGTCGGCGAAGATGGCGCCGGCGAGCGAATCGAGCAGCAGCCGCAGAAAGCGTTCCGCCGCGTTCCTCGACGCTTCGGACGCCTTGGGCAGCACGACATACGGGTAGTCGAACCCCTGCACCGGGACGCCAGGGTAGACGGCCACCAGATTCCGCGCGAGCACGGACTGTTCGGTGGCGGGGAAGGCGGCCGAGGACTGGCCGGGAGCGGGGTTCAGCTTCCGCATGGCGGCGGTGAGGGCCGCGGCCGGATCGGGCTCCTTCTCGGTCAGCTTCCGCAAGGCGAGCAAGGTGCCGACACCCAGCGGATCGCGCGCCGGGTCGGGGAACCCGACCGGCGAGTCGTCCAGGATCTCTTGCCAGGAAGGGGCTTTCCCCGGCCAGCCGAACCGCCGCGCGGTTTCGTCGGGAAGTCCCAGCACCACCGGGGAGTTCGCCACCGACTGACCGGATTCCGGCAGGTTCCACGCGCCGGCATCCCTGGCCTGCGACAACATCGTGCTCGACTCGGGGATCCAGACGTCGGACCCGCCGGAGGTGGTGGTCCCGAGCAGGTCGGCTGTTTCGGCCGACCCGCTCGCGGTCACGTTGACACTGAAGCACTCTTCCTGCGGCACGGTCCGCGCGAGCCGCGTGAGCACGGGCGCCACGTCGGGGGCGGCGGTGATCTCGACCGGCGTCAGCGCGTCACAACCGTTGCCCGCCAACCGGGCCCGGAGGTAGTCCACACCCCACCAGGCACCGAGCGCGATCACCAGCAAGAGGCTCAAGACGACGACGGGCGCGGTGAAACGCCCGCCACGCCTCGGGCCTACCTGCATGTGCATGCCTCCGAGGTGCGGGGTGAGGACCTGGGATGTTGCCCAATCCGCCCGCGAACGTCAACCCTCGGGTAACTTAGCGCCTCCCGCTACGGCGAACGGCCTAATCGAAGTCGTGTCCAGACGGACAGCAGACGTGCTCAGCCGGACGACACGCGTGACTGGATGGACGACACGGTGGAGTCCCCGGCCATGCGAGATGTCCACCTGATCACGCGAGATGTCCGGCTGGTCACGCGAGGTGAGCTTTCGGTCTAACCGAAGTACCGGCCCGCCCCGATGTGGGCACCGGCGGACTGCCACCATCCCGCGTCGCCGGTCGAATCGATCCCGTCCGCGATCACCGTCGCGCCCGCGATGGTCGCGGTCTCGATGAGGTTCCGCAGCGACCGTTCCGCCAGTGGTTCCGTCCGCCGCTCCGCCAGCCGGGGAGCGATCCGGACCGTCTGCACGGGCACGTCCACGAGACAGACGACGTCACCGGCCGCGCCGAAGTCCTGCAGTTCCGCGTCCACCCCGATCTCGGTGAGGAGGTGCAGGTTGTCGACGGTCTCCCCGAGTTCGGCGAGCACGGCACCGGCAGGGAAGCCCAGCCGCAGCCGTGACGGCCCGCGGCCGGTCGTGGCCAGCACACTCCGCACCGACCCGACGAGATCGGGATCCGCGGCCTGGTTCGGCGTCAGGCTCACCACCATCGGGAGCCTGTCGTCCGACTCCACGCAAGCGGTGCGGATGAGCCATTCGCCGAGCGGCACGATGAGACCGGTGTCGTTCGCGAAGCGGACGCAGGTGTCGTGGCCGATCCGGCCGTGGCGGGGATGGTTCCAGGTGAGTCTCGCCTCGATACCGGCGGGCCTGCTGTCCGCCAGCCAGGTCAACGGCCGGAAGCTCACTTCGATCTCGCCGGTCTCCCAGGCTCCCGCCATCGAGACGGCCAGGCCGAACTCGTGTCGCTCCCTGGTGTCGAGGGTGGAGTCGGACAGCGCCCATTGGCGATAGCCGTTGGCCTGCGCCCGGCGCAGCGTCATGTCGGAGACGCGCAGCAGTTCGTTCGGCGCGATGTCCCTCGGCGGCCGGTGCACGACCCCGACACAGGCCGACACGGCGACCCCGCTGCCGCCTTCGAGGTAGACCGGTTCGGACAACTCCTGGTTGATCATGCCGATGACGGTGGCGACCTCCGGGCTGGTCGCGGTGTTCTGGATGAGGATGCCGAACTCGTCACCGCCGATCCTGGCGATCAGCGCGTCCTCGCCGCCGACGACGGCGCGCAGCTTCGCGGCGACGTTCTTCAGCAGGTCGTCGCTCTGTTTCTGGCCGAGCCCGCCGGCGATCAGGGAGAATCCGTCGATGTCGAGGTGGTAGACCGTGACGCCGAACGACGGGTCGGCGTGCCGTAGCGCCCGTTCCAGGCGGGTCCCGAAGCACTGCCTGTTCGGCAGGCCGGTCAACGGATCGTGCAGGGCCTGACGGCTCAGCTGCCGCTGCAGCAACGAAACGTCGGTGTCGCCGTCGACGAGTGTGATCAACTGCTGGGCTTCGCCCGCCGGATCGCGGATCACCGCGCCGGTGAAACCGGCCCACGTCGGTTCCTCGTCGTCGGCGACGAGTCTTCGCGACAGCTCGAGCCGTTGGCTCTCGCCTTCGAGCAGCATCCGGTACCCCTCACGCAGGCCCTCTGCGTCTTCCGGGTGGACCAGGTCGTAGAGGTTGAGCCCGGTCAGGTCCGCGACCGGCCGGTTCAGCATTTCGGCGAACGCCGGGTTCACCCGCTGCACGCGGCCGTCCACCCTGGTGACGGCGACCCCGGTCGCCGAACCGGCGAACAACTGCTCGAAACGTGCCTGGGTGAGCACCAGTTCACGCCGGGTCTCGCGTTCGATCGTGACCAACGTACGACTCAAATCCTCTTGCTGTGTCTGGATGCTTTCACGCAACGCCTCGCCGTAGCCGGAAGCGAGCGCGCCGAGCACCTGAAGAACCCGTTCGGGGAGCGACTTCACGCTCCGCAACTCCGCCTCGTGCAAAAGCCCCTTGCCGAGTACGTCCATCGTGCGGCGGAGGCTGTCCGGCCCGACGCACCTGAGCGCGACGAGCCGCGCGCCGGCTTCGGCGGCCTGCGCGGGCTCGGCGTCTTCACTCAGGACCGCCGCGAAGACCTCGTCCAGGAGAGCGGCGAAATGCTCTTCGATCTGGGCGTGGGTGTACGGAAGGTACGCCGTTCCGGTGACCAGGTACGCCCATTTGCGGGCCAGCGTGGCGCGGGTCGGCGCGGCGTTCTTACGCTTCGGCGATGCGGAGGATGAAGTTCTCTTCGGGGCGTCCGGCGATACGGAGAACTCATCGCCGTCCGGAAGTGGTGAAGTCACGTCCGCCGGTCCTGGGGTCGTTTTCGTATTCCGTCGTGGAGAAACATCCTCCACGATTCTCTGGCCGTACTCACGGTTTACCGGCCACCCGATGGGGTGGTCACCCTACGGTACTGCAATTCCGACCTTATCCCTCAGCCAAACGCGGGTGGCGTCCCGATACTGGGACGCGTTGCGATGTAGTGCCAGCGAATGTCCGGCACCGGACAGAACATACGTGGAAAGTTCGGCCTCGGGCCGATAGTACGGTGCTTCCGCCGGACGCAGCGTCTGCCCGCTCGAGCAGTCCCGAAGCGCGAACAGGCCGCAGAACAGGACGTCCTTCTCCCCGACCGCCTGGAAAACCGGCACCCTGATCGCTTTCGTGGCGGGCAGCACGATGCCGAACACGGCGACGGTTCCCATTCCCGGGACCGAGACCTGGTCCTTGGTCGCCTCATCGGCCTCGATGACCTGCGGATCGGAATCTTCCGTCGCGTAGAACAGTCCGGCACGCGCTCCCGGTTTGGTCGTGAAATAGAGCGGATCACTGCCGACCGAACCGAGCTTGTCGTCCGCGAAAGCGGGCTGGAGGCCGAAAAGCACGCCGAGGGTCAAGGCGGGTACCGACGGCAGGTGCGTGACACCGGTGAGGATCACGCCGTCCACGTCCTGATACGTCGAGGCCTCGGCCGCGACGATGCCCGAACCGACCGAATGCCCGACGATCACGACCTTCTCGAACGGTGTGCCGCCGACCCGGCCCGCGCGCAGATGGCCGACCACCTCGTGCATCGACCGCGCCAGCACCGGCAGCAGGAGCGGAAGGCTGAACGGTTTGCTGCTCCCGCCCGAACCGAGTTGATCGGCGGCGAACGTCGCGTAACCGTGCTTGGCCATGTCCCGCTGATAGGAGTAGCGATCCGGGTCGTAGGGCAGGTCCCAGTAGGCGCTGTTGTACGTGCCGCCGTGCACCAGCAGCTGAACCGCCTTGGGCGCCGGGCCTTCGGGCAGGCAGAACCGGCCGTGCACCGTGGCGGGTTCGCCGAGCGGGCCGCTGACCGGCAGATCCAGGTCGGAACAGCGGATGTCGACGGCCGCGGCCGGGGCGGCGACCAGGAAACCACCGAGGAGCACGCAGCAGGCGGCCACCACCGCGGCCAGTTTGAGCGGCATTCTCACAGCAACCTCTCCGGAATCGGAACGCTCGGAAGGAGCACGAACCCTACACCCGGTGATCGAACCCTCACCGTCAGCCCGTCAGCCCCGGATTCTCGGCCGCGTGATCATCGGCAACCGGTTCGGCTGCATCGTCGCTTTGATCTTGGGAAACACCTTCACCCCGGGTACCGGTTCCAACCGCCACCGCGCGCCGATCGTCGCCGCCACCAAAGCGATTTCCGTGGGTGCGAACCGGTGGCCGGGGCACAGCCGCGCGCCGGCGCCGAACGGGATGAACGCGCCTTTGGGCACCTCGGCGGCGCGGTCGGGCTCCCAGCGATCCGGGTCGAACCGTTCGGGTTCGGGGAACCAGCGCGGATCCCGGTGCAGTGTGTGCTGGCTGACCGCGACCTCGGTACCGGCGGGGATCCGCACACCGCCGAGTTCGACGTCCTCCCGCGCCCGCCGCATGAGGATCACCGGCGGAGTGCGGCGGACGACCTCGTTGATGATCCGCTGCGTGTAGACCAGGCGTGGCAGGTGTTCGAACCGCGCGGGTCCGCCGGCCAGCACCTCGTCGACCTCGGCGTGGAAGCGGCGCTCGATGTCCGGCCGTGCCCCGATCTCGTGGAAGAACCATGCGAGTGCGACGGCCGTGGTCTCGGCGCCGGCGGTGAGGATCGTGATGACCTCGTCCTCCACCTGACGGTCGGTCATCTTCTCGCCAGTCTCGTCGTCCTTGGCCAGCAACAACATCGACAGCAGATCGCCCTGATCGCCGCCCTTCTCGCGCGCCTCGAGGACGGCGTCGCCGATGACCCGCCGGAGCCGCGCGGCCGCCGCGTCGAATTCGCGGTTCGCCGCGATCGGCAGCCGTTCCACGAACTTCGGCGAGAAGGCCCGGACCATGACGTACTTCAACATGATCGGGATCGACCGCTGGATTTCGGTGAGCGCGTCGTCCCCGAGTTCGGTGGAGAACAGCGTACGCCCGGAGATGGTCAGCGCGAGATCCTGCATCCGCCGGTCGAATTCCACCACCTCGCCCGGTTTCCACGTGTCGGCAAGGTCTACAGCGAGGTTCGTCATCGTCGTTTCGGCGTAGAGCGCGATGCGGCTTCGCTGGAAAGCGGGCAGCATCATCCGTCGTTGCCGCTGGTTGAAGGCACCGTTCGAAGTCGCGAGCCCGTCGCCGAACAACGGTCGCATTTTGTCGAACACAAGGCCTTTGTCGAACTTTCCCGCGTCGACGGCGAGCAGCCGCCAGGCCAGCTCCGGCGTGGTGACCATATACACCGGCATCGGGCCGAAGTCGAGCCGGACGACGTCGCCGTGCGATCGTAGTGACGTCAACAGTTTCAGCGGGTCGCGGAGCATCGGCACGGTATGCCCGAGCACCGGCCACCGGCCTGGTGCGACAGCGACGTCCCGTGGTGCCATCGTGCTCGTCTCCCGGTGCCTGGGCGCTGAACCCGGTCACCTTAGACCACCGGGGCGCGGACGGGGTTCCGCGGCCGCATATCCACACGATCGGACGATGGCAGCGCGGCCCCGCGTGACCGATAGACTCCTGTGCCGCAACGGCTCCCAACCGAACGGCGGCCACGAAGGTGACTTCAAACCTGAGCTGGGTACCCCCCGAGGTCGACACGACCGTGCCGAATCCCGCCCGGGTCTACGACTACTGGCTCAACGGCGACCACAATTTCCAGGCCGATCGTGACCTCGGTGAACAGATCCTGAAGATCATGCCGGGGATCCGCGACGCGGCCCGGCTCAACCGCGCCTTCCTGCGCCGCGCCGCGCTGCACATGGTGGACGCGGGGGTGCGGCAGTTCCTCGACATCGGCTC
The DNA here is from genome assembly GCF_055588925.1 of Amycolatopsis sp. NPDC041971. Taxonomy (NCBI): domain Bacteria; kingdom Bacillati; phylum Actinomycetota; class Actinomycetes; order Pseudonocardiales; family Pseudonocardiaceae; genus Amycolatopsis; species Amycolatopsis sp. NPDC041971. Next base: position 71,259 of record NZ_JBVJCE010000022.1, on the reverse strand, counting down.
CGGTATCCCGACCGTCGGCAACCTCCACGAGATCGTTCAGCAGGCCGACCCGTCCTGCAGAGTGGTGTACGTCGACCGTGAATCGGTCGCCGTCGCCCACGCCAGACTGCTGCTGCGCGGCAACGACCGGTGCGCGACGATCCAGGCCGACCTGCGCGACACCAACGCCATCCTCGACGCGCCGGAGACCCGGGAACTGCTGGACTTCGACGAGCCGATCGGCCTTTTCATGTTGCTGTTGCTGCATTTCGTGCCGGACTCCTGGGAACCGCACGCGATTCTGGCGCGCTACCGGGAGCGCCTGGCGCCCGGCAGTTTCCTGGCCCTCTCGCATGTCGCCGCCGACGCGAACTCGAGCGGCCTCGACGAGGCCATCGAGGCGTACAAGAGCACCCAGAACGACCCCATCCCCCGGACCCGCGACCAGGTGCTCTCGTTCTTCGAGGGGTTCGACGTCCTCGATCCCGGCGTCGTCGGCTGCGCGATGTGGAACCCCCAAGGCGCAGGGGACATGTCCGAGGACCCGGAGATCAACTCGCTGCCGTACGCCGGGGTGGGCCGGAAGCCGTAGGGTCAAGCCTCGTCAGTGATTTGGGCCGTTCTTGAGCCGAAAGTCAAAGGTGTCGGTGTCAGGGGTGGCTTCTGCGGACCGCGAGGGCCGGGGGTTGGCGTCACGGTGGTCCCGGTGTCGCCAGCGGATGCCTCGGAAGGCAGTGAAGGCCTCCTTCCCGACCTTCACACCAGGGTTCCGGCAAAGTCGCATAGCCGCTGTTCGGTGGCGCTTTTGGTGATTCGAACCGGACTTCCGACGGGGCGGATGACAGGGTGCCTTGAGCGTCAAGTGTTCACAAAGGACACCAGTCGGTCCCTGAATGTCCATTGATGCGTTTATGTACGTATTTAGGGCTAGAACCCTCTTTTTCACTCACAACCCGGTCGAAGAACGCCCAAATCGGGCACTGTAGCCTCGGAGGGGTCCTATGTGGACAGTCCAGAAAGATGTCAGGCGACTGTGACGAGCCAGCCTCTGTCACCGCAACACCCACTTGACCAGTGGTTATGCGACTTTACCGGGACCCTGGCCCTCAGGTTAGTGAAGGAGGCCTTCACGGACCTTTCCCCGGCTCAACCGAAGAAACTCGACCCTCACACCTTGCCGAGTACATGAAGGCCCCCTTCCTTGCGCCTGGGTACAGGAAGGGGGCCATCATGTACTCGCACCCGACATCAGGCAAAGAAACGCAGCAGGTCACGACCCCCTCAGGGCAGCACGTCGGTCACGGTGTCCTTGATGACCTGCCACTTGCCGTGCTCGCGTACCAGCGTCAGGCTGATCGTGTAGTGCCGGTCGATGTTCTGCGACGGCACCTTGTAATAGGCGTCGAGGATCGCGAAGCCCATCTTGCAGTCCTCGACGACGGTGTGGGTCACCGTCCACGGCATGCTGTACTCGTACGGGAGCTTGAACTGCACATCGACCACCGGCTCCACGTTGGCTTCGTAGCCGATGAACAACTGCCCCTTGCGGCCGACGGTGACCATGTTCTGGTGGATGATCGCCCGGTAGCGGGCCTCGTCACGTTTGTTGAAGCTGTCCATGTCCTCCCAGACGGCGCGGTCGAAGGCGCGCTGACAGCCCTGCCGCTCCGCCTCCGCCCGCTGATCGCTCGCCGCCGCCGCGGCGGGCACACCGATTCCCGCCGCGGCCACGATCAGCCCGGCCAACGCCGCGTAGTACCGCTTGCGCATGGAGTTCTCCTCATCACGTCCTGTACTTGGTCCACCAGCAGGTTCCCGGGACGGCGCATCACAGCTGCATCACTTCCGCATCGGCGCGGGCGGACGGCCGGTTAACCTCGCGGGAGGGGGTGTGATGGAGTTCCGGATATTGGGGCCCGTGCAGTGCCGGAACGGCGCGCGGGCACTGAAGCTGGCGGGCTCGCGGCAGGAGCGGATCCTGGCCGCGCTCCTGCTCGGCGCCGATCGCGTGGTCTCCGTTTCACGGCTGGTGGACGTCGTCTGGGACGAGGATCCGCCCGCCACGGCCACCCGCCAGATCCGCAACCTCACCACGGCGTTGAAGCGCACACTCGTCGCCGAGGGCGCCGCCGAAGACGCCCTGACCACCGAAGGGCCCGGCTTCGTCCTGCGCCCGCGCACCTTCGACCTTCGCACGTTCGAAGAACACGTCGCGCGTGACGAGTTCCGCGAAGCGCTCGCGTGCTGGCACGGACCGGCTCTGTCCGGTGTGGACAGTATGGCTTTGCGCGGCGAGGCCGGTGAACTCGACGAACGCCGTCTGTCCGTTGTGGAGCGTTGCCTCGACGAGGAGATCTCCGCCGGGAAAGACGCCGTCGCGGAGCTGATGGCGCTGGTCGCCGAACACCCGCTCCGGGAGCCGTTCGCCGGACTGCTCATGCGCGCGCTGCACCGGCAGGGCAGGCGGGCCGACGCGCTGAACGTCTACCGGCGGGCGCGGGCGCGGCTGGTGGAGGAACTCGGCATCGACCCCGGCCCGAGGCTGCGCGAGCTCTACGAGCGGATCCTCCGCGATGAACCCGAATACGGTCAGACCCGCTGTTTCCTCCCTTACGACGTCCCGGATTTCACCGGCCGGGAGGTCGAGCTCCGCCGCCTGTTCGACGCCGTCCGGCTCGGACGTCCGGTGGCCGTCGACGGAATGGCCGGGGTCGGCAAGACCTCGCTCGCCGTCCACGCCGCGCACCGGCTCGCCGCCGATTTCCCCGACGGGCAACTGTTCGTGGATCTGCACGGCCACTCTCCCGCCCGCGCGCCGCTCCCACCCGAGGCCGCGCTGGAAGCCCTTCTCGGCCAGCTGGACGTCCCGGCGAGCCGGCTGCCCGGCGGCGTGGACCGGCGCGCGGAGCTGTGGCGCGTCAGGACGGCGGGCCGGTCACTGCTCGTGGTGCTCGACAACGCCGCGAGCGCCGAACAGCTGCGGCCGCTTCTGCCCGGTTCGGCCACGGTCGGCCTCCTGGTCACCGGCAGACGCCGCGTCTCCGCCGTCGACGGTGCCGCGTCGATCAGTCTCGAAGTGCTGCCGGACGAACAGGCGGGCGCCCTGTTCGCGGCGGCGTCCGGACGGCCGGACTCCGGAGTGGCCGCGTTGTGCGGGAATCTGCCGCTGGCGATCCGGATCGCGGCCGCCCGGCTGCAGAATCGTCCACAGTGGACCGTGGAGACGCTGGCCGAACGACTGGGTTCCGAATACGACAGGCTGGCCGGGCTGAAGGTCGCGGGACGCGACGTGGCCGCGGCCTTCGCCCTGTCCTATCGGGAACTCGATGCCGCGCAACAGCGTATGTTCCGGCTGCTGGGGCGGAATCCCGGCGCCGACATCGGCGTGCCCGCGGCGGCCGCGCTGGCCGCCGTCGGCGAACACGAGGCCGAGCGTCTGCTGGAAGACCTTCTCGACGCCCACCTGCTCGGGCAGCCCGCGCTGGGCCGTTACGCGTTCCATGACCTGATCGCCGAACACGCCCGCAACGTCGCGCGCGACGAGGAATCGCGCCCGGCACTGGGCAGGCTGCTCGATCACTACCGCGACGGCGGCGGCTCCGGCTGGTACCGGACGGAACGGGCGAACCTGGTCGCGGTGACCCGTCACGCCTTCGACGCCGGTCTCGACGAGTACGCCTGGCGGATCGCCGAGGACACCACGGAACACCTGCGGGAAAGCGGCCACCTCGACGAACTGCTCGCCGTGGCGCGGACCGGCCTCGCCGCCGCCCGCCGGATCGGTGCCCCGCGAGCGATTCAGCTGAGCCTGGCGAGCCTCACCCTGGCGTTCTGGGAGAACGGGAGGCTCACCGAAGGAATGGGCTGCGCCATGGAACGGCTGGACGTCGTCCGCGCCTCCGGCGACCGGGCGGCCGAGGCGCTCGCCCTGTCCAGAGCGGGTGCGCTGCACGGCATGCTCGGCCGCTACGCCGAAGCGATCCGGTTCTATCGCGACGGCCTGGCCGTCGCGGACGGCGGCACCGCCGCCGCCACGCTCTGGACCAACCTCAGCAACACCCATGAGGTCCTCGGCAACCTGGACGACGCGCTGGCCTCGGCCCGGCGGTCCGTGGCGCTGAGAGAGGACGCCCGCGGCACGATCCTGAGCTCGGCCCAGTTCGGTCTGGTGCTTGCCCGGCTAGGTCGCTTCGAGGAGGCGTTCGAGGCCATCGAGCGTTCGATCGACTCCTCGCGGGACCTCGGCTACCTGTTCGGCGAAGCGTGGAGCCGGATCGATCACGCCGACGCCCTGCTGCTCGCCCACCGGCCGGGCGACGCGCGCGAGCAGGCCGAACGCGCGTGCGCGATCCTCACCCGGCTCAACCATCCGTTGCTGCTGGCCATGGCGGCCAACAGTCTGGGCACCGCCTGCCTCGCGCTCGGCGAGACGCCGGCGGGGCTTCGGCAGCATCGCCTCGCGCTCGAAACGGCGAGGCGGATCGGCTACCGGCTGCAGGAAGCCCGCGCACTGGCCGGGCTCGGGCAGACCGGGGCCGCACGGGATCACTACGCCGCGATGGGCCTGCCCGCCGAGCAGCTGAAGGTCGTCACCTGAGGAACTCGGTGAGCAGGCCGCGCAGGGTGTCCGGCTGGTGGAGGACGCCGTGGTCCTGTCCCTCCACAGTGGCGTAGCGGGCGCCGGGGACCGTGTCGGCGACCGCACGGGCGCCGGCCCGCATCCAGGCGTCACTCTCCCCGCCGTCGATCACGAGCGTGGGTACGGAGATCTCGGCCAGCCTGTCGGCGGGCAGCACGTTGCCGGGACCGCAGAGGGCGAGATCGTACGGCAGCGTGTGGGCGAGCCCGGTGAACCACGCCCAGAACGAGTCTTCCCGCATACCCTTGACGACCTCCGCCGGTGTGGCCGTCCCCTCGACCAGGAAGAGTTCCGCCGCGCCGTCGCGGTCGCCGCCGGCGATCGACGCGCGGACGCGGTCGAAGAGGTCGGCGGCGGGCCTCGGACGGCTGTCGTCGACGACGTACGGCGGCTCGTACGCGGCGAGACTCGTCATGGCGACGCCTCTCGCGGCCGCCTCCAGCCCCAGCACGGCTCCCGACGAGTGCCCGAAGACGGCCGCCGACCCGCCCACGTGCTCGATCAGCGCGGCGAGGTCCTCGACCTCACGTTCCACCGAATAGACCGCGCCCGCGCCGCTGTCGCCCCGCCCGCGCCGGTCGTAGGCGATCACGGTGAAGTCCGCGGCGAGCGTCGCGGCGAGGCCGGCGACGGTCGTGCGGTCGTTGAACGCGCCGCCGACCAGGATCAACGGCGTGCCCGTCCCGGTGCGATCGAAGGCGATCAGGGTGCCGTCGGCCGACGGCACGGTCTCGAACGAGGTGGTCATCAGGTCCTCCACAGGGTCGCTTGACTCTAGCTCCGTCCCTGGGTCGGAGCCGATGACCACCGCTCGACATCACTTCGCGAGATTCCCGAAGAACTCCCGGATCTCGGTCACCACGTCGTCGGGGACGGCCATCGCGACCATATGGCTGGGGCTCTCGTGATCCGCCCAGCGCACGACGTCGTTCTTGCGCGAGGCGATCTTGCGCAGAGCGGACGGCCCGCCGTGGGAGACGCCGGTCGGCACCACCGTCTGGTCGATCGGCATCGCGGCCGCGCCCTCGTAATACGGCCACAGCGAAGTGCCGCCGGTCCCGGTCAGCCAGTACAGCGTCGCGTTGGTGAGCAGCAGGTCGCGATCGATCGGCTCCGCGGGTGCGGCGCCTTCGGGCCAGCCGTCGAACTCCTTGAACCGCTCGACGAGGTACGCGAGCTGCGCGACCGGCGAATCGAGGAACCCGAAACTCAGCGTCTGCGGCCTGTTCGTCAGGTATGGCGCGTATTCGCTGCTGCCCGCGAAGCGCTCCATCAGGCCCGCGAGTTCGGCCTGATCCTGCTCGGTGAGCCCCTCGAAATCGGCCGGGTCGCCCATCGGCACACCGAGTCCGGAAGTGATGTGCGAGCCGATGACGTGCTCGGGCGCGTGCACCGCGAGGCAGGGCGTCACCAGCGCGCCCGCGTCGTTCCCATGTGCGCCATAGCGTTCGTAGCCGAGGCGGCTCATCAGCTCGGCCCAGGTCCGCGCCACCCGGGCGATGTCCCACGGACGCTCGTCGGCCGGTTCGGGGAAGGGCGAAAAGCCGAAGCCCGGCAGGGACGGCGCGACGACGTGGAAGGCGCGCGAAGGGTCGAGACCATGGGCTCGCGGGTCGGTGAGCGGCCCCAGGACGTTCAGGAACTCGGCGATCGAATTCGGCCAGCTGTGCGTCATGATCAGCGGGATCGCATCCGGTTCGGGCGAGCGGACGTGGAGGAAGTGGATCTGTTGTCCGTCGATGATCGTGGTGTACTGCGGAAACTCGTTGAGCTGCTTCTCCCACGCGCGCCAGTCGTAGCCGTCTCGCCAGTACTCGGCCAGGTCCTTGAGGTAGGAGACGGGGACGCCCCGGCTCCACTCGGCACCGGGCAGCGCCGACGGCCAGCGGGTGCGGGCCAGCCGGTCGGCCAGGTCGTCCAGTTCGGACTGCGGGATGTCGATGCGGAACTGCTCGATGTCGGTCATGAGGTGAGTGTAGGGACCATTTAGGCCAGAACATGACCTAAATGGCTCCCGAAGTCGCTCAGCATGCTTCGCATTCAGTCGACTAAACGCGGACGACCTGGGTGGCACCGAAGGTGTCCTTAACCGGCACCTCGACGGTCTTGCGCCGCACCGTCACCCGCAGCACGTCTTGCCGCTGTGTCGGGTCCGAAACGGCCAGCTGCCAGCCGCCCCGGGTCCGGCCGAGCGCCACCGACGCCGGACCGGACACCGACACCTCGTCGACCGAGCCGGCGGCGAAGAAGTTCGCCAGCAGGGTCGCGTCCCACAGCCGGACGGCCTGCACGGTCGTGGTGTTGGACCGCACGCGCCACGCCCAGGCCGAGGCGATCGTCTCGAGTACCGACGCGGTGGGCAGAACGGCGTAGGCATAACTCGCGTTCGAAGGCTTGGCCCCGTGCTCGATCACGAGCTTCTGATAGCGCCGGGTGTAGGGCACCGTGGTGCCCTTGGTGTTGGCTCCCTTGTCGATGTCGCGCCAGGCCCCCGTCCGGTCCTCGCGCAGCGCGGTCACCTCCGCGGCGTCGAGCAGGACGTACCCGCCGACCTTCTCGAGGTGCAGCCAACGCTTGCGCCGCAGGGACTCCGAACCGCCGACGAGACGGCCGTCGGCCAGGAGGACACCGGAGCCGTTCTCGCCGAGGTTCCGGTTCTCGATCGTGGTGCGGACCCGCTCCCCGGACGTGTCGGTGATTCCGGCGCCGAGGCACAGCACACCCGACGGCGTGAGAAACCACGACTTCTTCGCGGTCAGTGTGCCGTCCTGCGAGACGAAGTCGAGGGCGTGCGCGCCGTGCCGCGCGTCCCAGCGGACGCCACCGCAGTGATCCTTGCCGGTCAGCGGCACCTGCTCCAGCTTCGGTGTCGGACCGGTCTTGGTGGTCGTGCCGGGCGGCAGCAGCGGATCGACGGTCGGCCAGTAGGCGTCGGAGAAATGTCCCTTGGCCTTGGGCAGGAACAGGTACAGCGAACCGTCGCCGGTGTACCAGCCGTGCAGGTTCATGGAGTTGATCGACTCGTACCGCGAGATCCGTGTCGAAGCGACGCCGAGGGAGGCCGACCAGCCTTCGGTGATGTGCACCATCCGGTCCTGCTGGCCGAACACGCGATGCGTCGCGACCGTCGGCGTGGGCCGGATCTTCGTCGCCAGCAACTCCTGCGCGAACTCGATACCGGGGATGCCGACGAGGTCCGGCCCCGGCGAGAACCGTTCGGGGTCGGGGATCCGGAGGTACGGCGCGAATGTGTCCTCGGTGATCCACTTCGCGGCGAGACCACCGAGTTCTTCCTTGCGCTTCCCGCTCGCCGACCGCGCCAGCAGGACGACCGCCCCGGTGAGCTGGTGTCCGATGTCGTGCGCGGATTCCCCTTGCCGGGAAAGGAATCGGCCGCGGACGGGCTCCATCAGCGCACCCGCGTAGACCAACGGCGCGAACGTGTCGGAGACCAGCGCGTACGCCGTGTCGCGCACGTCGGCGGGCAGTTCGAACTCCGTGTCCTTGGTGACGTGGACGGCGGACGCGACGGCGGTGAGCAGGATGATCCCGTAATGCCCGGGATACGGCACCGAGTCATGCTGGAGGAACGAACCGTCGGTGTGGAAACCGTCACCCGCCGCGCGGTGGAGCCTGGCGATGACGCTCGCCGCTCCCCCGCCTTCCACGTCGGTGAACGCCCCGACGCCGCGCTTGATCCGGTCCGTGTCGCCGAGCATCGCGCCGGAGACGATGGAGATCGTGGACTTGTCCGCGCGGTTGGCGCCGGTCTCGACGACGCTGGGGTTGTTCGTGCGGCGGTTCGGGTCGCCGGAGAATTTCAGCACCGGCTTCAGATACTCGGCGAGTTCGTCCTGGGTCAGTTCGTCGGCGACCGTCGCGAGAATGTGCAGCAGGTAGAGCGGGATACCGATCTCGTAGGTGTACCAGTTGCCGATCTCGGCGGTCTTCTCGCTGTACTGGTCGCTGGTGTACAGCAGTTCCAGCGCCGCCTTGATCCGGGCGAGGACGGCGGGGTCGCCCGCCAGCGCGCCGCCCGGAGTGCCCCAGTTGACCGCGATCGCTCGCAGCCGGGCGTACATCGACGTCGTGAACTCGCTGCCCGGGCCGAGCGGGAGATCCTTCCACAGTGGACCGCCGTCGACCGTCATGCTGTCGTGGTAGGCCTTCGCGACCCTGTCCAGGTTCGCCAGCGCGGCGGTGCGTTCCGCCGACGGCCGGTCGATACCGGTTTGCAGTTCGCGGTAGCCGGTGACGATGGAGGACGTACCGGACGCGACCGAGGACGCGGGCCGGGCTGACGAGGGACTTGCGAAAGCGGTCGTGAGCGCCACCGACGCGGCCGCGGCCGCGCCTCCCCGCAAAGCCGTTCTCCTGTCGAAGTGACCGAAACCGGACATGACGGTGCCTCCCAAGGGGTCGAAAGACGGCAACTAGGGGCGGCGGCGGGTGGTGGTCTCGTGAGTGATCGAATCGTTGGCACGACCCGATCACTCACGAGATTTCTAGCGTTTCCCGTCGGTCCTGCGGGGCAGGCCCCACGGGTTGTTCTCCTGCAACGGTTCCGGCAGCAGCGCGTCGGGGAAGCCCTGCCAGGCGATCGGTCGCAGGAAGCGTTCGATCGCGGCGGTGCCGACCGAGGTACTGGTCGGCGCGGTGGTCGCCGGGTAGGGACCGCCGTGCTCCTGTGCCCAGGTGACCGTGACACCGGTCGGCCAGTCGTTCCACAGCAGGCGCCCGGCGACCCTGGTCAGCGACGGGAGGACCGGCCGGATCCAGTCCACATCGGACTCTTCGCCCTGGATGGTCGCGGTGAGTCCGGGTTCCATCACTCCGAGCAAGCTGATCAGTTCCGCTTGATCGGCGTAGGTGACGATCAGCGACGCCGGGCCGAAGCACTCCTCGCGGACGGCGTCGGCGTCGGACAGGAAGGCCTTGGCGGTGGTGGCGAGCAGGGTCGCGCCGTACGAGATCCCCTCCGTGCCACCGGATTCCGACAACACCTCGACACCGTCGACCTCGCTCAGCTTCGCCAGTCCTTCGGCGAAGCCGTCCGCGATGCGCTCGTTGAGCATCGGCTGCGCCGGGATCGCCGAGACGGCCTCGCGCAGGATGTCTTCGAGGCCGTGGCCCTCGGGCAGGAACAGCAGCCCCGGCTTGGTGCAGAACTGCCCCGCACCGAGGGTGAACGAACCCGCGTATCCCTTGGCGATCGCCTCGCCGCGCGCGTCGATCGCGGCCTGGGTGACGACGACCGGGTTGACGCTGCCGAGTTCGCCGTAGAAGGGGATCGGCGACGGCCGCGACGTCGCGATGTCGAACAGCGCGCGCCCACCCGGGACCGATCCGGTGAACGACGCCGCCTGGATCCTCGGATCCTTGAGCGCGGCGACACCGGTCTGCTGGCCGTAGACGACCGCGAAGATCCCGTCCGGCGCACCGGCCTCGACCAGGGCGGCACGCAGGACCTCGCCGGTGCGCGCGGACAGCTCCGGATGACCGGAGTGCGCCTTGAGCACGACCGGGCAACCGGCGGCCAGCGCCGACGCGGTGTCACCGCCCGCGACGCTGAACGCGAACGGGAAGTTGCTGGCGGCGAACACCAGCACCGGACCGATCGCGGTGAGCAGACGGCGAATGTCCGGCCGCGGCCCCATCGGCCACGTGGCGTCCGCGTGGTCGACGGTGGCGCCGAGGAACGAGCCGTCGGCCAGCACCTCGCCGAACAGGCGCAGCTGGAACGTCGTGCGCTTCAGCTCTCCCTGCAGGCGCGGTGAAGCCGGGAGATGCGTCTCCCGGTTGGCCAGCGCGATCAGCTCGTCGGCGGCCGCGTCGAGAGCGTCCGCCGCCGCGTTCAGCCATGCGGCGCGCTGGGGTGGGGTCGCGGCCGCCGCCGCGCCTGCCGCATCGGCGGCGGCCGCGAGGATCTGGTCGAGCGTGGCGGGATCCGTTGCCTGGCTCATGATTTCTTGCTTCTCCTAGTTCATTTGAGGCGCGCATTTGCTCACCACGAGTCCGTCACCTCTCGCCCGCGGTCGCGCGAGAGCCGAGTTCGTGTGCGGCGCTGACGGCGGCGATGAGATCCACCCAGCGTCCCGGGCCGGCGAGGCCGAGGTGGTACAGGTGCAGTTCGGTGGCACCCGCCTTGCCGAGTTCGCGGGTGTAGGCCTCGATGTCGGGCACCGGGCTCGCCGCCACCGCGGTGATGTAGCTGCCGACGGCGACCTTCTCCGGCAGTTTCGCCCGCGCCGTCGCGACCGCGCCCACGCTGGGGCGGCCCGGTGCCCAGTTCTGTAGCACCACGGCGTCGACGTCGTCCGGGGCCGACGGTGTCAGCCCCGGCAGCGCGCCGGTGACCCACGGGTCCATCGCGCCGTGGAGCACGATCCTGGTCCCGGAGGGGATCTTCGCGAGCACTTCACGCCGGAGCGCGTCGGTCGCCTTCTGCCGCGTGTCGAGCAGGACCTGCCGCAGCGTGGGCAGGATCTTGTCTTCGGTGGCACGGAGGTCGCCGCTGTCGAGCAGCCGCCGGACCTCGGCTCGCAACTTGCCCAGCGCTTTCGCCGGGTCCTGACCGGCCGCGGCCCAGGTGTCGAGGCAGTCGTCGCAGCAGCAGATCGACAGCAGCCGTGCCACCGCGGGCGACCAGACGCCGTCGGTCTTCTCGTGCTGGTGCTGGTGCACGGCGCCGAGGGGACCGCACGCCTCGAGGACGACCGTGGCGAAATCGAGCCCGGCGAGGCTCTCCGCGGTCAGGTTCGCGGCGTATTCGCGGACGGCGGGCTGGCCGGGGCACAGCGCCCACGGGTACCGCTCGCCGAAGCAGTTGCGCACGGTGAAATCCGGGAACTCCGTGCCCAGCTGGGAATTGTGGGTCAGCACGAGCCACGCCGCGGCCGGAATACCCGCCTCGTTCAGCGTCCGGACGGCGTCGCCCGCGCTGTCGCGGCTTTCGACCCAGTCCGGTTCGGCCGGCCTCAGCTCACCCCAGGCCTCCTCGCGCACCGGCCGGTACAGCGCCGCGTGGCGCGCGACGACCGAGGTGCGCTCGGGCGACCAGGGCGTCGCCGCGCGGGTGCTGTGGTACGACACGGCGACGGCGACCTCGTCGACGCCCAGTTCCCGTACGCGCTCGACGAACCCGGGATCGTCCACGACGTCCCAGGGGTAGGCGTATCCGGTGACCTTCACCCTGTCACCACCGTGCCGTGTTCGGCTCGAAGTTTCCGACGAACTTCCGCATATAGGTCACGTCATCCCGTTTGGTCTGTCCACTTCGGACATAGTCTTCATGGGCCCGCGCCAGCGCGTCGGGGTCGAGTTCGACCCCGAGCCCGGGCTTGTCGGGCACCGCGACCGCACCGTCGACGAACACCAGCGCACCCGGGGCGATGACGTCGGCCGTCTTCCACGGCCAGTGGGTGTCGCAGGCGTAGGTCAGGTGCGGCGTCGCCGCGGCCACGTGCACCATAGCGGCCAGACTGATCCCGAGATGACTGTTCGAGTGCATGGAAAGCCCCACGTCGAAGCATTCCGCCGTGGTGGACAGCGCCTGAGTGTCCCGAAGACCACCCCAGTAATGATGGTCCGAAAGTATTACGCCGACCGCTCGCTGCCGGAACGCGGGCTCGATGTCCGCGAAGCGCACCACGCACATGTTCGTGGCCAGTGGCATGTTCGCCTTCTCGGCGACCCGCGCCATGCCCTCGATGCCCGGCGTCGGGTCTTCGAGGTACTCCAGGACGCCTTCGAGTTCTCCGGCGACCCGGATGCCCGTTTCGACGGTCCACGCCGCGTTCGGGTCGATGCGCAGCGGGTGATCGGGGAACGCCTCGGCGAGCGCGCGGATCCCGGCCATCTCCTGGTCGGGGTCGAAGGCGCCGCCCTTGAGCTTGATGGACCCGAACCCGTATTCCTCCACCATCCGGCGCGCCTCGCCGACGAGCGCCTCCGGCGTGGTCACCTCGCCCCACGAGTCTTCCTCGGCGCCGAGGTGGGCGCCGAACTTGTAGAACAGGTAGGCGGAGAAGTCGACGGCGTCGCGTGCCTTGCCGCCGAGCAGGTCCACCACCGGCCTGCCGAGGTAGTGCCCCTGCGCGTCGAGCGCGGCCACCTCGAACAGCGAGTACACGCTGGCGACCGTCTTGCCGACGGAGAAACCACCGGTGAGCCCGTGCGCGTCGGCGAAGACGACCTCGCCCAGCGTCGTGGCGACCTTCCGGCGCAGGCCGGGCAGGTCGAACACGTCCTGTCCCTTGAGTTCCGGCAGCACCTTGCGGACCTGTTCGAGGAACGCGAGGTCACCGTAGGACTCGCCGAGGCCGACCACACCGTCCTCGCAGATCAGCTGGACGACGCCACGCAGCGCGAAGGGTTCGTGCACTCCCATGGCGTTGAGCAGCGGCGGGTCGGCGAAGGCGACCGGGGTCAGGACGACGTCGAGAACCTTCATCTTCAGGCACCGGCCTCGACGGATTTGAGGACGGCGAACCCGTCGTCGACGATCTTCTCCAGGCGGGCGATCTGGTCCGCGGTCGGCTCGACCAGTGGCGGCCGGACGGAGCCGACTTTGTCCCCGCGCAGCCGTGCGGCGGCCTTGACCAGCGACACGGCGAAGCCCTGTCCCTCGTCCCGCAGCGCCACCAGCGGAAGGTAGAACCCGGCGAGCAGCGCCTCCATGACCGCGTCGTCGTTCTCCGCGAGCGCGCGGTGGAAGCGGGCCGCGATCTCAGGGGCGAAGCAGTGCACGGCCGAGGAATACCGCGCCACACCGACCGCGGAGTAGGCGCGTGCGGAGACCTCCGCCGTGGGAAGACCGTTGAAGAACAGGAAATCCCGGGCCCGGTCGGTGCCGAGCGAGCGGATCGTGGTGATGATCCGGCTCATGAGTTCGACGTCGCCGAAGCCGTCCTTGATGCCGACGACCGACGGGATGCCGAGGAGGTCCACGGCCGAGCCGGGGGTGAAGACACCGGTCGAACGGTGGTACACGATCACCGGGATCGAGGACTCCCCGACGGCGTACCGGACGTGGTCGACCAGCCCGGAAGGCGGACCGGTGACCAGGTAGGGCGGCAGGAGGAGGACGCCGTCCGCGCCGCCCGCCTCAGCCGCCGCGATCCCGGCACGGGCCGTCGCCGCACCGCCGCCCGCCCCGACCCACACCGGCACCCGCCCGGCGACGACCTCACGAGCCTTACGCAGGATCGCCGCGTGCTCGTCCGGGGACAGCGAGCTGAATTCGCCCGTACCGCAGGCGACGAACAGCGCCCCGGCTCCGGCGGCCACGTGGCTCTCGACGGTTTCCGCGAACGCGTCGAGGTTGAGTTCCAGCCCCTCGGTGAAGGGGGTCAAGGGGAACGCCAGTAGGCCGTCGAGCTCGACTCGTGTTGACGAGTTCTCGGCGGGAGAACGTGCCTCGAACTTGGGCTGTGCCATGGATTTCTCTTTCGTTCTTTGTGGATGGTCCCGGGTTCGGGCCCGGTCAGGCGGGCACGGTGGTGCCGTCCTGCGACTTGCGGGGTAGGACGTCGTCGTCGCGGTCGATCGTGTCGATGATCTCGTCGGTGGAGGCCTTGCGTTCGGGCATGAGGTAGCCGAGCCCGATGAACAGCCCCAACGAGACCAGGATCGGGGTGGACACGGTGACCGCGAGGGTGGCGTTGTAGCCGTAATAAGCGATCGCGTAGGCGACGAGACCGCCCGCCCACGAGATCAGCGCCGCGCGGGAGCCGGAACCGCGGAACCACGGGAGCATGCCGAGCAGCAGCGGCACCGAGATCGGGCCCATCAGGGCGGCGACCCAGAGCACCACGATACCGAGCACACCACCGAGTTTGGGGGCCTGCGTGGCGACCGCCATGGTCAGCACGATGAAGATCGCGGTAGTGACGCGGGCGGCCAGCAGACCCTGCGCTTCGGTCCACCGCCGGGTCTTCTTGAACAGCACCGGCAGCATGTCGCGGGTGATGACCGCGGAGATCGCGTTCGCGTCGGACGACACCATCGCCATCGTGTGGGAGAAGATGCCGGCCAGCACCAGCCCGATCAGTCCCGGCGGCAGGAAGGTCGTCGTCATGATCGCGTAGGCGTTGTCCGGGTTCTCGATGTTCGGGATCAGCAGCGGTGCCGCGAACATCGGGAACATCATGAACACGGGCCACACCAGGTACAGGATCGAAGAGAGCCGCGCGCCCCGTCGTGCCGCGTGCGTATCCGGCGCGGCCATGTAGCGCTGCGCCAGGTTCCACATACCGCCGTTGTACTCCAGTGTCTTCACCAGCACGTAGACGAGTAGCACGACAGTGGTGAACTTCGACGTGGTCGGGTTGAGGTGGCTCGGCGGGAGGTCGCCCCACATGGTCCACAGACCGGAGACGCCGCCGAGTTTGCCCAGCACCACCCAGAGCATGGCGATGGCCGCGATGGCCTGGATCACGAACTGGCCGAAGTCGGTGAGCGCGTCGGCCCACAGACCGCCGACGGTGCAGTAGGCCAGCGTGACCGAGCCGGTGATGATGATGCCCCAGGTGTAGTCCACCCCGGCGAAGACGTTGAGGATGGTGGCGATCGCGAACCACTTAGCCGCGATGTCGAAGATCTTCAACAGGCTGCCGCTCCAGGCCAGCGCCTGCTGAGTGGGCACGTTGAAGCGTTTCGCCAGATACTCGAGCGGCGAGGCCACCCCCAGCTTCGACCGGAGCCTGTTCCAGCGTGCGGCGAACAGCCAGCTGCCGATACCGACGCCGATGCCGATACTGGCCATGCCCCAGAAGTAGACGGTGATCCCGCTCGTATAGGCCACGCCCGCGTAGGCGACGAACAGCACCGCGCTGTAGCCGGACATGTGATGTGAGATCCCGGTCAGCCACCAGGGCATCCGGCCTCCGGCGGTGAAGAAGTCCTTCACATCGTGGATCCGTTTGTGCGACCACCAGCCGATCACGACCATCAACGCGAAATACGCGCAGACCATCGCCCAGTCGAGTACGTGCACCGCTGACTCCTTTCCGCGTTCACGAAGGCCCAGCCCGACCTGTTCACATGCATGAACGGAGTCTGTTATAGTGATTATGTTCATCCATAAGAACGCTGTTCGGACGCTAATATGGCCGGAGTCACAAGTCAACGGCCGGATGGAGGAGCGCGGATGCCACCGCAGGAAGCCGCTGTCACCGTGGCGAACGGCGCGTCCGCCGCGCCCGAACCCGCCGGGGTCAAATCGGCCCGGCGGGCGATAGACCTCATCGAGGCCTTCGCCGCGAACGACGTCTGGCTTTCGTTGTCAGATCTCCACGCACGCACCGGTTTCCCCAGGTCGAGCCTGCACGGGCTGCTCCGCACCCTGCTCGAAGCAGGCTGGCTGGAGGTGGACACCAACACCGCCCGCTACCGTCTCGGCGTCCGCGCGCTGATCTGCGGAACGGCGTACCTGGACCGCGACCCGGTCGTCCCGTACGCGACCGAGGCACTGGAACGGATTCGGGAGAAGACCGGCTTCACCGCGCACTTCGCGCGCCGCGAAGGCACTGATGTCGTCTACCTGGAGACGCGCGAGTCCCGACACTCGACGCATCTCGTCTCCCGCGTCGGCCGCACCTTGCCCACCCACGCGACCGCGCTGGGGAAGGCGTTGCTGGCCGAACTGACGCACGACGAAATCGACGCGCTCCTGACCGGGGAGCTGTCGGCGCTGACCCCGAACACCATCACCACGGCCGAAGCACTGCACGCCGAATGCGCGAAGACCCGCGAACGCGGCTATGCGGCGGAAATCGAGGAAGGGAGCCTCGGCGTCCGGTGCGTCGCGGCCGTGATCCCGTACCGCATCCCCGGCACCGACGCGATCAGTTGCTCCATGCCGGTCACCGAAGTCACCGACGCCGACGCCCGGCGCGTCGGTGAACTCCTCGCCGAAATCACCGCGGAACTCGGCCAGCAACTGCGCCGCGCCGGCATCCGCTGACCGACCCGCACTTCTTCCACTGACAAGGGGCACCCATGGCAGACCAGCGCGTCCTGATCACCGGCTCGGCGGGCATCGTCGGCACCCTGATGCGGCCGCGGCTGCGCCGTTCCGGGCGGATACTGCGGCTGCTCGACCTGGCTTCGCAGCCCGAAGCCGAAGCGGGCGAGAGCGTCGAACTGATCACCGCCTCGGTGACCGACCCGGAGGCGATGGCTAAGGCGTGCGACGGCGTCGACGCGTTGATCCACCTCGGCGGGCACAGCCGTGAGAACTCGTGGGAAGCCACCCTCGACGTCAACATCAACGGCACCCACACCGTTCTCGAGGCCGCGCGGGCGGCCGGTGTGCCGCGCGTGATCCTCGCTTCCAGCAACCATTCCGTCGGCTTCCGCCGCAACGACGACGCGGGCGAAGACGGCCTCCCCGCCGACTCGTCGCCGCGGCCCGACACCTATTACGGCGTCAGCAAAGCGACCATCGAAGCGCTCGGCAGCCTGTACCACTCGCGGTTCGGCATGGACGTGATCGTCATCCGGATCGGCTCCTGCTTCGAAAACCCGCTCGTCCTCGGTCCGCGCGGCCTGACGACCTGGCTCTCCCCCGACGACGGCGCCCGCCTGTTCGAGGCCTGCCTGAGTTACCCCTCCCCCGGCTACCGGCTGATCTGGGGCGTCTCGGACAACACGCGCCGGGTCTACTCACTCGCCGAAGCCGAGGCGCTGGGCTACAAATCGCTCGACAACGCGGAGACCTACGCGGATCAGCTGGCGGACAAGCCCGCGCCGACCGGAGTGGCTGCGGAATACGTCGGCGGGCCGTTCTGCACCGCACCGCTGGGGGCGCACAACCCGCTCTGAGGCGAGACGGCCGCATCCCGGTGGGCGGCCGCTTTCACACCGTGCGTCGTGAGTGTGCTGAACGACTGGAGCGGTTCGCGGCGGGGTCGTGAGTGGCAAATAGGGTTAGAACACGAATCGCCACTCACGACCCCCTGTACCGACACCCCGCGTACCCCTGGCGCCATACCGGCAACAGTCCATAAAGGACACCATGGGCCGAGGTGCGCGAGCTGTCGTCACCGACAAAAAGGACGACCTGAGCCACCGGCTCGATCACGCCATATTCGTCCTACCACTCACGACCCTGCCCTGACAGTGAGACCCCGGCCGGCGTCAAAACGCCTCAAGACTCCGAGAGGAGGCTGGGATTCTCGGTCAGCCAGAGAACGCCGGCCGGGGGAAGCTGGAGGATCGCGGAGGCCGGCTGGCCGTGCCACGCCTCCTCCGTCGCCTCAACCTCGCCCAGGTTGCCCACATCCGAGCCACCGTAGGAACCCGCATCCGTGTTGAGCACCTCGCGCCAACGGCCCGCCGACGGCAGACCGACGCGGTAGTCGTGGTGCGGGGTCCCGGCGAAGTTCGCCACACACGCCAGACGTGAGCCGTCCTCGCCGATGCGCAGGAAGCTGAGCACGTTGCCGCCCGAGTCGTTGGCGTCGATCCAGGCGAACCCCTCCGGGGTGGTGTCCCGGCTGAACAGCGCCGGGGTCGAGCGATACAGCTCGTTCAGGGTGCGCACCAGCTCCCACACTCCTCTGTGCAGGGGCGCGTCCAGCAGATGCCAGTCGAGCGAACGTGATTCCGCCCATTCGGCGGCCTGGCCGAATTCGCCGCCCATGAACAGCAACTGCTTGCCGGGGTGCGCCCACATGAACGCCAGCAGCGAACGCAGTCCGGCCGCCTTGTTCCACTCGTCGCCGGGCATCCGGTCCCACAGCGATCCCTTGCCGTGCACCACTTCGTCGTGGGACAGCGGCAGCATGAAATTCTCGCTCCAGGCATAGGCGAGGGAGAACGTCATCTCGTTGTGGTGGTAGGCGCGGTGCACCGGCTCATGGGACAGATAACGCAGCGTGTCGTGCATCCAGCCCATGTTCCACTTGAAGCCGAAACCGAGCCCGCCAAGATGCGTGGGGCGCGTGACGCCCGGCCAGGCGGTGGACTCCTCGGCCACCATCACCACCCCGGGGTGTCGCTTGTAGACGGTGGCGTTCAACTCCTGAAGAAATCGTACGGCGTCCAGGTTTTCCCGACCACCGTATTGGTTGGGCAGCCACTCCCCATCCTTACGCGAGTAATCGAGGTAGAGCATCGACGCGACCGCGTCGACCCGAAGGCCGTCCAGGTGGAATTCGTCGAGCCAGTACAGCGCGTTGGCCACCAGGAAGTTGCGGACTTCGTTGCGGCCGAAGTCGAATACGAGGGTGCCCCAGTCCGGCTGTTCGCCGCGGCGCGGGTCCGCGTGTTCGTACAGCGGCGTGCCGTCGAACCGGGCGAGCGCCCAGCTGTCACGCGGGAAATGCGCCGGTACCCAGTCGACGAGCACGCCGATGCCCCGCCGGTGCAGATGGTCGACGAAGTACCGGAAGTCGTCCGGCGAACCGAACCGCGCGGTCGGCGCGTAGTACGAAGTGACCTGATAGCCCCAAGAGCCGCCGAAGGGGTGCTCCGACACCGGCAACAGCTCGACGTGTGTGAAGCCGGTCTCGACCAGGTAGTCGCCCAGCTGCTCGGCCAATTCACGATAGTCCAGGCCGGCGCGCCACGAGGCGAGGTGCACCTCGTAGACGCTCATCGGCGCCTTCGCCCAGTCGGTCGCCTCGCGCCGCGCGACCCATTCCTCGTCACCCCAGGTGTAGGCGGACGTGGTGACCACCGACGCCGTCGCCGGTGGTGTCTCGGTGGCGAACGCCATCGGGTCGGCCTTCTCGTGCCAAGTGCCGTCCTGGCCGAGGATGCGGAACTTGTAGCAGGTGCCCGGCTTGACGTCGGGCAGGAACAGCTCCCAGACACCGGACGAGCCGAGCGAGCGCATCGGCTGCGCGCGCCCGTCCCAGCCGTTGAAGTCACCGATCACGCGCACGCCTCGCGCGTTCGGCGCCCACACCGCGAACGACGTGCCCTCGACGACACCGTTCGGCGTCTCGTAGGAGTGCACCCGCGCTCCCAGCACCTCCCAGAGGCGCTCGTGCCTGCCTTCGCCGATCAAGTGCAGGTCCAGCTCCCCCACCGTCGGCAGCCAGCGGTACGGATCGTCCGTGACGACGGTGTGCCCGTCATAGTCGACCTCGAGCCGGTAGTCGCCGGGATGCTCGGGAACCGCGACGGCGAACAGCGCGTCGGCCACTCGCTCCATCGGGTATCGGTGGCCGCCGACGCACAGCGTGACGGCCTTCGCGCCGGGCCGCAGCGTCCGCACCGCGAACGCGGTGCCCGCCGAATGGGCGCCCAGCACCGAGTGCGGATTGTGGTGGGACCCGGCCAGGAGCCGGTCGATATCGGCGGCCGGCGGGGCGGCGTCGGGCAGGTCGTCCGGTGCGGCGTTCGAGTTCACGCTTCTCCTTGAGCGATGCGGGCGATCGAGGCGAGCGGCACGCCCAGCCAGTCCGGCCGGTTCGCGTACTCGTAGGCCACCTCGTAGATCGCCTTGTCCAGTTCGAAGGCCCGCAACAGTTCGTCTTGGTCGCCGGGGGACACCGACGTGTCTTCCCTCGCCACGGCGTAGCCCTTGTAGAAGGCGGCGCGGTTGCGTGCGGCCCACTCGGCTGCCTGCTGCGCCAGTTCCACGTCGTCCGGCTGCCCGACCAGCATCTGCTGAGCGGCGTAGTCGAACGAACGCAGCATGCCGGCGACGTCCCGCAGCGGCGAGCGGAGCGCCTGCCGCTCCTCGACCGGGGCGGCGGGCTCGCCTTCGAAGTCGATCAGCAACCAGCCGTTGACCGTCCTCAGCACCTGACCGAGATGCAGATCTCCGTGGATGTACTGCATCGGGACGGCGTCGGCGGATACCCCGCGCAGCCTCTCGAATGCCGTCCGCAGCATCGGGGCGTGCTCGGCCAGCTCCGGCACTTGCCCGACGACGGTCTCCAGCCGGGCGACCATCGCCCGCACGGTGCGTTCGAGTTCGGCGGCGTCGGCGGCCTCCGAACCGAGGGCCTTCGCCAAGTCCGCGTGCACCTCGGCGACCGCTCGGCCGAGCCGCTCGGCCTCACCGGCGAAATCGCCGCCGACCTCTTCGGCGTGCCGGTCCTGGCTCGCCATCAGGTCCCGGACGCTCGTGGTGGCCATCGCCCAGCCGTCGACGGCGTCGGGAATGAACCGCTGAAGCATCCCGACCGTGGTCGGCTCCCCGTCCAGCTCACCGGTGATCGAGCCCAGCGGCTGCGCGATGTGCTTGCTGCCGATCTTCTGCAGGGCGCGATGCAGCAGCAAGTCCTTGTTCTCGCCAGGGCTCAGCTTGCGGAACAATTTCAGGATGTACTGGCCGCCGTACACGAGCGATGTGTTGCTCTGTTCGGAAGTGATCGGCCGAGCCCGCAGCCCGGTGTCGAGCTCGATCCCGGCTTCGTGCTCGAACGACAGCGTTCCGACCTGACCGCCGCGGGCCATCAGGTCCAGCAGCACGCTGGTCAGGTCCGCGTCACCGGACGCCTCGTACGCGTTGAGCTCGCCGCCGGCGCCGATCCAGCTGGTGGAGGTGATCTCCGGCGGATGCGTGCGGCGTCCGACGAGCAGCTGGTAGGGCTCACGCCGCCCGTCCTGATCGACTTCGACGACCACGTGCAGCAACTGCGGGTCGCCCTCGACCAGCTCGGTCACGCCGAGCGGCCGGACGGCGGTCACGGGCCGGTCCTTGCCGGCGAACCAGCGCTGCTTCGGCAGCCAGTGCTTCAGATCAGTGGCCAGTTCTTCGACCAGCACACGGGGGTCGATCAAAAGGGTCTCACCTCGTTTCGCCTGCTTCTGCCGGGCTCTGCAGTTGAAACCAGTAGAAGCCATGTCCGGGCAAGGTCAGCAGATAAGGCAGCTCGCCGATGCTCGGGAACTGCACGCCGCCGGTCAGCTCCACCGGCGTGGCCCCGCGGTGCGCCGCGAGGTCCAGTTCCACCGGCTGCGGGAAGCGGGAGAGGTTGTTGACGCAGAGCACCACGTCCTCACCGCCGTCCGGCCGTTTCCAGTGCCGCTTGTAGGCCAGCACGCTGGGGTTGGACCCACCGAGGTCCAGGAACTCGCCCGCGGCGAAGGCGTGGTGCTGTTTGCGCACCTCGATCATCCGCCGGGTCCAGTTGAGCAGCGAAGAGGCGTTGTTCGACTGCGCCTCGACATTGAGTCCCTGGTAGCCGTAGACCGGGTCCATGATCACCGGCAGGTAGATCCGGCCCGGGTCGCAGGAGGAGAACCCGGCGTTCCGGTCCGGCGTCCACTGCATGGGTGTGCGCACCGCGTCGCGGTCGCCGAGCCAGATGTTGTCTCCCATGCCGATCTCGTCACCGTAGTACAGAACGGGCGAGCCCGGGAGGGAAAGCAGCATCGCGGTGAACAACTCCTGCTGGTTGCGGTCGTTGTCCAGCAGCGGGGCCAGCCTGCGGCGGATACCGATGTTGGCCTTCATCCGCGGGTCCTTGGCGTACTCCGCGTACATGTAGTCGCGCTCGTCGTCGGTGACCATCTCGAGGGTCAACTCGTCGTGGTTGCGCAGGAAGATCCCCCACTGCGTGCCGCTGGGGATCTCCGGGGTCTGGGCGAGGATCTCGGAGATCGGGAACCGTGACTCGCGGCGCACGGCCATGAAGATCCGCGGCATCAGCGGGAAGTGGAACGCCATATGACACTCGTCGCCGCCGGCCTCGGGGTCGCCGAAGTACTCGACGACGTCCGAAGGCCACTGGTTGGCCTCCGCCAGGAGGATCCGCCCGGGGTACTCGTCGTCGACGACCTTCCGGCAGCGCCGGAGGAACTCGTGCGTGCGCGGCAGGTTCTCGCAGTTGGTGCCCTCTTGTTCGAACAGATACGGCACCGCGTCGAGCCGAAATCCGTCGATGCCCAGGTCGAGCCAGAAGCGCAGGACGTCGATCATCGCTTCTTGGACGTCCGGGTTCTCGTAGTTCAGGTCGGGCTGGTGGGAGAAGAACCGATGCCAGTAGAACTGGCCGCGCACCGGGTCGTAGGTCCAGTTCGACGTCTCGGTGTCGACGAAGATGATCCGCGCGTCGGGATAGCGGGAGTCGTCGTCGCTCCAGACGTAGTAGTCACCGTACGGACCGTCGGGGTCGCTGTGGGATTGCTGGAACCAGGGATGCGCGTCCGAAGTGTGGTTGAGCACCAGGTCGGTGATCACCCGGATGCCGCGGCGGTGGGCCTCGTTGAGCAGGAACACGAAGTCCTCGACGGTGCCGAATTCCGGCAGCACCGCGCGGAAGTCGCTGATGTCGTAGCCACCGTCACGCAGCGGTGAGGCGTAGAACGGCGGCAGCCAGAGGCAGTCGACGCCCAGCCAGGCCAAGTAATCCAGCCGCTCGGCCAGGCCCCGCAGGTCGCCGGTGCCGTCCCCGTTCGAATCGGCGAACGCGCGCACCAGCACCTCGTAGAACACCGCGCCCTTGAACCATTCCGGGTCCGACGGCGCCTGTTGCGCCGCCCGGAAGTCGTCGGCTTGCGGTTCCACCAGCATGCCGTCGGCGGTCATCGCCTCACCAGTGTGCGGCACGTCCTCCAGCCTCAGCGCCACATCGGGCCCGGCCTCTTCCGCCATAGCTCCACCTCGTATCCGCAAGTCCGTCGATCCGCAAAATCAGTCGGGGGTACTACCGAATGTTCAAGTGGCCAAGCGGCGCCTGAGCGCCACGACGTGAGCCACCGCACGCCAGGGTTCGAGCCGGACGAAGTTGGCCTGGCCCCAGTCCCAGGTGTCACCGGTGACTTCGTCCTGCGCGATCAGCCGGTCGTGCGGCTCGAAACCGAGGGCGTCCATGTCGAAGTGGAGCGTGCCTTCTTGGGCCAGGTACGGATCGAGCGTGACGACGGTGACCACGGTGTCGCCGGTGGCCGGGTCCTGTTTGGAGTAGGCCAGGAGGGCGTCGTTGTCGATGTGGTGGAAGTACAGCGTGCGCATCTGCCGCAGCGCCGGGTGGGCACGGCGGATGACGTTCAGCTTGGTCAGCCACGGCTCCAGGGATCGCCCCTCGGCGAGCGCGCCTTCGAAATCGCGCGGACGTAGCTGGTACTTCTCCGAGTCCAAGTACTCTTCGCTGCCCTCGCGGACCGGAAGGTGCTCGAACAATTCATAGCCCGAGTAGACGCCCCAAGTCGGCGACAGCGTCGCGGCCAAGGCCGCCCGCAAGGCGAACATGCCCGGGCCACCGCGTTGTAACGACTCGTGAAGGATGTCCGGGGTGTTGACGAACAGGTTCGGCCTGCCCTCGTCCCAGTGCTGCCACAAGTCGACGCCGAAGTCGATGAGCTCCTGCTTGCCCGTCCGCCAGGTGAAGTAGGTGTAGCTCTGGGTGAATCCCAGCCGCGCCAGGCCCCACAGCCGCGCCGGGCGGGTGAACGCCTCGGCCAGGAACACGACGTCCGGGTCGACCTCCTTCACCGACCGGATCAGCCAGGCCCAGAAGTCCGGTGGCTTGGTGTGCGGGTTGTCGACGCGGAAGATCCGCACCCCGTGGTCGACCCAGTGCAGGACGACCCGCAACACCTCTTCGTAGATCGCCTTCGGGTCGTTGTCGAAGTTGATCGGGTAGATGTCTTGGTACTTCTTCGGCGGGTTCTCCGCATAGGCGATCGAACCGTCCGGGCGGGTGGTGAAAAACTCCGGATGCTTGAGCACCCAAGGGTGGTCGGGTGCGGCCTGCAGCGCGAGATCGAGAGCGACCTCCAGGCCGAGGTCGCCGGCGCGGGCGACGAAGGCGTCGAAGTCCTCCACCGTGCCCAGCTCCGGGTGGACCGCGTCGTGCCCGCCCTCGTCGGCGCCGATCGCCCATGGCGAGCCGACGTCGTCGGGACCCGCGTCAAGGGTGTTGTTGGGGCCCTTGCGGTTCACCCGCCCGATGGGGTGGATCGGCGGCAGGTAGACGACGTCGAAGCCCATCCGCGCGACGCGGTCGAGCTCGGCCGCGGCGGTGGTGAAGGTGCCGTGCACCGGCTTCCCGTGCTCGTCCATACCTCCGGTGGAGCGCGGGAAGAGCTCGTACCAGGCGCCATAGGCGGCGCGTTCACGGTCGACCCACAGCTTCATGGCCTTGCCCTTGGTGACCAGCTCACGCACGGGGAACTCGTGCATCAGCTGCCGCACCTCGGGCGAGAGTGCGGGCCCGATCCGCTCGAGCAAGGCGCGCTCGGTGTCCCGCAGCGCTGTCACCGCCCCGGTCAGCAGCGACCGTTCGGCGCGCCGGTCCGGACGACGGGAGAGGCGTTCGAGCAGCCGGGCACCGATCTCGAGGTCGTTGGCCAGTTCGTCGGGCCCCTGACCGGCGGCGACCTTCACCTCGACCGCATGCGTCCACGTCGCCCACGGATCGCTCCAGGCGTCGATGCGATAAGTCCACAGTCCCCGGGCGTCGGGCACGATCACGGCCGCGAAGCCGTCGGGGTGGTCGGCACCGCGCGGAGCCATCCGGGTCTGCCGGGTCAGCCGGTCGCCCGGTCCGCGCCAGGCGACGGTGGCGGCCACGGCGTCGTGTCCCTCCCGCCAAACCGTCGCGGTGACAGGAATGTGCTCTCCCACAACGGCTTTGGCCGGATACCGGCCGCAGCTCACGCAGGGGGAGACGTCGTCGATGCCGAGCCGGCCGGTCATGGGCAACGCCCCTCAGGTGTCGGGGGTGGATGAAGACAGGCACAGCCTGCCCGAGTCGATCAAGGGCCCTGACGCCAGGGCCCTCTTTCGGGATACCCAAATCGATCGCGGCGAAACGCTTCTGTCACAAGAGATGTCCAGCCGGTCAAGGGCCGGGACCCCGCGACAGTCGGCTATGGCGGGAGCGAAGGACGAATTCCCACCGTCAGGGTGGGCAAGGAGGCCTTCACAACCTCCGGACCGCACCACCCTTCACGTCGGCTTCACCCGCGATGAGCACGTACCGGCCGTCCTTGTCACTCGCGACTCACCACGCCACCTGAGCCTCACCCTCAGGAGCTGCCTGTCCTCGGCGCCCTCAGCAAAAGCAGCGACCTTGCCGGAAGGGTGATCC
The DNA here is from genome assembly GCF_055588925.1 of Amycolatopsis sp. NPDC041971. Classification (NCBI taxonomy): domain Bacteria; kingdom Bacillati; phylum Actinomycetota; class Actinomycetes; order Pseudonocardiales; family Pseudonocardiaceae; genus Amycolatopsis; species Amycolatopsis sp. NPDC041971. The sequence goes on along the minus strand of NZ_JBVJCE010000022.1, from coordinate 45,642 downwards.
TGCTCTTCGCCTCCAGGACACCGAAGTCGGCCGGAGAGCCGTCCGCCGAACTCGTGTCCAGGGACGCCTTGAACGTCTTTCCGTACTCCGGGCCGGGGAGGATCACTTTCACCGGCTCCGCGCCCGCGTGCAGCCACAACAGCCACGAATGGTCCGGCACCAGCTCGCCTTCACGGTTGCGGGCCTGGCTGTTCGAGCCGTCGATCCACATGCCCAGGGTGCGACGGTCCTCGAACCAGTCGCCTTCGTCGAACTCCTCGCCATCCGGGCGGAACCAGATCAGGTCCGGTTTGCCCGTCGGAGTGGTGCGGCCTTCGAAAAACTCCGGTTGGCGCAGGGCCGGGCTCGCCGCCCGCAGGCGGATGATTCGCCGGGCGAACGCCAGCATCGCCGTCGCCTCGTCGGCTCGCCCGTCGGGGGTCCAATCGAACCACGACGTGTCGTCGTCCAGGCAGTAGGCGTTGTTGTTGCCATGCTGGGTGCGCCAGAACTCGTCACCCGCCGTGAACATCGGGGTGCCCGTGGACAGCAGCAACGTCGCGAACAGGTTGCGGGCCTGGCGCGCCCGGAGCGCACGGACCTCCTGATCGGCCGTGTCGCCCTCGACGCCGTGGTTCCACGAGCGGTTGTCGTTCGTGCCGTCACGGTTGTCCTCGCCGTTGGCGTCGTTGTGCTTTTCGTTGTAGGACACCAGATCGCGCAGGGTGAACCCGTCGTGCGCGGTGATGAAGTTGATCGACTGCCACGGACGGCGAAGGTTGTGGTCGTAAAGGTCCGACGAACCCGAGAGACGGTAGGCGAGATCGCGTACTCCGGTCGCGCCACGCCAGAAGTCGCGTACGGTGTCGCGGTAGCGGCCGTTCCACTCCGCCCATTGGGCGCCGAAGTCGCCGACGCGATAGCCGTCCCCCGTCGCGTCCCACGGCTCGGCGATGAGCTTGCACCGCGAAAGCACCGGATCGGTCGTGATCGCGGTCAGCAGCGTCGAGTCGCGGTCGAACTTCCCCCCGCGCGGCCTGCCGAGCGTGCTGGCCAGGTCGAAGCGGAAACCGTCGACGCCCATCTCCTGCGTCCAATAGCGCAGTGAGTCGGTCACCAGCCGCACCACGGTCGGTGACGCGGCCTCGAGGGTGTTGCCACAACCGGTGATGTCGGCCAGGTGACCGCGGTCGGTGTGCAGGTAGTAGGCGGGGGCGTCCAATCCCCGGAAGCTCAGCGTCGGACCGTCCGGCCCGCCCTCGGCGGTGTGGTTGAACACCACGTCGATGATCACCTCGATGCCGGCCGCGTGCAGGGCCGCCACCATCAGCCGGAACTCTTCGACCTCGCGGCCGGGCTCGCTCGCGTACGCCGCGTGCGGGGCGAAATACCCCAACGGCGAGTAGCCCCAGTAGTTGTGCCGTTCGTTGCGGATCAGCGCCGGCTCGTCCTGGAACCAGTGCACCGGCAAGAGCTCCACCGACGTGACCCCGAGGCGGGTCAGATACTCGATGGCGACCGGGTGAGCCAGCCCGAGGTAGGTGCCGCGCAGCGACTCGGGAATGAACGGGTGCTGCTCGGTGAAGCCCTTGACGTGCAGCTCGTAGATCACCGCTTCCTCGAACGGCACCTCCGGCTTGGTGCCGGTGTCCGGCCCGCCGGGGGAGGTGACGACCGAAAGCGGCACGCTACCCAGAGAGTCCACAGTGGACATCCGGCCGCGATCGGGGTCGCCCGTGAAACCTTGGGCGGCGCGCAGGTCGGTGAGCGCGCCGGTGATGCGCCGCGCGTAGGGGTCCACCAGCAGCTTGTTCGGGTTGCACCGCAGACCGCGGGCCGGCTCGTAGGGCCCGTGGACGCGGTAGCCGTAGCGCTGCCCGGGGGTGACGCCGGGGACGAGCCCGTGCCAGACGCCGAAAGTCCGCTCGGTCAGCGCGATCCGCCGTTCGGACCCGTCGGTGTCGACGAGGCAGAGCTCGACGAAGTCGGCGACCGCGGAGGTGATCGCGAACCGGACGCCGCCCGCCTCGGCGTGGGCCCCGAGCGGAAACGGGCGGCCGGCGAGGACGTGATCAACGGAAGGTCGTGTGGCCATGGCCCGATGATCGCAGATCCGGACCGCTGTCTTCCGCTCCTGCCAGAGGATGATTCCTCCGGCAACCGCCGTCAGGGTGTCGTTTCCGCCAGGACGAAGGTCTCCGGCGGCAGCCGTGCCTCGTGACCGTCCACGGTGGCCGTTCCCCAGGCGAGCAGGGTGGCGGTGGCCTCGAGCGGGATCCGTGCCTCGGCCGGGCCGAAGTTGCACGCCAGCCGGAGCCCACCGCGGTGCAGTACGAGCCATGACCGGTCGGGGGCGGTCTCCACGCGCAGGTCCGCCACCCGAGGATCGGCCAGCTCGGGCCGCTCACGGCGCAATCGGATCAGGTTCCGGTAGAGCTCCAGCATCTCCCGGTGTCCCTCACGGTTCACTTCGGTCCAGTCCAGCCGCGAGCGCTCCACCGTGGCGGGGTCCATCGGGTCGGGCACCTCGGCCTCGCCCCAGCCGTGACGAGAGAACTCCCGCCGCCGTCCCGTGCGCACGGCTTCGGCGAGTTCCGGGTCGGGGAAGGAGGCGAAGAACTGCCACGGTGTGCTCGCGGCCCACTCCTCCCCCATGAACACCATCGGGGTGTAGGGCGAGCAGAACAACAGCGCCGCGCCGCAGGCGAGGCGGCCCGGCGCCACTGTCGCCGAGAGCCGGTCACCGGTCGCGCGGTTGCCGATCTGGTCGTGGTTCTGGAGGTAGCCGAGGAACCGGTGCCCCGGGACGACCGCGGTGTCGACCGGGCGGCCGTGGGTGCGCTCGCGGAACGACGACCAGGTGCCGGCGTGGAAGAACACCTCGCGCAGCACCCGTTCCAGTGCGTCCGGGGCCGCGAAGTCGGCGTAATAGCCGGACGTCTCGCCGGTGAGCTTGACGTGCAGGACGTGGTGCAGGTCGTCGGACCACTGGGCGTGCAATCCGTAGCCCCCGCGCTCTCGCGAGGTCACCAGCTTCGGGTCGTTGAGGTCCGATTCGGCGATCAGGGTCAGCGGCCTGCCGAGCACCGCGGCCAGCGCGTCGGTCTCGGTGGCGAGTTCTTCGAGCAGGTGGATGGCCCGTCGATCGGCCAGCGCGTGCACCGCGTCCAGGCGCAGGGCGTCGAGGTGGAAGTCGCGAAACCAGCTTAGCGCGTTGTCGATGACGTACCGGCGGACCTCGTCGGAGCCGGGGCCGTCGAGGTTGAGCCCCGGGCCCCAGTCGTTCTGCCCGGCGAAGTACGGCCCGAATCGGTCGAGGCAGGCACCTGAGGGACCCAGGTGGTTGTAGACGACGTCGAGGACGACGGCCAGCCCGCGGGCGTGGGCGGCGTCGACGAACCGCTTGAGCCCGTCCGGCCCGCCGTAGGGCTCGTGGACCGCGCCCCAGAGCACGCCGTCGTAACCCCACCCCGCGGTGCCGTCGAAGGAGTTGACCGGCAGCAGTTCGACGTGCGTTACGCCGAGCTCGACGAGGTGGTCGAGCCGCTCGATCGCCGCGTCGAAGGTGCCGCCCGCGGTGAAGGTGCCGACGTGCAGTTCGTAGAGCACGCCACCGGGCAGCTGCCGCCCGGTCCAGGCGTCGTCGGTCCAGGCGAACTCGCCGTGGTCGTAGACGCGCGACGCCTCGTGCACGCCGTGCGGCTGCCACCGCGACCGCGGGTCCGGCAGCGGCACGGCGTCGTCGTCGAGCAGGAAGGAGTAGGTGATGCCCTCCGCGTCGGCGTGCCACCAGCCGCCGTCACCGGCGGTCATCTCGTGCACCCCGGCGTCGACCCGGACCCGCACCCGTTGTGCCTCGGGGGCCCACACGCTGAACCTCATGCGTCTCCTCGCACCAGCAACGCGACCGGGTAACGGTCGAACAGTTCGGACAGTCGCGGCCGGGTGCCGAGCTCGCGACCGGTCACCACGTCGGTCCATCTGCCGTCGGCCAGGGGCAGCACGGTGTCGCCCCAGCCGCCGCCGGCGTCGAGACCGACCGGCAGACGGGTCACCGCGATCACCAGATCGGCCGATCGGGTGTAGGCCAGCACGTGCGCCGCGCCGCTGCCCTCCGCCCGCAGCGGCCGGTAACCGGAGAACAACGCGGGCCGGTCGCGGCGCAGGCGCAACGCCTTGTGCGTGATCAAGAGCTTCGCGGCGCCGGATGCGTCGACGGCGGGCTGTTCGCCGTCGACGATCCGGGCCAGGATGGCGCGACGGGCGCCGTAGTCGACCGGGCGCCGGTTGTCCGGGTCGACCAGCGAAAAGTCCCACAGCTCGGTGCCCTGGTACACATCCGGGACGCCGGGAGCGGTCAGCTGGACCAGCTTCTGTCCGAGCGAGTTCGACCAGCCGGGGCCGGTGATGCGGCCGGCGAAGGCTTCGACGTCCGCGGCCAGCTCGGCGTCGCCGAGGACGTCCTCGGGCCAGGCTGCGACGGCGGCCTCGAACTCCTCGTCATGGTCGGTCCAGCTGGTGCGGAGCTTCGCCTCCTTCGCCGCCTTGTCCAGATAGTCCCGCAACCGGTCCGGCTCGATCGGCCAGGTGGCGACCAGGGTCTGCCAGGCCAGCAGATTCAGCGACGGCTCGTCGATCCCGCGCCGCGCACTCCACCGGCGGACCGCGTCGGCGAACTCGCCGGGCACCTCCGCCAGCACGGTCATCCGGGCCCGGGTGTCCTCGGAGCGCTTGGTGTCGTGCGTGGTCAGCGTCGTCATCGCGGCCGGATGCCCGGCCTCACGCGAGGCCGCGAGCCGGTGGAACTCCTCGACGTCCAGTCCGAAACGGTCCGGATTGCCGCCGACCTCGTTGAGCGCGGCGAAGCGGGTGTAGCGGTAGAACGTCGTGTCCTCGGTGCCCTTCGCCACGACCATGCCGGAGGTCTGCTGGAGCCGGGTGGCCAGCTCGCCGTCCGGCTCGGCGCGCACCTGCGCGTCGAGCGCGTCGAGCGCGGCTTCGAGATCGGGCCGGTTCCGGCGGGCGGCGGCGATCGCGGCCGCCCAATGCGCCCCGCCTTCGGGCAGATAAGAGCGGTAGACGGGGAAGGCGACCATGACTTCGGCGACGGCCGCGCGTGCGGCGTCCGCGTCCACGCCGCGCAGCAGCGCCGCGATCCGGCGCACCTCGGCGACCAGGATGCGGTCGGTGACCAGCCGCCGCGCTTCGGTCTCCACGGCGTGGTAGCCGGTTTCGACGCCGAATTCGGCCGCGAGCGCGGTGAACGTCGGCTCCGCGGCCGGGTCGAGGAACACCCCCGCGATCTCACGCAGCGCGTCGTAGCCGGTGGTGCCGTCGACCGGCCAGCTCTGCGGCAGCGGCTCCCCCGGGTGCAGGATCTTCTCCGCCACGATCCACGCCTCCGGGGCGTTCTCCCGCAGCCGCTGGAAGTAGCCGCCCGGATCCGCCAGCCCGTCCGGATGGTCGACGCGCAGACCGGTGACGTCACCGTCGGCGACCCAGCGCAGTACTTCACCGTGGGTTTCGGCGAACACCTTCGGATCCTCGACCCGGACCGCGGCCAGCGTGGTGATGTCGAAGAACCGCCGGTAGGTCAGCTCGGCGTTGCCGCGGCGCCAGCCCACCAGCCGGTAGTGCTGGCGCTCGTGCACCTCCCGTGGCGTGCCGCCCCCGGTACCGGGGGCGATCGGGAACCGGTGGTCGTAGTAGACGAGTTCGTCGTCCTCGACGGCCAGCTCGGCGACCGCGTCGTCGTCGCCGAGCACCGGCAGCGCCAGCGGGCCGCGGTCCCAGTCGACGTCGAAGAATCCGGCGAACTCCGAGTCCCGGCCGTGGCGCAGCACGTCCCACCACCACCGGTTGACCTTCGGCACTTCGACGGACATGTGGTTCGGCACGATGTCGACGACCAGGCCGAGACCGCTCCGCTTGAGCGCCTCGGCCAGCTCCCGGCGAGCGTCCTCCCCGCCGAGCGCGGGCCGGGCCCTGGTCGTGTCGACCACGTCGTAGCCGTGGGTCGAGCCCGGTGCCGCGTCCAGCACCGGCGACGCGTAGAGCGCGCCGATGCCCAGGTCCCGGAGATACTCCACCAGCCCGGCGGCCTCGGCGAAGGTGAACTCCGGGCGCAGCTGGACACGGTAGGTGGAGGCGGGCACCGCCATCAGGACTCCGTTCGCTGGAGCACGATCAGGGATCGCGCCGGGAGGGTGAATTCGCCGCCACCGACGATCGGCTCGCGGTCCGCGGGCTCGACCTCGCCCGTGGCGGTGTCGACGACGACGGTCCACGCCCGGCCATGGCCGTCGCCGGGCAGGGCGGCGTCGATGTCTTCGTAGTGGGCGTTGAAGGCGAGCAGGAAGGAGTCGTCCGTGACCTTCATCCCGCGCGGGTCGAGATCCGGGATCGCGTCGCCGTTGAGGAAGACCACGACGGCCTTGCCGAAGCCGTCGTCCCAGTTCTGCTCGGTCATCTTGGCTCCGGCCGGGGTGAACCAGGCGATGTCGCCGAGCTTGTCGCCCTTGCCGACCGGGCGGCCCTGGAAGAACCGGCGGCGCCGGAACACCGGATGCTGGGCACGGAAGGCGGTCAGCCCGGCGGTGAACCGCGTCAGGTCCGCATTGCCGGCGGCGGCGTCCCAGTCGACCCAGGACAGTTCCGAGTCCTGGCAGTAGACGTTGTTGTTGCCCTGCTGGGTGCGGCCGAACTCGTCGCCGTGCAGGATCATCGGCACGCCCTGGGACAGCAGCATCGTGGCCAGCATGTTCCGTTGCTGACGCAGCCGGAGTCCCAGCACCTCGGCGTCGTCGGTCTCGCCCTCGACGCCACAGTTCCACGAGCGGTTGTCGTCGGCGCCGTCGCGGCCGTCCTCGCCGTTGGCCTCATTGTGCTTTTCGTTGTAAGACACCAGGTCTCGCAGCGTGAAGCCGTCGTGCGCGGTGACGAAGTTGATCGAGGCGAAGGGACGGCGGCCGTCGTCCTGGTACAGATCGGACGAACCGGTGATCCGCGACGCGAACTCCCCGAGGGTGGCGGGCTCGCCACGCCAGAAGTCGCGGACGGTGTCCCGGTACTGCCCGTTCCACTCCGTCCACAGTGGAGGGAAGTTGCCGACCTGGTAACCGCCGGGCCCGACATCCCACGGCTCGGCGATCAGCTTGACCTGGCTGACGATCGGGTCCTGCTGCACCAGGTCGAAGAACGCGGACAACCGGTCGACGTCGTAGAACTCGCGCGCCAACGCGGAGGCCAAGTCGAAGCGGAAGCCGTCGACGTGCATCTCGGTCACCCAGTACCGCAGCGAGTCCATGATCAGCTGCAGCGTGTGCGGGTTGCGCACGTTCAGCGAGTTGCCGGTGCCCGTGTAGTCCATGTAGTACTCGGGCTCCCCCTCGACCAGCCGGTAGTAGGCCTCGTTGTCGATGCCCCGCATCGACAAGGTCGGCCCGAGGTGGTTTCCCTCGGCGGTGTGGTTGTAAACCACGTCGAGGATGACTTCGATCCCGGCCTCGTGCAGGGCCTTGACCATGCCCTTGAACTCCTGGACCTGGCCACCCTCACCGGGCATCGCCGCGTAGGCGTCGTGCGGGGCGAAGTAGCCGATGGTGTTGTAGCCCCAGTAGTTCGTCAAGCCCTTCTGCGCCAGGACGTGGTCGGTGACGAACTGGTGCACCGGCAGCAGCTCCACGGCCGTGACCCCGAGCTCCCGCAAGTGGTCGATGACCGCCGGATGCGCGAGTCCGGCGTAGGTGCCCCGCAGCGACTCGGGTACGTCCGGGTGCTTGATGGTCATGCCCTTGACATGCGCCTCGTAGACCACCGTCTCGTTGTACGGGCGCTTCGGCGGCCGGTCGTTGCCCCAGTCGAAGAAGGGGTTGGTCACCAGCGAGTAGGGCACGTGGCCGGCGGAATCGTCGTCGTTGCGCGCCTCCGGCTGGTCGAACTGGTAGCTGAACAGCGACTCGTCCCACTTCACCCCGTGCGAAACGGCTTTGGCATACGGATCGATGAGCAGCTTGGCCGGGTTGCAGCGCAGGCCGCGGGCCGGGTCGTACGGGCCGTGCACCCGATATCCGTAGCGCTGCCCGGGACCGATGTTGAGCAGGTAGCCGTGGTGGACGAACCCGTCCACCTCGTCGAGGGGGTACCTCGTCTCGGTGCCGTCGTCATCGAACAGGCAGAGTTCGACGCGCTCGGCCACCTCGGAGAACAGGGCGAAGTTCGTCCCCACTCCGTCGTAGGTGGCACCGAGCGGGTAGGGCGTTCCGGGCCAAGGCCGCACTGAGGTCTCCTCGAGCTGGTTCGTGCCGGGAACGTCCGCGGTGAGCGGACGCTCTACTGGGGATTGCGTAACGATGTTCGTCACCGGGGCAGCGGCCGGGCCGCTCGCAGCGGCGCCACCGCGGCGCGCACGCTCTCCGTGGTGAAGAAGCCGTCGACGCTGACGGGAAGGCGGATCCGCCAATTAGGGTACTGGTCGATCGTGCCGGGCAGATTCGGCTGACGCGCCTGGCCGGTGACGTCGGCGGGCGAGGTCAGCACCAGCCGGCACGCCGCCGATGCCAGGAGGACGTGTAAGGCCACGACGGGATCTTCGTCCTCGATCCCTTGCCGGGCAAGGAGTTCCCGGAGCGCGGCCCGCTCGGTGGCCGCCGCCTCGTACTCGGCGTCCACGCCACGGTCCAGCAGGCCGAGCTCGGCACGGACCCGGACGTGCTCATCGGCCAGCCACCCGGCGACCGTCGGCAGGTCGTGGGTGGAGATGCTGGCCATCGCCTCCGGATCCCATTCGGCGGGCGGCACGAACGGCTGTCCCGGCGCGTCGTAGTCGCGCTGGAACCACAGCACGGCCGAGCTGAGCACCCCGCGCTCGTGCATGGTCTCGGTGACCACCTCCTCGACCGTGCCGAGGTCCTCGCCGACGACCACCGCGCCCGCACGCCACGCCTCCAGCGCGACCACACCGATCATCGCTTCGGCGTCGTAGGAGACGTAGGTGCCGCGGTGCGCGGGCTCGCCCGGCGGAATCCACCACAGCCGCCACAATCCGGCGACGTGGTCGACGCGGATGCCGTCGCCGTGCCGCAGTACCCCGCGGATGACGTCCCGGAGCGGCGCGTATCCGGCCTCGGCGAGCTTGTCCGGCCGCCACGGCGGCAGGTTCCAGTCCTGGCCCTGCTGGTTGAACGCGTCCGGCGGGGCGCCGACGCGTGCTTCGGCGGCGAAGACCTCCCGCTGCGCCCAGGTGTCCGCGCCACCGGGGTGCACCCCGACCGGGAGGTCGTGCACGATCCCGGCGGGCATGCCCGCCTCGCGTGCCGCTCGCCGGGCGGCACCCAGCTGGACGTGGCAGAGGTGTTGCAGCCAGCCGTGGAAGCCGATCCGGTCAGCGAGTTCTTCGCGCGCCCGCGTGACGGCGGAGCCCGCCGGGTCACGCAGTTCTTCCGGCCAGTCGCGCCAGTCCGCGCCGTGCCGCTCGGCCAGTGCACAGAACGTGGCGAAGTCACGCAGGCCGGAAGTGTCGGGCAACTCTTCGACACGGTGCGGCCACAACAGTTCCAGCGCCGCCCGCTTGGCCGTCCAGACGGCGTCGTAGTCGATGAGATCGCCGTCACGGTCCGGGGCGAGCGACAGGACGGCTTCCCGCGTGGCGGGATCGGCCCGCTCGAACGTCTCGGTGGCGGTGACACGCAGATAGATCGGATTGGCGAAGCGACGGCTGGCCGGGGAGTACGGCGAGCGCTCCACGGGGTGCGCCGGGCTGATCGCCTGGACGGGATTGACCAGCAGCACGCCGGTGCCGAGCTCGCGGGCCGAGCGCCCGGCGAACTCGGCCAGGTCGGCGTAGTCGCCGATCCCCCACGAATCGGCCGAGTGCAGGGCGTAGAGCTGCAGCATCCAGCCCCAGGCCGACGGGGCTTCAGGCAGCTTGGCGGGCACCACCGCCAGCACGACCTCCTGGTCTGCCGTGACGACGCGGTGCCAGCCGAGCGGCAGATCCGACGGCAGTTCGTCCTCGACCCGGCGCCGGGCACCGTCCTCCAGCACGACCTCGGCGGCCACGCCGAGCGGGTAGGCGGCGCCCTCCCGCACGACGATCGTCGGCGGCAGCGCGGTCGCCGCCCTGGCGGCTTCGACATCGGCGAGGGCCCGCTCGACGGCGGCCTCCTCCGAGGCGTCCACGTCGAACTGGGCGAGAACGGCGACGACGACATCGTCGGCCACCTCGACCCACTCATGGTCGGAATTCTCGTAGCGGGTGGCTATGCCGTAGGCGTCGGCGAGCCGGGCAAGAGGGCGGGTTTCGTCTCGGGCCACTGGACAAGCATCACGGTGCGAAGGTGATCGCGCCATCTGCGCGAGCGAAGTCACTCCGAGCAGCGCCCGGATCGCCCTGGGTTGGCAGTGTCGAGAGTCGGAGACCCGCCCGCCGAAGCCTCGTTGTGAGCCGATCTCAGGGAACCGGAAGAGGAGGCATCGCGGGCTCGTGAAGCCACCGTGAGAAGAAGGCGTCCAGCGAACGACCGGCGAACCGTTCGGCCAGCGCGACAAAGGCCGCGGTGGTAACCAGACCATGCCGGTTCTCCACCGCCCAAGCCTTCACCAGCGGAAAGAACATCGCGTCACCTACGGTACAACGCAAGGCGTGCAACAGAAGTCCGCCGCGTTTGTACACCCGCTCGTCGAACATCCGTGCCACGCCGGGGTCGGAAAGACGCAGATCCGCGGGTTTCGCCTGCATCCGCGCGTGCCAGGTCTTCGCCCACTCGTGCGCGCTCGGCCCGCCGGATTCCTCGGACCAAAGCCATTCCGCGTAGGTCGCGAAGCCCTCGTTCAGCCAGATGTGCCGCCAGTCGGCGACGGTCAGGCTGTTGCCGAACCACTGGTGCGCCAATTCGTGCACGACGAGCCGTTCGTGCGTGCGCCTCCCGTCGACGTGGTTGGCGCCGAAGATCGACATGCCCTGCGCCTCGATCGGGTCGTCGAGGGCGTCGTCGGTGACGACGACGACGTACTCCCCGAAGGGGTACGGCCCGAACAGTCGTTGCAGCGAGTCCATGATCCGGCCCTGCCGCCCGAAATCACGCGCGAATGCCCGGCGCAGGCGCGGCGGTACGGCGGCGCGTTGCGGGACCGAGGTGACCACGGAACCGCCGTCGAGGTTGATCCGGAACGCCTCGACGGACGGTTGCGAAAACCAGCCGGGCTGGGGACCGGAGACGAGTTCGACGTCGTCGTATCGTCCTATTTGGACACTCATCAGGTACGTCGGCGTCGGCTCGGGCCGTTCGAAGACCCACTTCGTGGTGCTCGCGCGCTCGTGTCGCGCCACCAGGTTCCCGGTGACGGCCACGAGATACGGCGACGACGTCGTCAGCGCGACGCGGTAGGTCGCCTTGTCCGACGGGTGGTCGTTGCACGGGAACCACGACGGCGCCCCGACCGGCTGGCTCGCGACGAGCGAACCGTCGGTCAGTTCGTCCCAGCCGATGTCGCCCCACAGCCCCGGAAACGGCCTTGGGTTGCCGACGTAATAGATCTCGACCCGGAACTCGCTTCCGGCCGCCAACGACTTCGCGGGCTTCACGTACAGCTTGTGCGCACGCCGCGTGTACTTGGCCGGTTTCCCGTTGACCAGCACGCGGTTGATGCGGAACTCGCCGAAGTCGAGTGTGAGCCGCGACAGCGCCTGCGTCGCCTCCGCGGTGATGGCCGCGGAGGCCGACAGCCGGTTGGGACCGATCTTGTAGTCGAGCTCGAGATCGTAGTGCCGGACACGGTAACCGCCATTACCGTGCCGGGGCAGATAGGAGTCACCGGAGGTGTCCGAGCCGGGCGAGGGCTGCGCGGAGGCCTTCGAAATCACCCGCGAACGAACCCCGCTTCCTACTTCGTCCAGGCCGAGATGGGATTGCCCAGCCAGCGCGAGTCGGCGGGAACCGCGTCGCCCCGGGTCACCAGGGAACCCGGTCCGACGGTAGTCCGCGCGCCGATGCTCGCACCAGGCAGCACGATACCGTGCGGCCCGAGCGTCGCTCCCTCGTCCAGGGTCACCGGCGACATCGTCATGATCCGGTCGTGGAACAGATGCGTCTGTACGACGCAGCCGCGGTTGATCGTCGCGCCGTCGCCCAGGCTCACCAGGTCCGACTCGGGCAGCCAGTACGTCTCCAGCCACACGCCCTTGCCGATCTTGACGCCCATGGTCCGCAGCCACGCCGGAAGCAGCGGTGTGCCACCGAGGGAACCGATCAGCCATGGCACGGCGAGCGCCTCGACGAAGGTGTCGGCGAGCTCGTTGCGCCAGACGAACGAGCTCCACAAGGGATGGTCGACCGCGCGGAACCGGCCGACGAGCAGCCATTTCATCGCGGTGGCGGTCAGCGCGGCGACGGCGCCGGCGGCGAGCAGCAGCGGCCCGCCGAGCAGCACCGCGACCAGGAAGCCGTACGACGACGCCAGCGCGAAGATCCCCGCGGCCACCAGCACGGTCAGCGCGACGCCGCACATCACCGGCACGATGCGGCACAGTTCGACGAGCGCACGCGCCGCCTTCAGCCGCAGCGGCGGCGTGTACGTGCGGCTCGTGTCGGCCGCGCCGACCGACCGGCGGACCGGCAGCGGCGGCATCCCGAGGTACGAGGAGCCCTTCTTCGCCTTGAGCGGAGCCGAGGACAGCACGCCGACCAGGCCACGTTTCGGCACCGAACGTCCCGGCGCGGCCATCCCCGAGTTGCCGAGGAACGCCTGCTTGCCGATCCGTGCCGGCGCGACGTGCAGCCAGCCGTGGCCGAGTTCGTAGGTGGCGACCATGGTGTCGTCCGCGAGGAACGCGCCGCTGTCCACCTGGGTCATCTTCGGCAGCGCGAGGACGGTGGACGCTTCGACGTTGCGGCCGACCTTCGCGCCGAGCATCCGCAGCCAAACGGGAGTGAACAGGCTGGCGTACAAGGGGAACAACCCTTCACGCGCCATGCCCATCAGCCGTTCGGTCGCCCAGACCTGCCAAGCGACGCGGCCGTGCACGGGGTGGTAGCCCTCGACCATGCCGATGCTCAGCGAGCGGACGCCGGCGAGCACGAGCAGGGCGTAGGTCACGAAGTACGCGATGGTCGCGAGCGGCGTGAACAGCAGTGCCTGGCCGAGCGCGGCGCCCAGCGAAGCCGTCCCCGTGATCGCGTAGCCGAGCACCGCGACCGCCGGAAACGCGGCGACAGCGGGCAGAAGACCGAGAGCGACCGAGGTCGCCCCGTAGACCGAAGACCAGAACCGCGAACGCGGCGGGCGGCTCGACGGCCACTTGAGCGAGTCCTTGGCGGCACGCGCCGCGGGCGCGCCGGCCCAGCGCTGTCCGGCGGGCACGTTGCCGCGGACGGTCGACCCGGCCGCGATCTCCGCGCCCTTGCCGATGCGCGAGCCGGGGAACAGCGTGCTGCGCGCGCCGATCCGCGCGTCGGCGCCGATCCGGATCTTGCCGATGTGCACGAGATCGCCGTCCACCCAGTGGCCGGTCAAGTCGACCTCGGGTTCGATGGCGGCACCGCGGCCGAGTTTCAGCATGCCGGTGACCGGCGGCGGCGAATGCAGGTCGACGTCCTTGGCGATCCGCGCGCCGAGAGCCTTGGCGTACGTCGTCATCCAGGAAGCGCCCGCGACACTGTCCGCCCCGCTGAACTCGGCGAGTTTCTCGGCCGTCCACAGTCGCAAGTGGACACTTCCACCGCGCGGATAGCTGCCGGGACGGACCCCGCGCAGCAGTAGCCGGGCGCCACTGGCGGAGATCGCGATCCGGCCGGCCGGGCTGAACAGCGCGATCCACGCGACGGCGATCCATGCCCAGCTCAGTGTGGGAGCCCAGGCGAAACCGGCCAGTGACAGCACATTCGACAGCGTCGCGGCGATCGTCGTCCAGCGCAGGCCGACCAGGCTCATCAGCGGGATCATCAGCAACGACTGGATGATCCCGGCCTCGCGCGGGGTCGGCGCGATGTCGCGGCGTTCGGTCTTCTCGCCGCTCAGCGCGTCCAACAGCGAAGCCAGCGCGCCGAGCTTCGGGTTGGCATAGATGTCGTTGACCGACACCTGCGGATGCCGGGTGCGGATCCGCGCGATCAGCTGCGCGGCCGTCAGGCTTCCCCCGCCGTTGGTGAAGAAGTCGGCCTTCGGGTTGCCGACCGAGACGCCGAGGATCTCCGCCCAGCCTTCGGCGAGCCAGCTCTCCGTCGGGGACAGACCGGATTTGGCGGCGTCCACAGTGGACAGCGGCCAGGGCAGCGCGTTGCGGTCGACCTTGCCGGAGGTCCGCGTCGGCAGGTCGTCGATCAGCGCCAGCAGCGGGACGAGCGCGGCGGGCAGCTGCTCACGCAGCCGGGTCGCGGCCTCGTCGTGGTCGAACTTCGTCCCCTCGGCGGGCACGACGTACCCGACGAGCACCTGGTTACCCGCCTTGGTGCGGCGGACCGCGGCCGCGGCACCCTGCACTCCGGGCAAGGCCTGAAGCGCGGCGTCGACCTCGCCGAGTTCGATCCGGCGGCCGCCGAGTTTGACCTGCTCGTCGAGCCGCCCGAGGAACAGCAGCCCCTCGGTTTCGGCGCGGACCATGTCACCGCTGCGGTACGCGCGGCGCCAGCCCAGCGAGGGCAGCGGCGCGAACTTCTCGGCGTCCTTCTCCGGGTCGAGGTAGCGGGCCAGGCCGACACCGCCGATGACCAGCTCGCCGGTCTCCCCCATCGCGACGGGCTCGCCCGCCTCGTCGACGACGGCGAGCTGCCAGCCGACGAGCGGCAGGCCGATGCGGACCGGGCCCTCGCCGGTCATCTGCGCGGCGCAGGCGACGACGGTGGCCTCTGTCGGGCCGTAGGTGTTCCAGACTTCGCGGCCTTCGACGGCGACGCGTTCGGCCAGTTCCGGCGGGCAGGCCTCACCGCCGAAGATCAGCAGGCGGACGTCTTCGAGCGCGTCGGCGGGCCACAGCGCGGCCAGCGTCGGCACGGTCGAGACGACGGTGATGCCCTGCGCGACCAGCCACGGGCCGAGATCGACCCCGGTCCGCACCAGCGAACGCGGCGCCGGGACCAGGCAGGCGCCGTGGCGCCAGGCGAGCCACATCTCTTCACAGGAGGCGTCGAACGCGACGGACAGGCCGGCGAGCACACGATCACCGGGGCCGATCGGCTCCTCGGTGAGGAAAAGCCGAGCTTCCGCGTCGACGAAAGCCGCGGCGGACGCGTGCGAGACGGCGACACCCTTCGGCTTACCGGTCGACCCGGAGGTGAAGATGATCCAGGCGTCGTCGGTCGGCGCGGGGCTGCCTTCCACACCGCCGGGCGAGCCGAGCACGGTGATCGCGCCGCCATCGGAGACGACGGCGGCGACGTCGGCCTCGCCGAAGACAAGTTCGGCACGCTCGTCCGGGTCGTCCGCGTCGACCGGCACATAGGCGGCGCCGACGGACAGGATGGCGAGGATGGCGACGTAGAGCTCGGCGGTGCCGGAGGAGATCCGGACGCCGACCCGGTCGCCGACGCCGACGCCGTTGGCGGTCAGCTTGCGGCCGTACTCGTCGATCTCTTCGACGAGCTTGCGATAGGACAGCGTGGTCTCGCCGTCGTCGATCGCGCCCGCGTTGGGATGGCGGGCGGCGGTCTCGGCGAGGATGTCGATCAGAGTGCGCTCACCGGCACCGAGACCGGACCAGAACAGGGCACGGTCGGCGATGGAGGCGGCCGACGGAGCGACGGTGACATCGGCGACGTCGGCGATCGGCCGGGAATCGGCGGTCAAGGTCATCGGGCGGCCACCACGGGCAGGAAAGAACCATGGGCGCTCAAGCCCATCACACACCTTTCGCGAAGTGCGTCATTCGGGCTCGCTCTCCGAATGAGGCGCCCGCTAGCGGACCTTTGACTTTACCGCAGTTGTACGACATATCTCGAGAGGGTCTCGGCAGAGTGTCGAACCTCACCGGCGGACACGCCGAAACCCGAGGTCAACGGCGTGTCCACCCAGTGAAATATTCACCTACATGGTGAGAAATCAGCGGGTCTTCGGTTTCCCTGCCGCTTTTCCGCCGACCTTGGGCCTTTGCTTCTTTTCCCGCACTCGGACATTCACCCGGACAGGGGTGCCTTCGAAACCGAAACGCTCACGGAACTTCCGTTCGATGAACCGCCGGTAACCCGCCTCGAGGAAGCCGGTGGTGAACAGGACCAGCGTCGGCGGCCGGATTCCCGCCTGGGTCGCGAACAGCACCTTCGGCTGCTTTCCACCGCGCACCGGCGGCGGGGTCGCGGCGATCAGGTCGGCCAGCCAGCCATTCAGCTGACCCGTGGGAACCCGCTGGTCCCAGGACTTCAACGCGGTCCGCAGCGCGGGCGCGAGTTTGCGCACGGACCGGCCGGTGAGCGCGGAGATGTTGACCTTGTCCGCCCACGGCACCCGCACCAGGCCGCGGTCCAGCTCACGGACCATGGCGTGGCGGCGGTCCTCGTCGACGAGGTCCCACTTGTTGAAGGCGAGCACGCAGGCGCGACCCGCCTCGACGACCATCGTCAGCACCCGCAGGTCCTGTTCCGAAAGCGGTTCGGCGGCGTCCAGCAGCACGATCGCGACCTCGGCCGCGTCGATCGCGGTCTTGGTCCGCAGCGACGCGTAGTACTCGGCGCCGTTGGCCGAGTTGACCCGCTTGCGCAGACCCGCCGTGTCGACGAACCGCCAAGTCTCGCCGTCCAGTTCGACCAGCGAGTCGACCGGGTCGACGGTGGTACCGGCGACCGAGTCCACAACGGACCGCTCCTCGCCGGAAAGTTTGTTCAGCAGGCTGGACTTGCCCACGTTCGGCTTGCCGACCAGCGCGACGCGGCGCGGGCCGGTGGTGGCGCGGTCGCCGTCACGCGGCATCGACGGCAGCGCCTTGACGACGGCGTCGAGCAGGTCGCCGGAGCTGCGGCCGTGCAGTGCGCTGACCGGGTACGGCTCGCCGAGGCCGAGCGACCACAGCGACGCGGTGTCGGCCAGCAGACGGTCGTCGTCCACCTTGTTGGCGGCGAGGAGCACCGGCTTCTTCGAGCGGCGAAGCACCTTGGAGACGGCTTCGTCGGTGGCCGTCGCGCCGACGCTGGCGTCGATGACCAGCAGCACCGCGTCGGCGGTGGCCATCGCCATCTCGGCCTGCGCGGCGACGGAGGCCTGCAATCCGGTCGCGTCCGGCTCCCAGCCGCCCGTGTCGACGAGGGTGAACCGGCGGCCCGCCCAGAACGCGTCGTAGGCGACACGGTCCCTGGTCACGCCGGGGACGTCCTGCACGACCGCTTCGCGGCGGCCGAGGATCCGGTTGACCAGGGTCGACTTGCCCACGTTCGGCCTGCCGACGACGGCGAGGACCGGTTGCGCGAGCTGCGCCTCCTCCTCGGCTTCACCCGCGGCGATCTGCGCGTCGAGCGCGGTGAATTCGGATTCGTCGGACCAGGAGCCGTCGATCTCGCCGACTCCGTCTATTTCTGTCATGTACTCAATCCTGTCGCGTGTCTTGGAGCCCGTGCTCCAAGCGCCATTCGTCCAGTGCCTTCACGAGGTCCGCGAGCGCGAGGCGAAGCCGCTCGGTTCCCTCCTCCAGCCCTGTCCTTCCCTTCCCGATCGCGGGAGTGAAAGGTTCGCCGACCATGATGTCGACGCGTGGCCGCCAACGCCTCTTGGCGCCGGCGGGTTTGTACGTCCCCCGAGTGGCGACCGGAACCACGGTCGCGTTCCCGGCGCGGACCAGGAAGGCCGCGCCGCGCTCGAAGTTTTCGGCGTCACCGAGGCCGCGGGTGCCTTCGGGGAAGATCCCCACCGCACCGCCGTCCTCGAGCACCTTGACCGCCGCCATCAGCGGTCTGCGGTCCACCGCACCCCGTCTCACCGGGATCTGGCCCAGTTTCGGGAAGAACCAGCCGACGAACCCCCGGAAGAGTTCCTCCTTGACCAGAAACGCCGTGCGGCGCGACAACATTCCGAACAGCAGCTGCGGTTCCACCATCGAGCTGTGGTTGGCGATGAACACCACCGGACCCGACGCCGGTACCCGCTCGCCACCATGGACCCGCACCCGGAAAGCGGGCCGGACGATGAACTTCGAGATCCCCCTGCCGAAGGTGTGGATCGGGCCGCTCGCGCCTTCGGGCAGTCCCTTCGCACTCACCTGGCGGCCTCGGCGGGGCAGCCTTCGAGGAGACCGCGGTGCAGCGCCAGTTCCGCCAGCGCGACGATCACCTGGTCGATGTTGAGCGCCGAGGTGTCCACCTCGACGGCGTCCTCGGCCGCGCGCAGGGGCGAAGCCGCCCGCGTGGAGTCCAAGCGGTCACGCCGGTCCACCGCCGCCTTCGCGACGTCGTGCGTGGATTCGCGGCCGGCGGCGGAATCCTGCGCGCTGCGGCGAGCGGCGCGAACCTCGGCCGAGGCGGTGAGGAAGATCTTGAGCGGGGCGTCGGGTGAGACGACGGTGCCGATGTCGCGACCTTCGACCACGATGCCGCCGACCCGGCCGAGCACCTCGGCGATGAGGTCGCGCTGCCGGGCGACCAGCAGTTCGCGGACCGAAGGAACGGCCGAAACCGGCGACACCGCCGTGGTGACGTCCGCACCGCGGATCTCGGCGGCGACGTCTTCACCCGCGAGGGTGACCGTCGCGTCGTCGGGACTGGTCCCGATGCCGAGTTCGGCCGTTCGTGCGACGTCGGAAACCGCGTCCGCGTCGGCCGGGTCGACCCCGGCGCGCAGGACGGCGAGGGTGACCATGCGGTACATCGCGCCCGTGTCGAGGTAACCGGCGCCGAGTTTCGTCGCGAGCTTCCGCGAAACCGTGGATTTCCCGGTTCCGGACGGGCCGTCCATCGCGACCACACCACGCAGGGCTCCCGTCACCGAAACTCTCCTCAGCTCATTCGTCGCTCACCTGATCGATGACCATTCTGCCTGGTGGCGCGCGACACGCCTCAGCCGCCCACGGCGAACCGGTCGACGAGCACGCTGATCCGTTCCGTGCGCCCGTGTGCCGGGAGCCGACGGCTGCGCTCGAGGGTGACCAGGCCGTGCAGGGCGGCCCAGAATGTCTCGGCGTAGTGGCCGTGGTCGTAGTCACCGGCCACCGGATCCACGGCTTCGAGCAGGGCGCCGAACGCGTCCTTCAACGGCTCGGGGCTGTCCGGACTTGTAAAGCTCAGTTCACTCGCGAGGGTGAAGATCGCGTCGTAGAGCGCGGGTTTGCGGTCGGCGAAGTCGAAGTAGTTCTCGGCCAGCCTCCGCAGGGTGCCCCGCGAGTCCTCCGTCGTGCCGGCTCCCTTCCGCATCTGCGCGGCCATTTCGGTGCAGCCCTCGAGGGCCGCGGCCACCATGATCGCCCCCTTGCCGGAGAAGTGGCTGTAGAGGACCGGCTGGCTGTACTCGATCTTCGCCGCCAGCCGCCGGGTCGTGACCGCGTCCCAGCCTTCTTCTTCGGCGATCTCGCGGGCGGTGGTGACGATCAGCTGTTCGCGCAGCGAGCGGTCCCGCTCGCGCCGGGGGTTCGTGACCATACGAATACCCTAGCATCGCTAGACAATCTAGCAGTGCTAGCATCAGCCGTCCGAGGGTGATCCGCTCTCCTCGCGGTCAAGGGGGTCCGCGACCTCGGCACGGCACTCGTGGTGCTCGCGCCGCTCCTGTTCCGGAACGTCCGCGCGCTGGGTTGGGCGATGCTCGCGCTGGCGTTCATCCCGCTCGGCGACATGCCGATCGTGCTGACCCACAACGGTTCCGTGGGGGCCGCGCTCGGCGTCCACGGCGCGACGTGCGCCGTGATGCTCGGATCTCGGCACTGTTCCTCATCCACCGAGGCAAAACGGACAGTGAGTTACTGTTGACGTCGTGAACGTCGAAGTGACCCCGCTCCCCGGAATAGGCGTCCGCAAGGACTTCGCCACCCGCAACGGCCGCCGCGTCGGCGTGGTGACCCATCGCGACGGACACATCGAGCTGATCGTGTCCAAAACGGACGATCCCGACGCCTGCCTGGCCTCACTTCCGCTCTCCACCGACGAAGCGGGCGCGCTGGCGAACCTGCTCGGCGCGCCCCAGCTGGTCGCCCAGCTCACCGAAGAGCACCGGGACCTGCCCGGCATCAACACCAAGCAGTTGCCGATCAAGGCGTCGTCGCCGTTCGACGGCCGGACGCTGGGCGACACGGCCATGCGAACACGCACGGGCGTCTCGGTCGTCGCGGTGATGCGGGCCGGGCAGGTTCACCCCTCCCCCATTCCGGACTTCAATCTCACCGGGGGCGACGTACTCGTCGCGGTCGGCACCTCCGAAGGGCTCGAGGCCGCCGTCAAGATCTTGAAGTACGGCTGATCGCGGATGGATCACACCGCACTGTCCTTGATCGAACTCGGGGCGGTCTTCTTCGGGCTGGGCGCGCTCGGCAGGCTCGCCGGGAAGATCGGGATGTCCCCGATCCCGCTGTACCTGATCGGCGGCCTGTGCTTCGGGCAGGGCGGCCTGATCCCGCTCGGCGACATCGGCGACTTCACCCACCTCGCCAGCGAGATCGGCGTCGTCCTGCTGCTGCTCCTGCTCGGCCTGGAGTACTCGGCGGCCGAACTGTTCACCGGGCTGAAACGCTCGTGGATGGCGGGGGTGGTGGACATCGTGCTCAACGCCGCGCCGGGTGCGATCGTCGCGCTCATCCTCGGCTGGGGGCCGATCGGCGCGATCGTGATGGCGGGGGTCACCTACATCTCGTCCTCCGGGATCATCGCGAAGGTGCTCGGCGACCTTGGGCGGCTCGGTAACCGGGAAACGCCGGTGGTGCTGTCGATCCTGGTGTTCGAAGACCTGGTGATGGCGCTGTACCTGCCGATTCTGACCGCGGTCCTCGGCGGTGTCAGCTTCCTCGGCGGCCTGAAGGCGGTCGGGATCTCGCTGATGGTGATCACGGTCGTCCTGGTGATCGCGTTGAAGTTCGGCCGGTACGTCTCCGCGGCGGTGGACAGCCCGGACCGCGAGGTGTTCCTCCTCAAGGTCCTCGGCGCGGCCCTGCTGGTAGCCGGCCTGGCTTCGGCGATGCAGGTGTCGGCCGCGGTCGGCGCGTTCCTGCTCGGCATCGCGATCTCGGGTTCGACGGCGGAGAACGCGACGCACCTGCTCGAACCCCTGCGGGATCTCTTCGCGGCCGTGTTCTTCGTCGTGTTCGGGCTCAACACCAACCCCGCGTCGATCCCGCCCGTGCTCGGCTGGGCGGTCGTCCTGGCGGTCGCGACCACGCTCACGAAAGTCGGCACCGGCTGGTGGGCCGCGCGACGCCAAGGCATCGGGAAGATGGGCCGGGCTCGCGCCGGAGCCGCGCTGGTCGCGCGAGGCGAGTTCTCGATCGTCATCGCCGGACTGGCGGTGGCGGCGGGCGCGGTGACCGGCGAACTCGCGGCACTCGCGACGGCGTACGTGCTCCTGATGGCGATCCTCGGCCCGACGGCGGCGCGGATCGTGGAGCCGGTGGCGCGCGCTCTGCAGCGAAGGTCCTTCGGGACGAAGAGCGCGGCCTCGCAGACCGGCTGACTCCGCCCACACGCGCCATGAACGGTCCGTTCCTTGCAAATTTCGCAAGGAACGGACCGTTCATTGCACTGGGTCAGCCGCGCTCGAGCAACTGCGCGGCCAAAAGTTCCTCGACCCAAGGCTCCCAGTCGCCGGGAGCCCAGGCACGATCACGAGTCAGGATCAGGAACAACTCCGGACTCAGCACGGCATAGAGGATGTCCGCCGCCTTCTCGACCGTGAGATCGGTCCTGACGCCGGGCTTCTCCAGTAGTGCCTTCGCCGCCGCCGTGTGCACGGCGTGGCGCGGGTCTTCGCGGTCAGGCCAGAGCTCGCGCAATTCGGGGTGGGCGGCGATCGCGGTGCGCACCATGTCGGTGAGGGCGGCGACCCGTTCGAGCACGGCGCGGCTACCCGTCACGAGGGCGGTGAGGGCCGTGCGCGCGTCCGGCGCGTCCGTCACTCGCGCGAACCATGGCCGCTCCATCGTCGCCACCGGAATGTCGTCGCCGGCGATCGCGACGTCGACCAGTTCCTTCAGCAACGTCGGCTTGTTGCGGAACGTGAAGTAAATGGTCTGGACGGCCACCCCCGCCCGGTCGGCGACCTGCTGAAGCGTGGTCGCCCCGTAGCCGTCGGCGAGGAAGAGTTCTTTGGCGGCCGCGATGATCCGCCGCCGCGTTTCCGCCGCCCGATCGGCCCGGGCGCCCTTGACACCGCTCATGATTGGAGTCTATCTCTAGAGTCAAGCACTAGAGTTCGACTCTAGTAACGATGACGATGGGGTGTCTCATGGTGGCGATCGCCAACCGGCAGCAGGCCGAAGCGTGGAACGGCTGGGAGGGAAGGCTCTGGGCGGATCGCCCGGAGCGTTACAACGGCATGATGGAAGCCTTCGACGCGCCGCTTTTCGCCGCCGCGAACATCGAAGACGGTCACGCGGTCCTGGACGTGGGCTGCGGCGCCGGGCTCACCACCCGGCTGGCCGCGAGAAAGGCCGCGAGCGGGCACGCGCTGGGTATCGACATTTCGGCGCCACTGGTGGAGCGGGCCCGCTCGGACGCGGCGGCCGAGAACATCACCAACGTCGAGTTCGTCCAGGGAGACGCGCAGGTGCACCCGTTCGAAGGGCCTGGCTTCGACGTCATCATGAGCAGGGGCGGCGTGATGTTCTTCGCCGATCTGGTGGCGGCGTTCGCTCATCTTCGCGAAGCGATGGCGCCGGGCGGCCGGCTGGCCTTCCTAGGGCCGCGGTCAGGCGACGTCGACAGCGCTTACGCCCGCGCGACAGCGGCTCTCGCGCCTTACCTCCGCGAGCCCTCCCCTGCCGCCCGGGGGATGGGTTCGCTGCTGGCTCCCGAGCGGATCACCGAAGTGCTCACGGCGGCGGGCTTCCGCGACCTCGAGATCAGCCCGGTGGACGCGGACATGGGCTTCGGGGCGAACGCCGACGACGCGACGGATTTCGTCTTCTCGATGGCCCCGATCCAGCACAACCTGCGGAGCGTGGACGCGGACTCGATCGCCGGGCTCCGCGACCGGGTACGGGGCGCGCTCGGCGAATTCGAGACTCCGCGGGGGGTGCGGATCCCCGGTGGGGTTTGGGTCGTGACCGCCGGACGCTGACGCTAGGAACGGTCCGTTCCTTGCGAAATTCGCAAGGAACGGACCGTTCATGGCGTTCGGTTACCCGCGCTCGAGCCCCGAAACGGTCGCCGGTGCGATCTGCGCCGGAGCCGCCGGAAGCGGAGCCGGAACGGCCGACGGTCCCGCACCCGAGACAGGCAGCGCCAGCGAAGTCTTGCCGAGGTCCACCGTGATCTTCGGGTACTGCGCCGGACCCGAGATGAACGAGCCGTCCGTCCCGCCGATGATCAGCGCCAGCTGATGTCCTTGCGGGACGACATGATCAGTACTCGCCAGCCGGAAGGTCATCGTGTACGGCTGCCCCGGCGTCAGCGGCGATTCCTGGCTCAGCGAACGGTGGTTGGCCAGGTCCGCCCAACCACGGCTGATGATGTTCAGCCCGACCGAGACCGAGTCGGCGCTCGTGTTCAGGTAACAGGCGTCATTGCCGGGCGCGCTCGCACCCCAGCACGACTGCGTCAGCTCGTTCTTGATGCCTTCCTTCGGCCCGGTGTAGTTCCGGATCGTCGCCGGGCCGTAGTCCACGAGGATCGCCGAGAGCCGTGCTGTGGACGTCGACGGCGTCGCGGTCACAGTCACCTTCGCCGTCCCTGACACGTGCAGATCCTTCGCCAGCGCGCCGGTGCTGAACAGCACGCGCCCGCTCGCGGTCTCCGTCGGCCTCGCGGCCCAGCTGTTCGAGGACTGGCCGGCGGTGTCGGTGAACGACGCCGTACCCGTCCCCGCGGTGGAGCCGAGGGTGCCGACGCCCGGCGTGCCGCCGGCCGAAGGACGCAGGGTGACCGCGCTCCCCGCGGGCCACGCCGCCTGGTCCACCCAGACGTCCGGCTCGCGTTCCACGCTCGCGCCCGGTGTCTTCTCGATACCGTTGTCCACGCCGAGCAGGTAGTGGTCGAACCACTTGTGCAGGGTGTCGACCCACGCCGAGCGCCGGTAGTCGAACGGGTCGACGTGACCGGCCTGCGTCAGCCAGAGCTTGCGCTCGACGTTCAGCGATTCCCACCACTGCCCGAAGTTGATCGTCTTGACGTTGAGGTCGCCCAGGCCGTGCGAAGCGAGCACGCTGGCCTTCACCTTCGACGCGCTCTGTACGTGGTCCCGGTCGAGCCAGAACGCGTTGTAGTCTCCGTTCGCCGTCGCACCGGCGGTCAGTTTCCGGTTCGCCTCAGTGCAGTCCTGCCCGCCGTTGCGCCGGGAGACGGTCTGCGCGAGCCCCGCCGGGCTGCCCTGGCGCAGGTTCGCGCCGTCGGAGCGGTAATAGTCGTACCAGGAGCTGATGGCGCCGATCGGCACGATGGTCTTGAGGCCGTCGACACCGGTCGCGGCGACTCCGTTGGCCACCGTGCCGTCGTAGGACTTCCCGATCATGCCGACCGCGCCCGTCGACCAGGTCGCGTTCGTCCTGGCCGAGCCGGTCGCCGTCGTGTAGCCCTTCGCCCGGCCGTTCAGCCAGTCGACGACCTTGCGCGCGGAGTTGACGTCCGAGGGCCCGCCGACGTCGGTGCAGCCACGGGATTTGTTGGTACCGGCCAGATCCACCAGGACGACGGCGTATCCGCGCGGGACGAAGAAGTTGTCGTAGTAGAGCGGGAACCCGACCGGCCTGCCCGCCGAGTCGTAGGTCTTGAGCTCACTCTCGTTGCCCCGCCCGCAGCACGAGTAGTACGGGCTCGCGTCCATGATGACCGGGACCTTCTTGCCCTGCGCCGCCGGTTCCTTCGGGCGGATGATGTCGGCGGCGACCCGGTCCGAACGGCCGTCGCCGTCCCCGTCGAGGCCGATGTCCACCCAAGCCGTCTCGCGGACGGCCTGGGCGAAGTCGTAGACCGGTTCGCTGCCCCGCGGTTTCGCCGCGGCCTGCGGTGCCGCGACCACGGCCGCGGCGATCGCCAAGATCCCTGCCAGCACAACTGTTTTCACGGTCGAGCCCTTCCCCGTCGGCTGAAAGCCAGTCAGGGAGAGCTAAACGCGATGATCGCCCGCGCAGTAGAGCGGAAAGTCTTACAGTCAGGCGCAGCCTGTCCGTTGAGGGTGGTGGCGGGGCGGGGTCCGGGCTTACAGATCGACGGCGCGGTAGAGCGAACCGACCTCGCCGCGGTTCAGTCGCCGGACCGAGCCCGACCGCTGGGCACCGAGCTGGACGTCGCCGAGCGCGGTCCGGACCAGTTTGCGCACCGGGTGCCCGGTGGCCGCCATCAGCCGCCGCACGATGTGCTTGCGACCTTCGTGGATGACCAGTTCGATCTGGGTACGACCGGCCAGCATGTCCTTGACCCGGAACTGGTCGACCTTGACGATGCCGTCCGGCAGTTCGAAGCCCGCCCGCAGTTCCTTGCCGAGACCGCGCGGGACGATGCCCTCCACCTCGGCGAAGTAGGTCTTGAGCACCTGGAACGACGGGTGCATCAACCGGTGGCCGAGGTCGCCGTCGTTGGTGAGCAGCAGAAGGCCTTCGGTGTTCTCGTCGAGCCTGCCGACGTGCACGATGCCGGGTGTCTCCTCGTACCGGCCGCGCAGGTAGTCGCCGACGCACGGGCGGCCGCGGTCGTCGCTCATCGTGCTGTGCACGCCCTTGGGCTTGTTCAGCACGAGATAGACGAGGTCCTCGCGGACCTGGACGCGGGTGCCGTCGACGTGGATCACGGAGTTGTCCGGATCGACCCGGCGGCCGAGCTCGGTGACCACCTTGCCGTCCACGCTCACGCGACCGCGCACGATCAGGTCCTCGGCCGCGCGCCGCGAGGCGACGCCGGCCTGCGAAAGGACCTTCTGCAGCCGAATGCCGTCGGGATGCGGGTCAGATGTCATCGATGGTGTCCACTTCGGGTAGCAACGGAGCGATGGGCGGAAGGTCGGCCAGGGACGAGAGGCCCAGTCGCTCCAGGAACAGCTCGGTCGTCACGTACAGCGTGCCTGTGGTTTCGGGGTCGGTCCCCATCTCCTCGATCAGGCCGCGTGCCAGCAGCGTCCTGATCACCCCGTCCACGTTCACCCCTCGGACGGCGGCGACCCTGGCCCTGGTCACCGGCTGCCGATAGGCGATCACGGCGAGGCTCTCCAGTGCGGCTCGCGTCAGCTTGGAACGCTGGCCGTCGAGCAGAAGCTTCTCCACGAACGGGGCATAGACGTCCCTAGTGTAGAACCGCCACCCTTCGCCGACTCGGCGCAGGTCGATTCCGCTGGTCCGCTCGGTGAACTTCTGCGCCATCGTGCGCAGCGCCACGGTGACCCGCGACACGGGTTGACCGATGGTGTCGGCGAGCGATTCCTCGTTGATCGGCGAGTCGACGACCAGGAGCAACGCCTCGAGCGCGGCTTCGAGCGCCTCGTCGGAGGTGAGATCTGGGTAGTCACCATCGCCTGCCACCACGAGCCCCTCGTCGGCAGGCGGCTCCGCCTCCCCCGCCTCCACTTCAGCCACCGGCGGGCTGAAAGCGTCCTTCACCTCATCGGACTCGGCGATGGGAGCTTTCGGCTCATCCCTGGTCTCGGGGATCTCTTCGGTCTTCTCGGTCTCTTCGGGACTCACCCGTACTCCTCGTCCTCCGCGGCGGCGAGGTCCTGTTCGGCCGCCACCGACGCCTGCGTCACGGACCCGCCGGTCCAGCGCACGTGCAGTTCGGCGAGCGCCTCCAGCTGCTCGAACTGGACCGTGGCCTCCCGGTACAGCTCCAGCAGCGCGAGGAACCGCGCCACGATCTCGACGGTGTGCTCGCAGTCCTCGACCAGCTCGCCGAAGGTCGCTTCACCTCGTTCCGCGAGCTTGAGCCGCAGCAGCGCGGCGTGTTCACGCACCGAGACCCGGCCCATGTGGATATGCGCGATCGACACCTGCGGCGGCGGCTTCGGCCGGAAGACCGCGACGGCGATCTCGGCGAACTTCGCCGGATCGACGCCGAGCATCACCTCGGGCAGCAGTCCCATGAACCGGTCTTCGAGCGCGACCGATCGCGGATATCGCCGCAGCGCGCCGGCCTCCAGCTCACCGAACAGCGCCGCGACCTGCTTGTACGCCCGGTACTGCAGCACGCGCGCGAACAGCAGGTCCCGTGCTTCGAGCAGGGCGAGGTCGTCTTCGCTCTCGACCTCGGCGGCGGGCAGCAGCCGCGCCGCCTTGAGGTCGAGCAGGGTCGCCGCGATGACCAGGAACTCGGTCGTCTCGTCGAGGTTCCACGCCGTGCCGAGCGCGCGGGTGTAGGCGATGAAATCGTCCGTGACCTGGTGCAACGCGACTTCGGTGACGTCGAGCTGGTGCTGCGAGATCAGCTGGAGCAGCAGATCGAAGGGACCCTGGAAGTTCGACAGGTTCACCTTGAACTTGGACGTGCTCAGCTCTTCACTGGCCAGTCCTTCGGGGACCATCCCGCCGTGCACGGTCTCGTGCACGACGGGGGTCTCGTCTGCCTCTGTCCGCTCGACCGGCTCTGAGCCGCTGGGAGCAGCCGCGGCCGGGTCGTCCATCAGCTCTCGGTCTCTTTCCCGTCCTCGCTACCCGCCCGCAAGCGCTGGACGAGCACCGATTCCTCGCCCGCCGCGTCGAAATCGGCCAGCAGGACCGCCACCGCCTCGCGGACCAGCCTGCCGCGATCGAGCACGAGTCCGTGCTTCGCCCGGAGGTTCAGCCTGGCCTGCTCCATCGCCAGCAGTTCGTCGCCGGAGACGTAGACGGTGATCTTCGCGTCGTGCTTGGTCCGCCCGGAACCGCTGCGCGCGGCACGGGTCAGCTGTTCCTTGTGCGCGGGCCCGGTCTCGTCCCCGGATCCGTTCCCGTTGCCGTCCCCCGTCGAGGGGGCGGGCTGTTCGGGCGCGGGCGGGAGATCGAGGGCGGGGCTGGAGGTGATCCTGAAAAGTTCGGACGCTCCGGGCAGGGAAGCTCGCCTGCTCACCGGGCGATCACCTCACGGGCCAGCGCGCGATAGGCCGCCGCGCCGGCTGATTTGGGGGCCCACGTCGTGATCGGCTCGCCCGCGACGGTCGTCTCGGGGAACCGCACGGTGCGGTTGATCACCGTGTCGAACACGATGTCGCCGAATGCCTCCACCACTCTCGCCATGACCTCCTTCGAGTGCAGGGTTCTCGGGTCGTACATGGTGGCGAGAATCCCCGTGATGTCCAGTTTGGGGTTGAGGCGTTCCTGCACCTTCTCGATGGTGTCGATCAGGAGCGCTACGCCTCGCAGACTGAAGAACTCGCACTCCAGCGGGATGATCACACCGTCCGCGGCGGTCAGTGCGTTCACCGTCAGCAGGCCTAGCGAGGGCTGGCAGTCGACAAGAACATAGTCGTAGTCGTTCATGACCGGACGAAGGACCCGTAACAAAGTGTGTTCGCGCCCTACCTCTGCGACCAACTGGACCTCGGCCGCGGACAGGTCGATGTTGCTCGGCAGCAGGTCGACGCCGTCCACCCGGGTCTTCCGGATGACGTCGGTGATGCTGACCGAGCGCTCCATGATGACGTTGTAGACCGTCTGGTCCAGCTCGTGCGGCTGAATGCCGAGGCCGACCGAGAGCGCGCCCTGTGGGTCGAAGTCGACCAGCAGTACCCGGCGGCCGCATTCGGCGAGCGCCGCACCCAGGTTGATGGTCGAGGTGGTCTTGCCGACGCCGCCCTTCTGGTTGCACATGGCCATCACCAGTGCGGGGCCGTGCCGTTCCAGCGGCGGCGGGTCGGGGATCTCGCGGTACGGACGGCCGGTGGGGCCGATACCTTCCCTCTCGAGTTCTTGCTGCTTGGTTTCTTTGGCGCGCTTGGCCTTGCGGCCGCGGGAAGAGATCGTGTCCTCCGACGGTTCGTCGCCGTCGTGTTCGGCGGGGGTGGCGATGGTCACCTGGCGGAGGCTCGCCGCGGCCGAACCGGCGGACGCGGACGGCTTCGCCGGCTCGTTCGGTGTCGACATGGCGCGAAAGCTCCTCTTCGGCAGGATCCTCGGCAGCCTATGCGCGATCCGTGAGTCGAGCCAATGAGGCACGCCGGGACCGACCGGGTCGTTTAGGCGCTCAGGACACGGCCTAGCCGAGCGCGCGGGGATGTGCTGTCGCGTAAACCTCGCGGAGCGTGTTGACCGTGACCAACGTGTACACCTGCGTGGTCGTCACCGAAGCGTGGCCGAGAAGTTCCTGCACGACGCGGACGTCGGCGCCGCCTTCGAGCAGATGCGTGGCGAACGAATGGCGCAACGTGTGCGGGGAAACGCCCGCCGTGATCCCCGCGGATTCCGCGGTGGCCTTGAGAACCTGCCACGCGCTCTGCCGGGAAAGCCTGGAACCGCGGGCGTTCAGGAACATCGCCGGTGTCCCCCTACCGTGCGTGGCGAGCGCCGGCCGCGCGCGGACGAGGTACGCGTGCACCGCTTCCAGCGCGGGACGGCCGATCGGCACGATGCGCTGTTTGCCGCCCTTCCCGTCGAGCAGCACGGTGCGTTCGACGTCGTCGATGTCGTCGACGTCGAGTCCGACGGCCTCGGAGATCCGCGCGCCGGTGGAGTAGAGCAGTTCCAGCAGCGCCCGGTCCCGCAGCGGCCGCATCCCCTCGGGCGGCGGGGTTTCGAGCAGTTTCAGCACGTCGTCCACCGGCAGCGCTTTGGGCAGCCGTTTGGCCGCGGCGGGCGGGCGGACCTCGCGGGCAGGGTCGTGCTCGGTGATGCCGTCGGCGTGCGCGAACTTGTGCAGCCCCCGCACGGCGACCAGTGCGCGAGCCGCCGAGGAGGCGGCCAGCGGCTGATGCTCTTCGTCGCCTTCGCGCAACGCCGCGCCGAACGAGGTGATGTGCGCCGAGGTGACGTCGGTGAAGCGTTCGACGTCGGCACCGGCGAGGTAGGCGGTGTACCGGCGAAGGTCGCGGGAGTAGCTGTCGAGGGTGTTCCTCGCGGTTCCGCGCTCGACCACCAGATGGTCGAGGTATGCCGCGACCACCTGGGCGACTCCGGTACCACCGACCCGTGACACACGGACACTCTAGGACCACCACGACCCGATCGGGGGTTCGCCGCGCGTACCGCGTCGCAGGGGTGAAAACGGGCTACCTTGGGACCATGTCCCAGCGACCGGACCCGGACGGGATGCGCGTCGGCACCGCCGAGCGCGAGGAGGCGGCGCGGCTGCTCGCCGACCACTACAGCCAGGGCAGGATCACGCCCGACGAGTACGAGGGCCGTGTCCTCGCCGCGTACGAGGCCGTGACGCTCGGCGAACTCCGGCCGCTGTTCCAGGACCTGCCGGCGCCGCATCCGACGTACCTGGCGCCGCGGTTCGACCCGCCGCCGTTCGTGCCCGTGTACCAGCACCCCGGCCGCGGTCACGCCGTACTCGCCGAAGTCGAAGATCGCCGCCGGGGTGCTGCAGATCGTGCTGCCGTTCGGGATCGGGCGGTTCTACACCGGGCATGTCGGGCTCGCTCTGGGACAACTGGCGGTCGTGGTGGTCACCTGCGGCATCGGGGTGATCTGGCCGATGATCGACGGGATCGTGCTGCTGGCGAACGGCGGCACCGACGCGCAGGGCCGCCGCCTCCGGGACTGAGCGCTCCCACGAATGCCATGAACGGTCCGTTACTGGCAAATTTTGCAAGTAACGGACCGTTCATGGCGCGCGAAGGGGGTCAGAGACCGCGCGAAGCGAACTTCGTCGGCCGGTCCTTCCAAGGCGCGTCCGCGGGCCGCGCCGAAGCCGCTCCCGAAAGCACCGCGTGCGCGGCGAGCACGCCACCGACGGTCGACCCGTTCACCAGCTCACCGGCCAGTGCCATCCGGACCGCTTCGGCGAGCGGGAACTTCCGCACGACGAGGTCCGCCTCCTCGTCGCCGAGGACCTCCCTGTCCACTTCGGACAGTTCGCGGGCGAGATAGACGCGGACGACCTCGTCGGTGAAACCGGGCGACGCCGCGACGTCGACCAGGGTCTCCCAGCGCTCGGCGCTGAGCCCGACCTCCTCGACCAGCTCCCGTTCGGCCGCGCCGACGGGGTCCTCCCCCGCCTTGTCGATCAGCCCGGCGGGCAGTTCCCACAGCCGCCGCCCGATCGGGTGGCGGTACTGGTGGATCAGCGTGACCGCGCCGTCCGCGTCCAGCGCGACGACGGCGACCGCGCCGAGGTGCTCGACGACCTCACGACGGGCGGTGCCGCCACCGGGCATCACGACCTCGTCGACCCGCAGCCCGACGACACGTCCGATGTGGACGTCCGATGTGGACGCGACGGTGAATTCGTGCTTGCCGGGTTCGGTCACCGGGCCACCGTCTGCGGGGCCTCGGGCAGCTCGACCGGCAGCCGCTCGGCGACCTTGCGGTCCACGACGGCCTTCACGAACGCGCTGAACAGCGGGTGCGGGCGGGTCGGACGGCTCTTGAGCTCCGGGTGCGCCTGGGTGCCGACGAAGAACGGGTGCTTGTCGGCGGGCAGCTCCACGAATTCGACCAGGTGGTCGTCGGGCGAGGTGCCCGAGAACACCAGACCGGCCTCGGAAAGGCGCTCGCGGTAGGCGTTGTTGACCTCGTAGCGATGGCGGTGCCGTTCGGAGACCTCGGTGCTGCCGTACGCCTTCGCGACCTGCGAACCCGGCTTGAGCTTGGCGACGTACGCGCCGAGCCGCATCGTGCCGCCCATGTCGCGCTCACCGGCGACGACGTCGCGCTGGTCGGCCATCGTGGAGATGACCGGGTTCGCGCCCTCCTCGTCGAACTCGGCCGAGTTCGCGTCCTCGATCCCGGCCAGGTTCCGCGCCGCGTCGATCACCATGCACTGCAGGCCGAGGCACAGGCCCAGCAGCGGCAGCCCGTGGGTGCGGGCGTAGGCGATGGCTCCGACCTTGCCCTCGATGCCGCGGATGCCGAACCCGCCAGGGATCAGCACACCGTCCACATCGGACAGCGCGGCCGAAGCACCGGCGGGGGTCTCGCAGGAGTCCGAAGGCACCCAGGCGATCTGGACCTTGGCGCGGTGGGCGAATCCGCCCGCGCGCAGCGCTTCGGTCACCGACAGGTACGCGTCCGGCAGGTCGATGTACTTGCCGACGACCGCGACCCGCACCGCCTCCGACGGGTTGTGCACCCGGTCGAGCAGGTCGCCCCACACGGTCCAGTCCACGTCGCGGAACGGCAGCCCGAGACGACGCACCACGTAGGCGTCGAGCGCCTCACGGTGCAGCACCTTCGGGATGTCGTAGATCGACGGCGCGTCGGGGCAGGCGATGACGGCCTCGGTGTCGACGTCGCACATCAGGCCGATCTTGCGCTTGAGGTCCTCCGGCAGCTCGCGGTCGGCGCGGCAGACGAGCGCGTCGGGCTGGATACCGATGTTGCGCAGCGCGGCGACCGAGTGCTGGGTCGGCTTGGTCTTCAGCTCGCCCGACGGGGCGAGGTACGGGACCAGCGAGACGTGGAGGAAGAAGCACTGGTCGCGGCCGACGTCGTGGCGGACCTGACGGCAGGCCTCCAGGAACGGCAGCGACTCGATGTCGCCGACGGTGCCGCCGACCTCGGTGATCACGACGTCCGGGCTGTTCCCGTCCTCGTCGGCACCCGCCGCGGCGGTGATCCTCGCCTTGATCTCGTCGGTGATGTGCGGGATGACCTGCACGGTGTCACCGAGGTACTCACCGCGGCGCTCCTTGGCGATGACCTCGGAGTACACCTGCCCGGTGGTGACGTTCGCCTTGCCGTCGAGAGCCCGGTCGAGAAAACGCTCGTAGTGCCCGATGTCCAGATCGGTCTCGGCGCCGTCGTCGGTGACGAACACCTCACCGTGCTGGAACGGGTTCATGGTGCCTGGATCAACGTTGAGGTAAGGATCCAGCTTCTGCATCGTGACCCGGAGCCCACGTGCGGTAAGGAGCTGACCCAGGCTGGAAGCCGTGAGTCCCTTACCCAGAGAGGAGGCAACGCCTCCGGTGACAAAGACATACTTGGTAGCCCGCGACTGAAGTCCCACGGGCTTCCACCTTATCCCACGCCCGCCGGGGCGCTCACCGGCCACGCCGCAAGCGTCCGATGGAGTGGAAAACCGCTACTCTCGCGGCGTGACAGACGCGCACGACACCTGGACCGCACCGGTCGCGGAAGGCCCGCTCGACGCGGACATCCGCGTCCCCGGCTCGAAGTCGATCACCAACCGGGCCTACGTCCTCGCCGCGCTCGCCAGCGCGCCGACGCGGGTGCGGACCCCGCTCGACTCCCGGGACGCGCGGCTGATGCTCGGCGCCCTCTACGCGCTCGGCGCGCATTCGCAGGGCAGCATCGGCGGTTACCTCGTGCACCCGCTCGGCCCCGGCCGCGTCCATCCCGAAGAGACCGTCCGGGTGGAACTCGGCAACGCGGGTACTGTCGCCCGGTTCACGCCCGCGCTCGCCGCGCTGGGCACCGGCCCGGCGCTGTTCGACGGTGACGAGGCGATCCGCCGCCGTCCCATCGGACCGCTGCTGAAGGCGCTGCGCGGCCTCGGTGCCCGCATCGACGACGACCGCCGTGACGCGCCGCCGTTCACCGTCCACGGCGAAGGCGGCCTGCGTGGCGGCAAGGTCGACCTGGATTCGTCGGCGTCGAGCCAGTTCCTGTCCGCGCTGCTGCTCGCGGGACCGTCGTTCCAAGAGGGCGTCACCGTGCGCCTCGTCGGCGGTCAGGTGCCGAGCGAACCGCATATCGCGATGACCGTCGAAATGCTCCGCCGCTTCGGGGCCACTGTGCAGCGCGAGGGCGTCGAGTTCCACGTCGCGCCTACGAGGCTTTCCTGCCCCGAGTACATCGTCGAACCGGATCTCTCGACGGCCGCCCCGTTCGTCGCCGCGGCGGTCGCGACCGGCGGCACGGTGCGAATCGCGGGCTGGCCGCAGTGGACGACACAGCCCGGGGACTGGCTGCGCAGCCTGGTGCCGGTCCTGGGCGCCACCGCCGAACTCGACGCGGGCGGCCTGACGGTCACCGGCAGCGGCACGATTCCCGGCGTCGAGCTGGACTTGCACGACGTCGGCGAGCTGACGCCGGTGATCGCCGCGCTGCTGTGCTTCGCCGAGGGACCGTCGGTCATCTCCGGGGTCGCGCATCTGCGCGGCCACGAGACCGACCGGCTGACCGCGCTCGCCACCGAACTGTCGTCGCTCGGCGCCGACGTCCGCGAGACCGAGGACGGGCTGCGGATCACGCCGGCGCCGCTGCACGGCGGGAAGTTCCACACCTACGACGACCACCGGCTGGTGATGGCGGCCGCGGTACTCGGCCTGAAGGTCGACGGCGTCGAGGTGGAAAATCCGGCGACGGTCGGGAAGACCTTCCCCGGATTCACCGAGGCCTGGACCGCGATGCTCGTCGGCTAAGCGAGCCCTCCGGCGAAGGGGGTTTCCCGCCACTGGTCGATCATCGGTTTCATGCCGTCCACCAGCATCGGCAAATCGGGCGCCATCGACAGGCATGCGACCACCTGAAGCAGGCCCAGCGCTTCGAAGGTGCGCAGCACGCCTTCGTCGACCTCGCGCAGGCCGAGTTCGACGGCGGCGGCGTTGTAGGCCGCGATGCCTTCGGGACCGTTGAAGGCGAGGTCGCGTTCGATCGGGCCGCGGTTCACCAGTTCGAAGTCGGAGTAGAGCTCGCCTTCGGTGGTGACGATCAGGTTGTAGCCCGGCGCGTCACCGTGGACCGGCTGGACGGTGGCCCCGGGGAACGCCTTGGCGAAGGCCTCCTCCGAGGCCAGCAGCGGCCGGAAGACCGCCCATTCGCGGCGGGCGCGGTCGAGGTCGGCGGGGGCGAGCAGCTCCGGCCTGCCTTCGAGCCGGGCGAGGCCGTCGGAGATGAACGGGTCCAGACCGTTCAGGAACGCCAAATTCCCGGGATAGTCGCGAAGCGCGGCGTGCAGCTTCGCCACGAGCTTGGCCGAGTGCTCCACGGTGAGGTTCGCGTCCTCGACGAACTCGATGAGCTCCCAGAAGGTCATCGAGAAACCGTCGCGCCGCACAGGCTCCGCCGGGACCAGTGGGCTCGGCTTGACGACCGGGAGCCCTTTCTCGCCCAGCCAGGCGGCGACGGCGAGTTCACGCCGCTGGTCGGCCGACTGCGTCTCCAGCGTGGTCGTACGCGGCAACACGGTCGGCACGCGCACGACGACGGGCGAAGGCGCCAGCCGCACGATGACGGAGAAAACGTCGTACAGGACTTCGGGTTCGGTGACGGTGATGCCGAGGTCGCGGCCCGCGGAAACCGCGGCGGCCACCGCCCGCGCGGTGCGGGCGGCCCGTTGTTCGTCGGTGATCATGCCGTGAGTCTGGCATGTCCGGTTCACCCGTCTTCGGGGAACAGCGCCTTCAGCGTGACCTCCCGGTTCACCCGCACATGTTCGACGGCGTGGACCCGCGCTCGGCCCGCGTCGCCCGAAGCGATCGCGTCGTAGAGGCGGCGGTGTTCGTCGAGCAGTTCGCCCCAGCGCTCGTTCTGGCTGGTGAGCCAGCGCAACCTGCCCTCGAGCGGGCGGAGGATCTCGTGCAGGAGCCCGTTGCCCGCCAGCTCGACGATCTGGTCGTGAAAGCGGGTGTTGAGCAAGGTGATCCGGGCCGGGTCGCCGTTTTCGGTCGCGCGGGCGGCGTCGGTCAGCAGCCGCTCGAGCACGCGCAGTTCCGCTTTGCCCGCCCGTTCGGCGGCCAGCCCGGCGGCGAGCCCTTCGAGCGCTTCACGGACGTCGAACAGCTCCTCGACGTCGGCTCTGGCCAGCCGGCGCACGACGATGCGCCGGGGCGACTGGACGACGAGGAAGCCTTCGGCCTCCAGGCTGCGGATGGCCTCGCGCACCGGGACCCGCGAGACGCCGAGGTCCTCGGCGAGTTCCCGTTCGACCAGCCTGTCCCCCGGCTTCAGCCGTCCGTCGAGGATCCGTTCACGCAGCTCGTCCCGGACCCGTTGCCGGGTCGCGGCCAGCGGCTGACGCGGTCCTTCCCCGGCCACCGAACCCCCTCGTTCAACCCCGCCGCAACAGCTCGTGACCCGAGTCTATCGGCAGAAACTTTGACGACGGACGACCGCCATTTTTCCGCGTTTAGTCCTCTGAATGCGGTGCTTGCGTGTGCAACTACCGCATTCAGAGGACGAAATGCGAAGGGGTCAGTTGCCGGCGGCGGCGATCCCGGGTGCGGGAGCCTGGGCGTTACCCGCGATGCCGTAGCGTCCCGCGCCGCCTTCGAGCTGCTCGCGCAGCGCCATGATCGTGGTGACCCGGCCCGCCGCGGTCTCCGCGTTGTCCACAGTGGACAGAATGGAGGTCGACGAGGTGTCGGCGCGGACGACGCCGATCGCGCCGGTGCCGTCGGCGGATCCCGCGTCGCCGGCCAGGACGGCGCCCGCGCCGGAACGGTCGAGCTGCGCGGCGAACCGCGCGATGGTCGAGGCACGGTCGCCGGCGCCGTCCCCGGTGTACTTGGAGCCGGTGAGCACGAGCGCGAGCTGCGCGGGCTTCACCTCCCCACCGGTCTTGAGGAAACCGCCGTCGGTGAGCCCGCCGAGCGCGGCCGCCAGCTCCACCGGCGTGGACTGCGGCTGTGCGTTGTCCTTGTTCAGCAACGCCACCGAGCCGAGCAGAGCACCGGCGAGGGTGCCGGGGTCGCCCGCGGTCGGGAACTGCACACCGGCGGGCTGCAACCGCGAGACGACGTCACGCAGCTGATCCGACCGCAGCGGGTCGGAGAACGCCTCGGTCAGCTGGATCTCGCCGGTGACGGCGGCACCCGCCTGCCCGACGAGTTGCTTGAGCGCGTCGCGGTCCGCGGGCTTCGCGTCCTCCGTGGTCACCAGCACCACCGAACGCTTGTCGAGCTGCCCGGCTACGACCTTCGGCCCCATCGCACCGGCGAACGCGTCCGCGTCACCGAGCCTCGCGTTGAGCGAGTTGCGCTGCGCCTCCAGATCCGCGACCTGGGAACCCAGGTCTTCCTTCTGGCCGGCGAGCCCGGAAAGCAGTGAACCGTTCAGCGCCGTGGACCCGAGCACCACCCCGAGCGCGAGCGCCAGGAAGCAGGCGGCGATGGAAACGATGTGGTACCGCAGTGAAATCACGTGAAAAGTCCCTTGCCCCAAGCGATGAACGAGTTCCAGGTGTCACGGATCCAGTCGACGTAGACCGAACCCACGTCGGACACCAGCAGCGCGGCCGCGACGGCCACCAAGGCCGCCAGCACCAGCAGGACGATGGCGCCGATGGACACCCGGTTGCGGTGCAGGGTCGCGACCGCCTTGCCGTCGACCAGTTTCGTGCCGAGCTTGAGCCTGGTGAGGAACGTCGACGGATTCGACCCGGACCGGCCGTGGTCGAGGAACTCCCGCAGCGTCGCCTGGAATCCGACGGTGACCACCAGGCTCGCCTCGTGCGCGTCGGCCAGCAGCAGCGCCAGGTCCTCGGCGTTGCCCGTCGCGGGGAAGGTGACCGCGCCGATCCCGAGGTCCTGGATGCGCTCGACACCCGGCGCGTGCCCGTCCGGCTGCGCCGGGACCACGACCTCGCCTCCGCTGCGCAACGTCTCGGCGCCGATTCCGTGCGGGTCGCCGACGATGACGTCCGGCTGATATCCCTGCGCGCGCAGGGTGTCGGCTCCGGCATCGACACCGATCAGCACCGGACGGTGCTCGGAGATGTACTTCTTCAGCTTCTTGAGGTCCTCGGCGTGCCCGTTGCCCCCCGCGACCACGAGGGCGTGCCGGTCCTTGAGCGGAACCCGGATCTCCGGGACGCCGACACCGTCGAGGATGAGACTGCGTTCCCGGCGGAGGAATTCGATCGTGTTCGCGGAGAACGCTTCCAGCTGGGTGGACATCCCGGCCTTGGCCTCGATCATCTGATCCGCGACGCTCTCACGCGTCTGCTGGACCCCCGATCCGAGCTGCCGCTCACCGATGTAGACGACGCCCTCGTGCAGGCGGAGTTTCGTGCCGTCCTTCACCTTGCGCAGCAGTTCGCCACCGACCGAATCGACCAACGGGATCCCGGCCTCGAGCAGGATCTCCGGGCCCAGGTTCGGGAACCGGCCGGAGATCGACGGCGAGGCGTTCACCACCGCCGCGACTTCGGCCTCCACCAAGGCATCCGCCGTCGAACGGTCGAGATCGAGCTGGTCGAGGACGACGATGTCGCCAGGGCTCAGCCGACGGAGCAGCTCACGCGTACGCCTGTCGACCCTGGCGACGCCGGTGATCCCGGGGAGGGTCTCTTGGTTACGCGTGAGCAAACCGGTGAGCTTCATGCGACCGATAGTGACAAATTCGCGCGGCCTTCCGTGTCCGCCACGCCGATGGAAACACGCCGATTAACCCACACCGGTTCGGCTACCCGGTCGTGACAGGCATTACTTCGCTTTCTTGCGCTTTCCGCCGCGACGGGCTTTGGGCTTGTCCGGCGCGCTCTTGTCGGCCTCGGCGACGGCGAGCAATTCCTCCGCGTGCGCGCGGCCGGTCTCGGTGCTTTCCATTCCCGCTAGCATGCGGGCGAGTTCGACGACGCGCTCGGATTGTTCGAGCACACGCACGCCACTGCGGGTCACCCCGCCGCTGGTGCCCTTGTCCACCACCAGATGCTGATCGGCGAACGCGGCAACCTGCGGCAGGTGCGTGACCACCAGGACCTGGTGACTACGCGCCAGCCGCGCGAGCCGCCTGCCGATCTCGACCGCGGCCCGGCCGCCGACCCCGGCGTCGACCTCGTCGAACACCAGTGTCTGCACGGTGTCCGCGTGCGCGAGGACGACCTCGATCGCCAGCATCACGCGGGAAAGCTCACCGCCGGAAGCGGCCTTGTGCACCGGAAGCGGCGGCGCGCCGTTGTGCGCGCGCAGCAGCAACTCGACGTCGTCGACCCCGTCGGCGCCGGCGTGCGCGAGCCTGCCTTCGACCTTGACCGCGTGCGGGTCGCTCTCGTCCACGGTGCGCCGCTCGACGGTGATCTCGATCTCGGCCTGTCCCATGGCGAGCCCGGACATCTCGGCGGTGATGGCCTCGGCCAGTTCGCCGGCGGCCTCGACGCGCGCCTTCGACAGGGTCAGGGCGTGTTCCGCCAGTGTGATGGCGAGTTCGTCGCGGCGGACGGCCAGTTCGGCCAGCGCCTCCTCGGAAGTGTCCATCGTGGACATCCGGCGGCGGGCGTCGTCGGCCCAGGCGAGCACGCCGTCCACGTCGGCCGCGTATTTGCGCGTGAGCCGCTTCAGATCGGCCTGGCGCGCGAGCACCTTCTCCAGCAACGCCGGGTCGGCGTCGAGCGTTTCGAGATAGCTGCCCAGCTCGGTGCCCACTTCGGACAGCAGTACCGAGGCCTCGTCCAGCCGGGGCTCGAGTTCACGCAGCACGGCGTCCTCGGAACCGTTCAGGTGGCGGGTCGCCTCCCCGATCAGTCCCAGCGCGCCGGGCGCGTCCGGATCCCCGTCCGCCGAACCGGCGACGGCGGCGTGCGCCGCACCGGCCGCCGTCCGCAGTTCGTCGACCGCGGCCAGCCGCTTGATCTGCTCGGTGAGTTCGGTGTCCTCTCCCGGTTCCGGCGCGACGGAGTCGATCTCGGCGAGGCCGTGGCGCAGCAGGTCGGCCTGCTGGGCCATCTCACGGGACCGGGTGGACCGCTCGGTCAATTCGGCGACGACGGCGAGCCATTCGTCCCGCACCGCGCGGTAGCGCTCGAGCGGTTCGGTGACGGCCTCGCCGGCGAACCGGTCGATCACCGCGCGCTGCTCGGCGGGCCGCAGCAACCGCAGCTGATCGTTCTGCCCGTGGACCGCGATCAGCTGCTCGGACAGATCGGCCAGCACACCGACCGGCACCGAACGGCCGCCGAGGTGGGCGCGGGACCGGCCGTCGACCGAGACCGCGCGCAGCGCGATGACGCTGCCGTCCTCGTCGACCTCCGCCCCGGCGTCGGTGACGATCCGGGTGGCGCCCTCGGCACCGCCCAGCTCGAAGCGGCCTTCCACGAAGGCCTTCAGCATTCCCGTCCGCACCTTGGACACTTCGGCTCGGCCGCCGGAGAGCAGGTGCAACCCGCTGACGACCATGGTCTTGCCCGCACCCGTCTCACCGGTGACGACGGTGAAGCCCGCGTGCAGTTCCAGCAGGGCGTCCTCGATGACTCCGAGGCCCTGGATGCGCATCTCGGCCAGCACGACGCCCACCGTAGCGGCCCACCCCGACCATTCCCGCACCCGGCACGTCATGAAAGGGTCGTTCACGACGAAAAACGTCGTGAACGACCCTTTCATGACATCCGTCAGCGGGCGTGTCGCTCCCGCCAGCCCTTGATCGGCAGCGAGAACTTGTGCACCAGCCGGTCGGTGAAGGGGCCTTCCCACAACCGGATCAGGCGCACCGGCACCCGGCCGCAGGTGACCCGCACGGCCGCGCCGGCGGGAAGATCGAAGGTCCGCGATCCGTCGCAGGTCAGGACGGCGGGCGAGCCGTCCGGATCGATGGCGACGGTGATCTCCGAATCGCGGGAGACGACCAGCGGCCGCGAGAACATCGCGTGCGCGTTGCTCGGTACCACCAGCAGGGCCTCGACGTCCGGCCAGATGATCGGCCCGCCCGCGGAGAACGCGTACGCCGTCGAGCCGGTCGGCGTGGCGCACAGGACACCGTCGCAGCCGAAGGACGACACGGGCCTCCCGTCGACCTCGATGAGCGCGTCCAGCACTCGCTCACGCGAGCTCTTCTCGACACTGGCCTCGTTGAGCGCCCACGTGTTGACGGTCTCCTCGCCGTCGACGGTGACGATGACGTCGACGGTCATCCGCTCTTCGACCTGGTAGTCACCGTCGACGGCACGCTGGACGGTGTCGGCGAGCTTGTCGGAATCGGCCTCGGCCAGGAAGCCCACGCGGCCGAGGTTCACCCCCAGCACCGGAACGCCGTTCGGCCTGGCCAGTTCCGCGGCGCGCAGCAGCGTGCCGTCACCGCCGAGCACGAACACCAGCTCGGTCCCGGCGGCCGGATCCTGCTCCGGCGCCATGACCGTGCAGGGCCCGCCGATCCCGCCGTCCGCCTCCAGCATCTCCTTCACGTCCTCGTCGAGCACCCGCAGCCGCACACCGGCCTTGGCGAAACGGGCCGACACCTCGCGTGCCGCGTCCCGGGTCGCGTCCCGGTCCGGGTGCACGACGAGCAGCACCTCGCGATCGCTCATTGGGGTCCCTCCAGGACTGCGGTGCGGACGAGCCGCTCGGCGTCGGTGCCGACGGTCTCTCCCGCCCCGCGGGTAAGCCAGACGAAGTATTCGACGTTCCCGGACGGCCCGGGAAGCGGGCTCGCCACGACACCCCGCAGACACAGGTCCAGCTTCTCGGCCTCGGCGAGCACGCCGAGCACGGATTCGACCCGGAGCTCCGGGTCACGGACGACGCCTCCGCTGCCGAGTCTGTCCTTGCCCACTTCGAACTGCGGTTTCACCATCGGCACCAGATCGGCGCCGTCGCGTGCGCACGCGGCCAGCGCGGGCAGCACGAGTTTGAGCGAGATGAACGAGAGGTCCCCGACCACGAGGTCCACCTGCCCGCCGAGATCTTCCGGGGTCAGCTTACGGACGTTCGTCTTGTCGAGCACGACCACGCGGTCGTCGGTGCGCAGCCGCCAGTCCAGCAGGCCGCGGCCGACGTCGGCGGCGATCACCGTGGCGGCGCCGTCGCGCAGCAGGACATCGGTGAAACCACCGGTCGAGGCGCCCGCGTCGAGGCAGCGCTTTCCTTCGACGGAAAGGCCTTGCGGGGAAAAGGCTTCGAGCGCACCGAGCAGTTTGTGCGCGCCGCGGGAAGCCCAGCCGGGGTCGTCGCTGTCACGCACCACGATCGGCGCGCCGGACTCGACCCCCGTCGCGGGTTTGGTGGCCACCATCCCGCGCACGCTGACCTTGCCCTCGGCGATCAGCGCGGACGCCTGCTCCCGGGAACGGGCGAGACCCCGCCGGACGAGTTCCGCGTCCAGGCGGGCGCGTTTGGGCACGCGGTCAGACCTTGTCGATGGTGGACAGCGCCACCGTCAGCTCGGTGTGCACGGCTTCGAAGCGGTCGACGTGCTCCGAGAGCGGAAGCGCGGCGAGGTCGTCGAGACCCGCCACGGCTTCGTCGATCCCGGCTCGGGGATCCGTGTCCTGCTGCGCGTACAGCGCTGATGGTCCCTCTGCGGGAAAGCGTGCCTCGGTCTGATCCGGCGGAGGTCCCGGCACCGGGGGTCGCGGAACGGGATGGAAGTGGTCTTGCACCCCACCAAGTTAGCAGCGCTGGTCAGGCCAGGCGCAGCTCGCCGAGCGCGGCGCGGGCGGTGTCGCCCACACCACGGACCTCGGTGATCCCCGACTCCCAGGCCGCCGCGCACAAGGAGCGCAACAGGTCCAGGGAGTCGCCTTCACCGTCGGCTTCGAGCACGTCACCCTGTGCGGTGACGCGCCAGCCGTCCTTGGGCCCGATTTCGAGGAGATCCGCGCGGCTGCTGAGCCCGGACAGGTCCCACGACAGGTAGCGGGGACGTTCCTCGGGCCTGGCCTTGATCAAGGACGCCGCGTCGGCGACGCCGGTCAGGACGCAGAGCGCGTCGATCCCGGCCGCGACCGCGCCTTCGATGTCGGTGTCCAGCCTGTCGCCCACGACGAGCGCCCGCTCCGCGCCGGCGTCCCGCGCCGCCGTGGTGAACAGCATCGGCGTCGGCTTGCCCGCCACCAGCGGTTCGACGCCGGTGGCGGTGCGCAACGCGGCCACCATCGACCCGTTGCCCGGCAGCAGTCCGCGTTCGGTCGGCAGGGTGGCGTCGATGTTGGTCGCCACCCACAGCGCGCCCGCGCGGATGGCGAGGCACGCCTCCGCGAGAGCGGCCCAAGTGTTCTCCGGAGAATGCCCCTGAACAACGGCCGCCACGTCCGGACCGGCTTCCCGGACCGTCCGCAGCCCGGCCGACTCGATCTGTG
Source organism: Amycolatopsis sp. NPDC041971 (assembly GCF_055588925.1). Lineage (NCBI taxonomy): Bacteria > Bacillati > Actinomycetota > Actinomycetes > Pseudonocardiales > Pseudonocardiaceae > Amycolatopsis > Amycolatopsis sp. NPDC041971. The sequence goes on along the minus strand of NZ_JBVJCE010000022.1, from coordinate 2,584 downwards.
CGGCCAGCGAGTCCGTGCCCACGACGAGCACCACGGAACCCTTGGGCAGCCGCTCACCCAGCAAGGTGGCGGCGGCCTGAGAGCTCGTGTGGACTTCTTCGGGGGTGGCCGGGAGTCCGAGTGCCTCCAGGTGCGCGGAGACCTCCGCGGGCGCCTTGGAGGCGTTGTTGGTCACCCACCGGACGGCGGTGCCGCGGTCCCGAAGCGCCCGGAGTGCTTCCGGTGCGCCCGGGACCACGGTGCCGCCGTGATAAACCGTGCCGTCGAGGTCGAACAGGACCGCGTCGTACCCGGCAGACAGAGCGTCAGCCATTCGTGAGCTCCGCGGCGCGCTCGGCGGCGTCGGTCTCGTCCTCCTCGTCGGCCTCTGCCGCGTTCAGGAACCAGCGGATCGCCTCGTCCTTGCGATCGGCGGCGGCGAGGTTGTCGGCGTAGGCGTAGAACAGCCGGGCGCTCCACGGGTCGCGCTTCTCCGCCTTGAGGTCGTCGCCCTGCAGGGAGACAACGGCGGCGTCCAGCTGGCCGAGATCGCGCCGGGCGCCGGCGGCGACGATCGCGAGTTCGATCTGGGTCGCCTTGGCCAGGCGCTCCTTGTCGACCTCCTTCGCGAGGTCGAGTGCCCGCTCCGGCCGGCCGATGGCGCGTTCCGCGTCGGCGATGATCGCGATGTGGTCGTCGGTCCGCGTCATCCGGCGGACGGCCCGCAGCTCGGACAGTGCCTCGGACCAGTTGCCCGCGTGGTAGGCGACCAGGCCGAGCGCCTCACGGACGATCGGGACCCGCGACGCCTTCGCCTTCGCGTACTTGGCGTGCTCCATCGCGGCTTCGGGGTCTTCGTCGACGAGGCCACCGGCCGCGACGAGGTGCTTGCCGACGGTGTCCGCAAGCGCCTTGGGCAGCGTGCGGAGCTCCCGCCGGACCTCCTCGTCGAGATCGGAGAACTCGATGCCTTCGGGCAGCTCCGGGGCCTCGAGCAGCTCACGCGCCAAGGTCTCGTCGTCGACCGGCTTGTCCTCGGTGCGCGGCGAGGAACGGAAGTCCTTGCGGCCTTCGGAACGGTCGCGCTGGGGACGGTCGTCGCGCTTGCGGTCGAAGCCGCCGCGCTTGTCGTCGTAGCGCTTCTCCGGCCGGTCGGACGAACGGCGGTCCGGACGGTCACCGGACGGCCGGTAGGCACCACGCTTGTCGTCACCGCGGTTGTCGTCGCCACGCTTGTCACGGTCGCCGAAGCTCTTGCGCTCGTAGCCACCACCGCTGGGACGGCGGTCGCTCGAGGAGGGACCACGACGGTCGCCGCCGCTGTAGCCACCGGAACGGGAGCCGCCGCGGTCGTCGCGGTAGGACGGACGCCGGTCGTCGCCGCGCTTGTCGTCACTCCGGTTGTCGCGGTCACCGTAGGACTTGCCCTGGGGGCGGCCCTCGTAGCGGTTGCCGGACGGGCGGTCGTTGGAGCGGTCGCGATTGTCCGAGCCGTAGCCGGAATGAGCCGGACGACTGTCGGAGCGCTTCTCGTACCGGCCCTCCGAACGGCTGTCGGAGCGATTGTCGGAGCGGCTGTCCGAACGGTTGTCTGAGCGGTTGTCCGAACGGTTGTCTGAGCGGTTGTCGTAGCGACGCTCGGGGCGGCTGTCGGACGAGCGGTAGCCGCCGCGGTTCTCGGACCGGTAGCCGCCGCGGCTGTCACTGCCGCGGCTGTCGCCGCCGCGGTATCCACCGCGATCGCCGCCACGGCTGTCGCGGTTGTCGGACCGGTAACCACCGCGGTCACCGCCGCGGTTGTCGCTGCCCCGGTTGTCCGAGCGGGAGCCACCGCGGTTGTCGTTGTCCGAACGGTAACCGCCGCGCTTGTCGCCGCCACGGTCGTCCGAGCGGTAACCGCCGCGGTCGCCGCCCTTGTTGTCACGGCTGTCGCGCCGGTCGTCGGAACGGAAGCCGCCACGACGGTCGTTGTCGCGACCACCGGACCGGTCGTCACGACGATCACCGGCACCAGGGCCACGACGGTCGTCGCTGTTGTTGTAGCGCGGGCGGTTCTCGTCACGCCCCTGGCCTGCGAACCGGCTGCCACCGGGGCGCTGGTCACGGGGACCGTCGCCGCTGCGCGCGGGCTTACCGGGATAGCTGCTGCTGGATCCGCGTGCGCCGCGGTCGTCGCGACGCGGGCGACCCTGGTAGCCGCCATCACGGCCGCCCCGGTCCTGCCCGCCGCCGGCGGAACCGCGCCGGTCACCTCGCTGCGCGTCAGACCGGCCTCCGCGGGGACTGTCGTCCCGGCGACCCGACCGGCCGGACGCGCCATCATCTGAGTCACGTCGACCGAACTCGGACACCTGGCCTCCTGCCACTATTGAAAAGTTTCGACACTTGCGCCCACCTGACAGGTGGGCCAACGGACCATTCTAGTCGGTCCATGGACATGAAAAGAGACAGGGCCCTGACCGGGGAGAACCTGTTGGGGTTCTCAACCCTGGTCAGGACCCTGTCCTGAAGTTAGTCCGGCGGTGTCCTACTCTCCCACAACCCTTCGGTTGCAGTACCATCGGCGCTGTCAGGCTTAGCTTCCGGGTTCGGAATGGGACCGGGC
>NZ_JBVJCE010000021.1:72573-189535 GCF_055588925.1 Amycolatopsis sp. NPDC041971 | reverse complement strand
GACTCACAAGGTCCGATGTCATCACTCACAGTGCCCATCCCGCCGGACCTCAGCCCGGCGTGTCGGGCCGGAAACACCGATCCTGGAACAGTCCCCAACGTTGCTTGATACGGCACTAGTTGTTGCGGTTCAGGAGGTTGTTGACGGCGCGGATGAGTTTCTCGCCGAAGGGGTTCGGTCACGCCTTGATCTCGAGGAAGGTTGGGATGCTGGCCACGAGGATTGTTGCCTGCCACAGGCGGAGTGCGTCCGCCTGTGCTGGTACAGCATTGAGGACGGGACCGAAGAAGGTGCGCCCTTCGCCGTTAGGTGTGGTGATGGCCAGGACGGGTGTGCCGATCTCGGCGTCGATACGGCTGACGCCGTCGTGGTGGGAGGCGCGTAGTTCGGCATCGTAGTCGGTGGACGTGCCGGCCTCGGCGAGCCCGACGGGTAGGCCGGAGCGATGCAATGCTTCGCTGATATCGCCGATCCAGCCCCGTTCAGCGCCATCGGGTTCGGTCCAGAGCGCGTCATAGAACAGGCCGAGTGCGTCATGGCCGTGCTCGGTGAGGACGGCTGCCGCGACACGGGCGGGAATCCATAGATAGCCATGAGGGTCGCCCTCGGGGTCGTCGTCGCGATGCTCGTTGAGTACCGACAGGCTCATCACCCGCCAACGGAGCTGGAGCGGGATCTTGTCGGCGATTCCGGTGACCCAGCGGGCGGTGTGGCGAGTGAGCGGGCAGGCGGGGTCAAGCCAGAAGTCCACTGTCCAGCCGGTCTCGGCGCCAGCGGCGGTCGTCGATGTTGCAGTTGAAGTCACGTCGGGTCGCCGCCCTCTGCGGTGATGCCCCGTTCCAGGGTGCGCGTCACGGTCGCGGCGACGTCGAACTTGGCCAGTGCGCCTTGGGCGACCTGCTCGAAGGCGGTGTAGGTCAGCCCCCACAGGACTTGCTGTATCCACTCGGCCGAGACCTGGTCGTCGAACACGCCCTCGGCCTGGCCGCGACGGATGAGGTCGATCACCGGGTCGTGCGGGTTGGGCAGGTCGGGATCCGCCGTGGGGATGACGTCCTGCACGAGGTGGTGGTCGCCGAACGCGAACGTGACGGCATCGCTCGCCGAGTTCAGCGCGGCGACGACGCGGCGCATCGCCTCCCGCGGGTGACCGGTGTCAGGCTGCGCCTCGGCGATCGCAGTGCCGATGATCTCCAGGGAGTGCTCGATGGCCGCGCGCACCAGCCCATCGCGCTCGGGAAAGTAGCGGTGCAGCGTCGTGCGTCCGACTTCTGCGGCTTCGGCGATCTGAGGCAATATCGCCGAACGATCACTCGCCCACGTCCTCACCGCGGCCGCGACGATGGCTCGTTCGGTCCGGTTCCTCGCACTCATGCCCTCATGGTATCAGAAACACCCTAAACGGGTATTTTACTGCATGTATGGAACGTTGTAGCTCCATTCTGGATGCCTAAGGGTCCGCAACATGCGTGGTGAGACTTAATCCGGGCCGAGGGGCTGCGCAAGACCTTCAAGGCGGGCAGGGAGACGATCGACGCGGTGCGCGATGCGGCTCTTCCGCGCCGCGGATTCGCGCGGCTAACTGGCGACCGACCTGTCGCAGCGGTTCTGCGCGACCTGCACTGCATGGCCAGCCATGTGGCGTTGCAGCCGGAACCGCAGGCTGTCGCTTACGGCGGCCATTTGCTCGCCCCGCCGTCATTCAAGCGGGCTTGAACCGTCCTGAGTAGACACACCGGAGAGGACCATCGATGACCCAGTCCGAACCGACGCCCGTGTACACGCCGGTGGACGCCGAGATCTACGCGCGGGTGCAGCAGTTCTACGCCTTCCAGATGGGGTCTCATGGGCGACCGCGAGGCCGAGCGGTGGGCGGACACCTTCACCGAGGACGCGCTGTTCCAGGAGAGCCCAGCAAGCTGGAACCGCTGAACGGCAGGGCCGTGATCAAGGCGGCCGCCACGGTGAGCGCGGACAAGCACACGGCGAACGGCCTGCGGCTGCGGCATTGGCTCGGCATGCTGTCGGCGCCGTCGAGCCCGATGGGTCGGCTGCGCACCCGTTGCTATGCGCAGGCGATCTGGATTCCGGCGGGTGGCGCGCCAGATCTCTTCGCCACCGTGGTGTGCCGTGACGTATGGCGCGTTGATGTTCCGCACTCGTCGGCCGGTCAGGTTTCAACCGGCGAGGGCGGTTTGCGCCCACGCGAGGATCAGCAGCAGGGCGGGTCCTCGGCTGAGCTGGAGCGACAGCCAGATGGGCACGCCACCGGTGCCGAAGCCGACTTCCAGCATGGGGGTTGAGTACTCGATCGGGGGCCGTGTCGCCATCCGGTAAATGACGAGGACTGATCCGATCGCGGACAACGCGCAGACGAGAAAGGCCGTGCTCGGAAGGGCAGGCGCCGTCGCCGCGCACCACACGATGGCGCCGGTGGCGGGGAGCACCAGGTGCGCGAGGACCAACTGCCGGTCACTGCCCCCGAGCATCCGCCTGAGCGCAGGTGCCCTGGAGATGATCCGTAACCCGCCGGCGAGCCGGTCAGCGGCGAGGAAGGCCGTGATCACGTGCACCGCGGGGAGTGCGATCGGAGCCACGATCGCTTCCGCCAGGTACGGCACGGGCAGCAGCCCGGCCCACACCACTGGTCCAGACCATGTTCTCCTGACGCGCACGAAGTCGGCCATCACCAGCGCCGTCATACGCGTGCCGCGCAACTGCGCGGAACGCACGCGGGCCATCCGTCGAGCGCGCTCGATCAGGAGGACACCCCAAAGGACGGTCGGTTCCAGGAAGGTCGCCGCCATCGAAGTCGCCTGCGCGATATCCGCGCCGACGGAGAGCTGCGCCCTGCCGAGCTTCGCGAGGAACGCCTGGGCGGACCAGGTGATCACGCCCGCGACGACGACAGCCGCCACCGCCGCGATCACGCCCCCGTCTGCCATCAGGCCTGCCACCGCCGGGGACCCGGCCGGGCGAATGGCCAGCACCGCCACCAGTGCGGTGACGCAAAGGCCGAGCGCGAGGTTCAGTCCGGCCTGCACCCGTTGGATGCGGTCGGCGTTCGCTTGGACCACCACGGTCGCCGACGCGAGCGCGCTGCCCAGCGCACCGCCGGTCGCGAGCACGCCAGGCAGTATGTCTGCGGCTCCGCCACCTGCGATCATCGCGACCAGGGCAAGGAGGGCGCCGGCGGCCACGCCGAAAGCCACGATGAGCGCGAACCTGCCGACGAGAAGCATCCGTCGATCAATCGGGCTGCTCAGTAGCCACGACTGCGCAGGCCCCCGTACCAGCACCGGCCCGAAGCCCAGTGCCACCTTCGCGCACGCGATGGCGACCAGTAACACGCCGATCGACACCACCCAATGCCGCATCACCGTCGATGTCGCGCTGTCGTCCATCGCTGCGGCGCGGTCGAAGCCGAGTTGGGCCGCTCCCGCGACGAGCCCGATGATCATCGCCGCGTACATGGCGACGAGCATGAGATCGGCGACCCGTTCGCGGGTGGAGGCGCGCCTCAATCGGTAGGAGCGGATCAGCTGTCGGGCCTCGCGCGCCGACGGTGCGGTTGCCGCGTCTTGCTGGAGCACCTAAGTACCGACTTCCACGACGGTGTCCACCACGGCGTTGAGCAATGTCGCGTTGTGCGAGGCGATGAGAAGTCCCCGGCCACGCCGCTTCTCCTCGATGAGTTTCTCCGTCAGCCACTTGATGCCCTCGGCGTCGAGCCGTTGCTCCGGCTCGTCCAGGATCACCACCCGGCGTGGGCGGACGAAGCACGACGCGAGGCCGAGCCGATGCCGCTGCCCGGTGGACAGTGTCACGGGTAGCTGATCCTTCGCCGCCGCGAGCCCGACTTCGTCCACGACGGTCAACGCGGATTCTTCAGGCGATTCCGCCCCGTGCGCCCAGGCGCATAGCCGCAGGTGTTCAACCACGGACATGTCTGGAAAGAAATCGATGTCGTCGAGCAGGCACGCGATGTCCCGGCGCGTGGATGGGCTGGTTTCCTTCAAGGGGGAGCCGTCCAGCATCACTTCACCGGAATCGAGCTCCTCCACCCCCATGACGCACTTGAGCAGCGTCGACTTGCCGGAACCGTTGACCCCGACGACGCCGACCGCTTCTCCCGGCCCAACCCCGAAACTGACGTCGTCCAGGATGACGAGATCGCCGAACGCCTTGCGGGCGTTCGACACCACGATCACGTTCCTGTCGTTCACAGGAGTCCTGTCGTCCACCTCGATCAAACCTGTCTCGTAGAGGGTGTCCACCACAACGGTGACGGCACATCCGGTTCAGCGATCCTTGAACGCCGCAAAGGCCACACCGGCCGCACCCAGCATCAAGCCGCACCCACCCAGCCAGGCCCGTCGTCATCGTAGGTCTCTACAGCCGATGCGACGAGGTCGCGTCGCAACCGGTCATCCCCAGGGACCGCTCTGGCCGAGGCTACCAAACGACATGATCTCCGACAGCCCAGCCGCTCCGTTTGCTTGCGGCCGACCCGATCTGGAGACACGCCGAGTCGCGAGTGCTTAAGCATGGTCTCGCTTTCGATGGGGCTGTGGTGACGGAGGAACTCGCCACCTATGTCACCGAGAGGGGCGACGGATTCCGGGAGATGCTTGCTATGGCCACTGGTCCGATCGGGATCGCCTCGAACGCTGATGAGGGCATCACCGCCGGTATGGGAAGTACGGCGCCATCTTCATCGGCGACATCGACGGCCTGTCGTCATCTGCACACAAAGAACAACCGGATATGCTCCAGCGCAGATGTTTGAACATATCGACCGATATCCTGTCGCGGGCTTGACCGAGTCAACGGGGCAGCGGGCCGAAGGGCGACCCTCGGTCCTCGTACAGCTGGGCCGCCGAGTGGGGAGTGGCAGCTTTTCGGCGGGTGAGAAGATTGAGGAGGAAACCCAGACCAGTTACTGCCGCCGCTGCAAGGCCTAAGAGATCGGGCGTCAGCTGGTATTGGCTCAAGCCGCCCAGCGCACCGCCGAGAGCGACACCGACATAGATCGCCGAGTTGTTCAAGCCGAGCAGGATGGCCGACGAACTCGGCGCCTGGGCGACGAGCCGGCTCTGCTGCGGCACGACGGGCAGGGATACGAAAACTCCCCACACCAAGGCCCAGCCGAGCGCCAGCGGTAGATTGCTTGTCAGCAGCGGGCTCACGCCGAGCAAGACTGCGGCCGCGCCTAATCCAGCGGAGACGACCTGCTGGGGTGGATACCGGTCCGCGAGGCGTCCGGCCAGCAGGTTCCCCACCATGTTGCCCACTCCCCACGACAGCAGGAGTGCCGTGAGCGCACCGGCCGAACCATCGGTGGCCGCCGTCATGGCCGGGCCGATATAGGTGTAGAGCACATGCGTACCCGACAGAGTAAGGATGGTGACGGCAAGTGTGCCGAGGATCCGAGGTTTCGCGAGAGGTGCCAACCGCGCGCGGAGCGGGTCAGAGGGCAGATTGATGGGCGGCAGTGCGACGATGACGCCGACTCCGGCGATAAGGCCGAGGCCGGCTACCGCCCACAAGGTGATGCGCCATTCGGTCGCGCCGATGAGGGTGCCTGCTGGTAGGCCGAAAGCGATGGCCAGGGTGAGGCCGCCCATGACGGTGGCGAGTGCTTTTCCGCGATGCTGTTCGGGCGCGATGGACGCTGCGGCGCTGAAGGCGGCGGCACCGATGAGACCCGCGCCCATCGCGGTCAGAACCCGGGCACTCAGCACAATCGTATAGTCGGGGCCGACTGCGGTGAGCACGTTGCCCAGGATGAAGATCGTCAGCGCCAGCACCAGCACTCGGCGGCGATCCATTCCGCTGGTGACCGCCCCGAGAACTGGCGCGGATATGGCGAGCGCCAGAGCGAACACGGTGACTAGTTGGCCCGCCGCTGTGACGCTGACTTCGAGATCCGCGGCGATCTGGGGTAGTAGCCCGGCAATGACAAAGCCATCGGTGCCGACGGCGAACATGGCTATCGCCAACGGCAAGAGCCTTACGAACAGTCCGTTCCTGGGGGCCATATCCGTGGGTCTTCTTTCGTTCGGCGGTCGATGAGATCAAGGCTGCCCCGGGCCGCTGTCCGGACGCTTTCGTCGCGCTTTCCAGCGAGGTGACCCTCTCACCAGGGAGGATGAGTGCGATTGAGTGCGCTCGGGCCACCAGCGGCATGACAGGCGGGCGATCCATCTGCCAGATTGCCCGGCGCCGCCTACGGTCTCTCTTTGCGGGGCTGCTGGTGCCTGCCGCGACGTCTCTCGGGCGCTCCACGGTTGAGTGCCCAGCTAGGGTTGTCGCCTGGCTGTCCTGGCCGACGCTGTCGCCGCCTTCAGGTTCCAACTATTCCGGGCCCACGTAGCCGAAGGCTTACTTGTGTACAGGCCTTCGCCAGTTGCGCCCTAGCCAACCGATAACGCTACGTCTCAACCAACAACGCTGGATACCGTCGAGTACCTCGCCGCTCGACAATGCGGGTTTACCCAAGGTCACCAGCCCCGATACACCTCACTTGTAAACGCTCACGCTCCGCTGACACCGCGGAGGGGGTCTGGCGAATCTGGTGGATCACGGGTTCACTGCGAAACGTGCCGTCAGGCCGATCAGGAGGCATGCCGATCGAAGACCTGGCGTGCACCGCGGGCACGTCGAGACGCTCGAGGACCGGGCGTTTCAAACAGAACTGCTATGCCGACGATCAAGTACGAGCTTGGACCAGCGACGATACCTCATGCTGCATCGGTCTCCCGTCAAAATGCATTGCCCGACCCATTGTGCTTTTCAAGCGACGAAGGCAACGTGCCCTCGCGCAGTGTCGGTTCTGCCACCCGGCTTCGTCTGGTGCAGGCTCGGGGGCAACGTGGGTAAGACCGCATCACTTTTTCGTCTCGCGTACGACCGCGGCAGTGGCCACCGAAAGGCCAGCCCGAAAGGACCTGTCATGAATAGCGAACACCTCGATCCAGCTGTCGTCAGAGCAACCGGTGGCCGACTCGCCGACCAGTGGGCCGCTCTCTGGAGCGGTGAATATGGCCTCGCTCAGGAAATTCTCGCACCTGGCTTTCGGGTGCACTTCGCCGCTGAGATTCCCGGAGCGGACGCGCTGCGCGGACCCGATGACGTACTCACCTTCGTTCGATCCTGGCGCAGAGCACGTCCTGGGCTTGTCTTCACAGTGGAGGACACGCCAATCGTTGACCTCGCTACCGGGCAGGTGAGCGCTCGGTGGCGTGCCGTACATGACGCTGATCGTGTCGGTAAGAGCGGAATCGACCAGCTGGACATCGATGGTGACCAAATCACAAGGATTTGGTCGGCGGCGGGGACACGTCTGTTCGAGAGTGTCGATGCTCCGTCTCGTCTCGTCTGAGGCAGGAAAACGACGGCGGCATTCGGGCCTCCCAATTGGGAACTGGCTGCATGCTCCCCCGGGGACGCAGTTCAACCTTGACGGTCGCTCAAGGCAAGAGAAGCGCCAAGGCCGATCATCGTCAGACCGCTCGTGCCGCCGAGCAGTTCCAGGCGCCTGGGCGAGCGGACGAACCAGGTCCGGGCTTGGCCGGCGATGAACGCCCAGGTGCTGTCGCAGATGAGTGCGATGATCGGCAGGCAGATACCAAGCAACAGCATCTGCGCGGATGTGGCCCCGGCCTGAGTGTCGACGAACTGCGGCAGAATCGCGGCCAGGAACACAATCGACTTCGGATTGGCAAATCCGAGCACAAAGCCGTCGCGCAGCACGGAGAGGGTATGTCCCGGGGTGGCACGAATTCCCGACGCGAAAACCTCGGTCAGCTTGCGGCGCTTCCGCAGCGCCTGAACGCCCAGGTAAATCAGATAGAGCGCGCCGGCTAGCTTGATAACAGTAAAAGCCACGGCCGAACTACTCACGATCGCTCCGAGACCGAAGGCTACTGCCACCACCTGGGTATAAACCCCCGCTGCGTTACCGGCGACGGTGAGGAGCGCGTCACGCCGGCCGACGGTGAGAGCTCGGCTGATTGTAAACAATACGCTCGGTCCGGGTATGATGACCATAAGAAAGGTCAGTGCGGCGAAAGTTGCAAGTTGTCCAGCGGATATCATTTGTCGATACTACTGTAATTTTGCTGTAGGCGTATCGATTTCGTGTAAATATGACTTCACTGAATCTTGACTCGGTGGCGCGCGCGACGTGTGGTGACGAAAAAGTACTGGGCGCTATCAACCAGAGAGTTCGATAACTGGTCGGACATCAGTTGGCAACTTTTTGCATCGCTGCGCTCTTGATTGTCGACTCCGTCTTGGGCAGGGTGTGCGGGTGACTGCCTGAAGTGAGGCCGCAGTGGCCTGGATAGACATTGTTCATTCAGGATGCTGTGGTTGATCGAGTCGCCGGTATGGGGAACATCGAAGGTGAACTGCGTTTGCGGTGCACCTGGCCGAAGTGTCCCGTGGGGGAGGTGCGATGCGGAACAGGGATTGGTAGTCGCTAATCGACGAGTATGGTCCCCTCAAGGAACGGATCCGGTTGGTCCGCGGCATTGTGGGAGCGTCCTGCAATAGTGGCTGCATGCCATCCGCATGGCGAGGGAACATGGGTATGCCGCCCGGTGTTGGGAGCGATTTCTGTCAGATCTCGGACGTTTGGAGAGGTGTCGTGTACCATCGCCAAATGGCGAGACGTCGTGTCGGGTTCGTCTTCGCCGTTATTGCTTCCGTAATCGCGCTGCTTATCTTCGTCGTTTTCGCGGTGTTCCGTATTGTCGACGTTTCTGTACCGGTTGGGAGTGCGCCCGCGAATATCTCGGTCATTCCCGAGTGTCGACTTTCAGTCGAACAGGTCGATCGTCTCGGTGTCACGAATCCGACCACGTCCTATACGCTGCGCGGCGAAGATGTCCGCCTAACTGCTTGTGACTACGATACACTCAAAGGGGCGAATGGGGTGAGTTACCGCGCTCTGTCCATAAGAGTGCGAGAATATGTCCATATGGCGGCTGCGGACCAAAATTACACAGTAGAGACCGGAATACTCGCTGGGTCTCAGCCCTTTGCGCTAGCGGGGGCGTCAGGGGTGCAGGGCTTATGGCAGCGCTCTGACCTCGCGACCGCCATCGTTGTCGTCCGGGCCGGAAGCAGGGTGATTCGCGTTCAATATGACGGTTATAACAAGGGGTTTTTCGGTCGTGTTCCCGCTGACCATCAGGAAATGGCGTCAGCTGCTCGGGATGTGACTCATAGTATGGTGACCATGCCTCTGTAGTGCGTGCTGATTACTGGAATTGCCCTTCAAGGTGCGAGGGCTGAGCATAAACCGCCGAAAGTGGATCCTTTTCTTATTCTCCGGTGATTGGCATAACTAAAATGCCCACCACGCCGACGAGGAGCTTACCCTACCCCTTCTGTCGAGGTGGATCACCAATTCATTTCAAGCCCAGCAGGGCCTCCGTCGAGCTGGGAGCTTGGGCGATCCGCTGGATCTGCGGGAGCGCCATTGGCAAGGACATAATCACGGCTCCACGTAGGTGTCCTGACGAAAATAAGGCGAGCTGCTCGAAAAACAGGAGGCTCGTACTCCGCATTGCTGCGGCTACGGCCAGCTCGGCGTGCACGACTCGTTTAGGCAAAAACCGGCTCGCAAGTTCTCCGATGACGGTGAGTCCACTGCCGCCGACGGAGGTCGCCGGCTCTTGTATGAGTGCGCGTCCCGGGTCGACCCCGCTGTGATCGCGCCCACTACCGGCGCTGGCCAGCGCGAACAGGACGATCAGCTGACCGACAGCTGTGATCCCGACATCGAGGTCAGCCGCGATCTGCGGCAGGAGTCCGGCGATGACGTGCCGTCGGTGCCCGCGGCGAAGATGTCAGTGCCGCTGGGAACCGCTGCTTGAGCCCATACTGTGGGCGATCGCGTCGAGAAGGCACCTCACCTGCTGTCTGGAGGCTTCCAACGAACTCTCCAGCGCGCGCCACCGTCGCTCAGTACTGTGGGCGAGTGCGATTCAGTGTGCTGGGACCGTTGACGGTGTGGCAGGAGGACGGGGTCCCCGTCACGCCCCAGGGTGCTGACCTACGGTCGCTACTGGCCGTACTGTTGGCAAACGAGGGCGTCGCGGTTCCCGTCGAGCGCTTGTTCGCCGACCTCTGGCCGGATTCGCTGCCCGCGCATCCGACGAATGCCCTACAAGTCAGGGTTTCCCGACTTCGTCGCCTTCTGGGGTCCTCAATGATCGAGCTGACCAGCGCTGGGTACCGCCTGGACACGCCTGCCGACACGATCGACGCCATTCGCTTCCAACAGCTGCTCAGCGAGGCTCGAAGTACCCATGACCCGCTCCCGCGGAGGCAGCTGCTTTCTGAAGGGCTCGCTCTCTGGCGAGGTGATGCCCTGATGGAATTCGCCGATGAGGCGTTCGCGCAGCCGACAGCGGAGCGCTTGGCACAGCTAAGGCTGTTTGCCGTCGAGGAACTCGTCGAGACTAGGCTCGTTCTCGGTGAGCACAGCGGGCTGGTTGCCGAGTTGACAGGTTGGGTACACCGGTATCCCCATCGTGAACGACTCCGGTCGGCGCATGTCCGTGCCCTATACCGCGACGGACGTCCAGGAGATGCACTGGCGAGCTACGATGCCTTTCGCCGTGGTTTGGCCGAGGAGCACGGTCTTGATCCCAGTCCGGAGTTGATCGCCCTCCAGCACGCGATCTTGACCAGGGACCCCACCCTGGACACGCCGCCCTCTCTCCGTCGGACGAATTTGCCAGCGCAGCTCACCGCGTTGATCGGCCGAGACCAGATGGTCACTGACGTCGCCGATGTGGTCTGCAACGCGCGACTGGTAACCCTCACCGGGCCCGGAGGCGTGGGAAAGACACGCTTGGGTTTCGCTGTCGCGGACCTCCTGGCTGACGCGTTTTCGGATGGAACGTGGCTGGTAGAGCTGGCCGGAACTCGGTCCGGCGACGAAATCGCCGAAGCGGTGATGAGGGTGTTCGGACTCCGTGAGAACACCATGCTCGGGGGACTGCCTCCGGCGGCGCCAACTGTGCACCTCGAACGGCTTTCCGCGTTCTTGCGGGACCGGTCGGTGCTGCTGCTACTCGACAATTGCGAGCATGCGACCGAACCTGTCGCGGGGCTGGTGCGGACCCTTCTTGCCGCGGCGCCCGGTCTGAAGGTGCTGGCGACAGGCCGGGAACCCCTGGGCATACCCGGCGAGATCCTTCAGCCGGTGACTTCACTGGATCTGCCAGAAGTCGGCGCCGAAGCCGACAAAGTGCGGCAGTCCAGCGCGGTCCGCCTATTCTCGACCCGTGCTGTCGAAGCTCGCTCCACCTTCACGGTGGACTCCTCGAACGCCGGCGAGGTAGCCGATCTCGTCCGGTCACTGGACGGTCTTCCGCTTGCCTTGGAGCTGGCCGCGGCCAAGATGAGGGCGTTAGGGCTACCTGAGCTCGTAGCGCGGCTGGACGACCGGTTCCATTTGCTGTCCGGCGGCAATCACGGCGCTCCCGCCCGGCAGCGCACGCTGCCCGCCTTGCTCGACTGGAGCTGGGAGCTGCTGACTGAGCCGGAGCGAATCGTCCTGCGGCGACTCGCCGTCCTGGACGGCGGAAGCCTGGAAGCGGTGGAGGAGATTTGCTCTGATGAGACCATTGATCGTCGTGATGTGGCGGCGATCTTGGCGAGGTTGGTCGACCGCTCGATGGTCGTCGTCAGCGAAAGCCGCCGATACGGATTGCTGGTGACGGTCGCCGCCTATGCACGTACGCGCCTGGCGGAAGCCAAGGAGACGGACACGTTCCGTGGCAAGCATGCTCGGTACTATGTGGGCTTGGCCGAAGAGCTCGCACCTGGGTTGTTCGGCCCGCGGCAGCGCTCGAACCTCGAACGCCTTGATGTCGAGGCCGGCAACTTCCATTCGGCTTTGGAGACCACTGCCGACGACAGCGCGGCGGACATCGCGCTGCGACTGGTGGACGCTCTTACGTGGTACCTGCTGCTACGTGGCCGGGTTCAGCAGGCTGCTCGCTGGGCCAGGCGGGCACTAGCCGCTCCCAGCGCCGCATCGCGGATGGGGTACGCGCGGGTGAAGTGCTGGGAGGCAGGCCTCACGGTTCTACTCGACACTGAACCTGACCGGGCAAGTCACACCGCAGCTGCCCTAGCGGCATTCGACGACGCTGGTGATTTGCGCGGACTGTCGATGGCGCAATGGTTCCTTGGCTACGTCCTGCTGCATGCGGGCGACGTTGAAGTCAGCGAGGACCTGACGAAGAAGTCATCCGCCGGGTTTCGATCACTCGGAGATGTTTGGGGCATGGCCGTGTGTGCGAGCCTGCGCGCTCACCACGCCATCCTCCGAGGTGACAGGGCCTCAGCGGCCGTCGCCGCTGAGGAGGCACTCGCAGGATTTCGCGGTCTGGGCGACCGTGGTGGTGAGCTCCTCACCATCTACCCTCGCGCTGTACTAGCTGAGTACGGTGGCGACCATGTCGCTGCAGAACGGTTACACCGCGACGGCCTCGCGTTGGCCGACCAGCTCGGTATGTGGGCCGAAGCCGCGGACCGGCATTCTGGCCTCGGCAAGCTAGCGCTGACCCGGCGGGACTATGACGCCGCCCGAAAGCATTTTGAGGCGGCGAGGAAACTCGCCGCGGACCACAGTTTCAAGCCCGCGGAAGCTATCGCGATGACCGGACTGGGGCAAGTCTGTCTCCGCACGGGGGACCTAGCCGTAGCTGAGAAGCTTCTTCTTGAGGTCGAAGTGTGGTTTCGGCGAGGCGGCCATGCACAACAGCACTACACTGTTCTCGCGGAGTTGGACCTGATCGCTCGGCTACGGGACGAACGACAAGGGGTGGCTCCCCGGCCGGATATCCATGACACGTCGGTCGGGGTTGTACACGAGCGCTTATGCGGAGAATAGGGAACCGGGATCGTTGGCCTGGCGCCCGGCGACCAGACCGGCTCACTGGCAGGTCGAGATATGGCGAGAGTCGGTTTCCACTGCCTTCGTTCATCTGGAGAGCTTGCAGACTCGTGGGCCTGAAGCGGACTCAAGCGATACTTAGTTGGTGAATAGCAGTCGATACTCGCAAAAGCTCCGTGCTGACATCAGTTGAATCGTCTCTACGACGGTGACGCAGACCGTCGGCACGACCGGTCTCGGTTGGCCAAGTGTCTGTAGATCCGCAGGAAGCGGTCCGCCACCTCCTGATCTTCGGGGCGGAACCTAGTGGTCATGCGGTGAACGCGGTATTCGATAGCCTGTTGTATATCGTATTAGGTCAGCAGGAACTCCGTGAATGTTCTGTCGAAAATTCGTATCTAGACTGATCCGTGTTCGTGCAACCAACGAGCATATACGGAAGCCGTGCTCAAGGTTTTAGCGGCACGCGTGCAAAACTTGTCATGTGCATGTCGGGTCTCATAGTAAATCATCGTTCATCGATGGTAATTGTGACGGCGAGTCGGAACGGCTGGTCTCAAGATCGCCGCGATGCTTGCATCGCAGAAGTTCTGCCGAGTAACTTCCTGTTGCGGAGCGCACTGGTTCGTTCTCTCATCTTGTCAAGCCAATCAAGGATGGTGGCCATGTCTCTGGCGACTCGACGCGGCTCGCGCTGGCTGGCTGTCGTTGTGATGCTTGCCCTTGGCGTTGTATCGTTGAGTTCTGCATCTGCCGCACCTACCGGACCCAGTGCTGATGCGTCGGCGCCGAACCCTGTGGACGTCGCTTCCGCTGGCCTGATTGCGTCACACTATGTTCGCAACACGGTTTCGCGCATCGCGAAGCTCCGCTCGAACCTGGCTACCGGCGAAGGGCGATACGACAGCACGATTGACGCGGGGAACAAAACCCTGACGGCCTCGATTACACTGCCAAAGACCGCGAACGCATATTTCGTGACATTTGGGTTCCTGCCAGTGACCAGCACTGTGGAGCTGCTCCCGCAAGGGGATCAGGGTGGTGCACTGTTGAAAGACCCGGGGGATGCCGGCGAGGTAGCTTCGCGTCCATTTCCAGACGGCAAGAAGTACTTCTCGGTGATCGTAGACCTGACGCTGCGGCTCACAATCCGACTTAGCGAGACCAAGGTTGACGGCAAAGTCCTCGATGTCGGACCGAACTGCAAGACGCAAAGCCCGATGATCATCAAGATCAAAGGCCTGGTCGGATTGCAGGACACGGCGCCACCTACCACTCTTAAAAGTGGTTTCGACATTCCGCCGTTCTCCGATTGCGGAGTGCGGGAAGATCTGGACAAACTCATCACCGGCATGATCTCCGGACCGGGGAACGAGATGAGTACCGCCATTGCTGTCCGCTGCATCTCGACCTGTACCGGATAAGAGGGTCCCCCTTGATAGTCGCGTCTTCAGGTATCGGCGGGGATCAAACCCGGTTCGACGACTGACTCTCGCCTTGATGCAGGTCGTGTCTGCATCAGCGGAGGTAGCGGCCTGGGATTGGCGTAGCGTACGCGGCGAGTCCAGGGTCACGGCGCGAAGTCGCCGTTCACACCTCACCGCAGAGCGGCGCTCATTCAATGCGGGGCAGACTTGGGCAAGCTGCTGGCACAATCCCTCAGTGGATCGCAGTTGCGATGACTCGCCGAGGGTAGCATGTCATCGCGTTCACTGAACCCTGAATATTTTCTTCACTTAGGCTCCGTAAATATACAAAACTGCATTGATCGCCCGAAAGATTGCATGGATTCCTGTTCCTTCATCTCCTTTCAAGGCGCAGGGTCCGCGGCCGCTGCGCTGAAAATTTCATCGAATGTGCAGAAGTAAAAGTCGACCCAAGGGCCTCTTCCGGCACGGTCGGACCCTGGGAATCTGCTTGACGTTCATGGTGTCGATCACCCCCGGCGCCTTCAGGGGTACGCCCTTCGTGGCTCTTCTCGCGGACCGAGGTGGCCGACGCCTGGTCGTTCGGGAGCGTTCGTGCGCCGATACCGAGACGGAAGAAGTCCACGGCATCGACGAAAGACGGATCCGGTCACTTTGACGTGTTACACGATCGATAAACGGAGCGTTATCGTTCTAAAGCTTTAAGCATCATCGCGCGCTTGATCGAGCTCCGAATTTGGAGAAAGATGAAAGAGTGGTCAACTCGGTGGGCCGCGCAGGCCCGTCTGAACAGGATGGTTCGGACGGAATTCCGCGATCTTCGAGGTTGCCGAGCAGTAAAGGTCCATTCGGTAAAAGAATATGAATGTAGCGGAGTTCCGGTGAAGCCATCGTCGGGGAGGTGTCATGCGTAGCAGGGACTGGTGATCACAAGATATGATAGAAGCTAATATCACCCGGCACAGAGACGCGGCGTCAAAGCGACGCCGCGTCTCTGTGCCCCGGTGATTACTCGGCTGACGTTCCGGCGATAGCGTTGTTTCCCGCCTGGCACGAATTCATGGCAGACTACGCTAGGGAAAGATCGACTCCGGCCGTGTGCCGATTGGGAATGTTCCTCTTGCTTGCCGAAGAGTTGGATTTGGCGAGTCGGCTGCGCGACTCTTTTCGAGCCAGCCTGTGCTGAGGTGGCATCCAAATGCTCGAGTGGCGACTGGGGTGGATTTGATCGCTCGCACCAGTCGATCGACAATGGTCGGCCCGGCAGGTCATGCTGCCCGATGCCCGTGTGATGCAGGGGATGTGCAGCCTTCAGCGTTGGTCGGAGAGTCCACGCGAGGCATGACCGATCAGGTGGTGGCCGGAACGGTCGGCCCCGAAGTGGCCCATGGTGCATAGCCACAGCGGTGCCGAGCGAGGTGTAGAAGCAGTCGCGGCAGGCGTCAAGAAGCTCCATCTTCTGTCTTGTTTCGATGCCGCCGCCTTGGGTTGGTTCGCAATGGGTGGCGCGTCCAATGTTTTTCATTGAGCTCTTCTAAAAATATAGTGGAGGTTTGTATTTGTATGCCCAGCTCACGTTCACGCAGGAAGGTTCGATTCACGGCCGCTGTCGGAACGATTATCGCCGGTCTGGCCTTGACCGCGGTACCTTCCGTCGATGCATCGGAGGCCGCCCCTGTCGCGGGGGAAGGTGCGCACTTCGTGGTAGTGGCGCCCAAACCCTATGTCGCGCTTCATCTCGCCGAAGAGGCCGTGCTGGCCAACCAAGGCACGGTCGTGCGAATGTTGCCGGAGATCGGGGTGATCTTCGCCCGATCCCAGAACAAGGACTTCGCCGCCGACGTGCGGAAGCGAACTGGTGTCGCAGGTGTGGGCGCGACCAGGAACCTCGTTGGGCTGGGTGCGACCGGGCGGGTCGCAACACCGATGGCGGCGCCTATAGTCCGTCCGGAGAGTGCGTCTTCTCCACGGGTGACCGGGAGCACCACTGCCGACCCCTTGGCTGCAAATCAGTGGAACATGAAGCTGATCGGTGCAGAGAAGGCCAATGAGATCAACACGGGCAGCAGAAATGTGCTCGTTGGAATCTTGGACAGTGGTATTGACTCCACTCACCCGGACCTGGCCGCCAATGTGGACAAGGGTGCATCGGTGAGCTGTATGGAGGGGATTCCGGACACAGCTGAGGCTTCTTGGCAGGATGAGATCGGCCATGGCACTCATGTGGCCGGGATCGTGGCGGCGGCAAAGAACGGTATCGGTGTCACCGGCGTCGCCCCGAATGTCCGTGTCGCTGCCATCAAGGTAGGGGGAGCGGAAGGATACATCTATCCCGAGGCGGCCATCTGCGGCTATATCTGGGCCGCTAAGCATGGCGTGCAGGTCGCGAACACCTCGTTGTCGATCGACCCGTGGTACTTCTGGTGTTCCGGCAACCCTGACCAGAAGGCGGTTGCCGAAGCCATTCGCCGGGCGATCTCGTTCAGCACGGGGGCCGGGAACATGGTCGCGGTGAGCGCTTTGGGCAACGAAAACTGGGATCTCGGCCACGATGTGGTCGACAAGTTGAGTCCGAACAACGGTGGACCGACTCAGACTCGTACTGCGGACTCGTCCTGCAAGCTCCTTCCGGCCGAAGACACTGAAGTAGTAGGGGTCTCGTCGGTCGGCGCTTTCAAGAGCCGCTATCACCGGTCGAATCACGGCCTCGGGGTCGCGGACTTCGCGGCTCCTGGAGGAGACGCTCAATTCCAGACCCCGGCGACTCCGGACGCGAACGGACGGGTCTTATCGACTCTTCCCGGTGGCCGGTACGGCTACTTCCAGGGAACATCGATGGCCTCGCCCCACGTGGCGGGGGTCCTGGCTCTGCTGAAGAGCCGCAATCCCGGCATGAGAGCAAATGAGCTGGTGGCGGCCCTGGCCGCAGGCTCCCAGGTGTTGCCCTGTCCTGCTGGCGGAGTACATGACCCTGACGGGAAGGGCACGCACCGTGCGGTCTGCGAGGGCGGCAGTACCGGTGCGGGTTTCTTCGGCAGAGGCCTTATCAACGCGCGCAAGGCCGTTAGCTGACGGAAGGGTTGACCGGCTAGCTGACAGGGTCAACAAGGATGGGGTGCTGGGTGGCTTACCCAGCACCCCATCTCCGTGAACATCAGGTGGATCGAGGACGGGCTGCTCGCCGGGGAACCAGATTTCGGCAACAGTTGTAAGTGCCCGCCTTGGTCGGCTTCTGTGGCGAGCAACTCGACGGTTTCGTTGACATACATGACTTTGTGGGAAGACTCACTCGATCACGCGCATCGGCGTCAGGCGGCTCGCAGATGCTGGCCGTCCATCCAACGGTAGGTGGTGAGGATGTTGAGCCGGTGCAGTGAGCGCAGTACGGCGATGATCTGCTCGGGGGCGCCTGCAGGAGTGGTGATGCCCCACATCGGGAGTTCCTCGTACAAAGCCTCGACAGGACGGCCTGCCTCCCGGCCGCGGTGCACGGCGGTGGTCAGGTTCTCCAGATAGCCGAGGAGGATGGAGATACTCGGCTCTGCCTCGCCGATGAAGGCGTGCCCGGGCACCAGGGTTTCGGTGCTGAGGGTGGCTCGCATGGCGCGCACGGTGCGCAGGTAGGCGACGGGATCGCCGATCAGCATCATTGGCGGCATGCCCGGCGAAATGAAGTTCCCGGTCCAGGTGACTTTCGCGTCCGGGACGTGCACGAGGGTGTCCCCGGGGCCGTTCGCGGAGCCGAAGTGCCACAACTGCACTATCCGACCGCCGAGGTCGATCTCGCAGTACCGGTCGAACGTCACGTCCGGTAGCCGCCAGGAGACCACGTCGTCGAGGCTCTTTTCGGCGCCGTACATGCTTTCGGAGCGGATGTTCTTCTCCGCCGCGAGATCGGACATCGCGGCCTTGTTCATCCGTGACGAGATGACTCGGACGTCAGCGCCGAAGGCGGTGTTCCCGAAGGTGTGATCTCCGTGGTAGGTGGTGTTGACCAGGTAGCGAATCGGTGTGTCGGTGAGGTCGGCGGCGATGTCCTGGATGTGCCGTCCGATGCGGGGAGTAACTCCGGAATCGATGATCAACGCGGCTTTTTTGCCGATGATGAGACCGTTGTTGTCCTTGGGAGCTTCGTTGGCCATTAGAGCGTGTACACCCTCACCCAGTTCCACTGGGCGCAGTTCTAGACCGACCGGGCTCAGGTTCGGCGCGACGAAGTCTGCCGGGCGTTCGGTCATTTCGGATGCGACGGGAGTCATCAGGAAGTCCTTTCGGTAGACATGATGGAGGTCAGGAAGAAGTCCAGGTGGTCCTCGACCGCTTGGCGCGCAGTGGCGAGATCGGCGTCGGTCACGTCGCCGCGGAGGTACAGGATGCGCGGCACCTGCAGCGGCGCGAACAGTTCCCACACCAGCTGACGGGGTGGCAGATCGGTACGTACCAGGCCGCGTTCCTGCCACCGCCGGAACGGCACCTGCAACTGATCGCGGGTCAGCTCGATCGCGGCGCTCAGGTCGGCCGGGCCGCCGGTGGTCTCGGCTCCGTCGCGCAGCATCACGTCGAGGAACTGCCGTGCTCGCGGGCTGGACCACTCCGCCCACACCTGCTCGACCAGACCGCGAATCGCCACCTGTGGCTCAGCCGCAGCTACCTCGTCGAGATCGAGTACTGGAGTCCCGGCACTGGCCGGCCCGGCCTGGTTGAACAACGCCTCATACAGTGCCTGCTTTCCAGCGAAATGGCCGTAGAGGGCGGTATCGCTGATGCCAGCCGCCGCACTGATCTGGCGGACCGTAGTGGCCGCGAAGCCCTGTCGCGCGAACAAACCCAGTGCGACGTCCAGTAAGCGGTCCCGTGTCAAAGCACCGTCACTCTTCGGCGGTCGGCCGGGTCGGCGGGCGGCGGGGGGTGCCGGGTTGCGATCGTTCGCCATATGCTTAATTAAACGAGCGCTCATTTAATTTGTCAACCTTTCTCGGCCACGTCATCCCGTCATCGCCAACGTTCCCCGGTATTTCGCCGATGCTTCGTGCTGGCTGTGCGGCGCGAGCCCCGAGCCTCGGGAAAGCGCCGTACGCGCGGGTGGCAGCTGAGGCGTCGCCGCACAGTGGAGGAGCGGCCTGGTGGGTGGCCTTGACAAGACAGCCAAGCTGGTGATGGGGGAGTCGGACGACCACAAGCGACTGACTCAGAATGAGGTGTCGATCGGCGCGGACGAATCCCAACCGCCGAGACCTGGCGCTCCCTCGGCGACCACCTCCAGCGATCAGCAGAACCGGCCACAAATGTAGGGTCTCGGCGCACGTAACACGTCGATGTTGGATCACCTGGGGTTTCCTGGTTGTCTCACCTCGATGCCACCCAAGATCAGTCTCGAACTCGTGCCGTTGCCGTTGGCTTGTTCCTCAGCCCTGTTGGTGGTGAGCCGCCGACTTGGTGGCCTCTAATCGGGCAAAGCCGTGAGATGACTTCCGATCGTCCGTGCGACTGGTCGTGATCGAACGTTCCAGGGCCTTCCACAGCCGAGCGCACCCTCGGAGCAAACGTCGCGCAGACTAAATCGGGTTGCCCTCGCTGCGAAGATCAGCGCATGGCTCAACCCATGTTGCGAACCCGGCGGCTCACGCTTGTGCCCCTGGCCGACGAACACTTCGAGCTGGAAATCGAGCTGGATTCCGATCCTGAGGTGATGCGCTATCTCACCGGCCGAGCCGCCTCGCGCGCCGAGGTCGAGCGCTCGCATCGCCGTCGGCAAGCAGCTTCGCGCGAAGTGCCTGGCCTCGGGTTCTGGGTCGGCTTTGCCGAGGACGGGTTCGTCGGCTTGTGGTTGCTGCAACCGCCCCATGGGCCGGATCAGCCCAAAGTCACCGGCGAGGCGGATCTCGGCTACCGGCTTTTGCGCCACCGGTGGCGCCACGGATATGCCACCGAGGGCGCCCGTGAGCTCATCCGCTATGGCTTTACCGACCTCGGGCTCAAGCGGATCTTCGCGCAAACCCTGGCCGTCAACACCGCGTCGCGAGCCACCATGACCGCCGCCGGACTCGCGTTCGTCCGAACATTCATTTCCGCCGGACACAACGATGACCCAGTCCTGGGCGCCGAGCAAGGTGAGGTCGAATACGAGATCACCCGGACCACCTGGACTCAGCACCGAGATGCCCGCCGATCTGGCGGCCCGGCGACCAACCAGCAAGATCATTGAGAATCCGCCAACGCTGCTGGAACCTGCATTCTGAAGAGTCGTGGCGATCTTGCCACGACGATCTTGTTTGACCTGCAGGTTCATGGTTGTCATCAAGGGATGAAACCCGGCGCTGAACCTCAGAGATTCAGCACTTCGCCGCCGGCGTGACATCGTGCATGGGAGTCGATCGATCCTGGCTTGGGGCCTGTGCGCAGACGGAGCGGCGCGTGGCCGGATGCAGAGTTTCTGGCCGAGTTCCCGTTCTGTGCGGGATACTCGCGGGTAGAGGTTCTGGCGCGCCAGGCCGAGCGCGTCGGATGCTTCGACAAGGGTTTGATACTTCACCGCGGTGAGGTCATCTTCGCCGGTCGGCGCCCGGCCGGAACGGTGCACGGCTATGACGGCGCCGGTATCGTCGCCCGCACGGCGGCGGACGGTACCGGGCCCGTCCGTGGGCGCCAACGAGGCGGCGTGTGGATCCGGTGGGCCGTTACGCGGTCCACCTGGCGGCCTTGAGTGACGCGTACGTCATCGCCTCGATCGTGTCCACCTCTCGCGCCATCGGCTTGACCGAACTCGGCGCCCAGGAGGTCATGGTCGAGCTGGAGGGTGTTGATCAGCCGGTCGACCTCACATCGACAACGGGGCGGACCGCGACTGGCCGCCGCCTGGGAGTTGCTTGCGCCTGGCGGGTGTGTGCAGGACATCGACCGGGCGTCCGATGAGCCCGCGGTGTTTGAACCGTACTCACTGTCTTTCATCGGTCCGGCAACGATGAGCACGTTCGGAGGCATCCGCGAGGTCGGGCCCGCCCTGACCACCCTGCTGAGTCTCCTGGCGGCAGGAAAGCTGTCCCCAGGGTCGCCTGGCGTGGCTCATGGGAACGCATCACCAAGCCCGCCAAAGCACTGCTTGACGTGGAACCGGCAACCGACCGACATTGTCACCGCCTGCTGATTCCCTGCTGCGGCATGGCTGTCGGTGGGCGAGGGATGTCCGGACCGAACGTGTCGATGTAGGTACAGGTGACACGGACGAGGGGAAACCACGACTTTGGCGGAATGGCTGGGATCGACAGCTCCTCAGAGCTGCGAATGACACCAGCGGGCAGAGCGTGTAACCGTCGACGAACTCCACCTCCAATCCCACTGACGGTGCTCCCAGCCCACAACCACCCGCGATCACCTGACGACGGTCGTTGGTGGCGCAACATCCACTAAGCGGCATGACAGGACAGACCGGCGGTCAATCTGCTCTCCTGCCTGTCGGTCCCGCAAACCGCCTTACCCGCCCGCTCCAGGCTGGTACGCAATTCAGGTCCATGCCTCTGAGCGAACGAGCCGTCGGGACTGCTCTCGACGGACGAACAGGCGCGCCCTTACTCAAAGGACCCGGATGCTTACGAGAGGATTCTCCTCGGAACTGAAGGTCGCGTGGAAGGGCACCGCTTGCTGTGATGTGGCAGCCGGGACAGGCAATGCGACCTGATCTCAACGGCGTTACCGGGACATCTCTCTAACCACCGCGGCGAAGACGGCGACCAGAGGATTGGTGCCCGACACGGGATAGGCGAACGCGATGCGCAGGGGGTCGATGTCGGTGATCGGTAGCCAGACGAGGTCCGGCCGGGCGTAGTAGGTCGCCATCGACGACGGTCCGATGCAGATCGCCAAACCACTCGCGACTTGTTCGAGCATCTCTTCGACATTGTCGTTCTGCGGTCCCCACACCGGTTCAGAGCCATCTGGACGAGGGTTCACCGCCCACCAGTCCACCCAAGGCTTCGGAGCTTTGCTCGTCCACATGACCGGTTCGGTCCGCAGGTCCATGATGGTCACGCTGCTCCGCACCGCCAGCCGATGACCGGTGGCGAGCCCCACCATCCGCTGCTCCTGCGCGACGACTTCGGTATGCAGACCATCGGTGTCGGCGGGCAGCCAGATGAAGGCCGCGTCGACGAGGCCGTCTCGGACCGCTGCTACCTCGCCGCCCCAGTCGAACCGCTTGGGTTCGATGACGACATCCGGAAGACGCTGGGCGAACCGCGCACGCGCCCTGTTCGTGAGCGGGCCCGCCCCGGACGCTTCGAACCCGATGCGCAGCACACGTCCTTCCAACGCGGCTACTCCGCGCACCGTTC
Source organism: Amycolatopsis sp. NPDC041971 (assembly GCF_055588925.1). Lineage (NCBI taxonomy): Bacteria > Bacillati > Actinomycetota > Actinomycetes > Pseudonocardiales > Pseudonocardiaceae > Amycolatopsis > Amycolatopsis sp. NPDC041971. The sequence continues at coordinate 166,856 of NZ_JBVJCE010000021.1, read as the reverse complement.
GTTGCGCGGCTTGCCAATCGGAGACGAGCGCCGTGGCCAGCGGCACCAGCGCCTCGCTGGCCGCGGTGAGGAGTACTTCCCGGCTTGACCTGGTGAACAACGTGACGCCGAGGTCGGACTCGAGTTGCCGGATCTGCCTGCTCAGCGACGGCTGGGTTACGTATAGTCGCTCGGCGGCTTTGGTGAAGTTGAGTTCCTCGGCGACCGCTGCGAAATACCGGAGCACACGGGTGTCGATGTCCATCTCGTGCCTCCCTTCATCGGTGACCTATACGTCCAGCGTATGGCGAGAAGCCTTGGGATGGGTGTCTTTCCCGTGTCTGCTGGCCAGGGAGCACGCCGCGGGTTCGTTCGCGTCAGGGTGGCCGCACTGGTGACGCTCGCAGCCTCGGTCGGTTCGACTGTCACACCGGCGTCCGTAGTCGCCTGATTCCGGCGGCTACCGCCCTACCTCCAGACGCAGGTCGCAAATCAGCACGATGTGGAATTTCTTCAGCCTGGACCTCTCGCGATCCTGACGCGGCGAGCGTCTATAGCTTGAACGGTATTGCCGATTGTCCTTTCGCATTGTCATCTTCTTGCGCGACCATATGGCGTCGGCAAGACTTGCCGAGTGACTCCGCGCGTTTACATTGCGCGAGTGCGTAGTCAAGACGGGGGGTGTCAGATGCGGAACCGTGAGTACTGAGCTTCGATAGAAGTTGGGCGGACGCGCGGGTGATGGACGGGACGGACTCCTGCCATCACCCGCGTGTTCGGCCGACGGGCGGGCTGCATAACGACGATTCGGCAGACCGGTCAAGTCGGCCACTACAGGAGGATGCTGCTTTTCACGGCTGCGGACCCAAGGCTGTAGTGCGCGTTTGGTAGCCAGCGCCCACGCCGCCCCCATGAGCACTGCAGTGATCGGCAGCCCCATCGAGACGTCCATGGCGGCGATGAAGCCGACGGAGAACACGATCCGCCTCGCGATCGCGAGCTGCTCGGCCACGATGCGAAACACTTCAGTCAGTATCGGAAGCGCGGACCCGTTCTGCAGGCCGCTGAAGTCCGGTTGCCGCGCTGCAGGGTTGTTCAACAGCCGAAGATGGCGCGCTTGAGTGGACAACCGCAGAGCGTGGCGAAGTGGTGAGCGGCTCAGTGATACCGGGCGTGTCGCCCTGGGTAAATGCCGATCAGTCGCTTGAAGTACCGAGTCAGATGTGCTTGTTTGTAGGAGCCAACGGCGCTCGCGACCTCGGCCGGTCATGCTCGGGCCAACAGTTCTCGACAGGTGAGGTCCACACGTCGTCCGGCCGCGTACTGATGTGGTGCAACGAAGACGACTCGGGGCAGCCGCGCATGGGTGACTGTCGTCGGTCTCGGCTCGCTGGGTGGCCGCTGCGGCAGAAGCCTTCATCGAGGCCGGACACCTCACGACGGCCTAAGGCGTGAAGGACGCTGATGAGCTGTACCCAGAAGCGCTCACGAAAGGGAGCTTCAGCGGTCAGCCAGCGAAGCCTGCTCACGAGGTCGCCGTAATCGCCGAGACGCAACCTGGCGTCGACGTAATCTTCTTCGGCCTGCAAGCGTGATTCCGTGAGTCGACGGAATTCGGCCGACGGTGAGTTGTCGAATGCGACGCCTTCGCAGGGATCACCGCGCCACAATGCGAGCGCCGCATTCAGCTGCCGCGCGCGCTCGGTGTCGTCACGACTGTTTGCCGCAGCGACGACCATCTCCTCGAATCGGAGGAGGTCGAGTTGGGTTGGCGCGATCGTCAGCTGGTATCCACTGGGCACAGTGTTGAGCAACTCCCGAGACGGGCCGAGCAGCGCGCGTAGCCGAGTCACGTACAGCTGCACAGCCCGACGTGGACACTCCGGCGGATTGTCGCCCCAGAGCCGGCTGGTCAACTGAGCTATCGTCACAGGCCTGTTGGGCATCAGAAGAATTGATGAAAACAACACTCGCAATTTGGGACTGCTGATCCTGACGGGTCGGCCCCCAAGTTTCACGGTCAAGGTGCCGAGGACGGCGAATTCGACGTCATAGCCCAGATTGTCGCGCGAATGACACGAGCTGTCTTCAACCCCCGGCATGAGACAAGCTTCCCCCTTGTCTTCCGACTTTCCGAGAAGTTCCGCCATCACCGAAGTCGCACAGATCTGTGGCGGACTCAGTTGAGTCTCATCGGCCGACGAAGGTTACGCAAGATGAAATCGATGATTCTTCGAGGAGAACCGATGCAGAGTAATACATGGCGCATCGGAGTGAGACGCGCCAGTGTTGTGCGTGACGTGTTACGCTCCGGTGTTCTGGTATCCGCGGCCTCCGCTGGGACGGGAACGACCGCGGAGACCAGAACTGCGCGGCTACGGCGAATTCTGTCGGAGGCGACACCACACCTATGCCTCCCGGCTGGGGGAATCCGAGGGGGAGGTGTGGCGCGGCCCTGGCCGCGGCTACCGACAGAATGAAGTCGACGCCGAACAGAGCTGGACGGCGCGGAACCAAGTATTGACTGCGGCGACTTCACGTCAGCTTCGGTTCGCGCTCGGTAGTGACTCACGACGTTCCAGTCGCACGCGGTCATCCGCGAGGAGCCGAGCCCGCACCTGGTCTTCCTGCGATGCCCCAAACGTATGGAGGCGAGTATTGGACTCTCGGGAGCGCTGGTGTTTGCCTTGGGGAAATGCCACTCCGAAAGGAACGACTGTGGAAAACCGAAGCACGCCTCTCGACAGGGCGTCAGTGCTGCGCGCGGGCGGTATAGGGGTCGCCGCGCTCTTGGCTGGATCGCTGGCCGGCGGGACGGCCTCCGCCGCGCCGGAACGGGGGCGCGAACACCCGAACGTGAGCCTGATCCGCCGGTACTACCAAGCCTACGGTACTGGTGATCTCGACGTGCTGAGGCAGTTTATCGCGGCCGACATCCGATGGACGATTCCAGGGCATCACCCGCTCGCGGGAGTGAAGACGGGACCGGACGAGGTGATCGCCTTCTTCGAGCAGCTCGGACGGTCCGGTTTTCGGGCCGAAATCCTGTATCTGGCCGCAGACGGCGATTGGGTGGTCGACCTCCATCGCGGGTGGAGCACCACTCCGGCCGGTCTGGACATCACGTGGGCGCTGGCCTACCGCATCCGTGATCGGAAGATTGCCGAGGCCATCAACTTCGCCGGGGACCAGCACGCGGCGGACCAGTACTTCTGGCGGCACTACCCGCTCGCGCGGATCCCCGATCGACTGGAACAGGACTGAGCCATGAGTGACGGATTCACTTCACGCCGTCGTGTACTCGCCGCGGGCACGCTGGGGCTCGCCGCCGGCGCCCTTGGCCCGGTCGGCGCCGTGTCCGCGGCCTATCGCGGAGCCGGTTCGACGTTAAGGTCGTGTGGATCACCGAAGCTACGCCGGGTATCGGCGCCGCCACGGCAAGCGCGATGTCGGTGGAGGGCGCGAAGGTGTACTTCTGCGGCCGTCGCGAATAGCTCGGCCGGGAGGTCGCGCACGGTATTCGCGTCAGCGGCGGTGACACGACGTTTCATCGAGCGGACGTCCGCAACGAAGCCGAAGTGCGCGCGCTCGTCGAGGGCTGTGTTCGCCGGTACGGTCGGTTGGAGATCGCCGTGAACAACGTGGGGACCGAAAGCCGGAAGGCGGTTCGGCTCGCCGAACACGATCCTGGCTGATCTGGAGAACGTCTGGCGTACCAACACCGCCGGGGTCTTCCTGGGAATGAAACACGAAATCCCGCGCGTTCATGGTGGTTTCAAGCAGATGGCAGATGGCATGACATCGTGGCCGGTGTCGAGCTTCGCCTGCAGGTAGGCGCGCGTGAAATCTACGACGCTGCCGTCGAGCAGATCCTCTGCCGGAGTGGTGAAAGCCTTGTCTGAAACAGTGAGTGAGACCCCAGCGGCCGGAGATACTCATGTATGTCACGGTGATGACGCTGGCGGACTGGCCGGTCGGCACGGATCATCATAATACGGATTCGTGAGCCGCAGCTGGTTGACCGCCTGTCGTTCATTGCTCTTAACGCAAACGTAACACTTCGCTTGTCGGCCGTGTGAAGCGCTGAGCAGGTAATGGAGTGAATGCCCGCGTACCTGGATCGAAGCCGAGGCAGGGGCTTGTACTCGGTGTGGCTTGACGAGATCGGATATTCCGATCAGATCATGACCGCGGCGAGACGTGATAGATGTGCGCCCGGTTATGGATCCGCATGGAAGAGGCATGGCTGAATCTGGGGTACTTCCAGGTCCTGGTGACGCACAGGGTGTTGAATCGGTGCATCGACAGCGTTCGCTGTTCGTGAAGTGTCCGGATGAATCGGTTGGTATACGACGAGCTGATCCGGACGACGCGCTCAGTGCCAGCTCGGTCTCTGACTGTGTCGTGAGCCTAGGTGTGAATGTCTGGTGAAAGTGTCCATATGCGATCGGCTGATGACCTCCACGCTTGTTCGATGGACGCGTGATCCGAACGCCGTTGCCGTCATGAGCAGACGGCCTGCCTGTCACTCCCCACGTACCACCCGAGATCCGCAACGCGGAAGGACGGCGAAATGAACCGGATCGGCGGCAAGCTGCCGCTGGACGGTCTCTCACTCTTGCACAAGCAACTACAGGAACTCGTGGTAGTGCTCACCGTCGCGTCCGGTCCGGCCGACGTGCGGACGTTGCTGCGACGGCTCGCCGGCACGGCGATCAGCCTGGAGCGACTGCTGGCGACCGAGGATCCGATGATCCTCGACTGCCTGCGGGCAGCCTTCGTGCACGCGGCCTGGGACCGGACCGACGAACTGCGTGGTGACCTCCTCGATGCGTCCCGCCATCTGTTCGTCCTGCTCAAGTGCAGGGAGGGCTCCTGATGGTGCACGAGAAACGCGGGATGAGGCCATGATCCTGTACGGGGATTCAGCGCAACGGCGAGAGGGGACACCGGCAAGGCCTGGCCGTCGGCGGCTTTCGAAGGATGCCTGCTGGTCGCCAGGATCATCAAGCGCGGACATCGTGTCAGGAGGGTGTCCGCCGGCCGGGCGCAGCTCTCAGCCAGGTGCTCGCAGTTGTCCAGGACCAACAGGACGTTTCGATCACTTGGCCAGTCGATCAACACCTCGACCGCCGGGCGGGTCGAGCGATCTGTGAGTCCGAGCGCTTCGGCGACTATGCTCGCCAGCAATTCCGGGTCGTTGAGGTCAGTCACCCCACGAAGTGCACACCGTCGGTGAATCCTGTTCGCGCTGAAGTCGCGAAATGCGCCCGCTAGGCGGGACCTCCCGGTCCGGTCGACGTCACCAGCGGGCCATCCCGGAAGGCTGCCGTCAGCTTAGGAAGGTCGGCGTTCCTGCCGATGAAGATCGTCGGCTTTGCCGGAATTCGCCTCGTTACGCCGAAGGCCTTTGCCCGATTCATCCTGATTCATCCTTGCCGTCCAGTTCCCCGCTCGTGGGGCGAGCCCATCCCAGTCTGTGGCGGAATGGTCGTGTTCCGACCGCGTTCGACCGCACGCAACTCGTGACCGGGGCCGAAGTCCCATGTATGGGTGACCGATTCGTTTCGCTGGGTGGGCAGGGAGCCCGCCGGATAACCATCAGGATATCGATCATAACCCTAATCGCATTGCGCCGGTCTTGTCTGTCGAGAAGACTTGACGGCAAAGTAACGCCGTTCCCCCGATGGTGGATCGCGCACTGCCTCAGTGGTGCCCCGCGCTCACGGAAATGATGAGAGTTCATGAAAGAAGTGACCGGCCGGTTCGACCTGGACAGCTGGGACGAGAACGTATACGACGAGCGAGACGGTGTTCGCCTTCTGCGCGTACGGAACACCAAGACCTTCCAAGGAGGAATTCGAGGCGTCAGTGAAGCGAACCTGCTTCAAGTACTGGCTCACAATGGCTCGGTCTCGTATGTGGGAATGGAGCGGGTGTGGGCCGAAATCGATGATCGAGAGGGTGACTTCGTACTACGCCACTCCGCGTACGGGAATGCCGGCGGTGGATTCGCGATCATCGAGGTGGTCGCGGACTCGGCCGGTGGCGACCTGAAAGGGCTCAAGGCGAGTATGGACATCAAGCGTTCGCCTGAGGGTGAGCACACCTACGTGTTCAACTATGAGCTGTGACGACTGCTGTTCGTTACGCCGTGACAAATTCTGGGTCCCGGTCGTGTCAGTCTGGTGACAGCTTTCCGGATACGAGACAGGGTTGCGATGTATGGCATGCTTACCTCGTGTGAGAGCCCGCGTTGACGGACTACGGTGAAGCCCGCGGCTGGCGGGTCGCGCTGGCGGTCGAGGACTTCCGGGCACTGTGGATCGCCGAGATCGTGGCTTCAGCGGGTGAACAGCTCGCGAGGGTGGCGATGGCCGTGCTCGTACTGGCACGTACGGGTTCGGGGTCGCTTGCCGGGCTGACCTACGCATTGACGTTCCTGCCCGCGGTGGCGGGCCCACTCATCGCGGGCGTCGCCGATCGCTACTCGCGGCGTGCCGTGCTGGTGATAGGAGATCTGGCGCGTGCGGCGCTGGCCGGTCTCATGGCCGTCCCCGGGCTGCCGTTGCCACTATCGCTCGGATTGCTGCTGGGTCTGCAGCTGATGGCGATACCGGCGAAGGCGGCCCGGGGAGCCATGTTGCCCGACATCCTTCCGGGAGACCTTCTGGTCACGGGCCAGTCGGTGAGGCTTGTGACGCAGCAGATCTCCCAGATCGCGGGTTTCGTTCTGGGAGGTGCATTGAGCGGCATCGCGCCCGAGGCGGCCTTGGCGACGTACGCGATCTGCTGCGTGGCTTCCGCGGCCGTCATCGCCCGGTACGTGGGCCCTTGGTCACCTCCGGAGGCGACCCGCCGCGGCTACTGGGGGTCGAGCTGGGACGTAGTCCGTGTCATCTGGGGACATGCCGGGCTACGGGTGCTCGCCTTGCTCGCCTCCCTTCTCGGGGTGACTGTGGTGCCGGAGGGTCTCGCAGCCGCCTACGTCGCCGAGATGGGCGGCGAGTCCTGGCAGGCGGGTCTGTTGATGGCCGCGGATCCCGCCGGGATGGCTCTCGGCGCCTATCTACTGGGCAGCCGACTCATCTCTGCCGAAAGGCGGCTCGCGTCGATGGGACCGCTCGCCGCCGCGGGAGGCCTTCCGCTTCTGGTGTGCCTCGCCCGTCCGGGGCTGGTCGTGTCAGCCGTGATGTTCATGTTGGCCGGAGCGTGCACGGCGTATCTGGTCGTTGTCGGCGCGACGTTCAGCCGGCTCGTCCCGGTCACTTCAAGGGGGCAATGCATGGGGCTCTTCAACTCGCTGCTGGCCGGCTCGACCGGGGTCGCCGTTCTCGCCGCGAGCGCTTTGACGTCGTGGGTGGGTCCGGCCGTGAGCATCGCCGTGGCCGGCGCGTTCATCGTGACGGCCGGTTCGGTGGCAACCGTGCTCTGGCGCCGAGTGCCCCTGTCAACGGTGACGGAGTCGAAGTCCACAGTCGGCTGATGCTGAAGCTGGATGCTATTCGTGACGGCCGAAGTCTGGGGAGTGCAAATGTCACCGACGTGCGCAGTCAATTGAGTTGCGCAGATGTCTGGTGATCATTGGAGTAGCCTGTGGTCATGACAGGTGATGTCGGGGATCGATCGGCTCCCACCGTGCACCAATTACGAATGTTCCTCGTACTCGCCGAAGAGCTGCATTTCGGCCGGACGGCGGCACGGTTGTACATGAGCCAGCCCGCGCTGAGTCGTCAGCTGAGCGCGCTGGAACGCCGGCTCGGTGTCGAGCTGGTCTCCCGTACGAGCCGATCGACCTCGATCACAGCGGCCGGTCTGGCCATCCTGCCGGACGCTCGCATGGTGGTCCACGCGATGCGCAGACTGCAGCGTTTGGCAGGCGAGCATACTCGCGGTCTGGCGGGCCGGGTGGTGATCGGCACGGTCGGCGCGGAGGCGACGATGGCGCACACCGTGGCGATCCTCGATGAGGTGCGCAGACGTCACCCCGCCCTCGAACTTGACGTCCGACTGCTAGGCCTGGGGGAGCAGTACCTGAGTCTGAGCACCGGCGAAGCGGATCTGGTGTTCTGCCGCCCGCCCGCTGCGGAGGACATCCGGACGCTGCACCTCAACAGCGAGCCTCGAGTCATTTGTGTGGCGGCGGACGATCCGCTGGCTGACGAGGGAAGTGTGCGGCTCGCCGATCTGGACGACCGGGTCGTGGCGTCGTTTCCACCTGAATGCCCCAAGGTCTGGCGCGACTTCTGGGCGGCGGACCCGCGTCCGAGTGGGGTGCCCGTCCGATATGGACCCGTCGTCTCCGACGTCGAGTCCCTGTTCGCACTGGTCGCCCGGGGCGGAACGATCGGGTTTCAACCCTCGGCGGCTCGGAATTTCTTTCCGCGGCCAGGAATCAAGTATCTCGACGTTGTCGACTTGAGTCCGTGCACTTCCGCACTGGCCTGGCATGTCTCGGCAGAGAACCGTCCGGTCGTCATTGCTGTTCGCCAGGCCGCGCTCGCCGTCTGGCGAGCGAACGAGTGACCTTGAGTTTTGGTTTCTCAGCGGCGAGGACGGACCCGCGACTGCTGCTTCTCCAACGTGATGATACCCGAAACATCATCGGTCGGCCGGCCTCTTGCATCGTTTGTCATCTCGAAACTCGAGGCCTTTGCCGGCTGTGGGAGGTAGGTTGTGAATTACGCGTTCGGTGCACCGGAATCCGGCCCGCGTCGCTGAGAACTGATGATCACTGGGGGTAGTCAACGTGGCGAACACAAGAGTGAAGGTTATTCATATTTTGTGCGTCGATGGCCGGTTTCGGTCGGACACTGGCTGTCTGGAGTACTTCGAAACGGTGACTGGTCATCTCCCTGAATAGTGCCGTTTTCGAGCGGCGGCCCCGGCGACTTTCCCTTCATGGTCTCCGGGGTCGCATCTTTACCGACCGAATTTCGATGGTCGCGGATACCTTGTGTGTCCCACGGCGGCGCATATTTGCCAGGAACGAAAGTCGCTCAAAGTCGTCAGAGGAAGCGGTGCACCGCAGCCGGGGAAGTGGCAGGACACTGGCTTCGTCTCCGTTGTTATTCTCGCCGCAGTGCACGGTTCTGTTCGTACTCTACGTGACGTCGCGGATCGTGTAGTTGGCCAGCCTGATCGGCGCCGAGGCAGTGGATCTTCCACTTGCTGCTGAAGGCACGATCACGGCGTCCTGCTGGAGGGGCCGGAATTACGATTCCGACGGTACCGTCGGATTTTGACCGGTGGTGACGTGAGGATGACTTCGTGTTATTTCGTAACTATCAAGGGCGTCGGCAATCACGTGACGCTACCGCCGCGGCGCGGCAGGACTAGTTCGCGAAGGGCCCGACCATGTGCATGGTTCAGCCCTTGGGTGGGTTGCGGGACCTGACAAGCCAGGCGGTAGCGGAGCTGAGCGGATACACCGCGGTCGTCATCGCTATTCAGGATGGAAGAAGGTTCATCTTCGTGTAGTACGAAGGGTCCGAAAAGGGCATTTTGGGAGAGGTCGAGAGTTTTCGAGAAGGTGCCGATGATGGCACCGTAAGTCGCCTACAGATTTGTGTTCGTTAAATTTGCGATAGCGCTATCGGCGAAAATAGTCACCTGTTGGCAGATTTCGCGAAGTGCAAGTGAAGTATTTGGTGAGCGCTGGCGATATTCAGTGCCAATATTTTTCTGATGTCAAGGTGTGATCATGCGGCTTGGTCGTCGACTTTTGGCGGAGCTCCTCGTCGCTGGACGAATCTTGATCAGTTGATTTCTGGTTTCTGCTCCGGCTTCGGCAGGTGCGGGCTCACTGGGGGATGAGGCGGAGATGGACCATTGGACTGCGCCAACGGTGCACCAGCTACGTATTTTTCTTGTGCTGGCCGAAGAGCTGCACTTCGGTCGAGCGGCTACGAGGATGTTCATGAGCCAGCCGGCGTTGAGCCGGCAGTTCAACGCCTTGGAACAACGTCTCGGAATCGAACTCATTACCCGTACCAATCGCACGGTGGAGTTGACGGCGGCGGGTAAGGCGCTCCTCGCAGAGGCGCAGTCGATCGTCACTGCGACGCAGGTTCTTCACCGTGTCGCGACCGAATACACCCGGGCGGCGACGGGGAAAGTGGTCGTGGGCACGATCGGAGCCGAGGCTGCGATGGAGCACACTCGCCGGGTGCTGGCCGAAGCAGCGGAACAGCACTCCGATCTACAGATCGAAGTTCGGCTGCTGAACGTAATCGAGCATTTCCAAAGTCTCTACACCGGCGAGGTGGACGTTGTCTTCTGCCGACCGCCAGTACCGGAGCAGATTCAGACGCATCATCTGGCGACCGAACCTCGTATTGTGTGCCTGCCGGCGGATGATCCACTCGCAAGCAGAAGCGAGGTGTCGCTCGCGGAGCTGCGAGATCACGTGGTGATCGACTATCCTGCCGAATGCCCGTCGGCATGGAGGAACTTTTGGACCGTGAACCCACGCCCGGATGGCTCTCCGGTCAAGTACGGGCCGGTCGTACGGGATGTCGAGTCGCTGTTGGCCACGGTGGCGCAGGGCAAGGCCATCGCGTTCCTGCCGGCGTCGGTGAGACGATTCTTTCCGCGGCCGGGCATCGTGTTCCTCGACGTCGCGGGCATCCCTCCTAGTACCTCGGCGCTCGCCTGGCACGTCAATGGCAGTCAACGCCCCACGGTCATGGCTATCCGTCAAGCAGCAGAAAAGATGTATCCGACCAGCTTCTGAGCAGGTCGGGTCAGTCGACCGTGACCAAGGCCTCACCGTCTGCCGGACCGTTCGAGGAGGGACGCGAAGATGAAGGCGATCCGGTTTTACGAGCTGGGCGGGCCGGAGGTGCTCAAGCTCGAAGAGGTGCCCGACCCGACGCCGGGTGCGGGCGAGGTGCTGGTACGGGTGTCGGCAGCCGGCATCAGCTATGCCGAAGTGCAGATGCGGTCCGGCGCGATGGGAGCGCACCCGTGGTTCCCCGCGCCGCCGCTGCCGTTCGCGCCAGGATTCGAGGTAGCGGGCACGGTCGCCGCTGTCGGCGAGGGAGTGGACGAGTCGCTGATCGGCACGCGCGTCGTCGGTGGGGTCGCGAGCGGTGGGTACGCCGAACTCGCGGTGCTCGCGGCCGCGGCGGTGTTGCCGATCCCGGAGGAGCTAGACGACCACGAGGCGCTGGCGCTGTTAGGGCAGGGCACAACCGCGCTCGGCGTGGTCGAGACGGGCACGCCCCAAGCCGACGAGGTCGTCCTGGTGCTGGCGGCGGCCGGCGGGGTGGGCAGCCTGCTGGTGCAGCTGGCCAAGCGGTCCGGCGCGACGGTCGTGGCCGCAGCCCGCGGTGCGCGCAAGCTCACCCTGACCGAGCAGCTCGGTGCGGACCTGGCAGTGGACTACACCGAGGACGGCTGGGCGGAGAAGGTTCAGGCGGCGGTCGGCCAGGTACACGTGCTGTTCGACCCGGTCGGCGGGGCGGTCAGCCAGGCCGCGTTCGGGCTGCTGGCTATCGGCGTCGGTCGCGCGGTGGTATTCGGGTCGGCCAGTGCCGAACTGCCCGCCTTCACGCCGGTCGACTTCCTCGCGCGCGGCCTGCAGGTGTCCGGCTTCGGGCCGCGGGTATTCGTTGACCCGGCGTACGGCGCCCGGTTGCGCGCGGAGGCGTTCCGACTGGGTGCCGAGGGCGCGCTGAAGCCGGTCGTGGGCGAGGTGTTGCCGCTATCGGAGGCCCCCGCCGCACACGAGCTGTTCGAGAAGCGCGGCACCACCGGCAAGATCGTGCTGGTGCCGTGAACGGCGCGGGGTCACCACCCTGCCCCGCTAGTGACCCCGCGGCGCCGCCTACGGCGTACGGTCCCCGCCGGCCGACTTCGGCGATTCGAAGTCGATGTCGTCCTCACTGCGCGAGACGGTTCCTGCCGCAGCGGGAGGCGCCGACGTCACCTGGGTCGTCGATGGCGAGGGTCCCATCGGTGGACGTCCAACTCGCCGTCAACCGGGCCACCCCGCGAGGCACGGTTTCTACCTTCGGTAGTCGCCGAACGGCTTGGGAGTGGGTGGGACGACGTCTATCTCGAACGTCGACCTGGGTCCGGTCGATGGCTTCGCGCAGGACATCGACACGGTTCCTTCTCCGGCGTGCGCGGGCTGTCCAGCGGTGCGCATCAACCCGCACTGGCGCGCATCGAGCCGCAGGTGAACGTCGATCGGGGCGTCGACTCGCCGGTCTCGCTGGCTTTTGTCGCTCGCTGGATCGTCACCCGTTGGGAGGTTTCCTCCAGGTCCCGGGCGCGGGTACCTACCGGTTCACCGGAGTGCACGATGACGGCGGCGTGATCTGGAACGACTGCGCGAAGGTCTATGACATCGGTGTCCCCAGCGATATGCACTGAACTCAGTCCGCCAGCGTCACCCTGACCGCTGGACAGCGTGTGTCTCTGATGTGGCCGCCGGTCATCGGATCGCCTGCCGTTCGGCAGGTGCGGTTCACCGGGTGTTCGCCGCGGTCGGCGAGCCTGACGGCGGTATCCCGGGCGGAGGACGCTATGGAATTCCGGCATCTCGAATCTTTCCTGGCGATCGCGGACGAGCTGCATTTCGGGCGGGCCGCGGCGCGGTTGCACCTCGCTCAGCCGTCCCTGAGTCAGCAGCTGCAACGGCTGGAGCGCGCCGTGGGTGTCGAGCTGGTGGCGCGGACGTCACATGAGGTGCGGCTGACCGCGGCAGGTCACGTGTTCCGCGAGCACGCGAAGCTGATCATTGCGCGGTTGGAGGAGGCTGCGCACAGTGCCCGGGAGGCGGCCGCGGGCCGGGCGGGCACGGTCAACGTCGGTTACAACTTCCCTGCGGGCCAGCACATTCTCCCCACGGTCCTGGCGCGAATGACCACCGAGTACCCCGATGTGACGGTCGCCTTGTGGGAGAAACGGACCGGCCCTCAGCTCGCGGCGCTCGCGGCGGGTCGGCTGGACGTGGCGCTCGTCTACGGACACCCGGTATCGTCGCGGTTCCGGTTTCGGCGGCTGCTCCGGGTGCCCATGGTGGCCGTGGTCGGGCATGGGCACGAGTGGGCTGGCCGGCAGGAGGTGCCGTTCGCCGAGCTGGCGCATCAGCCGTGCGTCCTGTTCGCCCGGGAGCAGTGCCCGGCGATGTACGACGCGATCCTGGGCGCCGCCGAGCAGAGCGGGATCGCACTGAACGTCGCGCTTGTGGTCGACGACCCGGGTGCGACCGCGATCGTCGTGTCGGTCCGTGCGCTCGTCGGGTTCGCCTCGGCGACCCGGGGCACGTCCGTCGGGTCGGTTCCGGGCGGTGTCCGGCCGGTGCCGGTGCGCCTGTCCGACCCGGTGCCTATGGTCGACCTTTACGCGGTCTGGCGCGCGGCCGAGCCGAACCCCCTGGGCGAGACCTTCGTACGGTGCCTCGACGAAGTTCCTTCGCTTCCGGATATCGAAACGGCGGCGCGGGTTACTTGAGGCCCGAGCGGACGAAAGCGTTCACGATGTGCCGTTGCAGTACCAGGTACAGCGCGAACACCGGCAGGCACGCCAGTCCGGCGAGCGCCATCAACGGTCCCCAATCGTCGCCCTCTGTGCCCATGAAGCTCCGCAGTCCCAACTGAAGTACGGCGTTGTTGCGCTGCAAGACCATCGCGGGCCAGAAGTACTCGTTCCAGGCGTTGACGAACAGCAGGATGCCCAGCGCGGCCAGCGCCGGGCGCAGGTTCGGTACCACCACGGTCCACAGTGTCGTCCACGACGAGCGGCCGTCCATTGTGGATGCTTCGAGCAGCTCCTTCGGGAATCCGGCCAGATGCTGGCGCAGCAGGAGAACCCCCAGTGCCGAGCAGAGCGTCGGGATGACCACCCCGGCGAGGGTGTTGAGCAGGCCGAGCTGCGAGAGCAGCACGTAGTTGGGCAGCATCGTGACCTGGAAAGGAACCAGCCAGGTGCCCACGAAGGCCAGGTAGAGCAACCGGGAGAAGCGGAATCGCCAGGCCGCGAACGCGTAGGCCGCCAGAAGGCCGGTGAGCAGCTGGCCGGCCGCTGTGAGCAGTGCGACGAGCGGCGTGTTTCCCAGGAGTCCCAGTACGTCGACCTTGCGGGCCGCGTCGGTGTAACTCTCCAGTGAGAGTGGCCACGGTAGTGGCGATAGTGAATAGACGTCCCCGGGGCGCCGCAACGAGGTCGCGTACAGCCAGTAGATCGGAAAGATGCAGAGGAGGCCCAGCAGGGCGAGCACCACGTGCCCGCGCACCTGGCGCCACCGGGAATCGACGGTATCCATCACCGGCTCCTAGTCGTCATGCAAGGTCAGGCGTTCGGCCAGCCACACCAGCCCGGCCGCGACGAGGCCGAACCCGACGAACAGCAACATCCCCGCCGCTGCACCGAGTCCGGCGTCGTAGCTGTGGAATCCGTAGTCCCACAACAGGTAATAGACGTTCGTCGTGGCGTCGGCGGGGCCACCTTGGGTGAGGGTGTCGATGAGGGGGAATGTCCATTGTGCCGAGAGCAGCACTGTCATCAGTGCGAGGAAGACCAGCGTGGGGGACAGGAGCGGCAGCGTGATCCACCGGGTGACCTGTCCTCGCGACGCACCGTCGAGCTGGGCGGCATCCGCGTAATCGGGATTGATGCCGGCGAGACCGGCCGACACGACCAGCACCGCGAAACCGAGCACATGCCATCCGGTGATCCCGATGATCGACAGTTGCGCAGGCCCGGTCTCATGCAGCCAGTTGACGTCGATGCCGAGGATCCGGTCTACCGCACCACCGCCCGGGTCGAGCAGCCAGCGCCAGACCGCCGCGCTCGCCACCGGCGCGACGAGCATCGGCGCGAAGACCAGAGCCTGGTAGACGACGCGGGCCCGGCCACGTACCTGGCGCGTCAGCAATCCTGCGAGCACCGGGATGCCGATCGAGAACGGAAGCAACCCGACGATCACCACCACCGTGCGGGTCACCGACTGGCCGAGCTCCGGCAACTTCAGCAGCCGTTCGTAGTTGGCCCAGCCCACCGGGGTGATCGGGGTCGTGGGCAGAAGGTTCCAGGAGTGGAACGACAGCTGCGCGGTCTGCGCCAGTGGCCGGTAAGTCCACACCACCAGCAGCACGAGCGCGGGGGCGAGGTAAAGGTACGGCGGGGCGGCGCGAGCGATCCGGCGGGCCAGCGACGGCCGGGGGGAACTAGGGACCGGCAGCGCGGCGACCGGAACGGGTATTTCCGCGAACAAGCGGCTCACCCGACCTGTGAGGTGTGCTCGGCGACGAAACGCACTCGCGCAGCCTCGTCCTCGTCGTACACCGTCACGGCTGCACCGAGTTCGACCGCTGTCGCGACGAAGGCCCCGTCGATCAGGTCGATCCGGCTCAGGCCGCTCGCCGCGGAACCGACCAGCCGCGCGCGGGGCGGTAGCGCTTCGACGCGGTAGGCGAGGGCGGGCGAGACCCAGACCGGAATCCCGGCCAGCGCGCCACATCCGGTGTGGTGCGCGTGTCCGGTGACCACCAGCCGGACATCGCTGCCCGCCAGGCTCTCGGCGAGCCGCCCGGCATCCCGCAGGCGTAGAAGATGCACGGTCGGTACCGGCGAGGGCAACGGCGGATGGTGCACGACGAGGACGGTGCCGCGCGGCGCGGGTTCGCCCAGCTCGGCACGCAACCACTTCAGCTGGTCCTCGTCCAGATGCCCGTCGTGCCTGCCTGGCCGGGTGCTGTCGAGTACGACGATCCGTACCCCGCCGATTTCGTACGCGGCGTGGCAAGGTCCGGAACCTGGTTGGCCGAGCAGCTCACTGCGAAAGGCGGCACGATCGTCGTGGTTGCCCATCGCGTAGACGACCGGGACACCGAGCCGTTCCACCGCGGCGCGCAGCCGGCGGTAGGCCGCCGGGGAGCCGTCGTCGGTGAGGTCTCCGGTGAGCAGGAGCCCGTGTACCTCGGCGCCTGACCGTGTCACCGTGTCCAAAGCGGACTCGAGCACCGTGCTCGTGGCGACGTGGCCGTGCAACCGCTCGCCCGGGTCCGCGAGGATGTGCGGGTCGCTGAGCTGAATCAGGGTCAGGTCCGGCCGGCTCACTTGCCACCGCCCGGCAGCAGCGGAGTGGCCTGTGCTTTCGCCGCGTCGAACGACGCTTGCGGGTCGGCACCCTGGTACACGGCCTCCTCGACTGCCTCCATCATCCCGTCCCTGATCTGCAGGTAGCTGGTGCCAGGGAAGGAGACCCAGGGCTCCATGTTCTTCAGCTGCGCTAGATTCGGTTTCACCAGCGGGTTCTGCTGGACCCAGTCTCGGAGACCGGCGGGGTCGTCGGCGAGCCCGGACCGCAGCGGCAGGTAGCCGATCTTCGTCGCGATCGTGCCGTATGCCTGCTCGCTGGTGAGGAACTTGATCAATTCCCAGCCGGCGCGCTGCTTGGCCGGGTCGGTGGCGAAGACGAACAGCGAGGCGCCGGAGTTGGTCGGCACGACGGGCTTCCCGGTGAACGCGGGCATCGGCGCCGATCGCAGGTCCCATTTACCTTTGGCGCCCTTGACGAACGTCGCCTGCACCGCACTGGTCTCGAGGATCATGCCGATGTCGCCACGTGCGAAGGCCTCATAGCCCTGCTTCTGTGCGAGTTTCGGGCTGGCGCCGGTGTTGACGAGGTTCTGTGCCATTCTCACGACATCGACCGCCGGCCGGTCGGCGTAGCTGAGCGACTTGCGGTCCGCGGCGAGGACCTGTCCACCGTTCGAGCGGACAAGGCTTTGGAAACACCAGTCCTTGGCTTCCTTGGTCAGGCAATCCAGATAGACGCCACCCTTCCCGGTGGCCTTCTTGATCGCGTCGGCCGCGATCCGCACCTCGTCCCAGGTGGACGGCGGCTTGGCCGAGTCGAGGCCGGCCTGTTGGAACAAGGAGGCGTTGTAGTAGAGCACCGGTGTGGAGAACACGAACGGCACACCGTAGGTCTTGCCGTCCCAGTCGCCGAGCGCGCGGGCGGTCGGCGCGTACGCGTGGGTCGTGCCGGTGAAGTTGGCCTGCACGGCCTCCTTTCCGACGAGATCGTCGAGCGGTTTGGCGCCGAGCTGGTGCACGGTGAAGTCGAGGTCGCTGAAGCCGAGCTGCGCCACGTCCGGAGGGTGTCCGGCCGCGGTCTGGCTTTGGACGCTCGACACGGTGTCGGTGGCCGGGTTCGGGCTGTTGCCCTGTGGCTTCTGCGCGGTCACTTTGATGTGCGGGTGCGCCTGCTGGAACTTCGCGATCAGCTCGTTGAACGTGTCCGTCCAGGCGCCCGCCTGGCCGAAGTTGTAGCTCTCGAACACGACCGACACCTGCTGCCCGGGCTGAAGCTCCGGCACTCTCGTCACCGGGGCGGCCTGGGTGGACGCGGTGTCGCCGAGGCCGCAGCCGGCCGCGCCGAGTGCCAGGGCCACGCTCAGCGCGACGCCGACCTGGAAACGGTTCTTCTGCATGGGAAGCTGCTCCTTGGGTCAGGTGGGTCAGACGGGGGTGGCCTCGAGACGAGCGGGACGGGGCTGCCAGACGAGGCGTCGGCCGGAGTGGCGGTCGAACAGATGTAAACGCTCCGGAGCGACGGTCAGGCCGACGTGGTCGCCGGCGGCGAAGTCGAGGGGGCGCGGCCCACGGAGGCAGATCTTCGCGTCACCGGCCGTGCAGTGGACGACCTCTTCGCTGCCGAGGTTTTCCACGAACCGCACGACAGCGCGCAGCGCGGCGGTGTCCGTGGTGCGGGCAAGGTGTTCGGGTCGGATCCCGAGCACGACCTCCCGCCTGGGCACAGCGCCGCTGACACCGAGTGGAACGTCGATTTCCGGTGCCACCACGCGGAGTTCGCCGCCACTGCCGACCACCTCGGCATCGAGCAGGTTCATCGCGGGCGAGCCGAGGAAACCGGCGACGAATACCGACGCCGGTTCGTCGTACACCTGCTCCGGCGTGCCCAGTTGTTCCAGACGTCCTTCGTTGAGCAGGGCGATCCGGGTGGCCATCGTCATCGCCTCCACCTGATCGTGGGTGACGTAGACGAAAGTCGAGCCGAGCGTGCGGTGCAGCTGGGTGAGTTCGGATCGGGTCGCCGTCCGGAGTTTGGCGTCCAGATTGGACAGTGGCTCGTCCATCAGGAAGGCCCCGGGGTCGCGCACGAGTGCTCGGCCGAGCGCGACTCGTTGCCGTTGGCCCCCGGAGAGTTCCTTCGGGCGGCGGTCGAGCAGCGTGCCGAGGTCGAGGAGCTCGGCGACCTCCTCGACCTTGCGCCGGATGTCGGCTCGCGGCCGGCGACGGGCCCGCAGCGGGAATCCGATGTTGCGCTCGACCGAAAGGTGCGGGTAGAGCGCGTAACTCTGGAACACCATGGCCAGGTCGCGTTCGCGGGGCGGAGTGTTGGTGATCTCCGCGTCGCCGAGCAGGATCCTGCCGCCGTCGAGCGGGGCAAGCCCGGCGACGGCGCGCAGCAGGGTGGACTTCCCGCAGCCACTCGGCCCGAGTAGTACGAGGAAGTCACCGTCGGCGACGTCGAGACTCACCGCGTCGACGGCGGTGACCGGGCCGAACCGTTTGGTCGCCGCCTCGATCTGGATCCGGCTCACGCGTTTTCAGCCTCCTCGGCACAGGGGATCGGGACACGGGAATACCAGCAGTCCGCGATGGCGTCGAGGTGAACGAGAACCGAACGACAGAACCGAAAATGTGCAGGTCAGGGCCTTGTGCAGGGAGTATTGGCGCTACCGGCGCGACGATTGGAAAAACGAATCGACGAGGCGATCGAACCTGCCGTCAACGGGGCAGCGCCTGCCCGGACGCTTGTCGACCAGGTCATTGCCGGTGCCCGGACAATGACGACAGCGGTGTCGTGGTCATCGCCCAGTTCGCGCAGTGATACCCGCCGCCGGGCGTCCGCGGTGCCTTCGCCCAGAGCGGTCAACCGCAGGAACAGGTTCCGCGCCGACGTGCGCCGGTCCGGGTCCAGACCGGTATGGACCTCTTCGGCGGTACGGGAAACCGCCTGTCGGATGCCGCCCGTGCGGTCGTAGCCTGCCAAGGTCAGTGTCATCCCGCTGCGGTGCCGCCACGTCTCGAGTAGTGCGTGTGACAACAGCGGTAGGACGCCCGCGTGTACCGAGGCTTCGCGACCAGCCTGGTCACCAGGGCCGTCTCTACCGTGTAGTTCGCCGTGGTGGCCGGGCGGGTGATGGCATCCCGTAGTTCGTCGGCGCTCATCGCGCCAATCGGGACCTGGGCGTCGCGTAGCGCCGATATCAGCTGCGGATACTGTCCACAATGGCCGAAGAAGTCAGCGCGGACCCCGAGCACTACCCGCGTCCGGCTGGTTTCGATACCGGCAGCGGTCACCAGTGCGTCGACGAACCACTCGCGAGGCTGCTGCCGCGGTGGTGGCGATGGCCACTCCGAGTCCTCTGGATAGTCGCACGGTGCTCCTCCTTCATAATCCTGCCGAGCGCAGGACTATGCGGATTTCGTGGTGCTCAGCGTCGCCGATGCCCGTCGGGAATCCGCCGAATACACGTTGGATCTCCTGCTCAGGGCTGATTCCAGAGGTCGTGGAGGGGGCCGGCATACTCGCGATGAGCGGCGCCCGCGGCAGCGCGACCTTGACGAACGTGACGATCACGAACTCGTCCACGGGCGACATCGTCCGGGAACCGGGTTCGCAGTTCGTGATCCACGGCGGACCGGTTCCGGCGGTGGTCTCGCCGGGTCGCCGCGGTACGAGGTAGGGGAGGCCGTCCAGGGGTCGGAGTGGGAGACCGCTCCGGCCCCTTTCACGTGCGCGGGCTCAAGCCCGTCACGGCCAGCCGGAAGAGCCGGTCCGCCTGTGCGGCCGGATCCGGGTGGTGCTCGGTGGCCAGGACGATGCCGACGATCAGCGTGATCAGATCCGCGACGGTGACCTCGGTCGCCACCCCGCCGTCCCGGGCGGCCCGCCGCACGAGTGGATCCCCGGCTTCCTCGATGGCGGCGGAGCAGGAGTTCTCGTGGGTCGGGCCGTCATAGGCGAGCGCGGCCGCCAAACCTCGGGCGGAGACGCAGTAGGTGACGACCTCGTCGAGCCAATCCAGTAGCGCCTTCCGGCTGTCGTCCTCGCCGGTCAGTTCGACGGCGCGGGCGCACAGCGCGGCGATCCGTTTCGCGGAGACCGCATCCAGTAGAGCACGGCGGGTGGGGAAGTGGCGGCGCACGGTCGCCGAGCCGACATTGGCGGTCCGCGCGATCTGTTCCAAGGAGGCGCTGGAGCCGTGGACCGCCACCTCCTCCTCGGCCACGGTGAGGATGCGCGCGTAATTGCGCCGTGCGTCGGCGCGTCGGCCGTCGGACATGTCTTCACCTCGGTGTTTGTGTAAGTGGCGGGCCCCGCCATATGGTAGCGGATGATAAGTGGCGGCCCCCGCCACTTAGATCTCCCGAAGGAGCGGACATGTCCTCAGCACCCGTTTTGGTCACCGGCGCCACCGGCAGGCAGGGTGGCGCGACCGCCCGGGCCCTGCTCGCGGGCGGCGTTCCCGTCCGCGCGCTGGTGCGTGACCCGGCCAGGGCGAAGGCGGTCGAAGCGCTCGGTGCCGAACTCGTCGTCGGCGATCTTCACGACGTCGATTCCGTGATCCGGGCGGCCAAGGGCGCTCGTGCCGTCTTCTCGGTGCAGATGCCCGGCGTGAGCGCGGAAGGGTTCGACTTCGCCGGGGAAGTGACTCAAGGCGTCAACCTCATCGAAGCCGCGGAGGCGGCCGGAGTGCCGCAGTTCGTGCACACCTCGGTTTCGGGAGCCGGTCAGCACGTCGACGCGGACGGGTGGGCCGAGGGACGCTGGAGTTCGATGAAGCCCACGCTGGGCGCCAAGGCGGCGATCCAGGACCGCCTCCGCGAGACGGGCATTCCACAGTGGACCTTGCTCAAGCCC
Source organism: Amycolatopsis sp. NPDC041971 (assembly GCF_055588925.1). Taxonomy (NCBI): domain Bacteria; kingdom Bacillati; phylum Actinomycetota; class Actinomycetes; order Pseudonocardiales; family Pseudonocardiaceae; genus Amycolatopsis; species Amycolatopsis sp. NPDC041971. Next base: position 145,966 of record NZ_JBVJCE010000021.1, on the reverse strand, counting down.
GGTTTCTTCATGGAGAACTTCCTGCCCGACATGAAGTTCCTGTTCCCGCGCGGGTTCGACGGCGGCCTCGTGAGCGTGATCAAGCCGTCGACGTCCCTTTCGCTGGTGGCTGTGGACGACATCGGCACCGCGGCCGCCGCGGCCATCGCCGAACCGGAGCGGTTCTCCGGCGTCGAACTCGAGCTCGCGAGCGACTTCCTGACCATGACCGAGATCGCCGAGGTTCTTTCCGGCGTGCTGGGCACCCCGCTGGCGGCACCGGACATGACCGTGGAGCAGGCGGTCGCGGCCGGAATGCCACCGATGGGCGCCTCGCACGAGTGGCTGAATGTGGCCGGTCAGCCGGGGCGGCCACGATATGCGCGGGAGCTCGGCATTCCGCTTACCGACTTCGCCACCTGGGCGCGGAAGTACCTCGCGTAGCGCGTGATCGCGCTTCAGTGCTCCGCTTAGCGGAGCCGTCATGCGAAGGGGGAGACCCACCATGAGCACCACGCCTTCTCCACTCTCCTCGGCGTAGCCGGCCTGAGGTGGGTTCGGCCGGGTCAAGGCGCAGAACGATCTCGTCAGCTGACTGTGGCGTTGCCGTATCCACGGTGGCGGAGCTCGGCAGCTGCAGGTCAGGCATCTTCCCGGCGGTGGCTATCCGGTAGACCTCGCCGCACTGATCGCTTCCTTGCTCGCGACCGCGCGCTTCGTCAGCGCGCGATTCCATGCGAGTGCGCCCACCGCGATGCCTGCTGCGACAAGGCACATCAGGATGCTGCCGTGGGTGAACAGGAGGCCGCCGGCGGCGTTGCCGATGGCGATGCCGGCGTACAGTGCCGAGGCGTTCGCGCCGATCGTCACCGTCCCGTGCTGTGGAGCCGCGGCGAGGAGTCGGTGCTGCTGTGGGGGCGTCTGCATCCAGCTGGCGGCACCCCACGCTGCGGCCAGCGCAACCACAGCGATGGCGGGCGGGTGGAAGGCCAAGGTGGCGAAGGATGTCGCCATCAGCGTGTATGCACCCATGAGGGTCCGATCGGGTCCGAACTTGTCGGTCAGCGTCCCGCTTGCCAGCGACCCCGCGACGGCGCCGATCCCGTAGGCGGCCAGGACGGCGACAAGCCACCCGCTGTTGCCCGTGGACAGGAGCTGGGCGGCGTAGGCGTACGGGACATAGGCGGCAGCCATCCCCAGGACGGTCAGAGCGAGGATTACCAGGACGCGTGGGTGACCTAGTGGCGCGAGACGGTCCCGGATGCTCTGTCGGGCTCCGGGAGCGGGGTCGGGTGCGGTCGCCACGATGAGCACAGCGGCGAGGGCGGCCAGTCCCCCAACGGCGAACAGGGCTGTCCGCCAGCTCGTCACCGTCGCGACGGCACTGCCGACGGGCACTCCGACTGCCGTCGCGATCGTCAACCCGGATATGACCAGCGCCAACGCACGTCCCCGACGCTGCTCGCCGGAGACTCGGGTAGCGAGCACCCCAGCCGACGGCGTGACCGCCGACGCGGCCGCCGCTGCCAGCACCCGCCCCGCCAAGAACGTCGTGAACCCGTCGCTGACCGCGCACAGCACGTTCGCCACAGCCAGGACCGCCAAGGCAGCGCCGATGACCCGACGGGGTCGGACAGTGCTGGTCAATGCGGCCAAGAGCGGCGCGCCCAGCGCGTAGGCGACGGCGAACACGGTCACCGACAGCCCCGCCGCACTCATGCTCACGGCCATGTCGCGTGCCAGCGCGGGAAGGAACCCGGCGACGACCCAGGCGTCAGTTCCCACCGCGATCGTCGCGACGAGCAAGGGCAGCAGCCGAAACCACCAACCCTCGTAATTACGGATATTCATTGTCCACAATCCTTCCATGGGTGCGCCCGCGTGCGCAGTGAGCAGGGCGGCCGATCAGGAAAAAGCGTTCAGGGTGCGGTCGCGCACTGTTGACCCGGCCTGCTGGGCGAGGTCGGCGATATTCTCCGCCGCCAACGCGGCCCGGTAGGCCAACTCGGCGCGGCTCATGGCGTGCGAGATCGCGCACTCACCCGAGCGGGGCCCAAGCTGGCCGGAACGTCCGGCGCGACGGATTTCCTCGCACCGGAAGGCCGGGTCGCTGCCCTCGATCGCGGCAACGACGTTCATGAGGGAGATCGAGGCGCCGGAGCGGGCAAGAGTGAACCCGCCGGACTGGCCACGAACGGCCTCGGCGATCCCGTCGCTCACCAGCATGCGCAGGGTCTTCTGCAGATACGCCGGTGGCAGGTCAAAGAATTCGGCGAGCTGCGCCGACGTCACGGGCCGGCCGTCCAGCCAGTGCATGACCAGGCAGCAGTGAAGCGCTGCCTCGACCCCCTTGCCCATCCTCATAGTGGACATCCTATATCCATTGACGTTCGAGGTGTCGATCAATATCCCCGATCACTGCATCTGGCCCGGCTACGCGGCCGGGCCGCCGGGGAACAGCGCATGGGGTTCGAGGTCCAGCCGGGTGGCAGGCACCGCGTCGCGACCTGTGCGACATCACCGACCTAGCCGATCACACCGGGCTCCTGTCCGCGGCACTCCCGCACATCCTCACCCGCGCGGCCCACGACGCCGCCGCGTGGTCTGCCGGGCGAGGCGCTGCGCCCGCCCTGTTGCTTAGCCTGCCGGGCAGCACCGTCCACGACGAACCGTTCCTGGACAGTCTCACCACCATCGCCGCCGGCACCGGAACGCAGCCGGGACGGCTCCAGCTTGCCGTTCCCGCCCACGCCTTCACCGGCCAACCCCCGGTCACCATCCACGATCTGAAACCGCGTGCTTGTTACAACGTCCATGGCTTGCTCGGGGAGAAGGCCAACTACCTGGCGAACCGGACCAGGTCGTCGATGCTCAACCTGTTCTCCGAACCCGACTGCGGCGGCGGCCTGTTCATCGACGCCATCTTCCCGCCGGACAATTCCGGGAACCGGACGGAGTCCCACAAGAACTACTTCAGCTTCGGCGTGTCCCCGCTGTCGGGCGGCGGAAGGGTTTGATCGCGCGACCGGCACCGCCGGTCGGCAGGGGAGGCACCGAGCGCGGTGCAGCCCGTCGGCGTGTGAGTGCCGAGAACGCACCCTTTTGGTCAGGGACGGGCGTCGAGTTCCTCGGCGAGGATGGTCTCGATCCTGGAGTCCGCGTGGCGCAGAAGTCGGCGAACATGACGGATCACCATCATGATCCCGCCGGCGGCCACGACCGCCATCGATCCGACGGCGGGATCGATCGGCACGAGCACGACCGCGAGTACCAGTATCGTGATCACGATCGCCCACGGGCGGGACCTGCGCGCGTGCCGGGGGCGGTAGCGGAACGCGTGGAAGGCTCGAAGAACCGGGGAATAGACGTGGCTGCTCACTGGGGGCGTCACCTCAAAGGAATCACTTTCAGTGGAACGCGGGGCCCCTACGCACCACGCTGCGTCACTTCAGAACGCCCAAGTAGGTCGACCTGCGGCGCAATTCGTTTACACATCTTCGCGACGTACACCCGATCGGCCTATCTGGCTCACCCCCAAAGCACACCTGCAACGTCTCGGGTGCCGATTCGGGCACGATCGCGGAGGGTTCCCTGTACCGTGCCATAATTCAAGCGCCGCGAGGTCGGCCGGCCACGGCCCTCGTGGCCGGATCGCGCGATCTTGTCGGCACTGACGCGGCTGCTGCCCCGTCAACTGCGCCGGCACCGCATCGTGACACCGGGCACGCTACTGGCATGGCAGCGCCGTCTGATCGTAGGAAAGTGGACCTACCCGAACCGGCGGGAGGCCCCATCGATCGATGCCGAACTGCGCGAGCTGGTCGTCCGACTTGCGCGGGAGAACCCGCGTTGGGGGCACCGCCGTGTCCAGGAAGAGCTGGTCCGGCTCGGACACCGCATCGGTGCAGGCACGATCCGTCGTATCCTCGCCACCACTCTCATCGGTCCCGCTCCTCGCTATCGGCGTGCGGCGGCTCTACGTCCTGTTCTTGATGGAGATCCGCACCCGGAGAGTCCACCTGCTGATGAGCCTTGGCGAGAGAACCTCCAGATTCCGGTTCCTTATCCGCGACAGGCGTACGAAGTTCGCCGCGTCCGTTCGATGCGGTGTTCACCTCCGAGGGCACCGATGCGGTGAAGATCCCGCCACAGACACCATGAGGGAACTGTTACGTGGAAAGGTTCGTGCGCAGTGTGCGAGCAGAATGCACCGACAGAATGCTGATCTACAACGAACGCCACGCCATCGCGGTGCTCGAGGGGTCTGTCCTGAGTTCCCTTACCTTTCCTGATTCTCTTGTATCGCAGGGATTATCGGCGTCCATCGGATCGGTCGGCGATGCCTACGACAACGCACTGGCGGAGTCGATCATCGGGCTGTTCAAGACCGAACTGGTCAACCGGCACGGCCCGTTCACAAACCTGTCCGAGGTCGAGTACGCAGTGATGGAGTGGGTCGACTGGTACAACACCCGCTCGCATTCCCGGCTGGAGTACCTCAACCTGACCGAGTATGAGAGCGCCTACTGCGCTCAGCAACCACCACGCCGACCGGCGCTGGTCTGACACCGAAGCCGGTCCCATACCCGTGACGGTTCACCGGCTCAGGGAGATGCATCCGTAGTATGGGCCGACCCTACGTGGATCGAGGAGCGTGACCATGAGGCGGCAGCTGAGACGGCGGATGGTGAGCCTGGCGGTTGGCGAGATGGTCAGTGTCTTTGTGTTCTTCGTCGTTTTTTTCATGCTGGCAGGGGTGCCTCCGACGGCCGCGAACGTGTCGGGGTTCCTGCTCACCGCGGTGATGCTGTTTCAGGGCAGCGTCTACTGGATGGGTAAACGCTGCCGACTCGAAGGTCACCGTGTTGCCCTCACCATCGTCGTTCGAGTGCTGCGGGTGCTGGCGCCTGTAAACGTGGCGCTGATCGCGATCGGTGTCGTTCCGATCGTGGTGGAGGCGCAGTCGGGATCTCTTGGTCGTTTCTGGCTGGGCGCGGCGTTGTGGGTTCTGGCCGTCGCCGAGTACATCAACTATTTCCATGTGCAGCTGGCTTATGGACGTCGGGCGGATCGCGTCTGGATTCTTCGCAATCGACGGCTCAGGAGATCTCATCTGTCTCGTGACCTATCGCGGCTCCGGTCGGCCGAACCGGTGGGCCGCAGTGCGCTGCCACACTGAGGAATCTGTGTGGTCGGTGGCCACGACGACAGCAGTCAGCATCGGCTCGAATGAGACCACGCCCAGGACAACCTGGACACCGACCCGAATGGGCCCCGGCCGCCATGGCGGCTAGGCGATCGCGACACACCGACGATCGGACCGCTGAAGGTCTACCTCGCCCGGCTGCCGCGCCTGGATCCCGGTCGATCTCGGCGAGCAGGACGACACACGCGACATCACCGGCCTACCGGCCGGCTGGCCCGATCCGCCCGTCGCGGGAACCACGTTCCGATCGTGGGCCAAGCGGATGCGTCTCAGGTGGCCGAAGAAGCGAAGCGGCCGTGAGACTAGCTGCGGAGCGACACGTGGGTCGATGATCTTGGTATGAGCGAGGGCCTCCGGGTTCGGTGTGGATTGCGACATCTGCACTGGCTGCCTGGAGGCCCTCGTGACTCACGCTGAACTCACCAAACTATCCACACTCTCAGGGAATTGGCTATCCCCACCGCCGAACCAGACCATCGGGTTCATCTTCGCGGGCGAAACCTGGCCGTTGCACGGCCGCCTCGGCGAGCAGAACCTCGGCCTTGTCGTGGTGTCCGACAAGGGCAGTGGCCAGCGCCACGCCGGGGGAGGAGCGCACCCGTTCGGGCGCCTCACGGTCGCCAAGCCGACCGACAGCGTCGCCGGGGTGTTCGAGGTCATGCGCTCGCGTGGAGGTACTCGCTGAGGGTGGCGTGCAGCAGGCGGGACGCGGGCGGCAGCGCGCCATCGCGGGTGTGACCGGCCGTGTCATGACAACCGGGTAAGCCGCGGATGGACCAGGATCGGGTCGTTGGACGCGACCCAGGAAGGCTCTATCTGTGACTGAGGACACATCTGATCGTGATTCCGGTTCCGCGGCCGGCGAGGCGCTCGCGCGTGTGCTGCCGCCGGACATGAGCGATCATCGATAGCCGGATCCCGGATACCGGTCGTCGTGGCATTCGTGTGCCTGACGGCGACCGGGCTGGTCCCCTGTCACGCCACGGAGAACAGCAGCACGGCAGCGATCGCCAGCCCGAAGCCACCGTAGACAGCCCGGATCTCCGATCGGCTCTCCGGTACGTCGACGGCGATGCGGAACGGCTTGGCGAGCGCCGCGGGCGCGGCGAGGGCGTAGAGGCCCATGCCGAGGAAGAAGACCGCGGTGAGGATGACGGCTCCACCGGCGGAATCGCACTGCCGATGTCTGCCGAAAGACAGACGCGCCGCGCCGTGCTCAGCGAGCACCCTGGACGCATGAGAAAAACGATCAAGGGCCTGGCGAGCACGGTCTGTCTGCTCACCGTGCTCACCGCCGCGCCGGCCGTCGCAGGGGCCACCGGAAGCGGGTTGTCGTGGGCGGACTGCGGTGACGGGTTGCAGTGCGGCTCGATCACCGTGCCGGTGGACTGGGCCGCGCCGTCCGGCACGCGCGTCGAACTCGGCGTCGCGCGGCTGCCCGCACAGGACCAGGCCGCGAAGAAGGGCGTGCTGCTGGTCAACCTCGGTGGGCCCGCGCAGCAGATCTCGGTGCTGCGCATCGCGAAAAGCGCGTTCACCGACCTGACCCGATGGTTCGACGTCGTCGTCCCCGACCCGCGTGGGTTCGAGGAGAGCAGCGGGATCAAGTGCCCGTACCCCGCGCCGCTGCCGAAGAACTTGGAGTGGGCGTCCCCTGGCCAAGCCGCCTACGAACGGTACCGCACGGCGAACCGTGAATTCGGAACCGACTGCGGCCAGACGGCCGGGCCGTTGGCGGGCAACCTCGATTCCTGGCAGGCGGCCCACGACATGGACGCTCTGCGTGCCGCGCTGGGCCAGCCGAAACTGAACTACTACGGCAACTCCTACGGCACGGTCTACGCCCAGGCTTACGCGCGGCTCTTCCCCTGGCGCATCGGCCGGATGTACTTGGACAGCGTGCTGGACCACACCAACCGTTCCTGGGTCGACTGGCTGGTGCCGCGCGCGCAGACCATGGAGCGCAACATGGTCCGGTTCGCCGAGTGGTGCGCCGCGGAACCGACCTGTGCGCTGCACGGCCGTGACGTCCTCACCACTTGGGACGAAGTGCTCGCCCGCGCCGCGCGTGAGCCGATCCCCGCTCCCGGTGCGGGGACGACCGCCAACCTCTCCCTGATCGTTTCGCGCACCAATCCGGGGTTCGCGCAGGAGTGGCCACGCCTGGCCCGGTCCATAGCCGAAGCACACGCGGGCGACGCCACGCTGTTCGCCGCGCAACCGCCGGGCCACCCAGACCCCGACCTGTCCCGGATCAGCCTCTGCGCCGACTTCCCGTACCCCTCCGACTACCGGGTACTCAAGTCGTGGGAAGCGCGGCTGCGCGAGATCACGCCGCACATCGGGTGGGTCCAGACGTGGCCGATGGCCTACCACTGCGCCGGTCTGCCCGGGACCGGAACCTATCCGCCGTACCCGCTGCACGTCCGGGATCTCCCGCCGATTCTCGTGGCCAGTGGCGAGTACGACGCCACGACACCGCCACGGGACGCGCGGCGCGTGACGGCGCGGCTCGGCGACGCGTACTACCTCCCGGTGCAGGGTGGCCACGCCTTGTACCTCGGCGGGCACCCGTGCGTCCGGGCGCACGTGCACCGCTACCTGACCACCGGCGCACTGCCGCCCGACGGCACGGCGTGCGGCGCCGCGTAGACGATGGCGTCATGCGATACCTGCGGGAAGTCCTGCTGATCCTGAGCGTCACGGCGCTGCTGGTGCTGCTGACGTGCTGGGAGGCGCGAGGGCAACCACCGGTGGACCTTCTGGTCCTGCTCGGGTCGAGCCTCTGCGTCAGCCTGCCGTTGCTGCTGCGGCGCGTGTTGCCGTTGACGAGCGCGGTGCTGTCCGCGGTCGTGGGGCTCGGTGGTCTCGGCTTCCTGCCTTCCTGGCCGGGGATGCTGGTCACGATGGGCACTTTCTGCGCGGCCGTCTACCACCGCGACCGGGGTCCGGGGCTGGTGCTGGCGGTGTGCGCGTGCTGGGTACTGGTCAGTGCGGTCATCGCGGGAGACCCGGTGCAGATCTTCACGATCACCGACCTGTTCGTCATGGGTGTCGCGCCGGTGGCGACCGGCTACGCACTGCGCCTGCACCGGGAGCGCGCCGACCAGACGCTGCGGGTGCAGCGCGCGGAAGCAGACCGGGTGCTCGCCGAGGAACGGGCACAGCTCGCTCGCGACGTGCACGACAGCGTCGGCCACCATCTCACCGCGATCCGGCTGCAGGCCACGGCCACTCGCCGGGCCATGGACGGCGCGTCACCGGTCGCCGACCGGACGTTGGGCACCATCGCCGAGCTGTCGCTGTCCGCGTTGACCGAGGTGCGGAATCTGCTGACCGCGTTGCGGGACGTCCAGCCTGGTGCCGGGCTGGCGGCCCTGAACGAGCTGACCGAACGGCTTTCCGCCCCGGACCGTCGCATCACGGTGCGACGGTCCGGGGCATCGTCCCCACTGCCGCCCGCCGTCGACCACACTGCGTACCGGGTGGTACAAGAGGCCTTGACCAACGCCGCCAAGCACTCGGGGGCCGTCGAAATCGACGTCGAGCTGCACCGAGACCGGGACCGCCTCGTCGTCACCGTCTCCGACAACGGCCCGCACGTCGCCCGGCCGCACCTGGAAGGCCAGGGCATCCGGGGCATGAGGGAACGGGTGCGCGTGGCCGGCGGCAGCCTCACGATCGGCCCCGACCAGCCGCGTGGCGGATGGCGGGTACGGGCCGAACTACCCGCAGGAGGGACGACGCAATGACGATCCGTGTGCTCGTCGCCGACGACCAGGACGCGGTGCGGGAAGCACTGCGGATGGTCCTCGACGGCGAACCGGACATCGAAGTGGTCGGTGCGGCGGCCAACGGCGCCGACGCGGTCCACCTTGCGCTGACCCGCCGCCCCGACGTGGTCGTGATGGACCTGCGGATGCCGCGCGGCGACGGCATCGCCGCGATCACCCGCTTGGCCGCGGCCGAGTCTCCTGCGAAGGTCCTCGCGTTGACCACGTTCGACCTCGACGAGTACCTCTTCGGCGCATTGGCCGCCGGAGCCGCCGGCTTTCTGCTCAAGGACAGCGATCCCACCCTCCTGCTGGACGCCGTGCGCAACCTGTATGCGGGACGCGGCCTGATCGACCCGAAGGTGACTGGGCGGCTCATCGCCCGTTTCGCTCAGCTGTCGCCCCGGCCCGCGGCACGCCCGCATGACCAGCTCACCCCACGCGAACACGAGGTGCTGACGCACGTCGTCCGCGGCTTGAGCAACGGTGAGATCGCCGCCGCCCTGACCATCGAGGAGGGCACTGTGAAAACACATGTGGCACGCATCCTCACCAAGCTCGGCCTGCGCACCCGCGTGCACGCCGTGATCTACGCCTACGAGCACGGCCTCGCCCAGGGACAGCCAGCCCCCGCCCAGACGCATGCTGGAACAGCGATTCACGACGCTCGCCGCCGATGGTGAGCTTCGGACGGCCGTCCCCGGCCGGGCCGCGCGGCATTTCACCGCGCAGACCATCCTCCTCACGGGAAGCGATCCGGAACGATCCGGCGGCCGCGGGAGCCTGGATCAACGGTCGGTCGAGAACCATCACGCCTTTCGGCCGCCGCCACATTCGGCACGCTGACTTGACAGAAAAGCGCGCCCGCGGGATCACACCCGTCATCGCCCGCCGTGGCATTGAGTAGTGAGGAACGGAAACAAATTCGGGCTCGTGATGCGGGTCGTGTTCATCCGGTTGGGTTTGTTCGCGTTCTTTCGGGCGACAGGATATAAGAATCGCCGTTTGTGCCGAGTAACTGGGTGACGGCGGGCTTCCCCCGGGTGGGCCGATCGAGTCACAGTGCCGAAGGATTACCCCGAGATGTCCCCGAACCGGTCGCCGCTGATCGTCGCGGTGTTCGCCGCGATGGGCTGGCGCCTATGCCGGCCTCGACGGTGAATGCGCGGCGACTGACGTTCACCGGTCCTGCATCGAACTAGGCATGTGTCGCATGGCCATCGCCGGAACGCTGTAAGGGCAAGTCATACCGCGAGGAATAGCCCGCATCACCTTGCGCCAGGCGCAAGGAAGTGGGCCTTCAGGATCATGAGACCGGAGACCCATCTCGGGCCCCGACAGGCACCGATGCGCTCAGACTCTCCGAAGTCCGTGGCGCCGGAACGAGGTGCCCGTCGCGCCTGGTTTCTGGTCGCGGCAGCAAACCGGAGGCGTATCCGGCTTGGAAGTACGCCACCGTGTCGGTCAGGATCCGGTTCAACAGCGCCACTTTCGCGGGATCCGGCTTCGCGAGGCGGGTCGCGGCGAGGAACGCCGCCCACCACGGCACGAGATCGCCGAGTTTCGACGCCGTGTGGCCGTCCAGCGGCGCCAGAACGTTCGCCACCCCGTTCCCGATGTCGGCGGGAGAGGGGTGCTCGGCGGGCACCTCGTCTTCGACCAGTTCGATCAGCAGCGGGTTGTCGGCCAGGTCGATCACCTGTGCGGGCTCGTGGGCGACCGTCTGGTCCGGATTGGTGTCGAACTGCGGCGGTACCCGGCTGACGTAGGTGACCCGGTGCAGCAGCCGCCACGCGCCCTGCCCGGTCAGCTGGACGTTGCGCAGGGCCACCGCGTCCGGGTCGCTGCTGGAGGTCAGCCATTGCTTGTCGATCACCTGATCGTGGAACGTGTCGCCATTTTCCGCCGAAGGCGGCAGGTAGATCGACATGAACCGGTAGGCGTCGACCTTGCCGGGGCAGTAATCCGGGGTGTAGCCGGTCTCCGCGTGGTAGCCCTGCAGCATCGGATCGCCAGGGCAGGTCACCGCCAGTGAGAAGCCTCGCGACTCGTTCTCCGACTTGCCGACCTGGACTTTGACGTGTCCGCCGAACAACGCGTCGATCGCGCCGTACAGACCGTATTGGGCGGTGAAGGTGATCTCGCCGGTGAGGCCGGTCAGATGTGTGTAGTCGCTGAAACCCGTGTAGACGCGTTCGTGGGCGGCGGAGAACTGCTCAGTTTCGGTGTGCAGGCCGCCGGACGCCGTCCAGACGTACCGGTTGGCGATGCCGCGGGTCGGGATGTCCCTGTCGAAGTCGTAGAACTGCTCATCCTTGATCCCGCCCAGGTCGGCGCTGCCTTTCTCGCCGAGGCTCGCTGCCTTGAACTGGTTGTACCTGCTCCGCATGGCCGCGTCGGACTTCGCTATCTTCGCGGCCAGCCGGTAGGCCTCGTCCGGTTTGAAGTAGCTGCCTCTGCCGACGTCGGCGCGCGGGAAGTCGGGGTCGTTGACCAGGCCGACCTTCCCGTCCAGCGTCCCGTTCTTCACGTAACGCGGGTCGATCTGGAAGGTGATGATGTTGCGGTCCGGCGGAATGTCCAGATCGGGCAACACCATCTTGCCGACCATCGCCCCGGTGGAGTGCAGTCGCATCGCGTACAGATCGGCCGTCATCGACTCGACGATGGCGTACCCGAGGTTCAGCGGCTGGTAGCGGCGGCCGACCACCGGGTTGAGGTAGTCCGACCGGTCCGGCCGCGCCTGTTCCCACATTCCCCGCAGCCCCAAGGTGTCCGTCGTGGTGCGGGTCCACGCGGAGAGGTACGTTTCATCCCGCTGGCGGGCGGTTTCCAGGTTCGACTTGTGCCGGGCGCCGATCTTCCCGGTACCGGCGGTGAGCAGATGCGTCCAGGCCAGAACGGACGCGCTGTCCGCCCATTTCGCGGCGACCCCGGCTTTCGTGTCGATCTCCATTTTCACCGCGGTTTTGTAGTCCGACGACGTGAACTTGACCGACGTGCTCTCCTCGGATCGGACGGTGACCGTGGACGCGTCCTGATAGGAGTTGTAGCCGAACGGGCTGTCGTAGAGCGGGCGGGACAGGTTCTCGCTGGGCACCGGCGGCGCGCCCTCGATGTACCCGATCAGCGTGGGCCGGGTCTGGATCTGGCCCAGGTACACCAGATCCGTCTCACCCATGCCGTAGCCGGTGGACAACGTGAGCACGGTGTCTTCGAAGAAATAGGCCCGACGCATCACCGCGTAGGGCGTGCCGTCCCCGTGGGCCTCCATCTCCGGGTATTCGACGACCGCGGCCTTGCCGGAAAGCGGGCGCTGGAACCGGGTCCGCGGACCTTGGTAGACGTTGGTGAGCTGAGGGCCCTCGTTCGCGACAGGTGCGGTGGAGGCGACATAGCCGGGTGAGCCGACGAGATGCCCGTTCGCGCCTTGGCCGGTCAGGTCCGCGCTGGTCTTGTCCAGTGACCAGTAGCCGGCCAGGTCGTTCTCGTCGCCCTTCAGCTTCCGGAACAGGGTGGACGTGATCTGGGAGCGGGTGCGCGCGGAGCGCCAGATCCGTACCTCGGCCAGCGATCCGGTGAGGGTGTCCTGGAACTTTCCCGCGCTCTGTTGGTAGGCGCCGAAGGTGCATTGGTCGTACCCGAGATAGCCGTCGACTTCGCCCGCGGGCAGCACCGACCCGATCGGCAGGCCGTCGTGGTAGCACCGGTACCGGCCGACGTTTTGAAGCACACCCCACAGATCCGTGTCAGTGAGCAGGAAGTCGTTGTCGTTCACCGAATCCGCGGCGACATTGCCGGAACCTTCGGTGAACCACCACGCCGAAACCACGCCGTGGTCGGTGTCGGCGGCTTGATTGCGCCGCAGTACCGACCGCACCTGGGCCGCGGACAGGCCTACCGACCAGAATCGCAGCCCGCCCAAGGCGCCGGTGAAGCGCGCTTGCGCTTCCAAGGCCACCCGGCCCGCCTTCGACGGCGGAGTGCCGATGCCGAGTGTCAGTGGTGCCGAGGAATCGACGGACGTCACGGTTTTCGCGCCACTCAGTGTCGTCTGCGCCGTTCCGTTCTCGAAACCGTTGACGTAGATCGTGAGCGTGCACCGCAGGCCCGCCTTGACCTGAGCCGAAGTCAGCGTCACGGCGATGTGGACGGCCGGGCCGGTCAGGACGGATGCGCTACTCCGCACGGTCAGTCTGCTCCGGTCGCCACTCGCCGGGTCGGCGCATCCGGCCGTGCAGAACGGATTCCCGTCGGAGTCCAGCGCGAGCCGGAACGACTGGTCCGTTCCGGATTCTCCCCACTGCGCGAGGATCGTCTGCTGCAGACCGGTGGAGCCCGCCCCCTGCACCCAGCAGTCGATGCTGAACTGGCCGTCGAACGCGAGGTCGCCGGGGCCGGGGCAGACGCCGTAGGCCGGCGGAGCCGAGGCCGCGCCCGTGAGGTTCAGTTTCAGGGCACCGGCCGCCTGATAGCTGACAGCCACATGGTTCCACTCGCCGGGCCGCAGGCGCGCCCGGGCGCGCACTGGCGCCGTCCCGCCGACGCCGGCGACGATGCCGAGGAACGGGTCGTCATCGCTGGCGCTGACCGCTTGGGATCTGGCGAGCCTCAGTTGCGCGTCGAGCGCGGACCCGGTCGCGGTCGCGTGGTTGGCGAAGACCGACTTGGCGGTGGTGTGCCCCTCGGCCAAGGACCAGGCGCCCTCCAGCCCCGGTTCGCTTCCGGTCAGCGCGGCGGTGTTCGTCTGGCGCAGTTCCGCGGCCGTCCTGGCGAAGGACCAGAAACGCACATCCGACAGCGTGCCGAACATGCTGACGTGCGGGCCGATCGCCGCGCCGATCGCCAGCGACGGCGAGGTCGACTTCGACGGGGGTTGCAGCTTGACGTTCCGCACGGTGTCGACCAGCACGGCGCCGACGTAGATCTTCAGCGTCCAGGTCCCGTTCTGCCATGCCCCCGTCGCCGCGACATGCGACCAAACACCGGCGGGCAGGGGATTCCCGGCCGTGAGATAGCTCGACTTCGGCTCGTGGCTTTGCGGCCGGTAGCCCAGCGACAAGTGGCGCCCGACGTCGAGACCGAGATTGAGCAGCGGCTTGCTTTTGCTCTTCGCGTCGCAGACCTGCAGGACGCTGCCGAGCCGGTTCGCCTTGGGGCACGGCTTCTGGTCCGGTTTGATCCATGCCTCCCAGGTGAAGCCGGTGGGGCCGGGCGTGAAGGCCGGGTTCGACGGCACCGCGAGGTAGGAGCTTGTGGTGTTGTTCTTCTGGGTGAAGGCATCGAAGCGCACCGTGGGCAGGCCGGCGACGCCGAGATAGTAGGACGGCGTGAGTTCGCCCAGCCCCTTCATTGGCCCGTTGTCGTAGGTGATCACCGTGGCCGGGTCGCTGCCTTCCGGCCGGATCCAGGATTCCATGGTCCAAGCCGGTCGCGGCGCCAGCTGGGTGTTGGTGAGCGCGACGCTCATCGCCTGGCGGCCGTTCAGGGTGAGCGCTTTCGCCTGGTGCGCGGCCAGCCACTTGCCGTTGTCGCCGGTCACCGTACGGGTACTCGTGCCGTCCATCGCCCGCGGTGCCCTGCCGAACAGCGGGCTTTCCGTCGGGAGCGCGGTCATCGCGATCATCGCCCGGCCGACGGTGCCGTCCGGTGGCGCCGGGGTCAGCGAACGTTCTTGCCAGCTCGCCGCGTCGACCTGCCCCGCGGCGAGATCTCCCACGTCGGCCGGTTGGAGCACGTCGAACAGCACCGAGCCGCCGCGCAGATCCAGGGGAGTGGTGAAGGTCTGGTCGGCGACAGGCCCGGGTTTCGGATCGGCGGAGATGTAGCCGAACACCGCGTCGGCCGCGCTCCAGGCCCGTAGCCGGGCGACGAAACCCGCCTGGTCACGGGGAACGTTCTCGAGTTTCACGGCAGGCCGTCCGCCGGTGACGAGGGAAATGGTGCAGTGCGCTGGATCGCCGTCCGCCGGTGAGACCGTCAGCGACGGGTTCCCGGTCGTCTTGCCGAAGAGCAGGATGCTGCCACCGCCGGTGCTCAACGCGTAGACGGGTGTGTCGGCCGCGGCCCGGTGATAGGGGTAGGTCGCCGGATCCGCGTCACCGTTGAGGACCGGCGCCGCGTTGGCGGTGCCTGCCGGCACCGCCTGCCAGGTCTGCACCACGGTGACACCGGTGTCGGAGGTGTAGCGCATGATCAGATCGACGATCCCGTTCGCCGCGGCGGTGACCTCGACCCGGGAGAGCGGCATATCGGGACGGTGGGAGATCAGCACGAGCCTGCCCGCCGAGGCCAGGGGCAACCGTACCGACGGCTGGTGGCCCAGGAAGTCGTAGAACGGCCGTGCTCCGGACAGGACCGCTTTGTCGGCGGGGTCGTCGGAGAACGCACCGTTGAGGACCGAGACCATGGTCCGGACGTCTCGCGGGACACCGCCCCAGTTCTCGCGCGGCAGGCCGGCGGCGGTGCCGTAGTCGATCGTCACGTCGCAGAGGTCGGACGCGGTGACGCCGTCACGGACGCAGGGCGCCACGGTCGCCACGACGTCGTCGAACGTGCTGCCACTGCGCCGGGCGATCAGTGTGAACGTGCCGGTCTGGTCGTCGGCGTTCCAGGGCATCGTGAGCCGGGTCCTGGTCACCGTGGGGTCGTACTGGGCGACCGCGAAAGCTTCGGTGCCCGCCGGGCTGGACGGCTGGGGGAAGTAGCAGTGCACAAGCCCGTCGGCACTGTCGAGGACGGCGGGTGCGGCGGCCGGTCTCGGCGTGCCCAGCAGGACCGCGCTCACCGTGCCGGCACCGGCCGAGCGCACCGCCTTGGCGGGGACGGGGTGGTCGCCGGTGTCAGGGGTGAAACCGCCGTCGTTCAACGTGCCGTCGATCAGCACACAGCCGATCCCCGCCGGGAACATCGGGATGGTCCCGTCCGGTAGCACGCCGAAGTCGTAGACGGCCAGCGCTCCCGGCAGCCCGGCCCCGGCGTTGGCGACCGGGACGGTGACGCCCAGCCGGACGGCCCTGCGCAGGCTCGACGGCAGACTCGGCTCCGCACCGGTCCTTTCCTGCTCGGCGTACAGGCTCGCGCCGACACCGGCGGTCGGGGTCAACGGGGTGCTCTTTCCCGAATTCCAGACCGTGGGGGTGATCGTGAAGGTACGTGCCAGCGCCGGATCGACCTCGATGCCGCCGGTGCTGTCCTGCGGATACGAGACGAAGGTGAGGACTTCGCCGGTGACGGCGATGATGTGCCAGCGGCGGACATCGGCGTCCGAGGTGGGCGCGAGAACGACGTCGAAACGGCCGCCGGTGATACCGGCCAGCGCCGACAGTTCGATGGTGGGCTCCGGGAACGGCTCGTCGATCATGTTGCGGAAGCCGAGTTCGTCGCCGGGGCCCGCCGGCGCGTCGCGGCGCTCACTGCGCCGGTACCGCACCTCCCACACCCGCTCCATCCGCCAGTCGCCTTGGTTCTCACCGTCACGCGAGCCGCTGGTCTGCTGAGGCGGAGTCCGCACGAGCGCGAAGCGATCCACGTAGAGAGTGCCGGTGGCGGACTGGCGGAAGCACGAGATGTACCTGCCGTCGGTGACGGCCCGGAAAGGCGCATCCGCGGGCTTCGGAGCGGCGACGGCCGAATCGACGGTGATCAGGTCCATGCCGGCGATCCGCAACAGTGGACGGTCATCCGCCGCCCCGGCGGTTTTCCCGGTGAGCCGCAGTTCGTTCCAGCCCGCCCATTCCTGGGGAACGCCGGGGTCCGCCCCGGAGACACGCACGTTGTAATACAGCGAAGTGACCGTCGTGGCGGCTTTTCGGGCGAGTAGCACCACTGTTCCCGCGAGGGTGAGACCGACGGGATCGACCAGCGTAATACCGTTGCAGTCGGTCGAGGGCCAGGTCTGTTCCGAGGTCGTCATAACCATCCCTCACTCGGGGAAAACGTCGGCGACCTTTCATGTTATTGAGGCGGGAGCACGCGGACAGCCCCCTGGAATGGTGAAAAAAGGTGACGCACCGTTTTCCGGACGGCGGTTGGTGAGCCTGTTCGGGACGATGGCTTTCCGACAGTGTGTTTCTCGAGCTTTCAGCGCGGCGGTCAGTTCTTCTGAAGCCCGTAGACCGTGCCGAACGTCGAGGACGGCGCCGATGGTCTTCACTTGGCGCCCGCGGTCCTGGAGTCCACCGGCTCGGCCTGGCAGAGCGGATTCGTGCCTCTCGAGTGGATCGTGGGGCGTGCGGAAGCGCGTGGCCTGTCGCACAGGACGAAAGCCGCGCTCGTCACTGACCTGGCCGCGAGGTTCCGGGACCTGCCCGCACCCGCGCCGCCCACGACCCATCGAGCCGGGGGCGGGCGGATCTCGGCGCCATTCGCCATCGCCTGGCCGAGGGCGTCGATGTGCACATCGCCGAGAACTGCAGCCGCTACACGCCGCTGCATTTCGCGGTGCAGGAAGGCAACGTGGACGCCGCCCGGGCGCTGCTCGACGCCGGAGCGGACGTCCAGGCTGTCTACACACCGGGGGGCGACACCGCTGCATCTCGCGATCATCCGGTGGCGCATATCGTCCGACGGCGCGAGGACCAAGCTCCTGCTCGACCACGGCGCGGACAAGACCGCGACCGAGACCAACGGGAACACCCCGGCCGAGATCACCAAAGGCCAGTTCGGATTTCCCGCCGACCTGACGGAGCTGCTGCAACCATGACCGATCAGGCCCTCTCCGACCATCTCACCCGCTACCTAGGCCAGGGCAGGCAAGAGACCGACGTCGACGGAACCGAACTGGCCAACGAGATCTTCCAATACCTCGAGATCTTCCACAACCGGCAACGCCGCCATTCCAAGCTTGGCTACCTCACCCCAGTCGAGTCTGAAAGACTCCACGAACTACAACAACGCGCCTGACACTTCGCAGGCGACGGTCCGGAAAACCGGGGCAACGCCAAGGTGTCCGGACAACCGGGGGAACTCCCGACCAGGGAAAGCGCCTCCACGGCGTCACCACTCAGGTGCGGCTCAAGAGCCGCCTGGCTCCCGCGACGACCGCGGTCGCCAGCAGCCAGCCCGCGACCACCAGCGCCATCGCCACGATTTTGTCGGTGCTGACGGGATCCCAGGCTTTCTCCTGACCGAGGTCGACAATCGGTACCACGAGATCGAGCGCGTACACGAACGGATCCCAGGTAGGGTGCTCGTTCTGCTTGAGCGGGCGCACCGGGTGGCCGGAGAACCACCATCCCCCGGCGCCGACCATGGCCGTGAGCCATAGGAGCGCCCTTGTCGTAACGAATCCGTACCCGAACAACGCGTCCTGGATCCTGCCCCAGACCCGGCCCGCGAAGTGACGGCGGCGCAGGAGATGCCGTTCCCTTGCCAGCCGGACCGACCGGGCGGACCGCTCGTCACCCGCGCTCTGATAGTGCGTGGCCAGTCGCTCGAATGAGGCCGCGCTCACTTCCGGATCACGGGTGAGCCAGCCGATCCGCTCGCGGGCCGTCAGGGACTCCGTGGCCCCGATCCGGTCGTACCCCAGTCCTTCCAAGTCCAGGTCGCCATCGGCGGGCCAGGCCGAAACCGCATCGATCAGTGAGCTGACCCGTACGTCGCGCAGGATGAGGCGCCCGCTCGGAGCGACGCGGGTGTCCAGCCTGAGACGCGAGGTCGTGAGCCTGGTGAGGTTCGCCGAGGTCGGCGATCCGCGCAGTTCGGCGTCGTGGAACGTGACGATGTTTCCAGCCTGCATGGCCAGCAGATCCACCGGGCCGGACGCAACGAACCCGTGCGCGGCGAAGAAGCCGCCGCTCACCGTCACGATGCTCGCGTCAACCTCGCCGACTTCCGCCCCGTCGAGCACGATGGAGTTCGCCAGTTCCGCTTCCCAGAGACTGATTCCACTGGTCGCATGGAGTCGACTGGCGATCAACGACCCGGACGCCCCCAGCCGCGGCGCGTAGAGCGCCCACCTCTCGCCGGTGCGGATCGTGGCCTCCGACAGGACGACGTCGCCGTCGATTCGGCTGCTCGTCAGGGTCACCGGAGCGACCACGTCCCGGTCCGGTGTCCGTATCGGAGTCTGCACCTGGTCACCTTTGCGACGGCGGAACTCCTGCGTGGCGGACCGTGGTCCGCTCTGGTTCGCCTGCCCTATCCGGGCCTGGTGCAGCACGAGGTCGCCGCCTATCCGGGCGCCGGCGGCGAGGAAGGCGTTCATCTCGGTGCCGGACAGCTCGATCGAACCGACGGTGGTGCCCGCGAGGATCAGCCCGCCGGAGATCACGCATCCCGCCAGATCCAGGTCGCAGGCCAGGCGAAGGTGAGAGAGATCCAGAGAACCGATGATATGGATATCGCGGATCCGCACGGGGCGCAGTGACGATATCTTGTGCTGTGCGCACGCCAGTAAAAGTTCTCGTACTTCTTCTGCGGGCATCGAAAGGCCACGGTCGGTCCCGTCGATTCCGCCGTCGAGCACTGTTTTGATCGAGTGTCGCGACCTCCTCCGGCGATTCAGCACTGGTTTCCCTCGTTTCCGTCGACGGCGAATCACCGAATATAGCGACGTGGGACGAGCGGTCCGGCTATTTCACGCCA
Source organism: Amycolatopsis sp. NPDC041971 (assembly GCF_055588925.1). Classification (NCBI taxonomy): domain Bacteria; kingdom Bacillati; phylum Actinomycetota; class Actinomycetes; order Pseudonocardiales; family Pseudonocardiaceae; genus Amycolatopsis; species Amycolatopsis sp. NPDC041971. The sequence continues at coordinate 126,418 of NZ_JBVJCE010000021.1, read as the reverse complement.
CAGTCCGCCGGATAGGCGGTGCTGTTCCCGATGTCCGCGTTCGACACGCAGCCCGCCGCGTTGCCACTGGACACCGGCGGGTTCGAGGTGGAAGCGTGCCGGGTGCGCGGCGCCAGGTCGCGGCCTGGCTGGTGGAGCACCACCACGAGTTTCCAGCGGACGGCTATCCCTGGATCGAGCGAAAGCAGTCCAGGGACACCGCGCATCACGCCTGCTGCAGCGTCCGCGCGGGGACTGTGAAACGAGTGTGTAGCTCCTGATCATGCAAATGCACCGGGTGACAGACATGATGTTCGGCGTGGAGAACGCTGAGGACTCGAAGCCAGCTGGAAGTCCGGGTACTGGGGTAGGCCGCCGGGGTCGTGGCCGGGGCGCTGACTTTGCATCGCCCCGGCCGTCCTGAAATGGGTGACTCCGGACAATTTCAATGATGGGTTGGAAGAACGATGGCCTCGAGTTGCTCAGATGTTGAGGTACCAGCGCTGGTTGACACGGCCGCCGTCGCAGGTGTGCAGGCTCAGCTGGTCGTCGTGGCCCTCATAGGTCGCGCAGAGGCCATTTTCGTCGTTCCGAAGCTGTTTCTGGTTGCGCTCTCCCAGGACGCGCCACCGCTGCCCCGGGTCGTCGCCGTTGCAGTCCGCGCCGATGACCCGGCCGTAGTGGGCGGTGGCGCACAAGTCGGTTCCCGTGTTCTGGATCGTCCGGTTCCCCCAGAAAATCCAGTGCTGGTTGTCGCTGCCACGGAAATCCCCGGTGATGGTGGGCTCGCCGTCCCACCACGTCTGCTGCCACACTCGCTCCGTGCCGTTCGCCGACTCGATCACGTAATCGGCCGGTTCGTCCGCGGCGGCGGACGGCACGATCAGGGCTCCGGCCGCGGCCGCGGCGAGCAGGGTGGTGAACGCGGTACGCACCAACATGAGTTCTCCTTGTTCTCGAAGGTTTTCGGCGCACGCCAGTACAACTCGCCCGGCTTCATCCCGGGGCGCGATGAACACCATCGAGAAACCGAACCACCCACCCTTTGAGCGAATCCCGGATACGAACACTCTCCGTAACCGGCGTCCTTGGCTGGGGACGGCAGATTCGAGCCACGACGACAGGGTGTCGATCGCCCCAGCGTCAGCATCGAAATCCACGCGGCCCACACGGCATCCGCAGTCCGGGCATCGGTGCGTGGTGACCACCTGCTCGGCACGGACGGAGGGCGACATCTTGGAGCGCCCCTGTTTGAAGTAGACGTCGCGCATTCGGGTGATCACTCCGTCAAAGCGGGCGCTCTTCGGGAACTGTGGGTCGGGGTTTTCGAGCTTGATCTGGTCGGCGTGAAGGAAGAGTTCCATCTCCTCCGGCGTGTAGTCCTTCAGCGGCTTCGATCGGTCGAACAGGCCAGTGTGGGCGAAGCGCTTCCACCGATACACGCCCGGACGGAACATGCTGAAGCGCACCGGGCCTTGGTCGATGTTCTTCTCAAGGCCGATGAGCTCATCGACCTTGATGTCGAAGACGGTGCCGAGCCCTTCGCAGGTCGGGCACATCCCGGAGGGGTCGTTGAACGAGTAGGCGGGGGAGTAACCCGCCGACGGCTCGCCGACCCGAGAGAACACCAGCCGCAGAAGCGGTGCGAGATCGGCGGCGGTCGCGACGGTGGAGCGCGAGTTGCCGGTGAAACGGCGCTGATCAATGAGGACCGCGAAGGTCAGGCCGTCCGTCGCCTGCACCTCCCTGATACTCGCCCCATTCATCGCCAGTGTTATCCGTGTACACGACCGGCCATTGATCGGCAGCTTGCCCTGCAACGGGTCGCCAGAAATAAGTGTGCTCGTCTCCGTCGGTCCAGGAATCAACCCGCCAGGTTCAGGGTAAAAGAGGTGTGGATAATCTTCAGGAATCTTTTACCTCGCCTCCATGAAATAGGTACCCTTCGAGTCCAGCTTCCACTTGTACGCCTTAAGCCATTGAGCCTTTCCCACCTCACTCTGAACAGGTTGGGAGGAGTGCTCATGGCGTTCCGGGACAATGCTCTGAGCGGAGCAGGCCGTAGACGAGCACATCGACATACTCGCCGTGTTGGAAGGACCTGCCGTGCATGACCCCTTCCCGGCGGAACCCCAGGCGTTCGAGGGCTTTCTGCTCGCCGAGGTTACCGCCATTGGTGAGGGCTTCGATTCTGTTCGCAGTCGTGCGGCCGAACAGGTAGTCCACGAGCAGCCTCTGCGCCACCGTGCCCACCCCCTGTCCACGATGCTCGGGTAGCACCCCCACTCCGATCTCGTAGGTGACACCCGAGGGGAAGCCGCGGGGCTTCCAGGTGGCGATGCCGATAACCGTGTCGTCGGCCCGCGCGATCGCAACCGCCGCGGACTCGGCGGAGATATACCCGTCGATCTCCCATCGCTTGCGGCGTGCCCTCGGATCACCGAATCCGGGCCACTCGAACTCGCCGAGCGCATCGGGATCCGTGCAGAGACGGTCGAGAAAGGCGAGGTCGGCCTCGGTGAACGCCCTCAAGTGGACTTTGCCTGGGCGGTTCGCTGGAGTCATGAAGGCCAGTATCGCGCCCGGAACATCACCTGTCAGGCAGTGAGCACTTCCCAACCTTGTTGCGACAGGCTGGAGTTTGTCGGTTCCCAGGTGCTGAATGTGGCGAAGCTCCTGATAGCGGAGTTCACGACCAAGATCACTCGCTCGACCAGGAGCTTCGCCATGCTTGGCTACCCATCCGCGATCGACCTGTCCAGTTCGCACCTGCGGTTCCTCGCCGGGCACCTGCGACGGCGTCGCCGCGAACGAGGCACTCGGTGGCGCAGGCTACCGGTGCACCGCCAGGCACTGCTCGTGCTCGCGCACCGCTCATCATGAGCAACGGGGGAGTGGAGCCCCCGATGAGCAGTTCTTGCGCTACGCCAACGGCAATCCCATCACTGGTCGCCGCTACGACTACCTCTTCCGGCGCGTCCCAGCCCACCTTGACTGAGCGAGAGCACTGCAGATCAGCGCAAGCGGACGATGCGAGGGGCCGGAATGGCACCCCGTACTTGATCTCCGAAGATCGCGAAGTGGAGCCACAACTCGCCCCGCCGATAGCGGAGCCAAAACTCGTTCCCGAAATCAAGTGCGCCGCCAAGGGGTAATGACCTTAAGGTGGCGAACATGGCCGAGGTTCGCGTGGGTGTGGTGTTCCGTCCGCAGTTGCCGCCGGAGGAGCTGAGGGAGACCGTCATCGCGGCCGACGAAGGGGGCATCGACGAGCTGTGGCTGTGGGAGGACTGCTTCCGCGAGGGCGGCCTCACCGCTGCGGCGGCTTCGCTGGCGTGGAGTGAACGGCTCACCGTCGGGATTGGGCTGATGCCGGTTCCGTTGCGCAACCCCGCCGTCACCGCCATGGAGATCAGCACGCTGGCGCGGTTGTTCCCCGGTCGTTTCGTTCCGGCCGTCGGGCACGGTGTGCTCGACTGGATGGCGCAGGTCGGCGCCCGCGTCGAGTCGCCGATGGCGTTGCTGGGTGAGCACGTCGACGTTATCCGGCGGTTGCTGCACAGCGAGACCGTCAGCGTGACCGGGCGGTACGTGCGGCTCGACGAGGTGGCGCTGGACTGGCCGCCGGAGCAGGTGCCACCGCTCATCGTCGGCGCGCGGGGCCCGAAGACCGTGGCGCTCGCGGGCGATCTGGGCGACGGTGTGCTGCTGGACGCCGAGCTCGTCACCCCGGAGTACGTCGCATCGGTGGCTGCCCGCGTCACCGAGGCCGCAAAGGCTGCCGGGCGGCCCGCGCCCCAGGTCGTCGCCTTCGCGGAGATCCAAGCGGGCGCCCCCGCCCTCGACGACCGCGCCCGCGCTCTGATCGCCAAGCTGGCCTCCGCCGGCGCCACCTCCGTCATCCTGCAGTGCCTCTCTTACGACCCCGACCCGGGCCCGCTCATCGCCGCGCTGTCTCATCGGGAGCAGCCATCCGTGCCCCCGCGGACTGTGCTCAGCCATGACGGCGAGTCACCCGGAGCGGGAAGCGTGCCGAGCGGGACAGAGGTTGGGATGAGTGACAACAGGGCGGAACTCCGCAGAGAAGCCCGGACGATCATCAACGACTCACTGGAGTTACTGGGGCGCGACCTCAGTAAGCTCAAGAGAAAGTTTTCGCCGATCGCCTTCGCCGAAGAGGGCGGATTAGTCCGGATTGTCCCGGGTGGTTCGTACCTAATCACTGAGGAGACAGCAAGGGTCGACTACGGAACAGGCGGCGTGCACTCGGCAGAGGCGCTGACGCCGGGACGTCTCTGGAAATTCCAGAACGCGCGGTGGGGCTACTGCGAATTGACCCTTACCGTGAATGCGCAGCGCAAGCCACAACTGACCCTCACCGTGAACGCGCAGCGCAATGCCGAGTTTCGGCAGAATTCAAAAACCTACCCCGGGGATACGGCGGGCTGGCAACAGATGTTGACGGACTTACCTACTCGGAGTCGGGGCTGGGGTCGCTTCAGAGGTAGGTGACCGCAAGACACCCATCTGCGCCGAAGTCGGCGGCAATGGAACTCGACGATCTTAAACACAAGGTCGTTTGTAAGTTCAGAGAATTGAAGACGTTGCCGAAGCCGAAGAGGAAGGTCTCCGAGTGAATGAGATGGTTGCCAGGACTGCCGTCGCACACCATCGACCGTGTCGATCAGTACGACGGCAGGTCGGTCCATCCCGCTCGGTTCTGCCGCGACTGGCGCTGCATGTGCAAGGGCATCTCCACCCGACGGCTGAGGAGTACGACACTCAGCTGTGAAAGGGCGCGCATGCATCAAGACGCCGACCGTACAAGGCCGCGGACCGGGTTGTCCATTGTGCGCACTTTCCGCGATACCCGAGCAAAGAGGGATTCCACGACGGCGTTGTCGCCGCAGGTGCCGGGTCGCGTGGCAGCTACGCTCTTGCGGTGCCGAAGGATTCCATAGACCGCATGGTCGACGAGTGGGCCGTCAGTGACGGCGAGCGAGATGTCAGCGCGCTCCAGGTGGTCGGCCGGTTGTTCCGGAGCGCCGGGCACGGCCAGGCCGCCGTCGTCGACGCGCTCCGCCCGTTCGGCCTGAGCTACGGCGACTTCGATGTCCTGAACACCCTCCGGCGACGCGACGATCCCGGCGGGACGCATCCGCGGGACCTCGCGGAGACCGCGCTGATCACCTCCGGCGCGATGACCGCGCGGCTCGACCGGCTGGAGCGGAGCGGCCTGGTGAAGCGCCGCCCCGACCCCGAAGACCGGCGCGCGGTGCGGATCCGGCTCACGAAGGCCGGGGCGGACCTCGCCACCAAGGCTCTCGACGCGGTACTGGTGGCCGACGAGGAGTTGCTGGCTCCGCTTACCCCGGCGCAGCGGCGCACACTGGCCGCGTTGCTGAAGAAGATGCTCCTGCACGCGGAGGCCGGCTGACGTCGGTCAGGCGTTTTCGGCTTCGAATTCCGCCTTGAACGCGGCCGCACGCTCGATCGAATCGACCGGCCACGCGACCAGGCTCACCGGCACCCGGTCACCGACCGCCGCCGCGACATCACGAGCCACCCCCAGCGAGGTGCCGCCGCAGATCTCGATCACTTCGGCACCGTCGTCGACCAGTTTCCGGGCGACCGTGACGGCGGTCCGGGAGTCCGGCACCGACACGGCGATGGTCTTGCCGCCACCGGCGTGTTCGCGGACCACGCGGTGCCTGGCCGGGTCGGCGCTGGGATGACCGACGAAGATCGTGGCGGAATCGCGGATCGGGTGCGCGGTGGACGTTCCGAAGCCGAACGCCGCCACACCGACCGCCGCCCGTCCGTCGACGGCGTCGATGACCTGACCGGCCGAGGCCAGGTCGAACCCGCGATACAACTCGACGAGCTTGACACCGGCGGCCACCGCTTCGGACGCGACTCGCGCCGCGGCGGCACCGTCCGGAACCCACGCGAGCAGCGCTTCGGCCTCGCCGAGGTCCTGCACCACGCGATCGTTCTCCGGGTCGGATCCCGGTTCAAGGAACAAAAACAGCTCCACACTCTCGCTCATGACACCCTCCAGTTAGCTTGCCATTGAACTACTTGATGGCAAGCGTAACCCACCTCGGCAACCTCAGTGGCCGACGAAGTACCACTTGCCCCCGAAGACGCTGGCGTCGAAGCAGTCGCCGGTCGGGCCCTTCCGCAATGCCCTTGCGGTCAGGCAATTCTGCTGATGAGGAAACGGGGCGAATACCCATTCTTTCGCGAGGGTCGTGGTGATCGGAATTTTCGACAGATGTGTCGACGCGCCGACGGGTGTGGCCGCGCGGCCGCTGGAGCCAATGCTACGTTTCCTGCCGTGATACCGGCGGCAAGATCATCGCTGTAATCAGCTTTGCGATACTCGGCATTTCTTCTCCTTTATTTCGCGCCATTCTTCGCGCATATGAATGAGGTCGAATGCCGATCTCGCGGGTCGGCACACGCCCACTTTCGGGGCTCGGTGCCGGGACGACATCGGCCAGGTGGCCGACGTTGTGGCGAGATCGCCGAGCTGGCATCCTGGCCACCAGTCGGATGCCGAGGTCTGGCCGCGAAGCGGATCTGTGCACGGGGAGCGGTCCGTCGCGGCTATCACGGCCCTGGCCGGCCAAGATCACGAAGCCCGGGCTGGAGTACTAGCGTTTGCGACGCAAGTCCGAGAGGCGCGGGCTGGCAGCACGTCGACCAACTAGTCTCCGTATATGATCGCTGTCTTGGCTGGAGTCATCGGTGCGCTGCTCGGTTTCTCGGGTGCCCTGCTCGGGGCCTGGATCAAGAGCAGGGGTGAGCAGCAGAGATGGCTGCGCGATCAGAAACTGACCGGTGCCGCCGAGTTGGTGAGCGCAGGCACCAACATCTACGAACTCCGCAGCGGCAGCAAAGACTGGCTCGAATCATTCGAACCAAGCGAGCTGCGTGAATGGCAGACCCAATTGCAGAAAGGCCGCGCGGCCATCCACCTGCTGTGCGCTCAGGAGACTCGTGATCACGCGGACTCCTTCGCCCAGTCATGCTGGCGTGCGAAGACAGGTGACCGGGAGCATAAGGACAAGACCATCGCGGCACTGCGCGCGTTCACCACGTCGCTCCGTAAGGAGATCGGCAGCGAATAATCGTCAAGCCCGCTCGGCGCTGTTCACCCTGGTCGACATCCTCGACCTGGAGGCCACCAGCGCGGATCACAGCGTACTGGACGCGGTGGCGATCGACATCGACTTCGTCACCGAGGCGTGGCGTGGCGCAAGATCCTGGCGGCGAAGGACCGGCCGGGCAAGCTGGTGCGCCGCCACCTGGAGGTGTGCGTGTTCTCCTAACTCGCCTCTGAGCTGCGCTCCGGGGACATCGCCGTGGTCGGCGCCGACTCTTACGCCAACCTGCACGCGCAGCTGATGTCATGGGATGAGTGCGTTCCTCTGGCCGAGCGATTCTGTGGCCAGGCCGGGATCCCGTCGGACCCGAAGGAGCTCATGGCGCACTACCGGGCGGCGCTGGGTGATGTCGCCGCGGTGGTGGACGCCGGGTTCTCGCACAACACTGGCCTGTCCTTCGAGGACGAGCGCCCGGTGCTGCGCCGCCGCAAGGGCGCCGATCGGCGGCCGTCCGCGCTGGCGTTGGAGGAGTCGATCCACCAGTGGCTGCCCGAACGTGGGCTGTTGACATCCTGGGCCCGCACCGCGCACCTGGTCGGCTGGCCGCGGCACTTCGGGCCGGCGACGCGGCGATGCCGGCCCACGACGGGAACCGGCCGCAAGACAGCCGGGGCAAGCGGCGTAAGCCACGGAAGGTGTAGGAACCAGCAGCTCAAGAGCGATCTACAGCTGGAGTGTTAGGCGGGTTGGGGTCGGCTGACCGACCAGGGTTGGCAAGATGGTCGGATGAGTCGGACGCTGCGGTTGGCCGTCGCGCAGAGCATGGTGCCAGAGGATCCGTCGGATCGGGACCTTCTTCGTCAGAGTGGATCGGAGATCCGGGCTTTGATGCGGGAGGCGAGTGACGCGGGGGCCCGGTTGGTGCAGTTCCCGGAGGGTGCGATCACCTACCCTGACAAGTATGTCGTAGCAGGGGACGGCGACAGGGGGTTGTGTGAGGCGGATTGGTCGCGCGCAGCTTGGGATGTCATACGGGACGAAGCGGAGGCGGTCGCGGACCTCGCCGGTGTGCTCGGGATCTGGACGGTATTTGGCTCGATCCATCGGTTGTCCGGGGCGAATCGCCCGCACAACAGCCTGTATGTGGTCTCCGACCGGGGCGAGCTGGTCGGCCGCTATGACAAGCGGTATCTGTCGCACAGCGAGATCAGTTACATGTACACGCCGGGGGTAGCGCCACTGGTCTTCGAGGTCGACGGCTTCCGGTTCGGCTGTGTCCTCTGTATCGAGGTCAACTTCCCCGAGCTGTTCGCCGAGTACGAGAATCTCGACGTTGATTGTGTGCTGGTGTCGGTGATGGTCGATGATCTGCCGAGGTCGGTTGTGGCCCAGGCCTACGGGACGGTCTACAACTACTGGGTCGCCTACTCGGTCCCGGCCCAGTTCAGCGCGACGGCTCCAGCAGGCCTGATCGCACCCGGTGGGCGATGGATTGAACGCGCTAACCGCGACGGACTGCCCGGTCTCGCCGTCGCGGAACTTGATCGCAGCACGCCGGATACCGACATCGATATGGCAGTACGACTCGCACGGCCATGGCGCCGCACTGCGAGAGCGGGACTCTACGAACCCCATATCGTACAGGGTGATCCGCGCAGTGACAGGCGTACCGCCTTCTGAACTATTTCTTGTTCCCGATGACAGTTCAAGTTTCCTTTCGCCTGCACGGCGTACAGAAACGCGCACTGCGGCGAGGCAGCTGCGGAACTGTCATTGTTCCTCCGGAATCAACACTATTGATCAACGTGCGAGCCGGGTAGCTCCCGCGTAGTCGTCGCCGGATAACGGTTTGCGCGACCTGGCCGAAGTCCGGCGCGTTCACCATCTTTCCTTTTCCTGTGTGAAGCCCACGTGCCGGATTTTCGAAGGCGTGCCGTAGAAGAAACAGCATCAACGACCTGGGGAGTGGCCTCCCGCTCCGGGGTCAACGCCGAGAACACCCGGCCCGCGTTCGCCGAGGGCCTTCATCCGGGAGAACGAAGCGCTGGGGGAGAAGTTGGCGAAGATCACCCGGGAACGTGACGACTTCAGGGCGGGCAACGAGCAGTTCGACCATTGCACCGCCCCACAACGTGCTCTGCCGGTAACCCGGGTGATGGACAGGACCATCCCTGGGCGCGGGCTTCCCAGGGAATGGCACGGACGGTCAGCGGAACAGGCGGAAGAACCCGCGCACCTGCTTGACCAGCGACTCCGGCTGCTCCAGCGCGGCGAAGTGGCCACCATGCGGCAGCTCCTCGAACCAGCGCAGGTCGGTGAACCGCAGCTCGGCCTCCCGCCTCGACGGGCGGGTTATGTCGCACGGGTAGACCGACAGCCCGGATGGCGCGGTCACCTTGTCCCGGAAGTGGGCGAAGCTCTCCCAGTACAAACGCGCCGACGACGTGGCCGACGCGGTGAACCAATAGACCGAGATCTCGTCGAGGATCGTCTGCCGCGACAACGCGTCCTCGGGATGGCCGTCGTTGTCCGTCCACGCCCAGAACTTCTCGGCGATCCAGGCGGCCTGCCCCGCCGGGGAGTCGGTGAGGCCGTAGCCGAGCGTCTGCGGCCGGGTCGCCTGGATCGCCGAGTACCCCCGGCCGGTGCGTTGCATCTCCTTCTCGGCCTCGAAATTCGCCAGCTCCGCGGGCGTCGGGTCGTCGAACGTACCCGCCGCCACGGATCCCAGGTTCAGGTGCACGCCGGCGACCCGCTCGGGCGCCACCTCGCCCAGCGTCGCGGACACCGCCGAACCCCAGTCACCGCCCTGCGCGCCGTACCGTTCGTAACCCAGCGAGACCATCAACGTGTCCCAGGCGCGCGCGGTGCGAGTGGTGCCCCACCCGGTCGTCGACGGCTTGTCGCTCCAGCCGTACCCGGGCAACGACGGCGCGACCACGTGGAACGCGTCCGCCGGGTCACCGCCGTGCGCGCGCGGGTCGGTCAGCGGGCCGAGGACCTCCAGGAACTCGAGCACCGAACCCGGCCACCCATGCGTGAGCACGAGCGGGAACGCGTCCGGCTCCGGCGAGCGGACGTGCAGGAAGTGGATGCCCAGCCCGTCGATCGTGTCGCGGTACTGCGGGAACACGTTCAGCCGCTCGGCGAACCCGAAGTCGTAGTCCTCGGCCCAGCCGCGGCAAAGCTCCTGCGCATACACCAGCGGTAAACCCTGTGACCAGTCGTCCACCGGTTCGCGCTCGGGCCACCGTGTCCGTCGCAATCGTGCACGCAGGTCCGCGATTTCGGCTTCGGTGATGCTGACCTCGAATGGCTCGGCGGACATGGCAAGGCTCCTTACTGGTCAAGGCGTTATCGGATCAGATGCAGGTGGACCGTCATCGCGGGCTCCCCTGCGTGACGTCGGGTTCGGGGCGCCGGGTCAGGCTGAGGACGAGTCCGGCCAGGGGGAGTGCCGCGAGCACGGCGAGGGCCACCGGGGCCGGCACGATGCCGGACAGACCCGCGACAGCGGCCGGGCCGATCCCGCCACCCAGGGCGTTCATGAAGTTGAACAGGCCCTGTGCGGTGTCGCGGTCGTCCGCGGCGACCAGGTCCGGCGCGAGGCTCACCAGTACGGCTTGGGTGCCGGCGAACCCGCACACGGTCAACGCCGTGCCGACGACGATCGGGATCGGCCCGGTGAAGATCGCGACCACGAGCACGCCGACGACGGTGAGTGCCGCGAGCCCGGCCGACACCTGCCAGCCGGTGAACCGGTCGGTCAAGGTGCCGACCAGCCGCCCGGCCAGCACCGAGCAGGCGGCGGCCGGGACCAAGAGCACGCCGGCTTCCAAGGGGCCACCGCCCGTGGCCTGCTCGATCAGGGACGGGGCGCGGAACAGCACCCCGTAGTAGCCGGCGAAGACGGTCCCGCCGATGAGCCCGGCCGCCAGGAAGCCGCGGGATGCGATCTCCCGCCGAGGCACGAACCCGTCGGGGGTGCTTCGCACGCGCCACCACAGTCCCACGACGGCGAGCGCTCCGGCGGCAGCCACGACGAGCGTGACCGGAGCGGACAAGCCGACCGAGTGTGCCTGCAGCAACGTGATCAAGGAGCCGGCGAGTACCGACAGCACGGCCGCGCCGACGACATCGAGTCGCCCGGTCGAGCCGTTTCGCTCGCCGCTACCGCTACGCGTCAGCGCTTGCCTACTCGGCAATGCGGCCAGCAGGAGGGGCAGCGCGAGGACCGGGATCGCGAGCACGGCCCGCCACCCGAGCCATACGGTCACCGCCCCGCCCAACAGTGTCCCGCACCCCGACGCCGTCGCGCTGGCGGCCGCGATGATTCCCAGGGCGCGGATCCGTTCCCGCCCGGGAAGGGCGGTGGACGCGGCGAAGACGGCGATCACGGTCGCGCCCGCCCCGGCACCGCCGATCAGTCGGCCGACGATCACGACGGACAGTGTCGGTCCGGCAGCGGCGAGCGCGGAGCCCGCGGCGAGCGCCACGACTCCGGCGACGAGGACCTGGAAAGGGTTCCAGCGGACCAGCAGCCGTCCCGCGACCGGCATCGCGAGCGCCGAGGTCAGCGACCACGCGGCGAGAATCCATGCGGTGGCCCCGAATGGCACCGCGAGTGCGCGGCCGATGGCAGGCAGGGCCACCGACGGCGCGCCCAGTGCCACGTACATCGGCAGCACCAGCATCCCCAAAGTCAGCCCCAGCCGACGCCCGTCCGGGGCGCGGTTCGATCCCCCGCTGGGGGCTCCTACGGCGGGGACCGTCTGCGGCATCGTCGCCTCCTTCCGGGTACGTCTTGTGACATGTGAAAGCTACTATGGGTGTCACATTATGGAACGATGAGGAGACACGTCAAATGCTTGATGCGTGTTACACGACTTCGGCGGTCCAGACGGCCGTCGACCTGGCCAACACCTTGAGGCCGATCAAGGGAGAGGACACGCTCGAGACCGTGGAGCAGCTCCGGGACTTCCTTGACGACCATCCCGCGGCTGAGCCTCCGAGTTCGGCCGCGAACCAAGGGGCCGATCCGCCGCAGCTCACCCGCGCCGACCTGGCGGAAGTCCGCGCGTTGCGCGAGACGGTGCGTGAGGTGCTAGAACGGGCGAACGCGGAGGCGGTCGAAGCTGCGGCTCTGCTCAACGACGGTCTGCGCCGCAGCCGCGCCACCCCGGTACTGCGCCACGAGGACGATCGCTGGTGGACCGAGGTGACCTCCGACATCGACCGCCCCTCGGCGCACCTTGCCGCGACTGCGCTCAGCGCACTGGCCTCCGTGATCGCCACACTCGGTCCCGCTCGTCTCGGCGTATGTGCCGGGCTGACCTGCCGGGCCACTTTCGTGGACCTCTCGCGCAACGGCTCGAAGCAGTACTGCACCCGAACCTGCGCACATCGGGCCAGCGTCGCTGCCTACCGGAGCCGGAGCAGCCCGCGTTGAGCGCCGGTACCTGACCCTGCCAGGCCGCTCCGGGGTTTCGTCCGGACCCGCCTTCGACGAACTCGTTCGGGCCTCCGAGGGCGTTGCTCGCGACACGATCTGCATCGCCGCGAAAACCGCAATGCGGGCCCGAGACCGCAAGATCTCCGTTCCGATCGTCCAGGACGCAGCGCGAGCACGGCAATCGCTAGCTTCAAGATCATTTCGGTTAAGCCTGCATCCGGTGCCGGCCTCACTGGACAGGCCGGCCCGCAACCGAACTCTCAAAGGAAATTACCTTGCCGTGCAACGGATCGGCGGGAGGCGGGTGGCTGACAGGTCGATTCACGACGACGATGCCGGGTCGCGACGCAGATCAAAGCAATCAAGAAAACGACTGTGCAGGAGGGATTGTGGCGGCGCGCCACCAGACAAGGGAGGCTCTCACAGTACCTGTATCGCCAGGGGCTCCCAGACGTCCAGGACGCCTGTCAACCTGTTTGAGTCGGCTTCCAGTTACACGAAGGAGAAGTAACGGGATCCATGGGAGGGGCGCACTGCGGCCGCCTGAGAATCCGTCCCAGGAGCCCTGAACGAGAGCGCCGACAACACTTCATGGACACGCACGGCCGCTTTACCCCCATCAGCTCAATTCGGCTGCGCTGGACGCGTGACCGTGTCAGCACATGCTTCCACGATAGAACGGACGAAGACCAATGGCGGACAACCAGTTCACCACGCACTCGGACCTTTTCGATCTGAGTGGTAAGTACGCACTCGTCACTGGCGGCACCAGGGGCATCGGGATGATGATCGCGCGCGGCCTTCTGCAGGCGGGCGCCCGCGTCGTCGTCAGCTCACGCAAGGCGGACGCGTGCGCGGAGGCGCAGCGTCTACTGTCCGAATTCGGCGACGTTCAAGCGATCCCCGCCGACCTGTCCAGGTACGACGAGTGTCAGCGCCTCGCTGATCTGGTCAAGGCCGACTCGGAACGCCTGGACATCCTCGTCAACAACGCGGGAGCGATGTGGCGGGAGCCGCTGGAGACGTTCCCGGCCGAGGCCTGGGACGCAGTGATCGACCTCAACCTCAAATCGCCGTTCTGGCTGGTGCAGGCGCTGCTGCCCGCACTGCGCGAAGCGGGCACCGCCGATGATCCCGCGCGGATCATCAACATCGGCAGTATCGCCGCCATCCACGTCGCCGAGGCGCCCAACTACTCGTACGCCAGCAGCAAAGCGGCACTCCATCAACTCACCAGGGTGCTCGCGAGGGAACTGGGCCCACAGCACGTCACGGTGAACGCGGTAGCCCCAGGAGTGTTCCCGTCGCAGATGATGGCGGCCACGATCGATGCCATCGGCGACACAATCGCGGCGAAGGCACCCCTGCGCCGGCTCGGCCGCGACGACGACATGGCAGGTATCGCCGTGTTCCTCGCTAGCCGGGCCGGATCTTACCTGACGGGCACCATCGTCCCGGTCGACGGCGGCACCGCCACGACCGCGTCGGGTACCTAGGCGTCGGCGCGAGGCTTCGCCGGCGGGCCCTCGTGAATACCTCCAAGTCGGGTCTCGATGGGGGTACGTGCAGGACCTCCCTTCGCTTGCGGACAGGGCCTATGGTGAAGGGGTGACCAAGATCGATCCGCGCACTGAGATCAAGGAATTCCTGAGCTCCCGTCGCGCGCGGATCACGCCCGAGCGGGCCGGACTGCGCGCCTACGGTGGCAACCGCCGGGTCAAAGGTCTGCGTCGCGAAGAGGTAGCTCTCCTGGCAGGGGTATCGGTCGACTACTACGTGCGTATGGAGCGCGGCAGCCTCGCCGGTGCCTCCGATGGGGTGCTCGACGCGTTGGCCGCTGCCTTGCAGCTTGACGAGGCCGAGCGCGATCACCTATTCCACCTCGCGCGGCAGTCCAGGGCGCCCAGCGGTCCACGCCGCCGGCGACCCGCCGTGACGGTGCGTCCGGCGCTACAGCAGGTGCTCGACGCCATCACCGATGCGCCGGCGTGGATTTGCACCAGCCGATATGACGTGCTGGCGATGAATCACCTTGCCCGGGCGCTGTATTCACCGGTGCTGGCCGACACGCGACGGCCGGCGAACACCGCGCGGTTCGTGTATCTGGATCCCGAGGCGGCAAAAACGTTCTTCGTCGACTATGACCGAATCGTCCGCGATGTGGCCGCGAAGCTACGCATGGAAGCCGGCCGCAATCCGCACGACGAGGAGCTGATCGCCCTGGTCGGTGAGTTGTCGACGCGCAGTGAACTTTTTCGGCGGCGGTGGGCATCTCAGGGCGTTCGGCTCCACCGGTCCGGACGCAAGCGTGTGCACCATCCGGTAGTGGGCCGGCTCGACCTGGACGTCGAGTCGATGGAGCTGCCTGCCGAACCCGGCCTGCTCCTGAACGTCTACACCGCGCCCGCCGGCACGGCGACCGCGGACGGTCTGGCCCTGTTGGCGTCGTGGGCGGCCGGCCAGGAGAGGCTGGCGACCGAGATTCAAGCACTCAGCTGATAGTTCAACCTTTTCAGTCCGTCTGAGTCAGCGCTGAACGATCGGCGAGAGCGTCCGGCCCACGTTGGGAAGGCCTTTCGAGTGATCGTAAGTTGACCTGGGCATCCGCAGTCGGGGCGCAGCAAACCCAGTTCCCGGCTGCCAGCTCGAGGTAAGGCTTGAGTCCGCTCACGCACTCCGGACCCAGGCGGGACACAGTCAACTCGCAGAACCGTTGTTCGAAGGTGGCCCGCGCCGAGCCGATGATCCGCTCGATCCGGCCCCCGGAATCCCCATGGCGGCTCGAGGGTCCTCCCGTTACCCGGAGAAGCCCCAGCGTGCGAGGTGCAGCGACGAGGCCTGAGCTCAACGCCGGTAGTGGACCTCAACGATCTTGCTCGGATTTCCGTCGCTCCGCACGGAATCAGCGGCGTCCAAGTCGATGCGAACGCGGTGTCTGACAGCTCTGCGGAGGTGATTCCGATCAGTTGTCGGACGGCTTGCGGTCCTGCACGCGGCGGGCGATGGCGAGTGCGATCGGCGCGAGGAGCCAGCACAGGTACGCGCCGGTGTCCCCGGTCAGGAACGAGACCGGAATCGAGATCCCGAACACCGCGGCCAAACAGACGCTGCGCAGCAGGCTTTGGGCGAACACCCAGGGCGGGCCGTCGGTCCGATACAGGTGTTCGCGCCGGATCTCCCGGATGATCAGCGCGAACGACGCGGAGGCCAGAACCTGCACCATCGCGTACAGGCTGAACCGGAGCGGAAACGCTCCCTCGGCGGTGATCACCCGAGTCGCGAACGGCATCAGGACCTGCATGAACAGCCAGCCCAGGGTGAGGCTGATCAGGCGGCTGCTCAGTGAGCGGACATAGGGGAAGATCTCGTGGTGGGCGCGCCAGTGGGCGGCGATCACCGCGAAGCTGAGCGCGAAGGCGACGTATTCCTTGCCGTGGGCCGAGATCGAGCTCAACATGGCGTCGGTGGTGTCGCCGTGGGGGATCGGGAGATCCAGCGCCAGCAAGGTGAGCGCGATCGCGATCACCGCGTCGGCGAAGATGGTGAGCCGCTCGGCGGCGGCCTTCTCGATCGTGTGGTCCGTCTGGGCCGTCATGGTGAGGAACAGCTCCGCGTTCTCAGGCGGCGATTTCCGCGGCCGGTCGTGGGGCGGGTGCGAGCCGCCGTGCTCGCACGGCCAGGATGATCATGACCGCCGGGATCAGGATGTCGGTGACGAGGACTCCGCCGGTGTTGCCGGGGGCGTGGTCACCGCCCGCGAACCATTGGTAGACGTGGCCGATCACGGCTCCCCAGAGGAACATTCCGCCGGCGAGGCCGATGGTGATGCGTTCGCGCGCGGACGCCGAGGCGGCCCGGAAGCCCAAGACGGCCATGCCGAGGTTGGCGAAGGCGATCTCGAACATGAACGGCGTCCGGTCGAAGCCGATCGCCGTGGCCATGACGTCCGGGAAGGCGAGGAACGCGACCGTCATCCACAGGCTGCCGCAGCCGAAGGCACCGATGGCCCACCAGCGCTGCCAGATCTCCAGCCGTTCCTGAGGTGACGTCGCGTGGCGGGCCCGGAAGAAGGCTCCGACGGCGGGCACGACGATCCAGATCAGCGGGAACGCGGATTGGGCGAGGTAAGAGAAGTTGTCCATGACCTCAGTCTTACCTAGTTAATATTAACAAGTCAACACTCTGGTATGGTGAGGTCGTGGATGACGGACTCGCAGACCTGCTGCACCGCGTGGTCATGCTGATGGGCGAAGCGACTCGGCGGCGCGCCGATGGCCCCGACGGTTTGACCTACAGTCAGATACGGCTTTTGGGCACACTCGAGGACATCGAGCCGACGACGCAGCATCGGCTCGCCCAGGCGTTGTCGATCTCTGATCCGGCGGTCAGCCGGGCCTTGCGGCCACTCGAAGCGGACGGTCTGGTGCGGATCGCCGTCGACCCGGAACACGCGCGGCGTCGGCTGGTCCGGCTCACCGATCCCGGCCGGAAAGCCTTTCATGCCGCGGGAAAACCGCTCTCCGACGAGCTCCGCGAGGGGCTCATCGCGGCCGGCTTCCCTTATGAGCGTTACCTCGAAGACACCCTTCGGCTGGCCGAAATCCTCGCGGTCGACTGAAGTCTGCCTCCGCTGCCGGATGCTTTCTGCGTTGCAGGTCAGGGCTCGAGGCGGGCGACTGAGCCGCCTGTTCGTTCGAGCGTCACCGCGGCACCGGCGGGGGACATCGAATGATCGATGCCGGAAATCTTGCTGGCAAGGGTTTTCAGGCAATCCCGGGTAGTCGTTCGGGCAGAGGTCCGCGTGTTCGTGGTGTCCCTGCCCGAAGATCACTAGCGTCGGCGGACGCGTCCAGGTCGAGTCGGATTCACGAGGGGTTGTTCGCTGCATGGCTAATCCGTTGGTCGCACCGGTGAAGGAGACATCGGCGGTGGCCGGGGTTCCGTTGCTGGAGGATGCGACGGGGCTCAAGGAAGCGATCGAGAGCAAGAACTGGGCGGCGGTCGCGATCGGCGCCGTCGGCACCGCTCTGGACGTGCTGACCGCGGTGATGGATCCGTTCGGCGCGGTCTTCGCCGCCGGTGTCGGCTGGCTGATGGAGCACGTCGGCCCGCTCAAGGAAGCCCTCGACGCGCTCACCGGAAACGCCGACGAGGTCAAGGCCCAGGCCGAGACGTGGATCAACGTCGCCAAAGAGCTGGAGAGCGTCGCGGCGGAGCTGACGGATCTGGTCAAGAAGGATCTGCAGGAGTGGAAGGGCGACGCCGCCGACGCCTACCGTAAACGGGCCGACGACACCTCGGCCTTGATCGCCAGCGCCCAGAAGGGCTCCGAAGGCGCCGCCAGCGGAGTCAAGACCGCCGGTGAAATCGTCGCGGCCGTGCGATCGCTGGTGCGCGACACCATCGCCGACCTGATCGGCCACCTGATCTCCTGGGCGTTGCAGGTCGTGTTCACCCTCGGTATCGGGTTGGCCTGGGTCGTGCCGCAGGTCGTGTCCGCGGTGGCCAAGACCGCGTCGAGGATCGCCCAGGTCACCACCAAGCTGGTCAAAGCCCTCAAGGCCCTGATGCCGCTGCTGAAGAAGGCCGGGACGCTGTTCGAGGACGCCACCAAGGCGCTCAAGGGGCTCAAGGGCGGCAAGTCCAAGCCGCCGGACAAGCCCAAGGGCATCGACACGAAGGGCCCGCCCGGCGGCAAAGGCGGCAAGAACGGTGACGACGGCGTCACCCCCTCCGGTGACCACGGCTCCCCGCCGCCGAGGAACGGCGGTGGAGACGGCACCTCGTCGAGCAGTGCCTCCGGCGGTGGAAATCATGGCGGCGGGAAGGACGGGCAGGGCTCGGGCGGCGGGCAGTCGTCCGGCGGTCATGACTCCCCAGCCGGTGGCGGGGGATCCCACGGAAGCGGCGGTTCCGGCGGTGGTACCGGTCCGTCGGGCTCACGCGGTGGTGGCGGACTGCGCGGCGAGAAGCCGAACCCGCGTTCGCCGGACAACACGCGGTGTGTGACGGACCCGATCGACGTGTCGACCGGGCAGATGGTGCTCGACCAGACCGATGCCGAGTTCCTCGGCGTTCTCCCGCTGGTCTTCGAGCGCACGCACTTCTCGAACCACCGGGCCGGCCGCTGGTTCGGGTCGAGCTGGGTGTCCACAGTGGACCAGCGGCTGGAGGTGGACGACTCCGGCGTCACTTTCGCCGCCGCGGACGGGACCCTTCAGCACTATCCGGTACCGGCCCCCGGCTCCGCGGTGTCCAGCGACCAGGGACCGGCACGCTTGCTGTGCCGTGGCGAAGACGGCGGTTACCTGATCGAGGACCGTTCCCAGGCGCTGACCCTGTCCTTCGCGCCGGGCGCGGCGGTGCTGCCCGTGTCGTCGATCGCCGACCGGAAAGGCAACCGGATCGACTTCGGCTACGACGAGCGGGGAGTGCCTCAGGAGATCACCCACAGCGCGGGGTACCGGATCCGGATCGAAACCGCGGGCAACCTGGTCACGGCCCTGCACGCGATCGCCGCCGACGGCGGTGAAACCGAGCTCATGCGCTACGGCTACACGGCGGGCCGGCTCACGGAGGTGATCAACCCCTCGGGGCTGCCCACTCGCTTCGACTACGACGTCGAGGGCCGGATCGTCGGCTGGACCGACCGCAACGACAAGTGGTATCGCTACGTCTACGACGGCGCGGGCCGGTGCGTGCGCACCGAAGGATCCGGCGGGTTCCTGTCCAGCACCCTGGAGTACGACACCGAGAACCGCACCACGTATTTCACCGACTCGCTGGGCCACCGCAGCGTGTTCCAGATGAACGAAGCCGACCAGGTGGTCCGGGAAGTCGATCCGCTCGGCGCCACGATCGTGTCCGAATGGGACCGCTTCGACCGCTTGCTCCGCCGGACGGACCCGCTGGGCCGCATCAGCCGCTTCGACTACGACGACGCGGGCAACCCCGTCACCGTCACCCGGCCCGACGGGTCGCAGACCAGGTTCGAGTACGGCGAGCTGGGGCTGCCGGTCACCATCGTCCAGCCGGACGGCGCGGTGGTCCGCCGCGAGTACGACGAGCACGGCAACCTCGCCCGGCTCACCGACGCCGCCGGGGCGGTCACGACCTTCGACCACGACGAGCGGGGCAGGCTCGGCAACGTCACCGACGCGCTGGGCCACAGCTGGAGGATGAGCACCGACGGGGCCGGGCTCCCGGTCTCCCTGACCGACCCGCTCGGCGCGACCGTCCGCTACGAGCGCGACCAGTTCGGCCGGGTCACCTCCATCACCGATCCGCTGGGCGAGCGGACCCGGCTCGGCTGGACCACGGACGGCAAACCGGCCTGGCGAGAGTGGGTGGACGGGACCAGCGAACGCTGGACCTACGACGGTGAGGGAAACCTGCGCGAGTACACCGACAGGCAGGCGCGGACGACCCAGATCGAGGTGACGTACTTCGACCTGCCATCCGTGCAGACCGGTCCGGACGGCAGCCGGCTGAGCTTCGGTTACGACACCGAGCGGCAGCTGGTGAGCGTCACGAACGAGCAGGGGCTGGTCTGGCGCTACGAGTACGACCCGGCCGGGAACACCGTCGCCGAAACAGATTTCAACAACCGCACGATCCGGTACCGGCACGACGCGGCCGGTCAGCTCGTCGAACGCATCAACGGCGCCGGGGAAGTCACCCGGCTCGCCTACGACCCGTTGGGCAACATCATCGAACGTGGCAACGCCACCACGAGCGCGACCTTCCGCTACGACCCGATGGGCAGGCTTGTCGAGGCACGCGACGCCGAAACCCAAGTCGTGATCCAGCGAGACGT
Source organism: Amycolatopsis sp. NPDC041971 (assembly GCF_055588925.1). Lineage (NCBI taxonomy): Bacteria > Bacillati > Actinomycetota > Actinomycetes > Pseudonocardiales > Pseudonocardiaceae > Amycolatopsis > Amycolatopsis sp. NPDC041971. The sequence goes on along the minus strand of NZ_JBVJCE010000021.1, from coordinate 106,059 downwards.
GCTCGGCCAGGTCGTCTCCGAGAGCATCAACGGCCGGGCCGTGCACTCGGTCTACGACGCGGTGGGACGCCGGGTGCGGCGGCAGACCCCGTCGGGCGTGGCGTCGGCGTGGGAATTCGACGCCGCCGGCCATCCGATGTCCCTGCGATCCGCGGGCCGGCTGGTGCGGTTCGTCCACGACGTCGCCGGTCAGGAGATCCAGCGCAGCTTCGGCGATCAGCTCTTTCTGTCCCAAGGCTGGGACAACCAGCATCGGCTGAGCAGCCAGGTGCTCACCGGAACCGGCGGGAACGTGCTGCAACAGCGGTCCTACCAGTACGCCGCCGGTGAGCAGGCGATCGCCATGCACGACCGGCTCACCGGGCCCCGTACGTTCACCCATGACCGGGCCGACAGGGTCACCCAGGTGAGCGGACCGAACTGGACCGAGCGCTACCTCTACGACGCGGCGGGCAACACGACCGACGCGGTCTGGCCGCAAGCCCCGGGCGCGGCACCCGCGGAGGAGATCGGCGAACGGGAGTACCGCGGCACCCTCCTGCTCCGGGCGGGCGGCGTCCGCTACGGCTACGACGGTCAGGGGCGGCTCGTGCTGCGCCAGCGGAAACGCCTGTCGCGCAAACCCGACACCTGGCAGTACTCCTGGGATTCCGAAGACCGGCTGATCGGGGTACGCACCCCGGACGGCACCCAGTGGCGGTACCGGTACGACCCGATGGGCAGGCGCGTGGCCAAACTGCGGCTGAACCCGGACGGTTCGGTCGCCGAGCAGGTCGACTTCGCCTGGGACGGCGCCGTGGTGACCGAACAGGCGCACAGCGGCCCGGCGGCCCAGACCCGGGTGACCGCGTGGGAGTACGAGCCGGACTCGTTCCGGCCGCTGCTGCAGCACGAGCGCTCGTTCCTGCGCGACGCGCCCCAGCAGTGGGTGGACGAACAGTTCTACGGGATCGTGACCGACTTGGCCGGCACCCCCGCCGAACTCGTCGGCGAACAGGGCGGAATCGCGTGGCACCGGCGGGCCACGCTGTGGGGTGAGACGATCGAGCAGAGCAGCACCGGTGTGTCCATCCCGCTGCGGTTCGCCGGCCAGTACCACGACCGGGAAACCGGATTCGACTACAACTTCTTCCGCCACTACGACCCTTCGACCGGGCGCTACGGCAGCGCCGACCCGCTGGGACTGGGCGGAGGCTTCCAGCCGCACAACTACGTCCCGAACCCGCAGGCGCTCGTCGACCCGTTCGGCCTCGCCCCCTGCCCGGAGGGACGGCTCAACAACGCCGTCGGGAAGTACGGCGGCCGGCCGCACACCTCCGGGTCCGGCGCGGGTGGCTACATGTTCCCCAGCCGGAAGGCCGCGCGCCAGGCGGCCGCGGAGTACATCGGGGACATGGGCCACGGCACGCAGGCGATCCGCATGAGCGACTTCCGCGGGGACAAGTGGATGAGCCCGAACGGGGTCATCGGACGCCAGAGCCACGACGGCAAGATCGGCTGGCGCGACGACCGGATGGGGCACGACTTCGGGGGTACCGACGGGAAGGTCGGACCGCACGTCAACGTCTGGGGGAACGGGACCAACCACAAGCTCCACTTCTTCTATCCCGACCTGCCTCGAACCTCTTATATCGGTAGATAAGGTAGGCAGCCGTGTGGTGGATGATGCAGTGCGAGGACAGTCATGTGTGGTGGCGGCTGGTCGGCGAAGGGCTTTCCGAGCCGCCGCCCGAGGTTCTCCGATGCCCGGAGGACGGCACCGAAGCCATCGTGGCCATGCGCCATCCCCTAGCCGACCGGGTGACGGTCGCCCTCGTCCCCGCCGCGTGGGAACGCGAGGGTAAGACCGGCTTCCGCGACCGGTACTTCCTGGAGATCTCCAGCAGCCGGTTCGCGGAAACCCTGCGCTCGGCCAGAACCTACTCGTGGGACAAAGCCCTCGAGCGTCTTTCCTGGTTCAAGGACGTCGACTGGGAAGCCGCCCAACGCCGCTGGACGCGGGGCGACTTCATCAAACCGGAGTAGCTTCGCGGCCTCACCTTTTGTCGGCAGCCGGTCGAACGTGCCCGCTTGGCGACGATCACCCCACCGATCGCCGCTCCGGGGGAGCGACCGTCTGCCAGGCCATGCCTTCCGGGGCCGGGTCTTCGTCGCCGTGACGGTATTCGCCCGGCGGCCTCGGCGGATTGCGCTCGTGGTAACCGAATTGGGTGAACGGGGTTCATCAAATCTTGGCAGTGCGCGAGCGCGGTCGGAGCGTTACCGAGCCGTCGAGGTCGCGTGCCGCGACGAACAGTGTCCGCGTTGGGCCCAAGGCCGGTCGTAGCCGGCTGACCTCGTATGAACACGCCTCGTTCACCGCGAGCACCAGCGGTTTACTCCACTCGAGCATCTCGACGGCTTTGACCAGCACCGCGTTGCCTCACTAGGGCTCGCCAGGGCCTTGGAGCGGCGAACCCAGGGATGTGGTCCCCAGGTCGAGCTGCGCAGGATGCTGGACACGTGCGACTTCACCGCATCCTCCCCGACGTGGGGTGCCTCGCGCAACGGCGGGCGAACCGTGGGAGTGACCCGACGGATTCCGCCGCCGACGCGATCACAACGTATACGGTCAAGGTGTCGGCCGAACCGGACGACGGGTCTTGGTGGCGTTTCGATTTCGGGAGGCTGAAATTCTGACCGACTCGAACCATGGCCGGCGACCGTGGCCGGAAAACTTACTACGAACCGGGCTCGGGCCCGCTCCGGCGAACAGGCAGGCGGTGGTGTCGAGATGATCCGCAGTTCTGTGACGATGACACTGCCCACCCTTCCTGCGCTGGTTTACGAAGTGGTGTGGGAACGGCTCGGCCTCGGACCTATGCCGTCGTCTCTTGTGGTGCGCCGCCACGGCCGCGATGAAGCGGAGCGACAGGAGTGTCGTGTTCGCGCACACCGATGGCTGGCATCCCACGGTCTCGGAGACGCGGACAACCTCGACGACGACCTGCGGCAGGCGTTGCAGGCGATGGACGCCCGCGACCTTGCGCTGTCCTTGCGCTACGGCGACTCCGCCGCACGGGTGGCGATCGGCTGTTTTCCTCAGCCCACCGGCCGGGCGCTGCGCGTGATAATGCGGGACGAGTCTGTGGAACTGGGATGGATGAACGCGACGAGAATGGCGGAAGGCATGCTCGAGGTACTGCCGGACGCCCAGCCGGGTTGCGGGCGGCCCCTCCGCGTTGGCGAACTCGCTCTGATCCGGTCGGGTCGGCAGTGGCGGCGATCGGGGCTGCTCAGCCAGGGAAAGCTATCTTTGATCGAGCACGGGGTGGACGCTGACAGCGCGGAGTGGTTCCTGCGTGTCCTGTCGAGGGCGACGGCGATCGGACAGGCGAGTGCGGCGCGATCGGGAGCTGCCGGGAAAGAACTGACAGTCAGCCGCCCACTGTCCTTCGTGGACAGTTTTGATGGTCGGTACATCGTCGTACCGAGCTACGGATCGGTCACGCTCATGCCTGCCGACGGTGCTACGTTGGCGGCCAGGATCAGAGGTCTCGCACACGATGACTTCATCGAGAGCCGGCCCGCACGCGATACAGGTGCGTTCAGTCATCTCTGGTGATCTGCTGTGCGTGGCTTCCGCCGAAGAACGCACCACCTATACGCCGCTGCATTTCGCGGTGCGGGAACGCCAAGTGGACGCTGCACAACGCCGGTGCGGACGTCATGGGCGGGTTTGAGGCCAAACCGAACAACTACGACAGCGTAAAATCTGGGCAGGATCTCGACGCCACATTACTGACCAAGCTCGGCTACATCTCGTTGGCGTCGGCCGCGGTGTCGGCCACTCGCTCGTGACCGGTCCCACAGCAGGCCGTGTGCGGCAGGGCCGACGAGGTGGGCCCATCCACGGTTCGACGTGACCGGCGTCCGCGGATGCATGGTTCAACCATGTCCGGAAGGGAACCCAGTTCGCACGTGAACAGGGCGTAGTCAGGAGGAACAGTGATGAGCACACCTGAGATCGACCCGGTGACCGCCGAGAGTATGGCGGCGGACGAGGACTTTGCGGAGGAGCACACGGAGCCGACGTTCCGTGATCAGCGACCATACCCGGACGAAGGCACGGGGAAAGAGGGTGACGGTGGCGATCAGGGCGGCATGATGTCAGGGTGATCCGCGTCGAACCGGACCGTGATCCGCGGCGGCCTCTTTCTCGGTGGTCCGGCGTTCATCGACTCCTACGGAGCCCCTTAAGTGGCCGCAGCCTGAACCCGCCGACGACCGCCGCGTCGTCGACGGCAGCTTCCTCCGCCGACATGGGCGGCAACGTCACGTGCCCTGATGAGGCAATTCGTCATCCTGGATGGGTGTGACGCCGAGGGCGAGCAGAGCCGCGTCGTCGCTGAGGCCGTCACCGAAACTGTCTAGCAGGTCGGTGAGGTCGGCGATGAGCGCTTCCGGTGATACGGGCGCCAGTGCACCGGCGCGGGAGCAGAGGGCTTCCTCGCCGTAGAGGGCACGGTCGTGGCCGATGCGAGCTTCGGTGAGCCCGTCGGTGTAGAGCAGCATCGTGTCTCCCGGGCGTAACACCGTCTCGGCCGCAGTGAAGACAGGGTTGGGCAGGCATCCGATCAGCATTCCGCCCGGGGTGGGGAGATAGTCGGCCCCACCGTCCGCGCGGGTGATGAGCGCCGGCGGGTGCCCACCCGCGGCGAGCCGCACCCGCATGGAGTCCCCTTGAGGTTCCAGAGTGCCGAAGATCGTTGTGCAGAAACGGGGGTCACCGCCGGTGTATCGCTGGTACAGCACGGCGTTCAATGTGGTCAGCGTGGCGATCGGGTCGGGATTGTGCATTGCGGCGGTGCGCAGGGTGTAACGGGTGAGCGAGGTCACCGACGCCGCCTCGGGGCCTTTGCCACAGACGTCGCCGAGAAAGAACGCCCACCGGTCGCCCGCGAGCGGGAACAGGTCGTAGAAATCGCCGCCCAACTGGTCGGGAGAGGCCGTGTGATAGTGGGCGGCGGACCGGAGGTTCGGTACCTGCGGCAGGGCCGCGGGCAGCAAGCTCTTCTGCAGGACCGCCAGCGCCTGCTGCAATCGTGCCCGGTCGGCGTCCGCGTGCTTGCGCGCTTCTTCGGCGATGCGGCGTCCGCGCAGGAGTTCCTGTTCGTAGGAGCGGCGTTCGCGCGCGTCGAAGATCGTGGTGCGGATCAGCAGTGGCTCGCCTCCACTGCCGCGTTTCACCACCGAGGTCACCAGCACCGGCAACTGGTCGCGGGTTGCGGTGCGCAATTCCAGCGCGATGCCCTTCGCTTCGCCGTGGAGGTGCAGCAACGGCGCGAAATGCGTTTCGTGGTAAAGCTTCCCGCCGACGCTGAGCAGGTCGGAGAACCGCATGCGGCCGACAACCTCGTCGCGCCGGTAGCCCAGCCACTCCAGCAGCGTGCCATTGATCTTCGCGATCTTGCCGTCCATGAGGGTGGACAGATAACCGCAGGGAGCGTTCTCGTAGAGCTCCTCGGCGCTGTCCTCCAACAAGGCCGAGAAGGATACGTCCGTTCCCGCGTCGTCGGGCTGCTGTGGCGGGCAATGCCCGCGGGGGGACATCAATTCCGGTATTCCAGGAATTCCAGGATGGCGCCGGCCGTCGCTTCCGGTGCGCTCAGCTGCGGGCAGTGTCCGACCGCGTCGAGGGTGCGCAGCCGGCTGCCCGGGATCGACGCCTGCACGAAGGCACCGACCTCCGGCGGGGAGATCACGTCTTGGGTGCAGTCCAGGATCAGCGTCGGGATGTCCACTCCGGCCAGATCGGCGCGCGAGTCGGAGAGAAAGGTCGTGCGTGCGAACACCCGGGCGATCGCCGGATCCGTGGCGCAGAAGCTGGCGGTCAGCTCCTCGCCCAGTTCCGGCCGGTCGGGGTTGCCCATGATCACCGGCGCCATGGCCGACGCCCAGCCGAGGTAGTTGGATTCCAGCGACTCCAAGAGTTCCTCGATGTCCTCGGCGCTGAACCCACCGCGATAGTCCCCATCGTCGATGTAGCGGGGCGACGGTACGAGCAGAACCAGCGACTCGAACCGTTCGCGCGCCGCCTTCGCCGCGAGCACGCCCGCCATCGCGCTCACCGAGTGCCCGACGAACGTGACCTCGCGCAGGTCGAGTTCCTCGCAGATATCCAGCACATCGCGTGCGTAACCGTCCAGAGACGAATACCGCCGTTCATCCCAGGCCGACCATTCCGATCGCCCCGAACCGACGTAGTCGAACAACACCACGCGATGGCGCTCGGCCAGCACCGGCGCCACCAGACGCCACATGTTCTGGTCACATCCGAACCCGTGCGCCAGCATCACCACCTGCCCGTCCGGGGGCCCCGTGACGACGACGTTGTTCCTTCGCCTGACATCCATCCGCGCATCCTCACATCCCGCTCCGCCGCCGTCGAACGTAGCAACCAGGCGAGCTGCGCCGCCGTCTGGGTGATCGAGTGATTCGGTCTGGTCATCCATGGCACGCACCGGTCCGTTCTGTGTCGGCTGCGGCGGCAAAGGTGTGGCCGTGGTCACCGGCAGGGACATGATGTCGGCTGTGCCGGGCAGGATCCGCGTGCCGATGCGGAAGGCGCGTTATTGCCCACGCCCGGTCTGGTTCTGGAGCCGGTCGATCAGCTCTGACGCTTCTGCTTTGGTCAAGGTCTCCGGGACCGTCTCGCCCGCCTCCTGGGCGAGAGTGCCCAGGTAGGAGCGCTGGGGCCCGGTCATCGGCTCGTCGCCGGTCGCCCAGTCCTCGCGAGGTTTCTCCGGGCTCGGAGTATCGCTCGGCTGCGTGCTGTCACTCATTTGACGTCCTTTGGTTTGGTGCACAGTCGTGCAGCGGTTACCCAGTCAGGAGCAATGACACACCTCCGGATGGTCGGGCGCGACCACGCCTGCCGCGAAATGCATTCGCAGGCAGCCGGAGAGCGACGCGCTCGCTCGTCGAGGACTTCCAGCGGCAGGAACCCGGTACACCGAGGCCCGACGGCTGCGACCTCGGTCAGGCGGCATGGTCGCTAGGCGGAAGGTCGTGCTCGCGTACGTCGTGAAGGTCACAGCCGTAGAAGTTGCCGACTGTGCCGCGGGCCTTTCAGTCGACGTCGGCGTCGCCGTCGACGCCACTGTCGTCGCCAGGGGGCCCGCTGCTGCTGTGCGGCCCTTCGGGGAAGCCGGTGATCGCGGCACCCACGGTCGTCAGCCCCAAGACGCCGTAGACCAGCCCGAGCAGTATGCGGGTGAAGATATCGGTGGTGGGCTCGCCCGCGCCGTTTATAACGGCGGTGTCGCCTGTCATGATCAGCACGGCCAAGACTGTCAGGCCAGCTCCGAACAGGGACCCGGCCACGCGGCCCACCAGTCCCCAGAAGCGTAGAGCGGGCTTCTGTCCCTTGGACATGGCCAAGACGCTACGCGGGCTTAAACGCCTGGTGCACCGCCGACCGGAGGCCGAAACGGAGTGACCTAGTCACGCGTCCACCCGAGGTCGGCCCCGAACACCAGGTAGGCATCCCGTTCAGGTCGGCGTAGGCGACCTCGCACCGCTCGGCCAGCGCATGCGCGCCCCGCCCAGGAGATGATCAAACGTCGGCACGGCGGCATCCTCCGCCTTCGCCCGGACAGGACACCGGCGTCCGCCACCGGATGGGGGAGAAAACCGTTGATCAGACCTGGTGGTGACATCACAAGCCGCCAGGATTCACCCTCAACCGAAAATTCCGGCGACGTCGGTGGCCTTTTTCGCGACAATGGCAGGTATGGATGTCGAAGTCGTCGTCGCCCATCATGAATGCGCGACCTTGCGCGTCGGCGACGTGTTCCTGAAGATCGACGCCCATCAGGCGCGTACCGACATCGAGGTCGAGGCGATGACCCTGGCCCCGATCCCGACTCCGAAGGTCCTGTGGCGCAAGCCGCCCGTGCTCGCGCTCGCCGCCCTTCCGGGCAAGGCGCTCGGCCGCCTCGGCGAACCGTCGACAGCGTCGCCGTCGGCCTGGGTCGCGGCGGGTGCCGCCGTGCGGATGCTGCACGACGCGCCGCTACCACCCCGGCCCGGCCGAAGCCCCGGCGAGTTCGCATCGCGACTCGACGCCGAATGTGAGTGGCTCCTTGAAAACGGCGTCCTCCCCGCCGAGCTGGTCACGCGGAACCGCCAGGTCGCCGAGGCCGCGCTCCGACCGTGGACACCGGTGTTCACGCACGGCGACCTGCAGGTCAGCCACGTGTTCGTCGACGGTGACGAGATCACCGGCGTGATCGACTGGACCGAGGCGGCACGGGGTGATGCCCTGTTCGATCTCGCCACCTTGACGCTCGGCCACGGGGAACACCTCGGTGACGTCGTCGCCGGCTACGGCACCGATGTCGACCGCGACGTGATCCGCGCGTGGTGGTCGTTGCGGAGCCTGCTGGGGATCCGCTGGCTGGCCGAGCACGGCTTCGATCCGGCCGCGCCGGGCTGCGAGATCGACGTACTGAAAGCCACTATGTGAAGCAGGCTCGAATCACGCCGAGCCCATGTCTCCGGCCACACCGCGATCGTCGAACGCGTCCAACAGTGGTGGCGTGACTCACGGACCCCGAACTTTCCCCTGTTTCCGGACTGTTCTTGCAGTTCTTCTCCGGCACGAGCCTGGTCCTCAAGGACGAAGCCGATATCAGGGCTTTCCTCATCGGCTTCCACCCGCAAACACCACGGCACCACCGACGACGGCGTCGATCACGGCACCTCGGCCGACGTCGACCGGCCGCTAGCGCTCGACGCCGTCGCGCTTTCGATCTTGCGTGGGCAGCTCGCGCCCTGCCCGCTGCGGCGAGACTCCGGGGAAGCTTGTCAGCCGAATCGGTGGCTGGCCACGTTGTTTCTGAGTGACGACTTCAAGTTACGCGCTGCGCCTGGCGCGAACACTTCGGAATCGCCACCGTAATTGCTGTTGAAATACACGGTAACCGGCTTACTGGAACGATTCTGTGCTGATTTCGATTTGTTCTTCATGCATTGACCCGCGCCGGCTCCAGGTCCTATGAATTCGTAGCACGTCGGCTGCGACGAACCGTAGTTGGGGACGGAGGTGACGAAATCAGACACCGCACCCGACAAGTTCAGGTTGTAGTTCAGGCAGAACTCGCCGACCTCACAGCGTCAATTTCGAGCTGCCGGTGCGGCGCTGGCGACGCTCGTCAGACCCATGATCATCACTACGCAGCCGGCCAACACCGTCATCGCTCTGGCCACACGGTGAGCAAAATTCGACACGCGAACCTCCTCGTTGGTATCTCTTGGCCCTGCTGCTGCTCCGGGCGCCAGCTCTCATGGCGCACCGTGACAAGCACAATAGGCCAGTTCTCGCACGACCTTGCCGCTCGTGCGGGACTTCTCTTGGCGGCCATCGAGAACCGGTCGATTCTGGGTACTGCCGGCCGGGCAACGGGAAATCGTATCTCAGCGCAGTCGCGACGGCGATACCCGCATCTGCTCGCCAACAAAATAGCTAAAATGATGACTGTGCCAGACAGTTGACGCTCATGACTTTCATTCATTCGGGTGCGGTGCATCGCGAATAGGGCATGGCAGAGTCGGCCCCCAAGGTGTGGATACTGGTTCGCCGCGTCGAATGAACAGGTTCCGGACCCGTGCCCCGGAAGACGACCGAGCCGTGGCGCCACGACCAAGGTCTGCCGACCTTGTCCGTCAACTGGAGCGCCTGGGGCAGGGCCGGCCGCGCGACGACGCCCGGTCGGCGTCCGGGCGACCAGCCCGCGTGCAGGATCAGCCAAAAGGCGCTGCCTGATCGGAACTCGTCATGTCAGCGTCATACGAGGTGATGATTCGGACCTCGAGCTGTTCCGGACCCGGTAGTGTGCCGGTACTTGCTGTACCACCTGCCAAATGATCCTTGGGGGATCGGGATGAGCATGGATGAAGCCGCACGGGTGGCCGCGTCGGTGGACAAGGTTTCGGTGGGGCGGGTGTATGACTACCTGCTCGGTGGGACGCACAACTACGCCGTCGACCAGGCTTTCGCCGAGAAGCAGTTGGCTGTGCTGCCGGAGATCCGGGACTTCGCCCGCGCGAACCGGGCTTTTCTCGGTCGTGCTGTCCGTTTCATGGTGGGGCAAGGGATCCGGCAGTTCGTGGACATCGGGTCCGGGTTGCCGACGCAGGGCAATGTGCACGAGGTCGCTGATGAGGTGGCGCCGGGGGAGTGCCGGGTGGTGTACATCGACAACGAACCGATCGCCCGAGCGCACGCGCAGATCCTGCTGGAGGAGACGGCGGATCCGGTCCGGCACGCGGCGCTGGATGCCGATTTCTTCGACCGGCGCCAGTTGTGGGACCGCGTGCTGGACACCGGTCTGATCGATCGGAGCGAGCCGGTCGGGTTGCTGCTGGTGGCGCTGTTGCATTTCATGCCCGATGAGCGGAATCCGCATGCCGCGCTGGGTTTTCACCGGGCGATGCTGCCGCCGGGCAGCTTTCTGGCGGTGTCGCATATTCATGTCGCGCCTGAGGATGTGGAGACGCAGAACGCGGGTAAGCGGGTGGCGCAGGAGTACGGGCGCCGGACCAACCACACTGCGATCATGCGCTCGCGTGAGCAGATCGCCGAGTTCTTCGGAGACCTGGAGCTGGTCGAGCCCGGTCTGGTATGGCTGCCTCGATGGCGCCCCGACACCCCTGGCGCAGACAAGGACGCTCCACGCTCGCGCGGCCTGGCCGGCGTGGCACGCACCCACTGAACACAAGAGACTTCCGAGCAGCGGGCTAGGTTTCACGGGGTTTACGTGCCTCGCATGGTATCGACGCTGGGATATGCCGCGGTGAGGTCTGCTTCCGTGAACGGCTCCAGCCCGACCGGCCGAGGTCGCGTGTTGACTTCGGCCGCGTCGTCGAGCGGGTGCAGTACCCCCTTCCCGGGAAGCACAAGGCTGGGACACCGGGCATCGGTGGCGACTGGGCCGGGTTGGGATCTGGGATGGGGTCAGTCCGTGCTGGTGTCCTCGGCGCGGCACCGCGGGTGGTGACAAATGTGCCGGTCGCGGCTGCGTGGTCTTCGAGCTGGTAGGGCTGTCGCCATCCCAGCGGTCCGTTCCACACGGTCCTCGTCGGGCAGACCGGTGACGCGAGCACCCCCGGCGCTCCACCACTTGTGCTCGCGTCGTCAGGACTCGATCTTCTCGATGACCCAAGCTGGTGTTGCGTATCGAAGGACACAAGCCAGCGTCCGCTCATGCCGATGAGCGAGCACGTGCGAGGATCCTCGTAGTGGAGACGGAGATCGTTTCGCGTGCGATGGCCGCGGCGACAGCACTGGCAGGAGAGCTGCATCTGCGGGTCGACGACGCAGTCGTGATTCGCAACTCGAACATGCTCGCTCTACGTCTGCTGCCGTGTGGCGTCTTCGCCCGAGTAGCCTTGGTGGGGCAAGAGGTAGCCGCGCTTGAGGTCGAGCTCGCTCTGCGACTCGCTGCGACCGCGAGCCCCGTCGCCGCGCTGGAGCCCCGGGTTGAGCCGCGGGTCTACGAACGCGACGGCTTCGCCGTGACCTACTGGACTTACTACGACGTTGTGACTCCTGGTCTGGATTTCCCAGGCGCATATGCAGACGCGCTCCAACGCCTTCATACCGGCATGCGAAGCGTCGAGATCACGACCCCGCATTTCCTGGACCGAGCCGCAGAGGCTGAACGGTTAGTCACGCGCCGAGACCAAACCCCCGCGCTCACCGAGGCCGACCGGCATCTCCTCCTAAGCACGCTGCGGAGCGCTCGTGAACGGATCCACAGCCGCGGCGCTGCCGATCAGTTGCTGCACGGCGAACCGCATCCTGGCAACCTCCTCAATACCCGTGACGGCCTGCTGTTCATCGACTTGGAGACGTGCTGCCGTGGCCCCGTCGAGTTTGATATGGCCCAGGTGCCGGAGGAGGTCAGCGCGCGTTATCCGGACGTCGATCAAGTTCTGCTCGCGGAGTGTCGGCGACTCGTGCTTGCGATGGTCGCGGCCTGGCGTTGGGACATTCGTGATCATTTCCCGGATGGGCATCAGCACGGCCGAAACATCCTGTCCTTGCTCCGCCAGGGTCCGCCGTGGCCCGCACTCGGCGCTCTCGGCGCCGAATAGCGGAAGGCACTCACATGCCGCTGGTCGCGCCGTCACGGCGCACGTGCCTGCCCACGAGCCAAGGGAGTCGACTTTCGGGGTTCACGATGCCAGGCAGGTCAGTGCGCCAGCCACTGTCAGCGAACCAGGCCGCATCCGAAGCAGCGGCGCTTTGGCGACCCGACACGGCCACGACCGCGCGGATCACGTCGACCTCATCACCGTTGCGAGAATTGTTCCGACCGACGACACCGGGTACTCCGAATCCCGCCAAGTGTCATCCACCAGCCAGTGAACGGCGTTCGTAAGGTCAGGAAATCGCGTGTCCCGGCCACACCGTCCAGCTGAGGCGGCGCCAGCGCCGCCTCACCAGCCCCGACAAGTGCCTCCGGACACCGACATCACCATCGACAACTAGCTCCGCACATCCGATAACTTCAGGCGGACGAGACACGTGCTGTCCTGTCCACTCGAACTTGGGGGCGGAACGAGCCGCTGAGTTGCGGCTCGCCACATAGATCCGGACGCGAACGGGCGAAGTGTCCGGACCTAGTTGGCGGAATCGGTGACAACGGGATCGGGCATGTCCGGCTCGGTGGTGCGCTTGTGGCCGTCGACGGGCTCGAAGTCGACGTCGTCCGGCGTGCTGGAATCAGTCAGGTTGCGTCGGTATCTTCAGTCACCATGAGGTACTTCGGCTCCGATGTCGTCACCGTCGCGGACGAGCTCGTCGACGCCTACGTCGACGTCTTCACCGCTCCGCCATGGGAACATCAAGATCCGGACGAAACCCGGTCGGCGTTTCGGGAGCGGCTGGAGGCAGATGCCCAGCGTCCCGGCTTCCGCGCCATCCTGGCCTTTTCCGACACCGGCGAGGTAGACGGCTTCGTTACCGGCTGGACCACTTCGGCTCCATTTCGGACCGATCGCGCCTACTCCAAGGTCACCGAGCGGCTCGGCATCGACCGGGTCGGTGAACTGCTGGTCGGAGCTTTCGAGATCGACGAACTCGGGGTGCGTCCCCGCACCCGCGGGACCGGACTCGGACGGCGACTGCTGTCGAATCTCACCGCGACCGCACCCGACGCTCGCGCCTGGCTGCTGACCTGGCACCAAGCCCACGACACGCTCGCCTTCTACCGCCGGATCGGATGGCGTGAACCCGAGCCCCGGCCGGGCAAGGAAACCGACATCGTCGTGTTCCTGTCGCCGGACTGACCCGGAGCCAAGCCTCGTGAACGAGAAGCTGACGTCGCGCAGGGTGGCGGGGTTCCGCTCCGTGCAGTACTCCCAGCGCCCATGACCACCATGCCGATTACGAAGCCGCGTCCCGTCGTGTTGCCCGGACACCCGCCAACCAGCCCGCCACCTACGCCGGACTCCGCCGACTTCTTCCAGAGAGGACATCCCGGGTGTCCTGTCCAGCCGAACCTTGCGGAACCGAACGACGCTGAGCTGCGGTCCGAAAAGTAGGTTCGGACGGTGAGCGCTCGAGGTGTCCGGACCTGCTTTTCGGAATCGGTGGTACCAGGGTCGAGCATGTTCAACTCCGGATGTCACGATCACTCGGTTCCGAAGCTGATCAGTGTCGCCGGTGAGGGCCCCCCGATGCCGGAGGACCCGGATTCGACCGCACTGACCAGTGTCACCTGTTCCTGCGGGCGGTCAAAAGCGCCGCTCCCAGCTGAGCGGGGCCGTTCATGACCATGGAAGGGTTCGGCGAGAGGAGGTCCGCCGCCGCGGTAACCACGTCGTTCGGCGAGCGGGTCATGCCGCTCAGCCTTGGCTGACTCCGGCCAGGACTTCAGTCATAGAACCCGGATTTGGGCACGCCGAGATGACCACACATGAACGTGACAGGGTAGGCGTACTTCTTCTCTTCAACCTTCGCAACTCGATAAACTCGTACTACCGGTCACTGTTCATTCTGAGCAAGGTACGCCGCACTTTTTTGGGAACTCGCTCTCTATTTCGAATTCCCGGGCTGCCGCTTCAGCTCTCCAAGCCGCGCACGCTCGTCAAGGTCCAGGGTCGGCTCGTCATCCACATGATCCCGCCGAGACGATGTACGTGGGTGACCACCGGGACAACGACGTAGCGATCGCGGCTGGACACGAGCGGTGATCCGGGCCGGATCGGAACCCGGCGTCGGAGCGGGTCACTCCGGCGAAGGGTCACCGGCGAGGGCCTTCAGGCCGCGAATGACCGTTTCGGCGCTGGGAGCCCGCTCGGGAGCGACGAGGTGCTGCATCATCACGCCGGCGATGAGGGCGAACTGGACGGCGCCGGCCGCGTCGGCATCGGTGCGCGACAGGCGTTCGCCGAGGACCTTCCGGGCTTCGTCCTGCGCGTCGGCGAGTCGTTCGCGGAGGTTCGGGAAGCGGACGGCCTGGGTGGCGCTTTCGAGGACGGCGGTCCACATGTCGCGCTGCTCGGTGAAGGAGTCGATGAGGCCTTGCCAGGTGGCGGTCAGCGACGTTCCGGCCGGTTCGCGCAGCCGCTCGACCGCCTCGGTCGAGAGTTCGATCATGGCCTCGTTCATGAGGGCCTCTTTGGAGCCGAAGTGGTACCCGATGGAGCCGAGGTTCGCACCCGAGGCGGCGGTGATATCGCGCGCGGTGGTGTGCGCGTAGCCGCGTTCGACCAGGCAGCGCTTGGCTCCGTCGAGGAGGTCCTCTCGTTGTCCCATGCCTTGATCCTAGCGGGAGACTGTGACAAGCGTCTTATACATACGTCTTATACAAACGTATAAGACGCTTGTATGGTCGTTGGTGCCGGAACGAGCCGGCCTCGCACGAGGGAATGACGATGAACCCCAACCGCTACATCCTTGGCAACTTCGCCCCGGTCGCCGAAGAGATCACCGCCTTCGACCTGCCCATCACCGGAAAAATCCCGGACGACCTCGATGGCCGCTACCTGCGCATCGGCCCGAACCCGCTTGGTCTGGAAGACGCGGCGGCGCACATTTGGACCCTCGGGGAAGGCATGGTCCACGGCGTGCGCCTGCGCGACGGCCGCGCCGAGTGGTACCGCAACCGCTGGGTCCGGTCGGCTTCCGTGGCCGACCGGCTCGGGGAACCGCGCCGCGGGCAGGTCGCCGACGAGCGGATGGACTTCGCGCCGAACGTCCAGGTCGCAAGCCACGGTGGGCGTCTCTACGCGCTGATCGAAGGGGGTTTGGCCCCGTACGAGCTGACCGGTGAACTCGACACCGTCGGACCCGCCTCCCTGGGTGCCACGGCACAGGGCTTCTCGGCCAACGCGCACAGCAAGTACGACCACGCGACCGGCGAACTGCACTCGCTGGCCTTCCGTTACGGCGCGGATTTCGTGCAGCACATCGTGATCGGGCCCGACGGGGAGAACCGGAGCGTCACCGACATCCCGGCGCCGACCCTGCCGTACATGCACGACTTCGCGCTCACCGAGCACTACGTGGTGCTCTACGAATCCCCGATGGTCTTCGACCCCGAGCGCCTGGCGACCGGGGTGCCGTTCCACTGGAACCGGGACCTGCCCTCACGGCTGGGTCTGCTGCCGAGAGCGGGCGGGACGGTGCGCTGGTTGGAAACCGCACCGGTCATGGTCGGTCACACCCTGAACGCCTTCGAGGAGAACGGCAAAATAGTGGTGGATGTGGTCGTGCATCCCCGGCCGGTGGACTTCGCCGACATCGGCGCCTCGAAGCCCGTGCTCGAACGCTGGACCGCCGACCTCACGCTCAACCGCGTCACGCGAACGCCGCTGCACGACCGCCCGCAGGACTTCCCGCGCCTGAACGGCCGTTTCAGCGGCAAGCCCTACCGCTTCGGCTACTCGACGGCGGCCGAACTCTATGCCACACCGAGCACCACCGAGCCGGACCGCCCTGACGAGGGCTTCAGCAGTGCTCTCTTCAAACACGACCTCCTGACCGGTGCCACCGAAACACACGAGTTCGGCCGTGACGCGAGCGCGGGCGAGACCGTGTTCGTCCCCGCGGGCCGGACGGGAGCGGAGGACGACGGCTACAACTTGGTCTACGTCCACAACCCCGATCGGGGCGCGGCGGACCTGGTGATCCTGGCCGCCCAAGACTTCGCCGGCGAACCCCTCGCCAGGGTCCATCTGCCCGCACGCGTCCCACTGGGGTTGCACGGCAGCTGGCTTCCCGTCGCGTGATTCGGTCACCGAATGTGAGAGGTATCGGTCACCAGGGGGCTCACTTTCGCCCCGTCAATGACGGTCTGTCGTCCGTGCTGTCGCTGGCTTCATGCGTCAGGTCTTGTGCTCATCGTGCGGATGGGCCGCGAGGCCGCTGGTAAAGGGGGCGCTGGGCTGCTGGAGCCGCACCGGTCCGGGGCCACGGCCCTGGAGGGCGTCGTCGGGGTTGAGGAGCAGGCACGCCTTCATCGACAGGCAGCCGCAGCCGATGCAACCGGTGAGTTCGTGTTCGAGGGACTCGAGGGCGCGGCGGCGTTCCTCCAGTTGTCGCTTCCAGCGCCGGGAGACCCGCTGCCAGTCCTGGTGGGTGGGGGCGCGATCGGCGGGGAGGCCGACGAAGACCTCGGCGACGTCCGTCAGCGGAATGCGGAGGCGTTTGGCCACGAGGATCAAGGAGATCCGGCGGAGCATGTGCCGGGAGAAGATCCGCTGATTGTTGCCGGTGCGTTCGCTGAAGATCAGGCCCTTGCGTTCGTAGAAGTGCAAGGCGGAGGCGGGCACGCCGGTCCGGTGGATGACCTCACCGATCGTGAGATGGTCCTCGGGACTGGCGCGCACTTGTCCGCTCCTCGCTCGTTCGGGACGCCGGTGGTCAGGTGCTGCGACGGGACGTCGCGCGGCGGTGGATCAGGACGGTCACGACGATCGACAGGACCAGGCAGAGCAGGCCGACGCCGAGCTGGGTGAGCTGCCATGACCAGGTGAAGGCGTCCAGTTCCACCGCCTCGGCTCCCCCGGTGAGGCGTCCGGCGCCGACCTTGGCGGCGTGGGCCGGGTCGTCGAGCCTCGCCGTGAGGAGGCCGACGATGGAGGCACTGTACGCGGCGATCACGAGAGCCTCGGCCGCTCCCCGCAGGGTGTTGAGGAAGCCGGCCGCCATGCCGACGGCGTCGGCCGGGACGAGGGCCATGGCCTGGCCGTCGGTGATGCCGAAGGACGCACCCATGCCCACCCCGATCATCACCAGCGGCGCCGCGACGACCGCGACCGCGTCCTCGGCGTTCAACGTCACCAGCCACAGATTCCCGGCCACGACCAGCACCAGGGCGATCATGATCAGCAGCCGGGCCGGAACGCCCTTGTTCACCAGCGCCACCGCGACCATGGGCATGATCAGCACCGGGGCCGTCAGCAACAGCATCGTCACCCCCGAGGCGGCGGGGGAGAGCCCGGCCGCTGCCTGCAAGTAGGTGGGTAGGAAGACCAGGACGCCGAGGAATCCGACGGACGTGGTCAGGGTCGCCAGGCTCCAGCCGAGGAAACCGCGATTGGCGACCAGTTCGGGTGCCAGTACCGGAGCGGCGCTGCGCCGCTGCGCGACGCCGAAGACAACCAGCACGACCAGGCCGGCGATCCCGGTGAGCAGGATGACCGGGTGGGACCAGCCGAGCGACGGCGCCTCCAGTAGCGCGAACATCAGCAATGCCAGCGCGGCGACGAACAGGACACTGCCCACCCAGTCCGCCCGGCCGGTGTCGGTCGCGCGGGACTCGCGGGCACGGGTCCCGCCCAAGGCGACCAGCAAGCCGATGACCGTGAAGACCGCGAAGCTCCCCCTCCAGCCGGTAGCACTGATCAGCAAGCCCGACAGGGTGGGGCCGATGGCGATGCCGACCCCGGCCATGGTGCCCATCAGGGCAAAGGCTCGATTGCGGGCCGCCCCCTCGTAGCTGGAGGCGAGGATGGCACCGCCGGCCGCCATGATCCCGGCACCGCCGACACCGGAGACGACGCGGGCGACGTCGGTGACGACGATCGCCGGGCTCAGCGCCGTCCCGAAAAATCCGGCCGCGAAGACCAGCGCCGAGACGACGAACACCCGTCGCCTGCCGATCCGGTCGGCCGCCGATCCCGTGATGAGCGTCATGGCCGCGAAGGCCAGGTTGTAACCGGCCACGACCCAGTTCAACGGGGAGCCGGAGGTATCGAGATCACGGCCGATGCTCGGCAGCGCCACCGCGGTCCCCGAGATGGACATCGCCACCAGGACGACGCCGACCAGGACCACCGGAAGTGTCAACGGAGACGGTCGATCCACCGAAGCCGGTTGCGGAGAGGGATTTGTGGTCGTTCTGTCCGTGCTGTTCGCCATAGCTGTTCGCTTTCTTGTCCTGAGGTCGACAGCGAGCAGCCCATCAGCTCAACCTAAGTTGATGTCAAACGCGCTGGTGAAGGCATGTCTGTACGAGGCCGTCGAGCACGTGTGGTCAGTCATGTGTGGTCAGTTCGGTCGCCGACCACGGCGGTCGAGTCGTCGCGGGGCCGGTGGCTGCGGCCGACAACGATCTTGGTGACAGATAGCGCTCGCAGATGACAACCAGGGCTCACAGGCACACGACCGCGACGGACCGATTTCAGTCACTCGGATCATGACGCTCCGCAGGAACTCCTGAGGCCGCCTCCATGCAGTGGGCCGAGCCACTGCGCCGCTCCAGCAATTCCAACAGGGCCCACACCCCGGAGACAGAAGAGCTTCCCCCGGTTGTCCGGGCACTCACCTGAGGGGACCGTCGGTCACCAGAGAGGATGTTCTGGTGCCTGCACCACACCCGCCTGAGTTTCGTCAGCGTGCTGTCGAGGTGAGAACCATGTCGTCACGTCGGAACTGCTGGAGAAACTGGGTGCGGACCGGGAGACCGCGATCGAGCGGGCGCGGGTCACCACCGCCGGACTGCTCGGCGGAACCGGCGGGGCCGAGGTGAAGATCGGTGACGGCGGCCTGGCGAAGAGTTTCGCCGTGCGGTCCGTGCGGAGTTCTCGCCGCACCATTCCGCTCGTGGTCCCGGCTGTGCTGGAGCCGTGGCGGAATCGGGTGCCGGGTGAACTCATCGTCCTGCCCGCCTGCGACGACGACATCATGATCAGCGGTGCGGACGGCGAGTATCTCGAAGTCATGGTGAGCAGCGCGATCGACCGCTTCCGGTATTCGGGAAACCGGCGATTGTCTCCCGAGCCCTACGCGATCGTCGACGGCGCACTCGGCCCGTGGCGGCCGTCGGAGGATTCACCGGCATACCCGACGGTGCGCGAAGCCGAGGTGATCCAGCGGGTCGTCGCGTACGCCGATTTCGTCGGCCACCTCCGTGAGCACCTGCACGGTGCCGAAGCGGACGTCGCGGCGGCGCAACGGGGCGAGAATGTGAAGGCCTCGCTCCCGTTCAGCTACAGCTCCACGACCCTGGTCGGCCCGACCCAGTACCTTCCGTTCGTCGAGTACGTCGGGTTCGAAAACCTGGACCCCCAGCAGGACGACCTAAGCCTGGATCCCCTTCGACGGGCTTCGCGACCTTCCCGGCGTGACGATGACGCCCGCCTGGCAGTACGGCCTGCCGGTCGTCCGCTTCGAGCCGCCCGCGGACCCCGGCACCCGGCGGCGGATCTCGGCCGCGCTTCGCGAGTACGCCGAAAATCCTTGGTGACGTCGTAGGTTCAGAAACGGGTGGTCCCGTCGACCGCACTGACCGGAGTTCCGTCGCTCGCCACCGCCGGCACCATGGCGCCGCAGCGGACGAGGTCGCAGGGGGAGAGCGGGACGGGTTTCCCGACGCGTTCGCCGTTGGGGAAGGTCCCGTTGCGGAAACCGAAATCCGCCAGGTCGGGCCCGTTCGCGCCGACGGTGATCTCGGCGTGGTTGCGGGGCACGGCACCGTCGTGGGGCAACGCCACTGCACGGCGACGACCCACACCTCCAGCTATGGGTTCCACCCACCGGAGTCGACGTTGTACGAGCGATGCAGCTGCCTCTCTTGGTGCTCGGACTGCAGACGCTGGACGGGATCCATGGTGTACGTCGCCCGCGAGACAGGCCTCCTCGACCCTCTGGCCGAGCTTGATCCCGGACAACGCGAGCGGCTACACCGCAAGGAATACGCCCTGGTGCGCCACCTTGACCGACCGGTTCGCCGAACACCAGGCCCTGACAGCGCCCACCGCCCAACGCGCGCTCATGCCGCGATGTGGCGCGCTCCCCGGCCTTGTGTAAGGAGCGATTTCACCCAGCATCGGAGGTCATGGAGCCCTCAGGGCTGGACGAAACTGTGTAGACCAGGTCGCCGTTCGCGGATTGGTTTCACCGCCCGCGATCTGCGGCTCGACTGCGGTCGGTCTCTCGACCGCGCGTTCTCCAGGTCGACCGGCCGGGGAATCAAACCTGGTCATCAGGCGCTTACCCGTGCTGTGAAGAAGATAGGTTTCCTCTCGTTCGGTCACTGGTCGGCGAGCGCGCACTCCGAGACCCGGTCCGCCGCGGACTTCCTGCATCAGTCGATCGACTTGGCGGTCGCGGCCGAGGAACTGGGCGTGGACGGCGCGTACTTTCGTGTGCATCACTTCGCGCGCCAGGCGGGCAGTCCGTTCCCGTTGCTGTCGGCGATCGGCGCCCGGACCTCGAAGATCGAGATCGGGACCGGCGTGATCGACATGCGTTACGAGAACCCGATGTACATGGCCGAGGAGGCGGGCGCAGCCGACCTCATCTCGAGGGGCAGGCTCCAGCTCGGGGTCAGCCGGGGATCCCCGGAGCAGGTGATCGACGGGTGGCGGTACTTCGGTTACGGACCGGCGGAGGGGCAGACCGCCGCGGACATGGCCCGGCAGCGCACCGAGGTCTTCCTCAAGCTGCTCGACGGCGAGGGCTTCGCGCAGCCGAATCCGCGGCCGATGTTCGCCAATCCGCCGGGGTTGCTGCGGCTCGAGCCGTACTCGGAGGGATTGCGTGAGCGGATCTGGTGGGGGTCCAGTTCGAACGCGACCGCGGTGTGGGCGGCGGAGCAGGGGATGAATCTGCAGAGTTCCACGCTCAAGGACGACGAAACGGGCGAGCCGCTGCACGTTCAGCAGCGCAAGCAGATCGAGGCCTACCGGGAAGCCTGGAAGGAGGCCGGCCACGTGTGGGAGCCGCGGGTGTCGGTCAGTCGCAGTATCTTCGCGTTGACCAACGACCTGGACCGCGCCTACTTCGGCCGCGATCGGAACTCGCGGGACCAGGTCGGCATGATCGACGAGACGACCAGGGCGATCTTCGGGCGGTCGTATGCCGCGGAGCCGGACGAGCTGGTGCGGGCGCTCAAGGAGGACGAGGCGATCGAGGCCGCGGACACCTTGTTGCTGACCATCCCGAACCAGCTCGGTGTCGAGTACAACGCGCACGTGCTGGAGAGCATCCTCACGCACGTGGCGCCGGAGCTCGGCTGGCGCTGAGAATGCGCGATTCGGCGGATGGGCCGGGGTGCTCGCCTCGCTAGGATCGGGGCATCCCCGGCCATCGGAGGGTCCCATGAGACTGCCCCGATCCCGCTTTCTGTTCGGCCTCGCCTTGGTCTTCTGCCTGGCCCTGCCGCCGACGGCGCGAGCGAGCGCGCCGGCCCCGCTCGGCGGCGGGAGCGTGTTGCAGACCGGCGTTTCGTCCCGGTGCACGGCGGGATTCGCCGCCGTTTCCGGCAGTACCGGTCACCTGATCGCGAGTTCCGCCTGCGGCAGGCCCGGCGACACCGTCCGCAGCGCGGGCCGCGTGGTCGGGGTGGTCGCGGCGGCCCAGGCCCCGCCGACGGGCGCGATCGTCATCCGGGTCACCAACACGACCGACTGGCGGCTGGTGGGATCGATCCCGCCCACCGACAGCCGTGTCACGATCACCGGTTCGGTCGAGGCCCCGGTCGGCGCGTCGGTGTGCAAGTACGGCGCGACCACCGGCTGGCGCTGCGGGATCATCCAGGCGAAGAACGTGTCGATCACCTTTCCCGAAGGAACGCTGACCGGCTTGACCCGCACCTCCGTCTGTGCCGAACCGGGTGACAACGGCGGACCGTTCGTCAGCGGGACGCAGGCGCAAGGGGTGCTGGTCACCGGCAGCGGGAACTGCTCCAGCGGCGGCACCACCTACTTCTTCCCGGTCAACCGCGTCCTGTCGGCCTATGGGCTGACGATCCTCACCGGAACCTAGAACGGCAGGACCCTCGGATACGGGGGAGGGGAGTGCCGCGCGAACGCCGGCGTGGTCGTCACCCGGGCTTGCCCGACGGTGTCGAAGATCGTCTGGTGTTCCGGTGCCAGCTTGCCGGCTTCGGCGTTCAGCGCGGCAGGCCCGCTCGACGGCCAGTGTCCGCGGTCCAGCCGTCGCTCCAGTGTGCGCAGGGCGGCGATCTCCTCGGACGCGGTGAACACACAGTGACCGGCCCGGTTCACGAACAACTGACGAAGGTTTCCCGGATCACCTGCCAGCGCGACTCGCTCGGCGTAGGCGCGTTCGTGCGCCGCCGGCGCGGCGCCGTCCGCGACGGTGTGCGTGGTCAGCACCGGGAACGGCGTGCGTCCCAGCGGCAGCCCGAACCGGGCCAGATAGCCGGCCGCGGCCGGATCGGGGGAGACGCGCGGGGCCTTCGCCAACTTGTCGAGGTCGGCGCCGAGATCGAGGCCCGCCTCCGCGTAGGCGCGTTCCACCAGCGGCCGCTCGCCTGCCTTCGCCAGGATCCGCCGGTAGTCGACACCCACGTTCCAGCTCGGATTGCCGCCCGCGCGCTGTTCCAACGCGACCCTGTCGGCACCGAACGCACTGACGCGGTAGAAGCGATCCCATAAGCCCTGCCAGAAGACCTGCTCCGCGACATCCGGCGGCCGGGGCCGGGTCGCGTCGAACCAGCCGGGAATCTCGGCCAGCGCGTTCGCCAGCGCGAGCCGGGCCTGGCCTCGCGGGTTCGCGGTAGCCGCCTGCACCACGTCGGCGAACCGGCCCACATTGGCCGCGGGGTCGGTGATCCGCACCAGTTCCAGCCGTGCGTCCAGCAGCGTGTTCAGCGCGTATCCGAGATCGAGCCCGGAGTTCCAGTGCGCGGCCCCGCCGGCGAGATTGCCGCAGAAGGTCATCAGGCCGTCGAACCGGCGCGGGTTCCGCTCGGCGAGCAAGGTCGCGGTGATCGCGCCGACCGATTCGCCCGTTGCGATGGTCCGTCGCGGCGGGCCGACCGTGCGGGCGAACCAGTCGTGCAACCGGATCTGGTCGGTCAGCGCTTCTTCGATCGACCAGCCGCGTACGTTCCGGTACTGCGACGCGGCCAGCGCGTAACCCTGTTCCAGCAGGAAAGTCTCGGTCGTGGGTTGTGAGGTCAGCGCGATCCGCTTCGGCTCCGGATACGCCAGGGAGTAC
Source organism: Amycolatopsis sp. NPDC041971 (assembly GCF_055588925.1). NCBI lineage: Bacteria > Bacillati > Actinomycetota > Actinomycetes > Pseudonocardiales > Pseudonocardiaceae > Amycolatopsis > Amycolatopsis sp. NPDC041971. The sequence continues at coordinate 82,592 of NZ_JBVJCE010000021.1, read as the reverse complement.
ATCCCGTGACTCCACAGCATGAGCGTGCCGTTCCAGTTTTCCGGCACCAGCACCAGATAACGCGCGCCTTCGAGTTCGCCTTCGTACCTGGTGACCGGGCCGGCGGCCGAGGCGCGGGGAACGAACACCAGCCCCAGCACGATGGTGAGCAGAACAAGGAAAGTCAGACGGCGCCGCGCCATGTCAACCACCCCCGAGGAGTCATCTTCCCGCCGCGCGGGGTGAATTGTCCAGATCCGCTCGGTCGAACCGCGGCCACCATCGGGGCGGAGCGAAGGTAGGAGTCGCTTTCGCATTCGCCGCCGGGTGGGTCCGCCAGGTGCCGATCCGGAGCTCCGGTAGGTCTCACGGCCAGGTCCACTCGGGAGTGTGGACCGAGCCCGGCCGGTGATCGATAGTGAGGGGCATGTACACCGGCAACCCCGACGTCCCCGACGACGTGTTCGCGGACGTCCTCGGCCAGATCGACGACTTCGTGCGCACCCGCGTGATGCCTCGCGAGCGGGAGATCATGAGCACGGACGCCATCCCGGCGGATCTGCGGGCGCGGGCGGCGGAGATGGGGTTGTTCGGATACGCGATCCCGCAGGAGTGGGGTGGGCTCGGCCTCGACCTGGTCCAGGACGTCGAGGTGGCGATGGCGCTGGGGTACACGTCCTTGGCGTTGCGGTCGATGTTCGGGACGAACAACGGGATCGCGGGGCAGGTACTGGTGGGGTTCGGCACGGAGGACCAACGGGCGCGGTGGCTGCCCGGGATCGCGTCGGGTGAGGTCGTCGCGTCGTTCGCGCTGACCGAGCCGGGCGCCGGATCGAATCCGGCCGGCCTGCGGACCAGTGCGAAGCCGGATGGTGACGGCTGGATCCTCGATGGCGGCAAGCAGTTCATCACTAATGCCACCGACGCGGGCTTGTTCGTGGTGTTCGCCCGGACGAAGCCCGCGTCGGAATCCGGGATGGGGATCGCGGTGTTCCTCGTGCCCGCTGACACTCCGGGGATCCAGGTCGGCGCGAAAGACGCGAAGATGGGGCAGGAAGGCTCGCGCACCGCGGATGTCACCTTCTCTCAGGTGCGTGTCGGGCCGGAAGCACTCGTCGGCGGGGACGGGGACGTCGGGTACAAGGCGGCGATGACGTCGTTGGCCCGCGGCCGGATCCATCTGGCGGGGCTGGCGGTCGGGGCGGCGCAGCGTGCGCTCGACGAGTCGGTCTCGTATGCCGCGACGGCGACTCAGGGCGGGACGCCGATCGGGGATTTTCAGTTGGTGCAGGCGATGCTCGCCGATCAGCAGACCGGTGTGCTCGCCGGCCGGGCGCTCGCGCGTGAGGCGGCGCGGTTGTATGTGACGGGGGAGGATCGGCGGATCGCGCCGTCCGCGGCGAAGCTGTTCTGCACCGAGATGGCGGGGAAGGCCGCGGATCTGGCGGTGCAGGTGCACGGCGGCAGCGGGTACATGCGAGAGGTCCCGGTCGAGCGCATCTACCGGGACGTCCGGCTGATGCGGCTGTACGAGGGGACCAGTGAGATCCAGCGGCTGATCATCGGTGGCGGGCTGGTGCGGGCCGAGAAGAAGAAAGCATGACCCGGCCGCTCGAAGGGGTCACGGTCGTCGCCGTCGAACAGGCTGTCGCCGCTCCGCTGGCCACCCGTAACCTCGCCGACCTCGGCGCGCGCGTGATCAAGGTCGAACGCGTCGACGGCGGGGACTTCGCGCGCGCCTACGACCACGCCGTACACGGCACCGGCGCGCATTTCGTGTGGCTGAACCGCGGGAAGGAGTCGCTCGCCGTCGACCTCAAGACAGCCGAAGGCCGGGACGTCGTCCGGCGGCTGGTCTCGAAGGCCGACGTTTTCGTGCAGAACCTCGCGCCCGGCGCGGCCGAGCGGCTCGGTTTCGGTGATCTGCGGGCGGATCATCCGGAGCTGGTCGTGGTGAACCTGTCCGGATTCGGAGCGGGCGGGCCGATGGAACAGCGCAAGGCCTATGACATGTTGATCCAGGCCGAAGCCGGCCTCATCGCGATCACCGGCACCCCGGACGCTCCGGCGAAGACCGGGATCCCGACCGCCGACATCGCGTCCGGCATGTATTGCGCGCAGGCGGTCCTGGCGGCGTTGCTGCGCCGCTGGCGCACCGGCGAGGGCGCGACGATCGAGGTCTCGATGCTCGAAGCCACCGTCGAATGGATGGGATACGCGCTCAACACCCGGATGTACGCCGGAACCGAGCCCGACCGGATGGGGCTGAGCCACAGTTCGATCGCGCCGTATGACGCTTTCCCCACCCGCGACGGCCAGATGCTGATCGGCGTCCAGAACGATTCCGGCTGGCGCACGCTCGTCACCGACGTCCTCGACGCGCCCGAACTCGCCGACGACCCGCGCTTCACCACCAACGTGCAACGCGTGGCCCACCGCGCGGAATGCGACGCCGCTGTCGCCGCCCGGACTTCGCAGTGGTCCGACAGCGAACTCGACGAACGCCTCGCCGCGGCCGGGGTTCCCGCCGCCCAGCTCAAAGACGTCGGCCAGGTCGCCGATCATCCCCAGTTGCGGGCCCGTGACCGCTGGCGCGAGGTCGGCACCGAATTCGCCCGGATCGACGCCTTGCTGCCGCCGGTGACCTTCGACGATTTCGAGGCGTGCATGGGCGACGTCCCGGCACTGGGGGAGCACACGCACGCCCTGCTCGTCGAGTCCGGAGTGGACGCCGACGGCTACCTTCGCCGCGGTATCGCCGGCTAGATTCCGGCCGCGCGACTGGAGGAACTCCAGGTTTACGATCAAGATCATGCGATTCGCCATCAAGACTTCGCCGCAGGACACCGTTTGGTCCGACATGCTCGCCGTCTGGCAGGCCGCCGACGAGATCGAACTCTTCGAGTCCGGTTGGACCTTCGATCACTTCTATCCCATTTTCTCGGATTCGACCGGTCCGTGCCTGGAAGGGTGGGTGACCCTCACCGCGCTCGCGCAGGCCACGAAACGGCTCCGGCTGGGCACACTGGTCAGCGGGATCCACTATCGGCACCCCGCACTTCTCGCGAACATGGCCGCGACACTGGACATCGTGTCCGGCGGCCGGCTGGAGATCGGTGTCGGCGCGGGCTGGAACGAAGAGGAATCCGGCGCGTACGGCATGGAACTCGGCACCATCAAGGAACGCAGTGACCGGTTCGAGGAAGCCTGCGAGGTGCTCGTCGGCCTGCTCACTCAGGAGACCACCACCTTCCAGGGCGAGCACTACCAGCTGACCGGCGCCCGCTGCGAACCGAAGGGCGTGCAGAAGCCGCATCCGCCGATCTGCATCGGCGGCAGCGGCGAGAAGCGAACCTTGCGTACGGCCGCGAAGTACGCCCAGCATTGGAACTTCGTCGGCGGCACGCCGGAGGAGTTCGCGCACAAGCGTGAGGTGCTGCATCGGCACTGCGCGGACATCGGCCGGGATCCGAGCGAGATCACCTTGTCCTCGCATGTCCCCTTCGGCACGGACGGTGATTACGCCAAGGTCGCCGCGGACGTCGAAGCACTCGGCGAAGCGGGTCTCGACCTGGCGATCATCTACCTGCCGCCGCCGCACAACCCCGCGGTGCTGGAGCCGCTCGCGAAGGCACTCGAGCCGCTGCGCTGAGGTCTCGAAGACCGGCCGGGAGTGAAGGCCCGTTGCGGAACCGGCCGGTCTCGCTATACGGTGACAGAACTAGAACAGGTTGCAGTTCTGCACGGTGGGCGGACCGAGGAGCGGACATGGCGAACAGGGCTGCGCGCGGCGACGAGGCCGACTACGTGGTCGTCGGATCGGGCAGCTCGGGCGCCGCGATCGCGGGCAGGCTGGCGGAGTCCGGTGCCAGCGTGATCGTGCTCGAGGCGGGAAAGAGCGACGACAGGCTGCTCGTCCGGAAGCCGGGGCTGGTCGGCCCGATGCACGCGGTGCCCCAGCTCAAGAAACCCTTCGACTGGGGTTACTACTCGGTGCCGCAGAAACACGTTCTCGATCGCCGGATGCCGGTGCCGCGCGGCAAGGTCGTCGGCGGCTCCAGCTCCATCAACGGCATGGTCTACGTCCGGGGCAACCGCGCCAACTTCGACTCCTGGGCCGCCGAGGGCAACAAGGGCTGGGACGCCGACAGCGTCAACGCCGCGTACAAGCGCATGGAGGACTTCGAGGACGGCGAGAGCGAGTTCCGGGGCGCGGGCGGGCCGATCCGGATCACCCGCAACAAGACCCCGCAGGAGGGCACGCTCCAGTTCCTCCAGGCGACCGCCGAGGCGATCGGCTGCGAGGTCCTCGACGACTACAACGCCGGGTCCCAAGAGGGCGTCAGCCGGATGCAGCAGAACGCCGCCGACGGCCTGCGGTACAGCGCCTCGCGCGGTTACATCCACCATCTCGCGCCCGCCACGCTGCAGGTCCAGTCCGGCGTGCTGGCGAAGAAGGTGCTCATCGAGAACGGCCGCGCCGTCGGCGTCGAGGTCGTCGACGCGAACGGGGGACAGCGAACCCTCCGCGCGGGCAAGGAGGTCATCCTCTCGGGAGGCTTCATCGGATCCGCGCAGCTGCTGATGTTGTCCGGGATCGGCCACGCCGAGCACCTCAGGGAGCACGGCATCGACGTCGTCGCGGACCTGCCGGTCGGCGACAACCTGCACGATCACATGTTCCACGCGCTGACCTTCCGTGCGTCGTCGAGCAAGAACAGGGGCACGCCGCCGTACTTCGCGCGCGGCCTCGTCAGCGAACTGATGCGGCCCGGCACGACGTTCCTGGCGAACTCGGTCTTCGAGGCGGTCGCCTTCCTCAAGACCTCTCAGGCCGCCGGGGTGCCCGATCTTCAGCTGCATCTCCTGCCGTGGGCGTACGTGACGCCCAATCAGGACGCGCCGATCCGGCACGACGTCGACAAACGGCCCGCGCTCACCGTGCTGACCACGCTGATCTACCCGAAGAGCCGCGGCACGCTGCGCCTCGCCTCGGCCGATCCCACGGCGGCACCGCTCATCGACCCCCAGTACCTGTCCGACCCGGCCGATCTCGAACTGCTCGGCGAGGGCTCGGAGATGGTCCGCGAGATCTTCGCGTCGGGAGCGTTCGACGGTTCGATCAAGGAAGAACTCCACCCGGGCAAGGGGTTGCGGGGGCAAGAGCTGCGCGACGCGATCCTGAACCGCGCGACCTCGGTCTACCACGGCGTCGGCACCTGCCGGATGGGCGTCGACGAACTCGCCGTCGTCGGTCCCGACCTCAAGGTCCGCGGCGTCGACGGCCTGCGGGTCTGCGACGCCTCGATCATGCCGTCGATCACCGGCGGCAACACCAACGCGCCCGCCATCATGATCGGCGAGATGGGCGCGCAGCTCGTCCTCTCGGACAACTGACGGAAAAGAGGACCATGACCGTCACACCGCTCGCGCTCACCCGTCCGGCGTCGGTGACCGACGCGTTTCTCCATCGGCTCGCCGCCCGCGTGCCGGGCTCGTCCGGCGCGACCTGGAAACTCACCGAGGTCTACACCGGTGACGTGCTCGTCGAGCTGCCCCAGTCGACACCCGCCGACATCGAGCAGGCGTTCACCACGGCGCGCGCCGCGCAGGAGAAATGGGCCACCACCCCGCTCAGACGACGGCTCGAGGTGTTCAAACGGGCGCACACCCTCTTCGTCGACAACGCGCCGGCCGTCACCGACCTCATCCAGGTCGAGAGCGGCAAGAACCGGCGGATGGCGATCGAGGAGACCTGCGATCCGGCGATGGTGATGAGCCATTACCTCACGCGGGCCACCAAACTGCTGGCGCCGACCAAACGCGGCGGACCGGTCCCGTTCCTGACGACGTCGACCGAGATCCGGCAGCCGAAGGGCGTGGTCGGCGTCATCGCGCCGTGGAACTTCCCGTTCGCCACCGGCATTTCCGACGCCGTACCAGCCTTGATGGCCGGGAACGCGGTGGTGTTGAAACCCGACAACAAGACCGCGCTCTCGCCGCTTTACGGCATCGAACTGCTGGAGAAGGCCGGGCTGCCGAAGGGCGTGTTCCAGGTGGTGTGCGGGGAAGGACCGGACGTCGGCCCCACCCTCATCGACCAGGCGAACTACGTGATGTTCACCGGTTCGACGGCGACCGGCCGGGTGATCGGCGAACGGGCGGGCCGCAACCTCATCGGCTGCTGTCTCGAACTCGGCGGCAAGAACCCCATGATCGTGCTCGAAGACGCCGACCTGGCCGAGACCGTGCAGGGCGCGATCTTCGGCGCTTTCGGCAACACCGGGCAGATCTGCATGCACATCGAGCGGATCTACCTGCCGGAGTCCCGGTACGACGAGTTCAAGAACGCGTACGTGGCCAAAACCAAGGCACTCGACGTCCGCGCCGCCTACGACTTCGGGCCGGACATGGGCTCGCTCGTCTCCGTCGACCACCTGAGCCGGGTCAAGTCGCATGTCGACGACGCCGTCTCGAAGGGCGCGACCGTCCTTTGTGGAGGAAGGGCGCGGCCCGACCTCGGTCCGGCGTTCTTCGAGCCGACGATCCTCGAAGGCGTCACGAAGGACATGCTCTGCGGAGTCACCGAAACCTTCGGGCCCGTTGTCGCACTGCACAAGTACCGCACGGTCGACGAGGCCGTCGCGTTCGCGAACGACACCGAGTACGGCCTCAACGCCTCGATCTGGGGCGGCGACGTCGACGCCGCCCGCGCAGTGGCCGCACGGATCGAATCCGGCAACGTCAACATCAACGACATCCTCGCCACCGCGTACGCCGCGAAGGGCACGCCGTCCGGCGGCGTCAAGAATTCGGGCGTCGGCGCCCGCCACGGGGACCAGGGCCTGCTCAAGTACACCGACGTGAAGAACGTGGCGGTGCTCAAGAAACAGGTCATGGGTCCCCGCGGTGGCCAGACCTACGAGAAGTACGTCGACGGGATGCGGTCCGGGCTGAAACTCATGCGGCGTCTGCGCATCCGCTAGACCGTGTCCGGTGAGTCGGTGTGCTGCGGCGCCGCCAGCACACAGGGGATGCTGAGCACGCACATGCCGGCCAGACACTGCCCGTCGCCTGGAAGCCCATGTGCCGATCTGGGCAGGCAGCCGACGAGGAAGGTCGCCGCGCCCAGCATGGTCAGGGTCACCACGAGCGCGGTCTTGCGGCCTGCTCGGTCAAGACACCCTCGGCAGGCAGTTCCGTGTAGCCGCCCGACATCCTGCCGAGTCCGTGAAGGGCTCCTTGAGGGACCCAGAGTCCCTCAAGGAGGCCTTCACGGACCGATGCCCGGCGCATCTACGGCTTTACTTCCCCGGGGTCCGGGGTGTCGGCGATCGAGGCGACGCTCGGAGTTCTCGAGCGGACGGTGCGGCGACGCGCGCGAGGTGCGCACGGAAGCTGATCGGAGGTCGGCCGGTGACCCGGTGAACCGTGTCGGTGACGCGGTTTTCGGCGCCGTTCGCGATGGAGCGATCCATTCCGGCCAGCAGGGCGGCGAACTCCGGCGGCAGCTGGGTGGAGAGCCGGGTCAGCAGTTGGTCGTGGGTCAGGCTCCGGTGGATCACATCGCGGCCGGTGACCTCGGTGAGGATCGTGGCGATGTCGTCGTGGCTCAAGGCCTCCGGCCCGGTGAGGACGAGATCGGTGTTCGGCGGCCGGTCGTCGATCAGGGCGCGCACGGCGACGGCGGCGATGTCGTCGGCATCGACGAAGCCGACCCGGCCACTCCCGGTGGCGGTCAGGATGACCCCGTCCTCGCGGATCCCCTTGGCGTGGAGATGCGTGCCGGTGAAGTTCTGCATGAACCAGGACGGCCGCAGAACGGCCCACTCCTCGAACAGGCCGGGAAGTGCCTGGTGCACCAGGCCGACGGCCGGGCCGCCCTCGGGGAAGGCCGACGCGCTGAGGAGTACCGCGCGACGGACGCCGGCGAGGCGGGCCTGACGGAGAAACGGCAGCATCACCGCCGCCGGGTCCGGGTCGCCCAGCGGGGGAATGAGGTAGACGCTGGCCGCCCCTGCGATGGCATCGGCGTGACCGGCGGGTTCGTACCAGTCGAAACCCACGGATTCCGCGCCGGGGAACGGGACGGCGCGACGGCTCGCCGCTGTGACGCGATGGCCTTCGGCGAGCAGCCGGGCGGTGATCCGGCCGCCGGTCGTGCCGGTGGCACCGACGACGAGGGTGGTTCCGGTCATCGGCCGCTCCCGGTGAAATCGGCGCCGGGGCGCTGGATCGCCAGGGGATTCCAATAGTCGCGGTAGGAACTGATCAGACCGTGCCGGACGGTCACCACCGCGATGTAGGTCATGTCGAAGGGCTCACCTGTCCTCACCAGGCTCCCGACTCCGCGCATCTCGACCACGATGGTCTCCGGATCGAGGGTGCGGGGGATCAGGAGAGCGGGGAAATCGCGCAGGTCGATGTGCTCGGGATAGTCGCGCATGTAGGCGGCGACGGCGTCCCGGCCTTCGAGGCGCGTGGGCCAGCCTTCGGGCGCGAAAGGGAATTCCATGACCCCGTCGTCGGCCCAGAGGCCGACCCAGCCGGTGATGTCCTTGGCCAGGAGGAGGCGCAAGCCGTGGCGGAACAGATCCGCGGGTTCGGTGTGGATGGGTGGCTCCTCACATAGAATCGGACTGTGGGTCCGTTTCAATAATACGGACCTGGGGTCCGCTTTGTAAACCTGAGGAGCCGAGTGACCGAGCGCAAACCTCGTAAAGACGCCGTCCGGAACCGGGCGGCCGTCCTCGCCGCCGCCGACGCCCTGTTCTCCCGCTGTGAAAGTCCTGACGAGGTGTCCATGGCCGACGTCGCGACGTCGGCCGGTGTCGGCAAGGGAACGCTGTTCCGTGCCTTCGGCGATCGGGCAGGGCTGATCCGCGCGTTGTACGAGGCGCGGCTCGAACCGGTCAGGGAGGCCGTAGAGGCGGGTCCACCGCCACTGGGGCCCGCCACTTCGCCGCTTGAGCGGATTCCCGCCGTCCTCGACGCACTTCTCTGTTTCAAGCTCGACAACCGGAGTCTCGCGCTGGCCTTGGAAGCGACCGGGGACACCAGCCCGTACCTGACGGAACATTACGAGCGATGGCACGGCCTGGTGCGCACCATGTTGGAAGGGATTCCGGGCAGCGAGAACGCTTCCTTCACCGCGCACGCCCTGCTCGCCGCCACGCGGGCGGACCTCGTCGAGCATTTGGCGGGTAAGGAAGGCGTGCCGAGTGAAACGTTGCGAGCACGGCTTGCGGAGTTCACCGGCCGGGTCCTGCGTTTTTCCGGTTCTTCCTGACGGATCGGCCGCCTGCCGACAGAATGACTTCGTGCGAATCATCTTCGTTGCCCTCGCCCTCGTCCTGCTTGGTCTCACCGGTTGCCAGGGCGGGGTTTCCGGCCAAGCCGAGCCCGAGGGCGACAGCTTCGCGATCAAGGACGGGTCGCGGCTTCGGTTCCGGCCGGTCCTGGCCGAACTCCCGCCGGGGCCCGCGACAGGTTCGGCGACCGACCGGCAGAGCACGGACCCCGCCGGACAGCGGGCCGCCGCGGCGGCGCTGGATTGCTCGGAGGGGCCGGATCCGCTGGACGGCCGGGACGATCCGGCGCTCCCGCTGGTCAGCTGTGACCGTGTGGAGGGCACCAAGTACCTGCTCGGCCCGGCGTTCCTCACCGGAGCCGACCTCAGCCGGGCGAACGCCCAGCTCGATACGCAATCGGGAGGACCGCTCATCGGGCTCAGCTTCACCGACGCGGGTGCGCGGACGTGGGCCGACTGGACCGCGGGGAACGTCGGCAAGCAGGTCGCGATGGTGCTGAAGAGCCGGGTGCTGACCGCGCCGACGATCCAGTCCGCCATCACCGGCGGGGAAACTCAGATCACCGGCAAGTTCACCATGCCCGAGGCCCGCCAACTGGCACGCGACATCGCCGGCGCCTGAGCCCTTCGGTCCAGGTGGTGGGGGGGGGGGGGGGGGGGGGGGGGGGGGGGGGGGAGAAACAACAAACCACCACCCCCCCCAACCCCACCCCCCCTCTCCTCGCGCCCC
>NZ_JBVJCE010000021.1:42250-72563 GCF_055588925.1 Amycolatopsis sp. NPDC041971 | reverse complement strand
CGATAGCACGCTCTGTTTTTTCGCTTTTTTTTTTGTCTTGGTTGTCGCCTCCCCCCCCCCCCCCCCCCCCCCCCCCCCCCCCCCCCCCCCCCCCCCGCATCGAACGGCCAGTTTCGCGTGCTGTCCCCGGACCGGCGCGGAATACGATCCTCTGACCCGACGTTTGAGCGTTCAACTACTTGAGGAGTTGGACATGGGTCACGAGATCTTGGGCACCCGGCAAGAGCCGACTTTCGGCCTGGACACGTTCGGCGACGTCGAGAACGGCGCGGACGGCCAGCCGGTGAGCCAGGCCGAAGCCATCCGTCAGGTCGTGGCCGAGGGCGTCCTCGCCGACCAGGTGGGTGTGGACTACTTCGGCGTTGGCGAACATCACCGCGCGGAAATGGCGGTGTCCTCGCCGGACGTCGTGCTGGCCGCGATCGCGGGGCGGACCGAACGGCTCCGGCTGGGCACGGCCGTCACGGTGCTCAGTTCGGACGACCCGGTGCGGGTGTACGAGCGGTTCGCCACGCTGGACGCCGTTTCCCGGGGCCGCGCCGAGGTCACGCTCGGCCGGGGCTCGTTCACCGAGTCGTTCCCGCTGTTCGGCTATTCGCTGGACGACTACGAGGTGCTCTTCGCCGAGAAGCTCGACCTGTTCACACAGTTGCGGGGCGAGAAGCCGGTCGACTGGTCCGGGACCGTCCGCCCCGCGCTGGAAGGCGCGCAGGCGTTCCCGGTCACCGAATCGGGCAGTCTGCCCGCCTGGGTCGGCGTCGGCGGGACCCCGCAGTCGGTGGTCCGCGCGGCCGCGTACGGCCTGCCGCTGGTGATGGCCGTGATCGGCGGGTCGCCGGAGCGGTTCACCCCGCTCGCGGACCTGTACCGGCGTGCCTTGAAGGAGGCGGGCCACCAGGAGTTGCCGATCTCGATGCACAGCCCTGGGCACATCGCCGAGACCGACGAACTGGCCGTCGCCCAGCATTTCGCCCATCACCAGGCCGCTTTCGCCAAGATCGGCGCCGAACGGGGCTGGGGCCCGATGTCCCGTGCCGACTACGACGCCATGGCCGGGCCGCGCGGCGCGCTGTTCGTCGGCTCGCCCGAGACCGTCGCGCGGAAGATCGCCTGGGCGGTGCGCACCCTCGGCCTGTCGCGCTTCCAGCTCAAGTACAGCGTCGGCGCGCTTCCGCACGAGCAGCGCCTGAACTCGATCCGGCTTTACGGCGAGCAGGTCGTCCCGCGTGTGCGGGAGCTGCTCGGCTAGCCACGAAACCGTGGTGGTCGATTCCGAGCGATTCGACCTTCAGCCGTACACCGGTTTCGACATGTCCCGTTACGTCCGGCGGACCTTCTGCAGCTGGGAGGACTCCGGCTGGGAGTCGCTGCTCGTCCAGCGGTTCGAGCACGTTCCGGTCGCCGAGGACATGCGGCTGCCCGCCGTCGCGGATCTCCATCTGGTCCTGCCGCTTTCGGGGCGGGCGGTGATGGAGATCCGCGGCGAAGGCCGGTGGAACCGCCACCACTGGGGGCCCGGACGGCTCGAACTCGCCGTTCCCGGCAAGCCGGTCCTGCGCCGCTACCCTGGTGACGAGTCGATGCGCAGCCTGCAGGTCCACCTCCCGGGACCCACGGTGGAGTCGGTCGCCGCGCGGTGGACCACGAGGCGATGGCGGCGTCCGTGGCCGGAGGAGACCCGCTGCTCGACGGGCTGGTCCGGACGGTCGGGAAAGCGAGGGAGAACGACGACCTCTACGCCGAATCCGCGGCCGCCTTCCTCACCGTGCACCTGCTCACGCGCCACGCGCGGAAACCGGACCCGCCGCGTGCCTGCCGCGAGGACGAACGGGTCCGCGCGGCCGTCGCGCTGATGCGTGACCGGCTGGGCGATCCGCTCAGCGTCGCCGAAATCGCCGGGGAAGTGCACCTGAGCGTGTACCACTTCATCCGGGTCTTCAAAGAGAAGACCGGCGAGACACCACATCGTTTCCTCAGCGGGCTCCGCGTCGAGGAGGTGCGAAGACTGCTGCGTGGCACCGATCTCCCGATCGCGCGGATCGCGGAACGGTGCGGGTTCGCCACTCCCGGCGCCTTGTCGGCCGCTTTCCTGCGGCACACCGGATCGCGCCCTTCGGACTACCGCAATTCCTGATCACGGCCCCGCAATCCCGCACATGGTCAGCCAAGCCGCCCGTTCCTAGGGTGAGCCGGGTGAGTAGTTCCGGAACGCAGTCGTACGACGTCACCGCCGAATCGCCGGCGCCGCCCGCCGCGGTGTGGGCACTGTTGCTGGACGTCCGCAGCTGGCCGGTCTGGTCACGGGTGGGTTCCCTGGAAGTGGCCGCGTCGCAAGGACTTTCCGCCGACGGACGCGACGGCGTCGGCGCGATCCGTGCCTTCCGCACCGGCAAGACGGTCACCAAGGAGCGGATCACCGCCCTCCACCCCGAACGCCGGTTCGCCTATGAGGGTGTGGACGTCCCGGTGATGGTCGATTACCGGGCCTCGGTCGATTTATGCGAAACGCCCGACGGGGAACGCGGATCCGTTGGCACGGAACGTATCGCGTGGGCAAGGGCAACGCGTGGATCTTCCGGTGGTACCTCCGCCGCTTCATGCGGGACATGGCGACCGGGCTCGCCGATCACGCCGGCGGCCCGGCCAAGCGGCCATGACGAGGGATCAGTGCCGATGAGCGGCCTCGCGGTGGAAGCCCGCGATCATCGCTTCCGTGCTCGGCGGGTTGAAGGGCTGCCCGAGCGTGCGCATCAGTGAGTTCACGCTGGGACGGTACATCCCGGTCTTGCAGTAGCGGGATCCTTCGAAGGCGCCGACCGTGCCCCCGTCGGGGGAGGGTTTGCCGAGCCAGGTGTACCACTTGGCGCGGCGGTCCCGCATCTGCGCGGCCGTGAGCGCGGAAGCGTTGGGCTCCCGGGGTTCGCGGGCATCGCAAGTGCCATAGTCGTACTCGTCGGCGAGCCCGCCGATGGAGTGCCCGAGTTCGTGGGCGACGATCTGGCTGGCCTGGATGTTGCCGCCCGAGGAAGTCGCGACCCCGCCGCCGGCGCCGCCGTATTTCGTGGTGTTCGCCAGCATGATGACCTGATCGACGTCCGGCGCGGCCGCGGCGTACTGGTTCGCCTTGGTTTCGTTGACGCACAACAGCCGTTCGATACCGCCGCACCAGAAGTACGAGCCCAGCGCGGTGTTGCGCCGGATTCCCTGGGTGGGGTCGTTGGTGACGCCGGACTGGGATGACACCACGTCGACCTGCCACAGGTTGAACTGCTTGCGGTAGCTCTTGTACGGCTCGATGGCGAACAGCGCCGCGATGCTGGAGCGGACGTGCTGCGAGTACGTGCCCAGCTGGGTGGAGGTATAGCCGTCACCGACGAAGACCAGGTCGAAGGTGGTCTCGCTGGGGCCGTTGGTTTCGATCGGGGTCACCGCGGCGGCGCTCGCGATCTGCTGCGGCGCGGCGGCTCTGTCCGAAGCGGGCCGGGTGACGTCCACCCGGGTGATGGTTCCTCCTGGGTCGAAGGCCTCCATCGACATCGTGAACCGGGGAGCCGCCGACGCCGTCGCGGGAACGAGTGCGGCGACGAGGGTGGCGGTCAGCGCGAACACGAGACAGGCGCGTCGCATGCGTACTCCTTGCGGGGAAGTAGGGGAGTACGAAAGACGATCCCGACTTTCGACGGCTTCCGGCACATCCCAAGTGGCCATAAGGTCCGCGTGATGGACGTCGAGTTACGTCACCTGCGAGTGGTGTGCGCCGTCGCCGACGCCGGCAGCATCACGCGCGCGGCGATCGCGATCGGGAGCACCCAGCCCGCGCTGACCGCCGCCGTGCAGCGGATCGAGCGCGCGTTCGGCGGAACCCTGTTCGTCCGCGGCCGGGACGGGGTCTTCCCGACGGCGTTCGGCGAATGCGTGCTCGGCCGCGCGCGGGTCGTCCTCGCCGCGGCGGACACGATGCACCGGGACGCGGCACGCTGGCTGGCGGAAGGCGAAGAACGTCCGGTCGCGCTGGGCGGGATCGGCGGTTCGATGGTCGTCGAACTGGCGGACCGGCTCGGTGATTCCGGCCGGGGGCAAGCGGTTTCGGTGACCACCGAGTTCTCGCCGTCCCGGCTGCTGGATCTCGTGGCCTGCGGGCAGCTGGACGCCGCCGTCGTCGCCGACTATCCAGGTCACGTCCTGCCGTCCGCGCCGGGTGTGGTGGCGCGGCCACTGGCCACGCAACCGGTGTTCGTGGCGATCGCCGCGGACCACCCGGCCGCCCGTCACGGTGAGATCGACCTCGCCGATCTCGCCGGGGAACGGTGGGTGCTCGGACCGTCCGACGGGGCAGGCTGGCCGGAGTGCTTCGAGGAAGCCTGTGCGCGGGCCGGATTCCGGCCGAAGGTCGCGCACCGGAGCACGGAGTTGCGGCCACTGCAACGGCTGATCGCGGCGGGCCGGGCGATTTCTCCTTGTCAGGTCACCTTTCCCGCCTCACCGGGAATCGCGATCCGCGCGCTGGCCGGAGATCCGTTGTGGATGCGGTACCTGATCGCCTGGAGCGTCGAAGGTGCCTTCGGCGGGAACAGCGATGCCTTGATCGTCGCGGCCGAGGCGGCTTACCGGTCCGACACCGAAAGCAGCCTCACCTATCGCCACTGGCTCGCCCGTCGCGGCGAACCGTTCACGGCCCGGCGTGCCATCGGGTGACACCTGGTCAGGGAATTCCCCTTGTCGGGCGGTGGGTCTTAGCCTCGGATCACCTCATCGACGAAGGGTAAGAAATTGCGTCTGCGCGCCCTGCTGGCCGCTGCTGTCCTGACCGTCACCACCGCTCCGGCCGCGCTCGCCGGGCCGGACGTCGCCCACGGCACCGATGTCCCGCTCGGGCAGTTCGGGTTCGTCGCGAAGATCGCGATGACGAAGATCCCCCGCCCGGACGGCTCGACCTACAACAGCTACTGCACGGGTGCGCTGATCGCGCCCGGCTGGGTCGTCACCACCGGGCACTGCTTCCACGACGCGCACCGCAAGCGGGTCGCGGGCAAGATGCCGTATCCGACGATGGTGACGTTGGGCCTGGTCGACGAAGCAATCGAATCAGGCGTGGCCCGCAAGGCGATCGAAGTGCTGCAGGCGAAGGAAAACGACGTCGCCCTCATCAAGCTGGACACCCCGGTGACCACGGTGACCCCGTTGACGGTGAACCGAGCACTGCCGAAGGTCGGCGAGCAGCTGACGTTGGCGGGCTGGGGCAGTTTGAGCGCCACGAATCCCGCTCCGGCGACCCGGATGCAGCAAGGCACCGTCCAGGTGGCGACGATGGCCCCGACGACGATCGGTGTCCGCGGCGCCGCGCCGTCGATCACGACCAGCGCCTGCACTTACGACTCGGGCGCGCCGTACTTCGTCCCGGCAGGCAAGAGCGGCGCCTTGGTCTCGCTGGAGACCACCGGACCGAACTGCCCGCACGCCGGGATCGAGACGACCTCCCGCGCGGACGTCATCGCCGACTGGATCGCCACTCATACGGGCTAGCGGACCGTTTCGGCCGGTGGCGGGCCGGGTAGTGGCGTGAGCAGGAGGTAGTGCGATGACGAGTGCTCGAATGACCGCGCCTCCGGCGCCGCCGGACACCATGCCACCGGATCCCGGGGTTCCCGGTCCCGGGATTCCCGAACCGGTGCCGGACCCGGGCAGGCCAGAGCCGGTCCCGGACCCCGGGGCGCCCGAACCGGGACCGGACCGGCCCTTGCCCGAACCCGGGAGCCCGCCGGAAACCCAGCCGGGGCCTGCCGGGCTCAGAGGGTGAACGCGAGCCAGAGCGCGAGCCAGGCGCAGGCCGCGACCGCGACCACGACCGCGAAAACCCGCAGGCCGGCGGTGGCGATCCGGAGCGACGCGGTGCCGTGGTGCTGACGGTGGTGCTGACGGTGATTTCCCATGGTGCCGCCCTCCTTTCAAGATCACCTTCCGCTGTCCACGCGTTCGCCGCAGCGGGGGTGCGCTACCCGGGTGACCCCATCCGGGTGAGGGCGTCTCGCAAGCAGTCCTCTGAATGCGGTCGTTCGCAGTGCCAACTTCCGCATTCAGAGGACTGATCGCGGGCCGTCAGAGCCAGCCGTTGTGGGCGGCGAACACCCCAAGCTGGAACCTGCTGGAGACCCCCGCTCGGTCCATCAGGGTTTCGAGATAGCGGAACAGGGTGCGTCTGCTGACGCCGAGCGCGGCGGCGATCTCGTCGTCCTTGCGTCCGGCGGCGAGCAGGATCAGCAGCTCTCGTTCGATCGGCCGGATCGGCTGTTCGGCCGTCCGTCCTCGCCGGTCGAGCGGGAGCGCCGCGGCCCAGGACGTTTCGAACAGTCCCTCCAGTGCGGAGAAGAGGCTGCACGGGCGCACCACGACGATGGACTGATTGCGATCGGCCTCGCGGATGGTCAGCGCGATGGTGGCCGCACGGTCGTCGAAGAGCGTCAGTTTCACCGGGAGTTCGGGCGACAGGCGCGCTTGCTCGCCCGCTCGCAGACACGGCAGGATGTTCTCGGCGAGATAGCCGGGATCACCGAACGACGCTCCACTGTAGACACAGCGGTAGGTGACCCCGCGCCGCAGTTGCTCCTCCTCCAGCAGATTCCGGCGGCCGCCGGTGAAGTAGGGCGGGGAATCGAGACGGCGCACCTGATGCCGCACCGTGGTCGCGAGCTGTCGCAGCCGGGGGACGATGGCGTCGCCGGTGACCACTTCGAGTAGATCCTGCGCGTTCGGCATCCCCGAATGCGCCCGCCGGAAGGCGCGATACGCGGTCTGGACCGCGAGCCGCGCGTCGTGCAGTTCGGCCTGCCGTCGCGTGGTCAGCGCTGTCAGCGCTTCGCTGGGGTTCGCCGGGAGGAATTCGGTCCCGTCCACTCCGGACGGTACCGCGAGTCCGGCATCGGCAAGTTCTTTCAGTGCGAGCTGAACCGTCTCCGCGTCACCCTCCCGCCAGACCAGGCCCTCGGCGGTGACGGGCGCGGACTCCAGCATCCGGAGGTAGATCCGGGTGGCGATCTCGCCGACGCCCAGTCTGGCCAGCTGCGCGCCGAGTCCGTCCGAGGGAGTCGTCGATGTCACTTTCCACCTGCCTCTCAGCGGTCCGGGGGTGGTGCGCCACCGCCCCCGGACCGGCTCGCCGAACCTAGACGCCCGAGGTGTCGCGGATCCAGGTGCGGTGCGCCGAGATGCTGGTGTGCGTCGAGCTGTCCACCTTGTTGCCGGCGATGTGCACACCGACCTGTTTGCCGCCGACGAAGACCGGACCGCCCGAGTCACCGCCGTTGGTCAGCCCGTTGCCCCGGCGGGCCTTGATCAGTCCACTCCCGACACTGGTCACCGTCATCCGGGCGACCTTGAGATACCGCTGCAGGTCACCGTCTTCGTTGTAACCCCAGCCATAGACGTATTCGGTGTCACCGACGGCGAGGGAAGTGCCGAGCGACGCATACGTCGTACTCACCGAGCGGTCGAGCCTCAACAGCGCGATGTCTGCGCCGCTCGAGGGCGTGTAGATGTCGGCCACCACGGCGTACGTTCCGGCCCGGTGGTCGACGTCGCCCACCCGGACGGAGTAGTCGGCGCCGGGTTCGTCGACGCAGTGTTGGGCCGTGAGCACCCAGCGGGCGCTGATGATCGAACCGGAGCACCACTGCTCGCCGTTCTGCTCGATCATGGCCGCCCACGGGCCGGACTGGGCGTATCCGCCGTCGATGATGGGGGCCGCGCCGGCGGCCGGAGCGACCGTCGTGAGCCCGGCCGCACACAGCAGGGCGGTGAGGAGACCTCGGATGCGCATGGGTGCCTTCCAATGCAGGGGAACCAGGAAAAGGAATGGGAAATCGACGGGTCACCCGTTGTATGGCCGCGGCGGATCACCAGGGATCGCCCGGCCGGATCCGTTACCGGTTTTCCCATGCTAGGCAGGCGGATACGGCGGTCGATAGCGACTAAAGACGGGAGAAGGCCGCACCGGACCTGGGCTTTCGGCACCACAGTGCCGATGGCACCGATGTGTCACTCAAGACCACGCTGCACCGGCTTCATCAGGTCGCTTTAATGCCGTGAAGGCCTCCTTGAGGGACTCAGAGTCCCTCAAGGAGGCCTTCACGGCACCGCGATTCAGCTCGCGATCATCGACGACAGCGCTTCCCGGACGGCTTGGGGTCGAGCAGTTCCTCGGCGAGGAGAATGGCCCGGTCCGAGAGCGTGACGGACAGCCGCTCCACCGAATCGCCGATCCGGTCCGCTTCCCGGCGCACGCCCTCGCCCACGGGCTTGCTGTGCCGATCGGCGAGTCCCGCGAGCCTGCTCCCGGAGACCAGGACCAGATCGGCGAGGCGCTCGCCGAGTTCGGTCAGCCGGTTCGCCGTCCTGCCCGCGCGCCGGGCCACGAGGTCCTCGGTCTCCCGTCGCAGCTCCCGGACGGCGGACCTCGACTCGCTTGTCGTTCCGATGAGTGCGGACTTCAGGGTTCTTGTCACGTCCATCAGGAATCGACCTCCACACGGCTTGCCTGATTCGAGTGTACAGCCGTACTCCGAGTCAGGGGGATGTGCAGTGCGAATTTCGTTGCCGCATAAGAAGTGGTTGGAGATCCGGTGAACAGTCGTCGGCTAAATGTCGGGCGTGACGACTGCGGGGGGACCGTCCTTCAGGTGGGCAGTCGGCCAGACGCTGGCCGCGCGCGGAAGTGCCGACGGTGCGGCGTTCACCGGCTTCGCCACCTGGGCGCGGAAGCACATCGCGCGGATCGTGACCGTTTGACAAATCGGAACACTGCTCCGTCTTTGATGGAACAGTGTTCCGCTTAGCGCTGGGCCGTCACGCGAAGGGGGAGTCTCACCATGGCCACCACGCCTGTCCTCTCGATCGCTACCGACTTCTCCGCGATGACGACGCCCGCGCTCGTCGTCGCCGGAGGCAAGGACGCCTCCACCCACCTGACGGTTCGCGGTCCGGAATGGCACACCGACCCGTACTCCCTTTCGCCGGGCCACAAGGCGCTGCTCACCCTGTTCGACGCGGAGCGCGGGCTCGGCGGGGTTTCCGGCTACGACGTCGCCGAGACGACGGACGAGAACCCCGAGCGCCTGGCCGCTGTCCAGCGCCTCACCTGGGCTACCTCCGGTCCGAGCTTCACCGGGGGGGGGTACCGCCTGGCAGGTGGCGTGCGCGGAGCTGGCCTCGGCGCCGGATCCGCTCGGCAGGGTCGAGGCGAAGTGCTGAGCGAAGGCGATCCGGGTCGTCAAAGCACGGGGATCTCCGCCCACACCGTTTTGTACCCGGTGCCGGTGTATACACCCCACTGCGCGCTGATCGCCTCGACCAGAGCCAGCCCTCGCCCGTGGGGGCTTGCCGGATCCTGTTTGGCCACGCGGCACGGCCGCAGTTGCGGACGGCGGTCGTCGACTTCCACGCGGACGACGTCCCTGTTCGAGGGCAGGGAGACCCTGAGTTCGGAGACGCCGTTCGCGTGTTCGTGCGCGTTGGTGACCAGTTCCGTGGTCAGCAGTTCGGTGTCCGAAATGGTCGTGCGACCGACCTCGCCGAGCTGCTCTCGCAGCCAAGCCCTCACCTTTCCCAACGGCGGGGCGATACCGGCGGGGAATTCGTAAGCCTGTCTTGTTCCCGTAATACCCACGCGTATCTCCTTAGCGGGTTTCCCAGCTTGGCCAAGAGCATGGGTGCAGTCTGGGAGTACCCAAGGCGAGCGGCGGTTACACGCGGGAACTTCCGATGATGGCGGTGACCCTGATCTCGACCCGCATCCTCGGCGCGCCGAGGGCCGGGACGCCGATTTCCGTCCAGATCGGCGCGCGGTCTCCCATACGCTCGCGGAACTGCTCGACCATCACGCGGTTGTGGATCCCGCCGATGAAACCGGGCGTTTCCGGGACGTGGTACGAGTTCACGGCGATCACATCGTGCCAGGTGGCGCCCGCGGTGGCGAGGGTCCGCTCGACGTTCTCGAAGGCCTGGACGATCTCCTCCTCCAGGTTCTCGGGGAAGGTCAAGTCGTCGTCCCAGCCTCCTTGTCCCGAGATCTCGATGCGATCGCCGACGCGCACCGCCTGGCTGTAGCGCATCTCGGTCAGTTGCCGGTCGCCGTAACCGGGGGTGGCGAAGAACTCCGGTCGGGTCATGGTGGCACCTCTCGTTGACTTCATTCTTGAAGTCAAGGTACCACCGTTTCGCTTCAAGTGTGAAGTCATCTGGTTCTGGGTAAGGTTCCGCCATGGCCACCCCGAACCCGGACGAAGCACTGTGGCTGACCCCTGCCGAAAAAGAGGCCTGGACCGGACTGGTCTCTTTGGTCCTCCTGCTGCCCGGGCGGCTGGAGTCGCCGTTGCAGCACGACGCCGGGCTGACGTTGTTCGAGTATCTGACCCTCAGCCATATTTCCGAGGCCCCGGAGCGGCGCCTGCGGATGAGCGAACTGGCCTACCTCGCGAACGGCTCGCTCTCGCGCCTGTCCAATGTGGTCAAACGCTTCGAGCAGCGAGGCTGGGTGGAGCGGACCCCCGACCCGAGTGACGGCCGGTACACCCTCGCCGTGCTCACGGACGACGGCTATGACGTCGTGGCCGCGGCGGCGCCCACACACGTCCGTTCGGTGCGGGATTTCGTCCTCGACCCCTTGACCGCGGAGGATCAGCAGGCGCTGGCCCGCATCGCCGCCAAACTGCGGACGAGGCCCGCCGATCTCGCTTAGGTCGGTACTTCGAGGCAGTCGATCGTGCGCGCGAAAGTACCTTGTGCTCGCGTTCCGGACTCTGGTCCTCTGGCAGGGTTCATTTCACGCGAAGAGGGGGAACTCTCGTGTTCAAGAAAATATTCGCCGTCCTGTCGGTGTTTTCGATGGCACTCCTGGGTGTCACGGGAATCGCGCACGCCGGGATCGTGCAATGGTCCGACGGTTACGAATCGAACCCCCATGGTGTATGGGAGCGGGGAATCCAGGGCGGTGACGGGCATTCCTGGTTCGACATCGGCATGGGAGGGGCGCGGACCGGCAGCAACAACGGCTGGCTTTTCGCGGACCACGGCTGGTCGGCGATGAGGACCGCGAAGTCGCTCAGCAGTTTCCCGTCGAATCGTTCGAATTGCGCCGCCGCGATTTACGCCGACCCCGTCGGCGGCGGAGCGAACATCGGCCTGGAGATCTGGGACCCCAACGGCTGGCGAAAGATCTCCCACACGGTGAAGTGGATCGACGACTGGGCGGGCTATCAGCTCATCACGCTGCCCAATCTCAATCTGAACGGCGTGGGTACCGTCTATCTCCAGCCGATCTACGGCAACAACGGCGGACCGGCGAAGTACATCCGCTTGGACGACGCGATCATCCAGTGCGTTTACTGACCGGCTGAAGCTCAACGGCCAGACCGTGGCGAACGGCGTCGTGAAGCAGCAGGCCGCCGCGCACGGACCCTCGGCACATCCGGCGGGCCGCCCCTGCCGTCGCTGAGCCGGTGAATCCCGGCGGGGCGGACGGATCCTCGTCCGCCCCGCCGGGACAATCCGTCCGGCGGCTCAGGGGAGGGCTTTGACCACGGCCGCGGTGGCTTGCGCGAGGAGCTTGTTGTCGATCTTCGCGTCCTTGGCGGACCGGTCGGTCAGGATCGAGATGACGATCGGCGCACGGTTCGGCGGCCACACGACCCCGATGTCGTTCCGCGTCCCGTAGGACGCCGTACCGGTCTTGTCGGCGACCGGCCAGCCGGGGACGCCGGCCCGGATGTTCTGGTCGCCGGTGGTGCTGGCGCGCATCATGTCGATCAGGATCTTGCGTTTGTCCTCGGGGAGGGCGTCGCCGAGGGCGAAGGCACGCAGGCTCACGGCGAGAGCGCGGGGTGTGCTGGTGTCCCGCGGATCGCCGGGCGCGGTGTCGTTGAGTTCGGGTTCGATCCGGTCGGCGTGGCTCGTGGTGTCGCCGATGCCGCGCAGTACCGCGTTGAGACCTTCGGGGCCGCCGAGTTCGCGGAAGAGCAGGTTGCCGCCGGTGTTGTCGCTGTACCGGAGGGTGGCGTCCATGACCGCGCGCAGCGGCATGCCCGTGCCGACGTGCTTCTCCGTGACCGGCGAATTGACGACCAAGTCCTTTCGGTCGTAGGTCACCGTGCGGTCCAGGTCGGCGATGGATGTCCGTTGCAGGACACCGCCGGCACTGAACACCTTGTGCGTCGAGGCGTAGGCGAACCGTTCGTCGGCGCGGAAGGCGACCTCGCGGCCGTTCGCGGTGTCCACCGCGTACACCCCGAGACGGGCGCCGAAAGCACGTTCGAGCTGTTCGAACTCGGCTCGGTCGAGCGAAGCGACCGGAGTGGTCGACGACGCCGGGGTGGCGGCGGGCGGCGGCGCCGGAGCGGGAGTGGAACACGCGGCGAGCGATACGACCGAGAGCGCCAGCAGGGCGGCCCAGCGGCGAGAAGTGACGGACACGGTGATTCCTTTCAAGATCGTTCGATGTCCGCAGTCTGTCCAGCGCCGGTCATGCTGTCCAAGACACAAATCTCTCCTTTCATGCGTATTCCGCATAGTATGTGGTCGTGGACCTGATCGGCAGTTGCCGGGCGTTCGTGAGCGTGAGTGAGGCCGGGACCTTCACCGCGGGAGCCGCGATCGCCCGCATCCCTCAACCGGTGGCGAGCCGTCGTATCGCCGCGCTGGAACGGCATTTCGGCGAGCGGCTGTTCGACCGCTCCACCCGGCGCGCCCGGCTCACCCCGTTCGGCCGGGACATGCTGCCGTCGGCGAAACGGCTGGTGACCTTGGCCGACGCCATGGAACACGACGCGCAGCGCGCCAAACTGCGGCCGCTGCGGCTGGCGATGCCGGAGACCTGCACCGTCCGCGAGCTCGCCGAACTCGACGCGGCGGCACGGGAACTGGACGTCTTCCTGGAGTTCCGGCAGGCCCCGCCGAGGGAACGAGCGGAACTCGTGCGTACGCAGGAGGTTCGCGCGGCGCTCACGGTAGTCCCCGCCGAAGAGGGTGTGTGGAAGGTGCCGCTCGGCCTGGCGAGCAGAGGCAAGCCACGGGCGGGCGCACTGCATCTGGAAACGTTGCGGGTCGGCCGGTCCGGCCGCACGCCTCGCCGGGTGTGGATCCAGCCCGAGGACGACGTGCCGCATATCCGCGACCGCCTGTTCCGGGTCCGGGACTCGGTGGGGCTGCGGCCCGCGCAGGTGTCCGTCGCCGATTCGCTCACCGCGGCCGCGGCGGCCGTGTTCGGTTCGGACGATCTGCTGTTGTGCTCGCCGGCCCAGTCCGAAGAGCTCGGTTTGGCCTGGCGGCCGCTCGGCGAGATCCGGCTCGGGCGCGGTTTCGAGGTCACGGCGGGCCTCGGCGAGGACGCGCAGCGGCTCCGGGCACGATTGTGGCCGGACATCGCCCGATGTCTCGGCGCGGAGGAGACGACATGAACACCGAGACGCTGCTCCCGATGCTGCGCGCCGAACTGGACGACGGCGGCCTGCGCGGTTCGTTCCTGGTGCGGGATCTGCGGACCGGATACGAGATCGGCATCGACCCCGATCTGGAGTTCCCGAGCGCGTCACTGGTGAAGGTCCCGCTCGCCGTGGCGACCGTGGAACGGATCCGCCGGGGCGAACTGGACGGTTCGGCGCAGATCGACGTCCAGCCGGGGCGGGCCACCGCGCCGGGACCGACCGGGCTGACCCGGTTCCGGCATCCGGCCAGGGTGGCGATCGACGACCTGCTCTACCTGAGCATGGCCATCAGCGACGAGACCGCGGCGGACACGCTCTTCGCGCTGACACCGCCCGCCGAGGTCACCAGGATGACGCGCGAATGGGGCGTTTCCGGGATCACCGCGCGGCATCCGGCCGCGGACCTCAGCGACACCCCCGCCGAACGGTTCGACCCCACGGACGTCCACCTCGCGCACGCGCTCGCGATCAACGCGGGCACCGCCGGACAAGGTCATCCCGTACCGCAGCTCGACGTCACGCGCGCGAGTTCCGGTTCGGCCCGCGCGTTCGTGAACCTGCTCGAAGCGCTGTGGAAACCGTCCAAAGTAGACGAGCGGGTGGCGGCACGGGTGCGCGAGCTCATGGGACTCAACCTGCTGCGTCAACGGCTGAGTCCCGATTTCGTCTCCGACGCGACGAAATGGTCGTCGAAGACGGGCACCGTGCTGAACCTGCGGCACGAGGTCGGGGTGGTCGAACACGCCGACGGCGGGATCTTCGCGATCGCCGCGCTGACCGGATCCCGGGTACCCGCGGCGATCCAGCCCGAGGCCGAAGTGCTGATGGCCCGCGTGGCGAGGGCGTTGCGCGATCACCTGCGCGAGGGATGACGCGAGTCCCGGTGGTCGACGCCCGCGTTTGCGCACCGTCCGGCGCGGGTATCAGCGGCGCGTGCTCGACCACTCGTACTTCCCGGAACTGAGGGACCAGCGTCTCGTCGTCGACTACGACGACGCCGACGATCCGGTCCTGCTCCGTCCCGACGGATCGCCGATCGAAACCTGGCGGGAGAACTACCCGTACCCGACGCGGATGGCGCGCGAGGAATACGAAGTCGTGAAACGGTCGCTGCAGATCGAACTGCTCAAACTGCAGTACTGGATCAAGGACACCGGCGGCCGCATGGTGATCCTGTTCGAAGGACGCGACGCGGCGGGCAAGGGTGGCACCATCAAACGGTTCACCGAACACCTCGACCCACGCGGTGCGAGAGTGGTGGCGCTGAGCAAGCCCTCCGAGCGCGAGCAGGGGGAGTGGTACTTCCAGCGCTACGTGAAGCACCTGCCCACCGAGGGCGAGATCGCACTGTTCGACCGATCCTGGTACAACCGCGCCGGCGTCGAACGGGTGATGGGGTACTGCACGGACGAACAGTACGAGCGCTTCATGCGGCAGGCGCCGACGTTCGAGCAGATGCTCGTCGAAGACGGGATCATCCTCGTCAAACTCTGGTTCTCGGTGTCGAAATCCGAGCAGCGCACCCGGTTCCTCATCCGGCAGGTCGACCCGGTGCGGCAATGGAAACTGAGCACGAACGACATCAAGTCGCTCGACCGCTGGGACGCCTACACCAAAGCGAAGGTGGCGATGTTCCGGTCCACCGACACGGAGGTCGCGCCGTGGACGGTGGTCAAGAGCAACGACAAGAAACGAGCGCGGGTCGAGGCGATGCGCAGCGTTCTCGCTCGCGTGGACTACGCGGACAAGGACGAGGACGCCGTCGGCGAGCCGGATCTGAAAGTGGTCGGCGCGGCGGCGACCCTGCTGGAGGAGGGGGAGGACGAGGCCTCGCTCAGCCCGACCCCGATCGCGCCGTCGGCGGAGCCCGATCACGGCCCGGGCCTGCATCCGGAAGAGGACCGTAGCGGCGAGTGACGCCTGAACCGAGTCCGGCGTTTTCGCGTGACTGATCGGACGGTACGGGTGATCCTGCGGACGACACGCGTGTCTGGATGGACGGCACGCGTACCGGCAGGGTTAGTTTGGTCCGGGGCTGACCGCGGTGTCGAGATCCTGCCATGTCGGGTATCCGCCGTCCCCCGTCCGTGTGGGAAAGCTGATCACCAGTCTTTACTTCACGTACGGACGTCGGGGCTCTTGTCGAAAGGGATCATGGTGATCGGTAGTACGAGAAAGACGCGGGGAGCCGCGGTGGCCGTGGTCGCCGGTGCGTTCCTGGCCTCGGGCCTGATGCCCGCTTCCGTCGCGGGCGCGGATTCCGCGGCCAGGGCCGAACCGGACACCGCGGCGCTCGCCGGCGCGCTGACCGAACAGGCTGTGGCCTGGGGCGAGTGCTCGTTCCCCTCCGTCGCGCCGACGACGGAAGCCCAACTGAAGAAGGTCGAGGGTCTCGCGTGCGCCACCATCCAGGTGCCGCGCGACTGGCTCGACCCACAGGACGGCAACACCATCGGCGTCCGCGTCTCCAAGACCGCGACCGCCTACCCCGGCACCGGCAGGCAGGGCATCGCGCTGGTCAACCCGGGCGGGCCCGGCGGCGCGGGCCTGCCGTGGGGCGCCGCGACGGCGATGCGCAGCCCCGTGCTGGCCTCGCAGTACGATTTCGTCGGTTTCGATCCCCGCGGTGTCGGCCAGAGCACCCCGCTGACCTGTAGTTACACCGTCCCGGACAGCACGGATCAGAACGTGATCAGCCGGGCGAAGGTCGAAGGCTGCCTGAAGAACCCGCTGACGAAGTTCATCACCACCGAGCAGACCGCGTACGACATGGACTTCATCCGGGTGCTGCTCGGAGAGAAGAAGACCAGCTACATCGGTTACTCGTACGGCACGTGGCTGGGCACCTGGTACGCCACCACGTTCCCGTCCAAGGCGCACCGGTTCCTGCTCGACTCCTCGACCGACGCGAGCCGTTCGACGCTGGAGAAGACCTGGGACCTCCAGCCGCGCAGCCGTGACCGCCAGTTCCAGGAAGCGCTGCTGCCCTACATGGCGCGCAACGACGCCAAGTACAAGACGGGCACCGACCCGCTCGTGATCCGGCGCAACTGGGAGAAGGCGGGCGGCACCCGGGAGTACACGGGAATGCTCTACGCCGCCTGGTTCATCGTCCCGGCGATGTACGACACCTCCCAGTACCCGTCCGCGGCCTCGATGGTGGCCACGCTGGTGAAGGGGCCGGCGCCCGCCGGGACCGACGCGGAGAAGCTCGAGCAGGTCGTCGCGAAGGCGCTGACCACGCCCGGCCTGACCGATGCGAACAAGGCGTTCCTGAACAAGGCGAAGGGCAACGCCCTGGAAGCCATCGCGAAGAAGGACTCGATCGAGCGCAAGGCTTCCTACCAGGGCGGTGCCGAGGTCGAGACCTGGAAGGCGGCGTTCGAGGCGATCCGTTGCCAGGACGGTCAGTGGAACCAGAACCTGCACTACTGGAACTACTGGCAGGCCGACCTGACCGTGAACGCCCCGTTCATCGCGCCGATCATGGCCCTCTCGGGTGCGCCGCTGTGCGCGTTCTGGCCGACCGCCAACGCCAAGCCGGCGCCGGACCAGAAGACGTTCCCGAAGCTGCTGATCGCGCAGACCGAACTCGACGCGGCCACGCCGTACGAGGGCGCGCTCGCCACCGCGAACGGTTTGCCGGGCGCCAAGATGATCAGTGTCGACAACGAAGGCAGCCACGGGATCTTCCCGTACAACACCGACTGCGTCGACGACCCGATCGTCGCCTACTTCCAGACCGGTCTCACGCCGAAGCAGAAGTTCACCGGCTGCCAGGGGCTGCCCCTGCCGGGTGAGGACAAGACGGTGGAGGTCGGCGGTCACCTCGGGCACAACGGGAAGATCCAGATCAAGATGATCACGCCCCAGTTGCGCAAGGCGAACGAGATCGTCCGCGAGCTGCTCGAAGGCGCCGCCACCGCGGCGGCCGACGAGAAAGGGATGCCCGCCAACGCCTAGTCCCCGAAAGCGTTGAACAGAGGCTCCCGCGAGCGCGATCCGGCTCGCGGGAGCCTCTTCGGCTGGCTGCGAATCGCGTTTCTGTGGCGCGGGCACGAAGCCCGATGGCGGAAATTGTCACGTGAGAATGGGGTCGCTTTTCGTGGGTGGTAAGTGTAGTTGGAACCAACCTTGTCTTGCCGGTGCGCAACCGGCGGTTTCGCGTGTCTGGACGGACGACACGCGGCAGAACCCAGTCGCGCGCGTGTCGTCCATCCAGACACGTTTGTCGTCCGCCGGATCACGCGTGTCGTCGACTCAGTCACGCGAAACGGCCGGTCGGGCGGGGGTTGGCGTCACGGTTGTCCCTGTGGACTCGCAGGTAGTGAAGGGCTCCTTCCCTACCTTGAGGGTCGGCGAGGAGGCCTTCACGGATCGGTGAGGTTTCCCGGGAGGAGGGAAAATGGGACCCACGCTCCTCCTGATCGCGTTAGGGGCGTTCGTCACCACCCTCGACAACACGATCGTCGCGGCGGGCGCGCCGTCGATCGCCCGTGAACTCGGCCTCGGTCTGCCCACGCTGCAATGGGTGAGCATCGGGTACATGCTCCCGTTCGCCGGGTTGCTCCCGGTGGCGGGCACGGTGGTGGACCGCTGGGGTCAGGCCGCGACGCTGCGGGCCGGGCTGCTCGCGTTCGGCGTCGGCGCGGCCGCCGGCGGGCTGGCCACGACGGCGTGGCTCGTCATCTCCGCGAGGGTACTGCAGGGCGCCGCGGCGGCGTTCGTGGTCCCGGCCCTGCTCAGCCTGCTGCGCACCAACCTCGACGCGCGAGGGCGGGCGGTCGGGGCGACGGTGTGGACCGCCTGTCTCGCGGTCGCCCTCGCGCTCGGTCCGACGCTCGGCGGCGTGCTGAGCGAATATTGGGGCTGGGGCTGGATTTTCTTCGTCAATCTCCCGTTCGTGGTCGCGATGCTGCTGCTGTCGCGTACGGTCGCCCTCGCGGATCGCGACCCGGCGGCCGGGCGACCTGCCGTGCTGTCCATGCTGGTGGTGACCGCGGGAATGGTCCTGATCACCGCCGCCGTGGTGGAGCTGGGCGAGGGTGGCGCGCTGCTGCCCACGGTGTTCGGCGTAGCGGGGACGGGTTTCGCGATCTGGTTCGTGTTCAGGGAAAGACGCGCGCGCGAGCGGCTGGTACCGGCGGGGCTGACCGGCCAGCGGGTCTTCGCCGGCGCCCTCACCGTGCAGTTGCTGTGGGGACTGGGAATTTCGGGCGTCTTCTTCTTCACGCCGTTGCTGCACCAGGAATCCCTCGGACTCGGGCCGGTGCACGCCGGATTGCCGCTGGTCGTGGTGGCGGTGGCGGTCGTCGCCGCGACGCCGCTGGTGCCGTGGGCAGTGCCACGATTCGGTCCACATCGGACTGTCGCGGTGGGGCTGGTGACGGTGGCCGTGGGACTGCTGGCGATCGCCGCGGTCAACCACGTGCCGGAAGTCCTTCCGAGGATTCCCGGCTTGGTGCTGATCGGTGCCGGATCGGCCCTGACCACGCCGTTGACCTCCTACGCGCTGGAAATCGTGGCGGAGCGGCACGCGGGCACCGCCTCCGGACTGCTCACCGCCTCCCGCGAACTGTCGAGCGCGCTGGGGGTCGCGCTGATCGGGGCCGTGCTGGCGGTGGTCCGCACGGCCCGGCTCGACGAGGGCGCCGCGTCCGCGCTGGCGAGTGGTTACACGGCGGGCCTGCTGACGGCGGCGGGGCTGGAACTCACCGGCGCGCTCCTCGCGCTCCGGTTGCTGGACCCGGGCCGAAACTCGTCCCGAAGTGACAAGCGGGGTGCCCCCTTTCTCACTTCCCGGTGAGCACGTCGGCATCGCCGTCGGCGTTTCACCGTCCTTTCATTGACACTCTTCCCGCGGTATCCATACAGTTCCGGTCAGATAAAGAACGGTCTCCGGAATGGAATCCGCTTTCGGCAACGGTGCCGTTCCGAATTCACCCGCTCCTGCTCACGTCGTCAAACGAGGGGCCATGGAAACCATTTCGGAATCGGTCGTCGCCGCCTACGAGCCGGACGACGCGCGCGGCGGGGAGTCGTTCGCGACACTGCTGAGGTACTGGGCGTGGCGGCTCGGCGACGAGGTCGCCGTGACCTATCTCGACCATCGCGCCGGAGAGGACGGCCGGGCGGTCACGCTGTCCTGGCGCGAACTCGACGACCGGGTCGATGTCCTCGCCGCCCGGCTGACCGGGTTCACCGCTCCGGGGGACCGGGCGGCGATCCTGGCGCGGCAGTCCGTCGACTACGTCGTCGCCTTCCTCGGCGCGATCCGCGCCGGGCTGGTCGCGGTCCCGCTGTTCGCCCCGGATCTCCCCGGGCACGCGGGCAGGCTGGCCGCCGTGCTCGCCGACTGCGCGCCGCGGGTCGTGCTCACCACCGCCGACGGCCTCGACACCGCCGCCGGTTTCCTCGCCTCGACGGACACCGAGCGCCCCGCCGTGCTCGCCGTCGACACCCCGACTCCGGTCGCGGCCGGTGATCGTTCCTGGCCGCGACCGGAACCTGACGGACTGGCGTACCTGCAGTACACGTCCGGTTCCACGCGGACGCCGGCGGGCGTGATGCTGACCCACCGCAACGCGCTCACCAACGCCCGCCAGGCCTGCGACGCCTACTCGATCGAAACCGGGACGACGTCCACCGTCAGCTGGCTGCCGCTCTTCCACGACATGGGCCTGATCCTCGGGATCGGCGCGCCGATGGCGGCGGGCGTGGCGTCGGTCCTGATGGATCCGCTCGCTTTCCTCGAACGGCCGTCGCGCTGGTTGCGTGCCCTCTCCGCGAGTCCCGGCGCGATCAGCGCGGCCCCCAATTTCGCCTACGCCTACAGCGCTTCCCGGGTGACCGAGGACGAGAAGAGCTACCTCGAACTGAGCCGGGTCGTTTCGTTGATCAACGGCAGCGAGCCGGTCCTGCCCGCGACCATCGCGAAGTTCCACGGCGCTTTCGAAGAGTGCGGGCTGCGGCCCGAGGTGCATCGTTCCTCCTATGGGCTGGCCGAGGCCACCGTGCTCGTCTCCGTCACCGAAGCGGGCAAGGCCCCGCGCCAGATCGCCTTCGACCGTGAGCGGCTCGCCGCCGGGCTGGCGACGCCCGCCCTCCCCGGCACGGTGTCCACCACGCTCGTCTCCTGCGGATCTCCGGTGGGGCAACGGGTCCGCCTCGCCGACCCGGTCACGGGCGCGCTCGTCGAACCGGGCCGGGTGGGGGAGATCCAGGTCAACGGCCCGAACGTCGGCGTGGGCTACTGGGGACGGCCCGCCGCGTCCGACGGTGTCTTCGGCCTGCCTCCGATCGACCCGGAGTCCGGCGCGGGCTGGCTCGCGACCGGTGACCTCGGCGTGCGCTACGAGGGCGAGCTGTTCATGACGGGCAGGCTCAAGGACCTCGTCATCGTCGACGGCCGCAACCACTATCCGCAGGACATCGAACAGACCGTGGAGACGCATCCCGCGGTCCGGCCGCATTCCGCCGCGGCGTTCGCGATCGAGCACGAAGACGGCGAAGCGGCGGTCGTGGTGGCGGAACGGGCCAAAGGGTTCGAGTCCGATATCGCCGTCGCGACCGCGGAGATCCGGAGGGCGGTCTCGGCCGCGCACGGTCTGCGGCCGCACGACGTCGTCTTCCTCGCCCCCGGTGAGGTTCCGCGCACCTCCAGCGGCAAGATCAGCCGCGCCCTCTGCCGGAAGTCCTTTCTGGACGGTTCACTGACCGCGCGGCGGCTCGGGTGACCGCGGAGATCCGCGCCTGGCTCGTCGCGCGGGTGGCGGAACGGACCGGGTTGCCCGCGGATCGGGTCGACCCGGACCGCCCGCTGCACGAGAGCGGCCTTTCCTCCCGGGAGTCGATGGAGCTGGCGGCGGAGCTGGGCCGGTACCTCGGCCGTCCGCTGCCGCCGACCCTGGTGTGGCAGTACCCGACGATCGCCGCTCTCGCCGCACGTCTGTCCACAGTGGAGGCCACCGCGATCGTGGGCGGTGAAGGCCGCGAGGAGGAGCCGATCGCGATCGTCGGTGTCGGCTGCCGTCTGCCTGGCGGCGCGGACTCCCCGGAGCGGTATTGGCGGCTCCTGGACGCCGGACGTGACGGCATCCGCGACGTCCCCGAAGGCCGCTGGGACGCGTTCGAGGAGGACTTCGGCCGTGGCGGATTCCTCGGCGACATCGCCGGTTTCGACGCCGCGTTCTTCGGCATCACCCCGGGTGAGGCCGAAGCGATGGACCCCCAGCAGCGGATGCTGCTCGAAGTCGCCTGGGCGGCGCTGGAACACGCCGGGATCCCGCCGTCCACCTTGCGGGGGACCAGGACCGGAGTGTTCGTCGGACTCTCGGCGGGCGAGTACGGCCACTTGACGATGGCCGATCCCGCCACCGTCGACGTCTGGTCCGCCACCGGGGCCGCGACGAGCATCGCGGCGAACCGGCTTTCCTACCTGTTCGACCTGCGCGGGCCGAGTCTCACCCTCGACACCGCCTGCTCGTCTTCGCTGGTGGCGGTGCATCAGGCGGTGCAGAGCCTGCGTCGCGGTGAATGCGGGACGGCGCTCGCCGCCGGGGTGAACCTGCTGCTCTCACCCGCCGTCACCGCGTCGTTCCGGCGTGCCGGGGTGCTGGCCCCGGACGGACACTGCAAACCGTTCGACGCCGACGCCGACGGCATCGCCCGCGGTGAAGGCTGCGGCGTGGTCGTGCTCAGGCCGCTGAAGGCCGCTCGCCGCGCGGGGGACCGGGTGCTCGCCGTGATCCGCGGCAGTGCGGTCAACTCCGACGGCCGGTCCAACGGTCTCGTCGCGCCCAGCCCCGGCGCGCAAGCCGACCTGTTGCGTGACGCGTACGCGGCGGCGGGTGTCGAACCGTCCTCTGTGGACTACGTGGAGGCGCACGGGACCGGGACCGCGGTGGGGGATCCGATCGAGGCCGTCGCGCTCGGCGAGGTGCTCGGAGCCAGCCGCGAACCCGGCCGGCCACTCTTGATCGGCTCGGTGAAGGGAAACCTGGGCCACCTCGAAGGCGCGGCGGGGATGGCCGGGCTGATCAAGGTGGTCCTCGCGATGGTCCACCGGCGGTTGCCGCCGACCCCGCATCATCGCGCACCCAGCCCGCATATCGATTTCGCCGGTCTCGGCCTCCGTATGGTCGGCGCCGGGACGGGCTGGCCGCGGTACTCCGACGTCGTGCGGGCCGGGGTCTCCGCGTTCGGCTTCGGCGGCACCAACGCCCACGTCGTTCTCGAAGAGTGGCCCGCCGCCTCGTTCCCCGCTCGAGGGACGGACACCGAAGGCCCACGGGTGTTGGCGCTCTCGGCCCGATCGCCCGAGGTGCTTCGGGCGCGCGCCGCCGATCTGGCCGACTGGCTCGAAGACCCCGCGCATCGCGCGGTACCGCTCGACGCGGTCGCCGCGACGCTGGCGCGCGGCCGGGACCACCTGCCGATCCGCGGCGCGGTGATCGCCGAGGAACGCGACCGGGCGGCCGCCGCGCTGCGGGAACTGGCCGCCGGTCGCGACGGCGGAGACGTCGTCCTCGGCGAGGCCGGCCCCCTGTCCGGCGTCGTGTTCGTCTTCTCCGGCTACGGCTCCCAGTGGCCCGGGATGGGCCGCCTGCTGCTGCGCACCGAACCCGCGTTCCGTGCCGAGGTGGAGGCGCTCGACCCGGTGTTCCTCGCCGAAGCGGGATTTTCCCTGCGCGCGGTCTTCTCCGGCGAGCGGGACCTGCCGGACCTCGCCGCGACGCAGCTCGCGTTGTTCGGCATGCACCTCGCCCTCGCCGGGCTCTGGCGTGCGCACGGCGTCGTCCCGGCCGCCGTGGTCGGCCATTCGATGGGCGAGGTCGCGGCGGCCGTCGTCGCGGGAGCGCTGGACGTCACCGACGGCCTGCGCGTGATGACCACGCGCGCCCGGCTGCTCGCCGAGGTCGACGCGTCCGGCGACGGGGCGATGGCGGTCGTCGAACTGTCCCCGGCCGAACTCGCCGAGCTGGAAACGGAGTTCTCCGGGATCACCGTGGCGGTCTACGCCTCACCGGTCCAATGCACCGTCAGCGGCGGCGCCGGGCAGGTCGAGGCGCTGGTGTCGCACGTGGAGAGCCTCGGCAGGCTGGCGAAGCGGCTGCCGGTCGGAGGCGCCGGCCATTCGGAAGCCGTCGACGCCGTCCTCGGCCGGTTCCGCGCCGAGCTCGACGGACTTTCCCCGCGACCGGCGGAGATCCCTTGTTACAGCAGCGTTCTCGAAGATCCACAGTGGTCACCGGCGTTCGACGTCGAGTACTGGGCGGCGAATCTGCGCCGTCCGGTGCGGTTCAGCCAGGCACTGGCGGCGGCGACCGCGGACGGGTACGGCGTGTTCGTCGAGATCTCGCCGCATCCGGTGGCGCTGGCCGCGATCGAGCAGAGCACCGGCGCGCTCGCCCTGCCGTCGGCGAGCCGCCGGACCGACGAGCGGACGGCGTTCCTGACCACGCTCGCCCGGCTCCACACGCTCGGACTGTCCGTGGTGCTCGATGGCGGCGGCCGGCGGCCGCTTCCGGTCGAGCTGCCCGGACCGCGC
Organism: Amycolatopsis sp. NPDC041971; assembly: GCF_055588925.1. Lineage (NCBI taxonomy): Bacteria > Bacillati > Actinomycetota > Actinomycetes > Pseudonocardiales > Pseudonocardiaceae > Amycolatopsis > Amycolatopsis sp. NPDC041971. The sequence goes on along the minus strand of NZ_JBVJCE010000021.1, from coordinate 48,545 downwards.
TGGCGGCACGAACGGTTCTGGCCGCGGCGTCCGGCCGTCCGGCCAGGATCCGGTGGCGCGCATCCGTTGCTGGGTGTCCACATCGAACAGCCGACCGGTGGCGGGCACCTGTGGCGCGCGGACGTCGGGACAGCGGTGCAGCCGTGGCTGGCCGACCACGCGGCGATGGGTGTCCCGTTGTTCCCCGCCGCCGGTTTCCTGGAACTGGCGCTCGCGGCGGCGAAGACGGCCCTGCGGCCCGGCGGGCAACTGCGCGTCAATGGCCTCGAACTGCACCGGGTGCTTCCGCTCGCCGCGCACACCGAGGTGACGACCAGTCTGAGCACCGGCTCCGGACCGTCCGAAGTGGACGTCTACGCGCGGTCCGCGGACAGCGGCTGGGTCCGGCACGCCACCGCTCGCGTCCGCGACGGGAACACCGCGGTCGTGCCGTTCGGCCCGGTCGACGGCGACGCCCGGCCGGTCGACCTCTACCAGGTGCTGGCCGCGGCCGGGCAGAGCTACGGTCCCGCTTTCCGCGGGCTGCGAGAGGTTCTGGCGGCGCCCGGCCGGGCCTCGGCGAGAATCACGCTGCCCACCGACCATCCCGCGTATGTCCTGCACCCGGTGATCGCCGACGCCTGCCTGCACGCGCTGGCCGCGGCCGCCGGGGACGCGCTGCGCGAGGCCGACGGTGTCTTCCTGCCGCTGACCTTGGGTGAGATCGTCCTCGCCGGTGATCCCCGGCGCGGTGTCCGGGTCGACGCCGTGCTCGACTCACTCGACCCGGCCGGTGACGGCCTGGTCGGCGGCGTCCAGCTGGTCGACGCCGACGACGTCGTGCTGGTCGAGTTCCGCGACGTCTACTGCCGCCGGTTCCAGCGTTCGGCACTGCCGGTGCCGATGGCGGATCTGCTGTTCGAGACGGTCTGGCGGCAGACCGAGCCACCGGCGGTGAAACCGGGGCCGCACAGCTGGGTGGTTCTGGAGGGTGACTCGCCGTGGCCGGCGGCGCTGCGTGAACGACTCGCCGGGGACGAACTGGTGACGGTTCCGCTCGGCGATCGCGCCGCGCTGGCGGAGATTCTGCGGTCCCGCGAAGTGACCGGAGTCCTCGCCTGGGTCGCCAGTTCGGACGTACCCGACCCGATGCGGGCCGCGCGGAGTGTCGCCACGCTCTCCGGCGTGCTCGCAGAGCTGACCGAAGCGGCGTCCGCACCACGTTTGTGGCTGGTCAGCGCCGGTGCCTCGGCCATCGAGCCCGGTGAACGCGGTGACCCCGGGCAGGCCTGGCTTCGCGGGCTGGTCCGTGTCCTCGCCTTCGAACACCCCGAGCTGCGAGCGAGCCAGGTCGACTTCGACGCCGAGCCGGATCCGGCACAGCTGTGGGTCGCGAGGCTGGCGGCGGAGCTCCGCGCGGACGCGCCGGACGACGAGATCGCCTGGCGTGAGGGCGTCCGGTACACGCGGTTGCTGGCCCGTCCGGAACTCGGGGAAGCCGGCCACGAAACCGTGGTGCGCGACGGCGCCTACGTGATCACCGGTGGTCTAGGCGGCCTCGGTCTGGTCGCGGCGGACTGGCTGGCAGGGCGCGGCGCGACCAGGCTGATCCTCTCCGGGCGTCGCGGCGCGAGCCCCGCCGTCGAACCGCTCCTGGCGGACCTGCGTGCCCGGGGCGCGGACATCCGCGTGGTGGCCGGTGACATCGCCGAGCCGGGGACGGCCGAAGCGCTGGTCGTGGCCGCCACGGAAGGCGGTATGCCGTTGCGTGGCGTGCTGCACGCGGCCGGGGTGCTGTCCGACGGTGCCGCCGTCGCCGTCGACAAGAACGCCGTCGAGGCGGTCTGGCGCGCGAAAGCGCTGGGAGCGTGGCGATTGCACGAAGCCACGGCCGGACACGAACTCGACTGGTGGCTGACGTACTCGTCGGCGGCCGCGTTGTTCGGATCGCCGGGGCAGGCCGCCTACGCGACCGCGAACGCCTGGGTGGACGCGCTCGTCGAGTGGCGCCGGGCCAGTGGGCTACCGGCGGCGACCATCGGCTGGGGAGCCTGGGGCGAGGCGGGAGCGGCCGTCGGGAACCGCAACCCGGTGCTCGAACCACTCGGCACGGACGAGGCGCTGGCCGCGATGGACGCCGTGCTCAACCGTGGTCGCGGATCGACCGGCATCGCCAGGGTCGACGCCGGGACCGTGCTGGCCCTGTTCCCGCGTCTGGCGGGGCGGCCGTTTTTCGAGATCCTGGTACCGAAGGAAGAACCGGATACCGGTCCGTCCACTTGGGACGGACTGGACGCGCTGCGGGCGGTCCTGCCGGAAGCGGCCCGCGAGATGCTGGCCGACTATCTCGCCGGCCTCGTCGCCGGGATGCTCGGCCTCGCGGCGGACGAGATCGACCGGCACGTCCCGCTCACCCGGCTCGGTCTGGACTCCCTCACCGCCATGCGCGCCAGGGGTGTCGTGGAACGCGATTTCGGCCTGCCGTTGCCGATTCCGTTGCTGTTGCGCGGTGCCAGCCTCGGCGAACTCGCCGATCACCTCGCCGAACAGGCGGGCTTCGGCGAGGGAGTCCCTCGGCCCGCCCGGCCGAGCGTGCCCGTCGGCCCGCGTGATCCGGCCGAACGCTGGGTCGCCCGGCACTGGCAGGCGGAACTCGACGGAGCGGAACCCGGTGTCCACGACGACTTCTTCGCCGCGGGTGGTGACCCCGAGGCGGCGAAGCGACTGCGCGCGGTGTTCGCCGGGCAGCTCGGCGCGGTCCCCGACGTCGACCTGCTCTTCGCCACGCCGACGATCGCCGCGATGGCCGATCTGCTGCGTGACCGGATCGAGGGACGCGGGGGCTGTCCGGTCCGGCCGCTGCGCGAAGGCGGTGTGGATCCGACGTTCCTGTTCCATCCGGCGGGCGGTCCGACGAGCGTCTACGAGGGGCTCGTCCGCCTGCTGCCGGAGGGCAGGCCCGTCTACGGGCTCGAACGGATCGACGACGAGGACACCATCGAGGGCAAGGCCGAGTGCTACCTCGAGCTGATCCGCGAGATCCAGCCGCGGGGCCCGTATCGGCTGGGCGGCTGGTCGTTCGGCGGCTGCCTCGCCTACGAGACCGCCCGGCGGCTGACCGCGACGGGGGAGCGGGTCGATCTCGTGTTCCTGATCGACAGCATCCTTCCCTTGCCCGCGCGGGGGAAACCGGCGGACGAGATCCTGCTGGACCGGTTCGACCGGTTCGCCGAACACGTCGAACGGACCTACGGTGTCCCGCTGGACATCCCGCGCGAGGACCTCGTCCGCCTCGGCGACGACGAACAGATCCGGCTGGTGATCAGCAGGCTGGCCGCACAGGTCCCGGAGATGGGACAGGGCGTGCTGCGGCACCAATACGAGTCCTATGTGGACGCCCGGGTCGCCGAACGCTACCGGCCGGAACCCTATGCGGGACCGGTGCTGCTGGTGCGTGCGCGGGATCCGCATCCGCTGACCACCACCCTCGATCCGCGGTACCTGCGCACCGACGACGCCCTCGGCTGGGACGTCTTCTGCGCGGATCTCGAAGTCGTGCGGGTGCCGGGCGATCACCTGTCGATGATCGACCCGCCGCACGTCGAGGTGGTCGCCGCCGAGCTGTCCGCCCGGCTCGGGTCGCCGAGGGCGGCGAGACCATGACCGATGGCCCGTTCGCGCCGACGACGGCGTTCCGGATCGCCGATCTCGCCGCCCGCCAGGACGAAGCCGTCCGGATCGCCGAGAAGCAGGCCGTCGACCGGCAGCACGCCAAGGGCAAGCTGACCGCCCGCGAACGCGTCGAGCTGTTGCTGGACCCGGGTTCCTTCGTCGAACTCGACCAATTCGCCCGGCATCGGTGCACCGAGTTCGGGATGGACGCGAACCGGCCGTACGGCGACGGCGTGGTGACCGGGCACGGCACCGTCGACGGCAGGCAGATCTGCGTGTTCTCCCAGGACTTCACCGTGTTCGGCGGCAGCATGGGCGAAGTCTTCGGCGAGAAGGTCCTCAAGGTGATGGATCTGGCGATGACGCTGGGCTGTCCCGTCGTCGGTATCAACGACTCCGGCGGCGCCCGGATCCAGGAAGGCGTCGTCTCGCTGGCCTATTACGCCGAACTCGGCAGGCGCAACGCGCTGGCGTCCGGCGTCATTCCGCAGATCTCGCTGATCATGGGGCCCTGCGCCGGCGGGGCGGTCTACTCGCCGGCGATCACCGACTTCACCGTGATGGTCGACGAGACCGCGCACATGTTCGTCACCGGACCGGACGTCGTGCACGCCGTCAGCGGCGAACGGGTCACCGCACGGCAGCTCGGCGGCGCCGCGGTGAACAGCGAGGTCTCCGGGAACGCCCATTACCGGGCGGCCGGCGAACAGGACGCGATCGACTGGGTCCGGACGCTGCTCGGCCACCTGCCGTCCAACAACCTCGACGCGGTCCCGGAGTACGCCGACGAGACCGATCCCGAACTCACCGCCGCCGACCTCGAACTCGACCGGCTGGTGCCCGATTCGCTGAACCAGGTCTACGACATGACCGAGGTGATCGTCCGGCTCGTCGACGACGGCGACTTCATGGAGGTGCACAGCGGCTTCGCGCCGAACATGATCTGCGCGTTCGGCCGGGTGCGGGGCCGCACCGTCGGTGTCGTGGCCAACCAGCCGCGGCATCAGGCCGGCGTGATCGACATCGACGCCTCGGAGAAGGCCGCGCGGTTCGTGCGGTTCTGCGACGCCTTCAGCATCCCGATCCTCACCCTCGCCGACGTCCCCGGCTACCTGCCCGGCGAGGCGCAGGAACGGAACGGGATCATCCGCCGTGGCGCCAAACTGATCTACGCCTACGCCGAGGCGACCGTGCCGAAGGTGACCGTGGTGATCCGCAAGGCCTACGGCGGCGGCTACGCGGTCATGGGGTCGAAGCATCTCGGCGCGGACGTCAACCTGGCCTGGCCCACCGCGGAGATCGCGGTGATGGGCGCCGAGGGCGCGGTGCGGGTGCTGCACCGGAACGAACTGGCCGCGCTGCCGCCGGAAAAGCGATCCGCCGAACGAAGGCGGCTCACCGAGGCATACCGCGAACGGCATTCGAATCCTTACCTGGCAGCGGAACGCGGCTACGTCGACCAGGTCATCGCGCCGTCACAGACCCGCCTGCAAGTCGCGCGGGCCCTGCACACGCTCCGGACCAAACGGCAGACCACCCCGGCCAGAAAACACGGAAACATCCCGTTGTGAGCAAGGAGAAACGATGAAGCGAACGTGGCGGTGGGGTGCGCTGGCGCTGTGCTTGGCCGCCCTGCTCGGAAGCTCGGCCCCCGCGAGCGCGGCGCCCACGCCGGTCACCGCCGACAACGGCGCGAAGGTCGTCGAGGAGAACTGGCTGGACGCGCGCACCGTCGACCTCAAGATCAGTTCGCCTTCGCTCGGCACCACCGGCATGGTCCGCCTGTTCGTCCCCGCCGGCTGGGCCGCCCAACCCACCCGGACCTGGCCGACGTTGTACCTGCTGCACGGCTGCTGCGAACCGGTGGACTACCGCTCTTGGGATCAGTTCACCGACGTCAAGGCGTTCACCGCGGACAAGGACGCCCTCGTGGTCATGCCGACCGGCGGGCCCGCCGGGATGTACACGAAGTGGTGGAACTTCGGGCTCAAGAGCACGCCGGACTGGGACACCTTCCACACCCTGGAGGTGCGGCAGATCGTGGAACGCGGTTACCGGGCGGGCACCCGCCGGGTGATCGCCGGGCTGTCGATCGGCGGATACGGCGCGCTCGCGTATTCGTACAAGCACAAGGGGATGTTCGCCGCGGCGGCGTCCTACAGCGGCGTGCCGAATACGCTCAACCAGGGAGCCCCGCTGTTCATCCAGGGCATCCTCGCCCGCGCGGGGATCTTCAACTACCTCGAACTCTGGGGCGACAGCTGGGGGATGCGGCCGCTCTGGACGGCGAACAACCCGTTCGACCACGTCGACGGACTGCGCGGCACGGCGCTCTACATCTCGTGCGGGAACGGGAAGACCGGCCCGCTCGATCCGCCGGGCCGGTCCGACATCTTCGAACCCCAGGCACTGGCCTCCTCGGTGAGTTTCACGGATCGGTTGAAGGTCAAGGGGATTCCGGCGACCGTCGACTACTACGGCGACGGCACGCACAGCTGGCCGTACTGGCAACGGGCCCTGCGCAACTCCTGGCCGGTGCTGGCAGGTGGGCTCGGCCTTTGATCGGGAAGTCCGTGAAGGCCTCCTTGAGGGACTCTGGGTCCCTCAAGGAGGCCTTCACGGACCGCCGCATTCCGAGGACGAA
>NZ_JBVJCE010000021.1:39854-42241 GCF_055588925.1 Amycolatopsis sp. NPDC041971 | reverse complement strand
TTAGGTGCCCCGCCGTCCGGGCCTTTGTTGCCGCCCCCTCCCCCCCCCGCTCCCCCCCCCCCCCCCACCGCCGCATTCAGAGGACGAAATGCGGGTCAGGGAGCGAGCAGCTCGGCGAAGCGTTCCGGGCTGACGTTCCCGCCGCTGATGATCACCCCGACCCGCCCGGAAACGGGGATCCGCCCGCTGAGCAGCGCCGCGAGACCGGTTGCTCCGCTCGGCTCGATGACGAGCTTCAGCCGTTCGAACGCGAACCGCATGGCGTCGCGGATCTGGTCATCGGTGACCAGCGCGATGTCGTCGACGAGGTTCCGGTTGATCGAGAAGGTCAATTCGCCGGGGATCTCGGCTGCCTGGCCGTCGGCGATGGTCCGCGGCACCGGGATCGACACGCGTTCCCCCGCGTCCAGCGAGCGTTTGGTGTCGTCGCCCGCGGCGGGTTCGACGCCGACGACCCGGATGCCGGGCCGCACGGCCTTCGCGGCGGTCGAGCTGCCCGCGATCAGGCCGCCGCCGCCGACCGGGACGACGAGAGTGTCCAGGGACTCGGTGTCCTCCAGCAGCTCCAACGCCGCGGTGCCTTGTCCGGCGATCACGTGCGGGTGTTCGTACGGCGGGATGAGCGCGAGACCGCGTTCGGCCGCCAGCGCTTCACCGATCGCGACGCGGTCGCCGGTGTAGCGGTCGTAGGTGACGATCTCGGCGCCGTAGCCCGCGGTGGCGTCCTTTTTGGACCGCGGGGTGTCCTCCGGGATCAGGATGACCGCGCTGCTCCCGAGTTCCCGCGCGGCGAGCGCGACGGCCTGGGCGTGGTTACCCGAGGAGTAGGCGGCGATGCCCTTGGCCAGCTGCTCCGGCGAGAGCCGGGAAGCGGCGTTGTACGCGCCGCGGAACTTGAAGGCCCCCACGCGCTGGAGGTTCTCGCACTTGACGAAGACTTCGGCGCCGACGAGGTCGTCGAGGGTCCGGGAACGCACGACCGGGGTCCGGTGCGCGACACCGGCCAGCCGGGCGGCGGCGTCGCGGATGTCGTCGATGGTCACGGGGGCGGTCATGAGGCTCCTTGATCACGGATTTCGGCGAGATAGTTGTAAGCGGAGGCACGGGATATCCCGATGCGGGCGGCGACCTGCGGCACGGCCCGCCGCACGGCGAAGACGCCGCGCGCGTGGAGGCTGCGGAACAGGTCGAGCCGTTCTTCGCGGCTGAGCGCGGCCCAGGGTTTGTTCAGCCGGAGTTGGTGTTCGTCGACGATCGCGTCCACCACCGCGTCGACGTCGTCGCCGAAGGTGGTGGTCGGTGTTTCGGTGACGGCACCGACGTCGGCGAGTTCACCGACCAAGGTCTTGAGCTGGCCCAGCGCGGTGACGTCGAGGTTCACGCACAGCGCGCCGAACACCGAGCCGCCGCTGTCACGCAGCAGCATGGTCGAAGACTTCACCAACTTCCCGGACGCCGTCCGGGTGACGTAGTTGAGCTGGTCTTCGGCGTCGTCGCCGCGGGCGAGCAGGCCCATGCCGATCTCGCTCATCGATCCGCCCACGCCGCGGTCGGTGACCGAGCCGGCGATCGCGACCACCGATTTCTCCGGACGGCGGAAGTCGTGCACCACGACCTCGCAGAACGAGCCGAGCGTCGCCGCGATGCCGTCGGCGACCGGGGCGAGCGCGTCGAGGATCGTGTCCTGCTCAGACATCGCGTATCCGGGCGAGCGCCTCGACTTCGACGGTGCCACCGTAGGGCAACGACGCGACCCCGACGCAGGTGCGAGCGGGCCGGGGCTCGGCGAAGAACTCTTCGTAGACACGGTTGAGGCCGTCACGGTCGGCGATGTCGGTCAGGTAGACGACGACCTTCACCGCGTCGGCCCGGGTCGCGCCCACCGAACGCAGCGCGGCGTCGAGGTTGGCGAAGGCCTGCGGGCATTCGGCGCCGAATCCACCGGATACCAGTTCTCCCGTCGCGGTCACGCCGAGCCGTCCGGACACGGAAACCAGGTCGCCGCTGCGGAAGGCGGGCGGATACGGATGTTCGTTGGTCACGAGACTGACTGTATAAGTGTTGGACGAAAAGTCCAAGGCGGTCTTGAGTGACCTGCCGCTCACGCGAGAGGGAAAGAGTCTCGATGACGACGGCTCCCTGTGCATGGCGCTCAACCGCGGTGCCCACCAGAGTGGCGAATCGTTGATGCAGAACGTCGAGCGGCATCGCGAACTGCTCACGATCATCGAGGGCGGCGACCCCGAAGCGGTGCTGAAGGTGCTGGCCGAACGCCGATCACCAAGGCCTGACGCTCGCGTGGGTCGTGGGGGGGGGGGGGGGGGGGGGGGGGGAAAAGGAACACCACACCACAAGTAGCCACGGGACCTCCTCTCCCTCTGCTTTGG
>NZ_JBVJCE010000021.1:0-39844 GCF_055588925.1 Amycolatopsis sp. NPDC041971 | reverse complement strand
TTCTGTGTTTCTTTTTTTTTTTTTCTTTTTTTGTTTTTTTTGTTTGTTTGTTTGTTTCTGGTTTGTTTTCCCCCCCCCCCCCCCCCGCCTCCCCCCCCCCCCCCCCCCCCCCCCCCCCCCCCCCCCCCCCCCCCCCACCACGGTGACCCAGGGCGTCTCTGCCGTCGTGCTGGGTGGCGTGTGGGCGGCGAGGGTTCGGGCATCGACCCTCCTCCTGCTCGATGGTGGTAGGTGCTTGATCAAGGGAGGATCGAGGACGTTGAGTGTCCCCGATCCTCCGTGGACCGAGCACCGAGACCGCTCCCCTCGACGATGTAGGTATCGGGACACTCAACGTCCCGATACCTACATCGTCAACCGGGCACGCGCTGAGCAGTCAACCCTCGTACCGCGTCGGTCGGGTTGGTCGTGAGTGGCGTTTCGGGTTCTAGCCCTAATCGCCACTCACGACCACCTGTACCTTCACAGCTCCTCCGGTCACCGGCTCGCCGGACGCGGTCGCGTCGGGCTCGCGGACCTCGAGGGAGAGCCGTTCCTGACCACCCGTCCCGGTTACTGGCAGCGTGCGCTCGTCGACCGTCTTTTCGCGAAGGCCGGTCTCGAACTGCACGTCGCTTGCGAGGGAGACGAAGCCGCGGTGCTCTTCCAGCTCGTCGACGCGGGACTCGGCATCGCGTTGGTGCCCTCCTTGGGGCTCCGTGCGGTCACCAGTCCGACGGTGGTCTGGCTCGACGTCGACGATCCCGGCTGCCGCCGCGTGCTCAGCGTCGCGTGGCGCGAGGAGACCTATCTTTCCGTTGCCGCCCAGCGCTTTCGGGACCACACCGTCGAATATTTCCACGCACAGGCCGGGCCCCGGTCACGGTGACCGGGGCCCGGCCTCGGGGCGTGCTTACGGGTTGAGCGTGACGCTGTAGGCGCTCATCGCTTCGCCGATGGGCTGGTAGTACGAGGTGCCACTGCCCTTGCCGGAGGTGATGCCCAGGCCGACGCTGCCGGAGAAGAGGCAGCCGCCCGAGTCACCGGGGTTGGCCAGCGCGTTGGTCTGGATCAACTGGTGCACCGCGCCTTCGGCGTAGTTCACCGTGACGTTCAGCCGCTGCACCGAACCCGAAGTGAGGCGGGTGGTGCTGCCGCTCTTGCTGATCCGCTGTCCGACGGTGGCGGTACCGGCGGAGGCGATCCGCTGGGTGGAACCGTTCCACAGGGTGACGGCGCCGGGTGCGCTGCCGGTGGTGTTGCGGATCAGGCCGTAGTCGTTGGTCGGGAAGCTGGCGCCCTGCGACGGTCCGACGTTCCACTGCGACACCGCGCGGGTGCAGTGACCGGCGTCGAGGATGTAGTTCTGGCCACCGCGGTTGGTGTTGAACCCGACCGAGCAGCGGGTGCCGCCACCGGTGATGGCCTCGCCGTTGTAGATCGCGGTGTGCATTTCGCCGGTGGTCCACTCCACCCGGACCCGGTCGCCGAGTGCTTCGGCGGCCTTCACGAGGGCTTCGGCGCCCTTCGCCGCGTCGGAGATGGTCAGCACGACCTGGTTGGTCTTCGGGTCGAGGCCGATCGACGTGTGCGTGACGGCGGGCAACGCCTGCAAGGCGTTCTGCGCGCTCGCCAGCGCCGCGCTGGAGTGCTTGACCACGCGGGCCCGCGCCCCGGTCGCGGTCACCTGGTCCGCGGCGGCCTGGTCGAGCACGTTCACCACCGGCTTGGCGGCGTCGTCGAGGTAGCCGTCGGCGGCACGGGCGCCGAGCGAAGCGGTGACCTGCTGCAGCGTTTCCACACTGGCCGTCTGCGTCCGGAGGAACTCGACGGCGGCGGCCTTGCCGATCCCGGCTTCCGAGGCGAGGGACGTCACGGCTTCGTGCTGCACCGTGGGGGAGTAGCCCGCGATGGTGGTGGCGGTCGCCGTGGAGGGGGCGAGAAAGCCGATGACCGCGGCCGCGGCCACCAGTGTGGTGGCGGTACGAGCTAAGGGGTTTGTGCGCATACCGGTTACTCACTTTCGCGAGGGAAGATCCAGTGCGAGGGGTGGCCGCACTGGACACAGTGGGGGTAGCCGGGCACGGCCAAGGTGACCCGGCACCGGTGATCCGGTGCCGATCATGGTGATCGCGTCACCGGCGGGCGGGTACCGACTTTCGTTGGACAGGAAGAAAGATAGGTACCGCGAAAGGGGCTACCGACGTATACGCGCACAGTAAACCGTGGTGTCCTCGTTAAGTGGTGAGGAGGTGAGACAAGGGTGTCGTGGGGGCGGCTCGCTGATACCGGCGTGTGTCGCGAGGGCACGCTCGCCGGTCCGTGAAGACCTTCTTGCCTACCCCGAAGGTAGGGAAGGAGGCCTTCACCGCCCGCCGATGTGGTCCTTGTCGCTCACAAGGTGTTTCGCGAAGCGCTCCCCGATGAGCCGGTGCGTGGCCGCGTCCGGATGCAGACGATCGGGCAGCGGCAGCTCGGCGTGGTCGGCTTCGCCGTACAGTTCCAGGCCGTCGACGTAGCGCAGGTTCGGATCGGCCGTGCTCCGCTCCTCGACGATGCGGACGAGTTCGCCGCGGATCACGGTGAGCGTCAGTTTCCCCGCGGCGGTTTCCGCGGGGTCACCGGTGGCCCTGAACCGCACTTTGCCTTCCCGCAGGCCGTCCGGGTCGAACTGGCCGGGCCCGGGGGTGTGCTCGTGGATGGGGCAATGGATCGGCGAGACGACCAGTAACGGCGTGGTGGGATGCCCTTCCCGGATGGTGTCGAGGAAACCGTGCACCGCCGGGCCGAAAGCGCGCAGCCGCATCAGGTCGGCGTTGACGACGTTGATGCCGATCTTGACACTGATCAGATCCGCGGCGGTGTCCCGCATGGCGCGGGCGGTGAAAGGGTCGAGTAGCGCACTGCCCCCGAAGCCCAAATTGACCAGCTCCACTCCGGCGAGTGCCGCGGCCGTGGCGGGCCAGATCCCGGTCGGGGTCGCCGCGTTGGAGCCTTGACTGATGGAACTGCCGTGATGCAGCCAGGTCTTGCGGCCGTCCGACCGTATACTGTGGACGGTCGCGTCGGTGCGCAGGGCGACCAGCCGGGTCGTTTCGTTGTGCGGCAGCCAGATTTCGACGTTCTTCTCGTCGGCGGTCAGGCCGGCGAAGCGCAGGGTTTGCACAGGCCCGGACCGGTGCGTTCTCACGCCGGTGGCCATGTCGACGCTGATCGTGTCGCCCTCTGTCACCCTCGCCTGTCCCGCGAGACGGCCGTCGACGAGCAGTTCGTAGACGCCGTCGGGTCGGGGTGGTAGGCCGACGAGGAACCGTTTGGTGGCGATGACGTCCAGTTCGACGATCGTGGCCGTGGTCCGGAAGACCAGCCGCACGCCGGACGGCTGCGATTCCGCCATGGCCAGCTGATCGTCGGGGATCTGCTGCCTGGCGTGCGCGGGCAGCCGGTGGAGGAGTATGCCGCGTTCGGTGTGCTCGAGGTCCAGTGCGCCGCGGACGAGGGCGGCGGTGATCGCGGTCGTGCGCATTTCTCCGGTCATTTCTTTCGGGGCCAAGCGCGCAGCAGGACGTCGAGCGCGTCGAGGATTTCGGTCCAGCTCTCCTGTGAGCCGGGGGTGCTGTGGCTGAAGCCTCCGGCGGCCTCCAGGCCGACGTAGCCGCTGAAGACGCTGCCCAGCAGGCGGACCGCGTGTGTCCGGTGCGGTTCGGCGAGGTCGTAGCCGCGCAGGATCGCCCGCATCAGTTCGGCGTGCCGGACGCCGGCGCTGGTGGCGGCCTTCTCCGGGGCGAGCCGGAACCTCGCGGCGGTGAACCTGCCGGGATGTTCGAGGGCGTAGTCGCGGTGGACGTTCGCCAGTGCGATCAACGCGTCCCTGCCCGCCAGGCCCGCCGTCGCGGTGGCGGCGAGATCGGCGAGTTCCGCCAAGGCCAGCAGGGCGATCTCGGTCTTCAGCTCGTGGGCGTTCTTGACATGCGAATACAGGCTCGCCGTCTTGACGCCGCACCGCTTCGCGAGCTCTGTCGGCGTCACCTGCTCGAAGCCGATCTCGTCGGCCATCTCCGCGCCCGCCCGGATCACGCGTTCCGTGGTCAGTCCCGCTCGTGCCATGCCGACCACTCTACCATAGTCCATTTGGGACTTGCCTAATTAGATTAGGAAGTAAAACCTGGGTTCGGTAGCGCCCGGTTCGACGGAGGCTTGGCGCAGTCGAACGGAGGTGAGCGTGATGAACACAGTGGACCCGGCCCGTGCCCGGTACGAGCGCATCGAGCGCCTGCGAGGCGACCGCCGCCTGCTCTGGGGCGCGATCCTGGCCGCCGCGGTCACCTTGGTCTGCGGTTTTTTGGCAGGACAAGGATTCGGCGAAATGCTGGAGCAGTTCCGGACCATGGTGATCGACAGCGTCTTCGACGACCGCGGCGACGGCGAGCCGCCGTACCGTGCGATCTGGGGAACTTTCGGCCTCCTCGGGTGTTTCGCCGCGGGCAGTCTCGCGGGGGAGGCCGTGCGGCGGTACCAGGGACGGCCGTCGGGACCGGCGTTCCCGGCCGTGCCGGCCCTCGCGGCCGGCACGCTCGGCCTCCGGGATTCGTCGCGAGGATGGCTTCCGCCGCTCGCCGTCGGCACCGCGGTCGACCCCGTCTTCCACGAGGACGAAAAGTGGGGGTTCTGGGCGTGGCTGATGTACTACGCCGACCGGTGGGCGCCTGCGTTCCTGTTCGTCCTGACGTTGTCGGCCTTGTGGTACACCGTCGGTGTCTCGCGCCGGCACGCCGAGCTGGCGCGCACCAGGGATCGGCTGCTGCGGTACGGGCGACGGGTGCCCGCCGAAATCGTCGACGTCAAGCTGCGCCTTGGCGGGGACGAGTCGGGCACCCGTGTCGTGGGCGCGGACGTGACGGTGGCGTTCGCCGACCTCGCGGGCGTCCGGCGCTGGGTGACCCGCCGCACCAAGGAAACCACCGTCGCGGGTGCCGAAGTGCTGTTCGACCCGGCTTCACCCGCCGACGACAAGAAGATCTTCGTAGCTCTCCGGCGCCACCCTGCCCTCAGCGACTGGCTGCCCGCGGCCTGAACGCCGCCCGAAATCTGGAGTCACCTTGACGCCACTCGCCCTTGTCCGCGGATTTCTGGCCGGGATCGTCATCGGGACGACCCTGTGCGCGTTCGTCGTGGGCATCATCATCGAGTACGTTCCGCTGATCATCACCGGCGTCGGACTCCCCGTCGTCTATGGGATCCTGCTCTACGTCGCCGGCGCGCCGCGCCGCGCCCGCGAGGCGGCGACCGTCCCGGTCCTCGCGCTCGCCAAGATCGAAAGCCTCCGGGCCGGGGGCACCGAGACGGGCGACATCCCGGTCGATTTCGTCCTGACCGTCGCCCCCGACGGCGAGGCGTCGTACCGCTTGAAGGTCGACCACGGCATCAACCTGGTCGACCTCCCGAACTACCGGCCGGGCGGCGTCCTCGTCGTCCAGTACCCGCCGGACCGGCCGTGGAAGGCGCGGATCGTGGAGCGGCTGTCGCCGGAGTGGGAGCGTCGCGTGGCCGCGGCCGTGATCGAATCCGCTCCGGAGTCCTCCCTGGTACAGGAGCCGCCGGAGGGCTGCGCTCACGGCGCGCTCACGATCCTCGGGTTGCTGCTCGGCGCCGCGCTCGTGCTGTTCCTGTTCCGCGCGGAACTGTTCACGCCGGAAGCACCCGCGCGAACGGAAGAAACCGAATCCACCGTGACCACCTCCTCGTCGGGACACGCGATCGTGAACGTCGACAGATCCCTGCTGGGCGAAGGGGAATTGCGCCGGACGATCGACGCGCTGGCGCAGGCCGCGGATGTCTCCAGGGTGCTCACCGCGGTCGTCGAGGACCGGCGGCTGACCGTGGTCTTCACGCCGACGGACGCCCAGGTGCCGGGGTTCGACCTCCGCGAGCTGGCGGCCGACCGCGTCCCGGCCCTGGTCCGGCGGGCGACGGCGACGATCGAGGTCGGCTCGCCGCAGACGTGGCAGGTCACGATCGTCCCGTTCGGGGCCGCCGTGAGCAGCAGGGTGATCGTGACCGGCCCCGGCGGCAGCGGCTCACTCGCCGACGGTGGCTGAAGCCGCGGACGGCCCGTGCTTTCCGGGCGCGGCACTGCCGGAGTATTCGCCGAGATCGGTGATCAACCTGGTCAGCTCGGGGTCGTCGTCGTAGCGGCGCTGGTGCAGTTCGGCGATCTTGGCGCCCATTTCCGGGTCCGGGTCGTCGGTGATGTCGAAGGACGCGAACTTGTCGACCAGCGGCAGCCCGACCCGGTCGGTGTTCCGATGCGCCGGGTGGATGAGGTACTCCCAGTAGCCTTCGAGGTCTTCGAGCACGAAGACGGCGCCCCATTCGTACTCGCCGCCGAAATCGCGGCCCACGACGAAGGACTTCACCGACGGGATGACCCGGCCCTGATTGCGGAGGCTCTCCAGCGCTTCTTCGATCTGCTCGGGGGCGGCGTCGGGCCGCAGAGTGAAACGGTTGCCGTGGTAGATCATCGTTTTCCCTTTCCGTTGTTGAGGTGCGAAAGAAGAGCGGCGAGTGCCGCCCCGGTTCCCATGGCGACACCTGTCCAGCTGAAGGCGCCGGAGATGCCGATGCCCTGGACGAGCGGCTGGACGACGAGCGGGGACAGGAATTGCCCCAGGAAGATCCCCGCCACCAGGCCGCTGAGGACCCGGCCGCGTTGCGCGGGATGGGCGAACTCGGCCAGGCGCAGGTTGAGATTCGGAACGACGAGGCCGACGCCGAGCCCGCCGACGAGCAGTCCCGCCACGACTGGGGTGACGGTGCCCGCCGTACCGATCACCAGCCAGCCCGCGCCCATGAGCGCGACGCTGAACGTGGTGATCGCCGTGGGGCTCAGCCGCTCGCGCAGGCGGGGGAACGCCAGCGCACCGGCGACGCCGGTCAACGTGCTCCCGGCGACCACGGCACCGATGACGGCGGGGCCGCTGCCGAATCCTTCCAGCAGGAACGGCAACTGCGTCGGGGCCATGTAGAAGACCAGCGTCGCCGCCAGCGCCAGGACGTAGACGCCGATGATGCGAGCGGGAGGTCGTGTTCGCTCGTTCTCACTGACCGCAGGGCTGCTTCGGGCCGGTTCGCGCAGAGAGACGATCGCGAAGACGGCCACGATCGCCGAGGCCGAATAGATCCAGAACGGTGCCTTCCAGTCCACTGTGGCCAGCAATCCCGCCAGCGGCAGGAAGACGACGCCGCCCAGACTCGCGAACGCCTGCTGCAGCCCGAGGAACGAGGCACGCCGCTCACCGGAGTACCAGTCGGTGATCAGGGTGCTGACCGCGGTCATGATCCCGCCGACGGCGAGTCCGAGCCCCGCCCGGGTGGCCAGCAGCAGGGGGAGGTCGCTCACGAAGAATCCGGCCGTGCCGGAGATCGCGTAGAGCCCGAGGCCCGCCAACAGCAGCGGACGGCGTCCGACGCGGTCGGCGACGACCCCGGACAGGGGCGCGCTGATCGCGATCGCGAGCGAGGTCACGGTCAGCGCCAGCCGCACGAGCAGATCGGAGCCGGGCGTTCCGGCGAAGACCTCGCGCATCGCGGGCAGACTGGGCGCGATGACCGCCGCGGCCATGATGGTCAGCGCCGCCGCGGCCAGCACGGTGCCGCGGGCCAGGCGCGTCGGCGTCAGGGTGTCCGCTCGGTTCGTCACGCCACCAACCTCGCAGCGGGAGGCAGGGGTTCGCGTCGGTGAAAATCGCCTATATCCGCCCGCCACTCGGTAGCGTGCGGGCATGACCGCCGAGATCCTGCCCGCCATCGCCGGCGAGATCCTCACTGGACAAGCGGACCTGTCCGTCGCGAACAGGGACGGGAGAACCTGATCCACGCCAGGCCGGGTCTGGAGGACCGCGGCCGCGACCGGACATCCCGGACACGGTAGAAAGGTCCGATGCGGGATTTCTTCAAGGGTTCGCGGATGTTCGGGCAAGGTCTCGGCATCCTGGCGCGGTCGCCGAAGCTGCTCCTGATCGGGGCTTTGCCCGCGCTGCTGACCACGCTGCTGTTGATCGGCGGAGTCGTCGCGCTGGCGTTCTGGATCGACGATCTCTCGCTGCTGATGACTCCGTTCGCCGACGACTGGTCGCCGGGCTGGCAGACGACGATCCGGGTGGCGGTCGGGGTCGCGGTGTTCGGGGCGGTGCTGGCCGTCGCCATGATCGGGTTCACGGCGATCACCCTCGCCGTCGGCGGGCCGTTCTACGAGCACATCGCGGAGAAGGTCGAGGACGACCTCGGCGGGGTGCCGGGCGCGGTGGACCTCTCGTGGTGGCGGTTGCTGGTGATGGGCCTGAAAGACGGCCTGTCCCTGGTGCTGCGATCGCTGATGTTCACGATCCCGCTCCTGATCGCGGGTTTCATCCCCGTGGTGGGGCAAACCGTCGTGCCGGTCCTGCTGACCTTGGTCACGGGGTGGTTCCTGGCGCTGGAACTGATCGCCGCGCCGTTCTACCGGCGCGGGATGGATTTGAAGCAGCGGCGGGTGCTGTTGCGCCGCCACCGCGCGCTCGCGCTCGGACTGGGGCTCCCCGTGTCACTGCTGTGCCTGATCCCGTTCGCCGCGCTGATCGTGATGCCGATGGGATTCGTCGGCGGCGTACTCGTCGCCCGTGAAGTCCTGGCGGCGGAGACAGCCTGAGCTTCTCCGGTGGCGCTCCCTCCCATGACTGGAGTGGCCAGCAGGTTTGTCGCGCATCGGCCCAGTTGTCCGTGAAGGCCTCCTTGAGGGACCCAGAGTCCCTCAAGGAGGCCTTCACGGACCGCAGGCACCCGGAAAGGAGCCAGCTCAGGCGACGGGTTCGATCCAGATGTTGCGGAATCGCGGGTTCTCGCCGGGATCCCCGTGATCCTGGAGCCGGATCGCGCCCGGTCCGGCGTTCTCCGGGTTGTTGTCGCCCGTGCCGCCGTCGATCGCCACGTCGTTGTGGACCACGACACCGTTCCAGACCACGGTCACGCGGGCGTTGTCGGTCTTGTTCCCGGCACCGTCGAACCGCGCGGCCCGGAAGGTGACGTCGTAGGTCTGCCAGGTGCCGGGAGCCGTCGCCATGTTCCGGTCGGGCGCCCGCTTCGAGTAGATCGCGCCCGCTTCGTTGTTGGCGAGCGTGGTGTCCCCGAACGATTCCAGTACCTGCAGTTCGTAGCGTTCCTGGAGGTAGACCCCGCTGTTGCCCCTGGCCTGTCCGGTGACCTCGGGCGGATAGTTGGGTTCGTTCCACTCCACGTGCAGCCGGAAATCACCGAACTGCTGTTTCGTGCGGATGTCCCCGCCGTTCGACTCCATCGCGCCGCCCGAGACCGGCCAGGTCGCGGCGCCACCCGCGCGTTTCTCCCAGGCGTTCAGATCGGTGCCCTTGAACAACTGGATGCGCTGGGACTCGGTGAGGGTGAGGCTGTCGAGGTTGACGTTGCCCGCGTCGCCCGTGTCGTAGCGATAGGAGATCGTGTTCGACCCGGCTTTGAGGTTCAACGTTTCGGGCTGCGTGTTCCACGTGTCCCAGTTGCCGGTACTGGCGAGCCTGACCTGTTTCACCTTGGTGCCGTTGACGTGGACGGTCACGGATTTGGCGCCGGGAGACGGATCCGGGCCGTTCGAGTAACGCAGCGCCGCGTTGTAGGCACCGGTCTTCGGCGCGTTGACGGTGAACGTCGTCGCGGCGCCCTGGTTCCAGTAGCCGTCGACGAAACCGGTGCCCGTGTAGCCACCGTGGTTCGTGTTCGTCCCGGCGCCACCGCTGAGCGCGGCCCGCTCCGCCTCGTAAGTCGTGCTCGCCGCCGGGCCACCGACCAGGGAGTTCAGCGTGTACCACGCCTCCGTGCTCCACAGTGCCGCACCGGACTCCGCCGCGAACGGACGCGGCGACCGCACGTGGACCACGTGCCCGGCCTTCAGCCCCGCCATCTGCAGCGTGACCTTCTTGCGGTCGGCCGAAAGGCTCGCGGAGGTGACGGGCAGGGTCCGCTCGTCGATCTTGGGTCCGCCGTACGCCGGGGTGGGCTGGTAGCGCCATTGCTGGGCCTGGTACTTCGCCGCGAGGTCCTGCGCGGTCCCGGCCGACAGCGGCTGGGTGTACTCGAGTTCGAATCCGCCCGCGACGGCCCGCATCGCGCGGATGTCGAAGGCGTTCGTGCCGTTGGGAGTCACCTTCTGCAAGCCGTAGGCGAGCTTGCCGGGCTGGCCCCAGTTTCCGCCGCCGTCGATGCCGCCGGTGTAGATCGCACCGTCGGGACCGAGGCTGATCCGGCTGACGCCCGACTCGAGTCCTTGCGTCAGGCGGAAAACAGCGCCCTGGTACTCACCGTTGACCTTCTCCAGAAAGGCACGCTGGAGCCCGCCGTAGGTCACGTCGCCGTACACCATCTGCCCGGCGAACGGGCCCTGCGACAACATGACCATATTGCTCGGCGAGTTCGCGATCTCGTTATGCGGCAACCACAATACCGGCGCGGTCACCGGTTTCGAGTCGAACGGGCCCGCGGGATTGGTGTAGTGGTTGAAGAAGCGGTCCTGCTTGACCCGCACGAGCTTGTTCGCCGGCAGCCAGCCGCCCTGGTTGTCGGTGACGAACACGTCGCTTTCCGGCCCCCAGCCGATGCCATGCGGCGTACGCAGTCCACCGGCGATGTAGGAAACTTGACCGGTGACTTTGTCGACCTTGATCGTGGTGCCGCGGTTCGGCGCGGGCTGTGGGTCGGTCGTGGCGCCGCCGTAGTTGATGGACACGGAAAGGTTGGCGTAGAAGAAGCCGTCCTTGTACAGCAGACCGAAGGCGAACTCGTGGAAGTTGCCGCCGAACGGCCAGGTGGCGACGGTGCGGTAGTCGTCGGTCACGCCGTCGCCGTCGGTGTCGTTCAGTTCGACGAGCCGCGTCTTCTCCGACACGTACAGCTTGCCGTCGACGTACTTGACGCCCATGGGTTCCTTCAGCCCGCTGGCGACGCGCTGGGTCCGGACCTTGCTCGGGTCGGTGTTCCCGCTGACGTTGCTCAGCAGGTGGACCTCGCCGAGGACCTTGTCGGAACCACCCCAGGTGGCGATGGCGAGCCGTCCGTCCGGCAGCCAGTCCATGCCGGTGACCTGCGGCTGGAAACCATCGGGACGCAGGTTCGTCAGCGTGAAGCCGGGGTGGACGCCGTTGAGCGGCAGGCCGTCACCCGGCGAGTCCGCGGCACCCTCGCATTCCTTGCGTCCCGGCGCGGTCACCCGGACGACGTCGGCGTCGGTGCTGAGCACCGAATTCGGCACTAGCGCGAAGCCGGCCGCGCCCGGCGGCCGCCATTCGAGGGTGACCTGCTGATCGTGGAGGTTGTCGAAATGGTCGATCCGCAGCGCGTGGTACCCCGTGCCCAACTGGACCGAGCCGGTCGCCGGGGTCGCCCCGTGCAGTCCGTCGTGGTTGATCACCGGCTGACCGTCGATCCGGAGCCGCGAGCCGTCGTCGCTGGTGAGCCGGAACTCGTACTGGCCGGCGGAAGTGATGTTGATGTTGCCGACGACCTCGGAGACGAACTGCTCGCCGAGCCCGAAGTCGGCCGCGGTGGTCCAGTCGATCGTCGGCATCAGCTTGTCGACGTTCGGTGTCTGGCCGGATTTGATCGTGCAGAGCTTGGTGATCTCGCGCTGGAGGTCGTACGTGCGGAGCGTGACTCCCGGTTGCTGGGGTGGGATCGCCGCTTCGGCCGGGGCTGTCACCAGCCCGGACAATGCCGTGACCAGCGCCAAGGAAGCGACGATGGACCGGTTGAAGCGCTTGCGGACAGACGGAAGCATCGTTGCTCCTCAGGTCGGCGGCGGGGCACCTCTGTGACGCCGCTGAACTTAAGAGGACTTTCGTCGAGAGTCAACGAAAGTATGTACAGAACGGACGAAAGTTAGGCCGAACGGCCTCCACCGCGCGACACTCGGATAGAGTTGCGGCCGGACGTGGGGAGGGCGATTGACGACGGGATCGGGCGAGCCCCGGCTGCGTTCGGCCGTCCTTACTCAAGCCTGGCAAAGCATCGACGGTGTCGACGTCCTGTCGTCGGCCGACGGCGGACCGCTGACCCGGACGATCAAGAAGATCATCGACCCGCTGGTGATCCGCACGGCGGCGCGTCCCCGGCTGGGACGTCCCGTGCTGGACCCGGTCGCGGCGGTGGAGGTGGCGGAACTGCTGCTGGCCGACGCGGACAGGTTGCGCACCACGGCCGCGTGGTTCGTCCACCTCAAACGCCAGCGCCGCGCCCTGCGCATCACGGCGGGCAACGTCCAGGACGTCTGCTTCCCGCTGGCGTATGAGTTGGCGACGGGATTCGGCACGCCCGGTCCGGACGCGGCGGCGACGGCCGCGGCGGCGTTGCGGGATCTGCACGGCGAGAGCGGCGCGGCGGGCGTCGATCAGCTCACCGCGTATCTCGCGGATCCGCGGCATTCGGCGGGTCTGACCGCCGAGCTGCATCGCCGCTGGCACGCCGAATCCGCCGTATCGCAGGATGTTTCCGCGCTCCGCGCGTTCGTCGACGAGCTTTCCGACACCGCCTGGCATGCCCTCGCCGACTCGGCCGTCGGTCACGCCCTCGGGCTCGGGCTGCGATGGCCGGGTGGGGCGCGGGCCCTGAGCGAAGCCGTCCGAGAGATCTCGGGGCTCCCTGCTCCGGATCTCGGGCTCCAGCGCGGGGAACGCACCGCCGTCCCACCTTTGAACCGGCGCGACGAAACCGGTGCCGAACTCCTCGAACGCAGTGTCGAACGGCGGATGCGCGCGACCTTGCGCCGTCTTCGCCCGGACGAGCGGGCTCCCGTCGCCGACCTCGTCGACGACGAACTCGCCAGGGTCGCCGCCGGATTCGGGCTCGGCCAGCCCGCGTTGGCCGCCTGCTTCGCGCTCGGTGTCGTGCTCGCGCCCGCGTTGCGGCCGCTCGACGGTTCGGCGCCGGCGGGTGTTCCCGAATTCGCGCGGCAGCTCAACGCGCAGGTCGCGCGGGAGGGTTACGTCCTGCACGCCCGCCGCGCCCTCGCCGGAGCCACGCCGCTCACCCCGCGGCCCGACGCCGAACTCCTGCGCGACCTTCGCGAGTTCGCCAAGCAGTTCCTCAGCAGGCTGTGGGTCCGGCTGCACGGCTTCGACGTCCGCGGTGACCTGCCCGCCGACGCGTCGGACGTACGCGATCTCGTCACCGGTGTGGTCCGTTCGACGTCGCTGGATCTGCGGACGAAGGTGCGCCGCTCGCTCATGGCCCGCCTGCCGGATCTGGAGGCCGTGTCGTGACGCATCCGGTGCACATGCCCGTACTCGCCGCCGACGGCGGTCTCATCCGCTTCGCCCTCGCCGATCTCCTCCTCGGCCGGACGACCACGATGCACCTCGAACTCACCGACGCCGGAGCCGCCGAACCGTGGCTCACCCGGCTCGCGGGCCCGGAAGCCGGTCTCGTCGCGCTCAGCCAAGGCCAGGCCGATCTCGCCGCCCGGCCGGAACTGGGCAGACTCGCCTCGCTGCTCTGGCTGCGCCGCTGGTGGCCCGCCGGCCCGTCGCTCGGAATCCCTTCGCTGGACCCGGCGTTGCTGGACCTCGAAACAGCGGTCGCGACGGCGGACGTGGAGGACCTGGCCGAAGGTCTCCTCGACGCTTTCGAAGCCTCCCCGGCCGAGCTGTTCGACACGGCACTCGCGGACGACGCCCTTCTGGCCGCCGCGGCGCCGGTCGCCGACGAAGTCCGGGGATTGTGCGCTCGTCTCGCGGTTTGGTTCGACGACCAGGACGACGTCGTGCGCGCCGAAGCAGCGGCGGAAGTGTCGGCACGCCTCGAAAGGGCGGCACCAAGCCAACGCACGTACGCGCTGGCCGCGGGCACCGATCCGGTCGCGCCCGGCGAAGGCGTACTCGCGAGCGGACGAGCGAGCGTCGACTGGGCGCGAGTGCCGCCCGGCATCCTGGACGCCGCGGAAGACACGGTGACCTGGCGGATCGTCGCCGCCGCGGCCGCCACCCGGCTCGAAGTCGCTGTCGCGGGCGCGTTCGCCGACGCGGCGATCACCGCGTTCGCCACTCACGAGGGTGAGCCCTTCGCGGAAGTGCCGTTGTCATTGGGCGCCGGGCGGTTCACCGGCGCAGCCGAGCTGGACGAGACCGCGGCCCGGCTCGCCGCTCGCGTCCAAAGTGGACAGATGACCGTCGTCGTCGGCGTGGCTGACGAGGGGGTCGCCGGGACCACGGCGGAGGACCGGGCGGAAGTGGTCGCGCTGGTGCGGGCCCGCCCGCCGGAGGCGAGGACGCTCGCCGAACGGGCGGCGGCCGCTTCCGCCGATGAGGAGTTCTGACGTGCTCGTCGGCATGCCACCGCCCCGGAATTCGCCGGACCGGCCGCTCCCTCCCGAACTCGGTCCTGCCACTTCGCACGGCTACAACTGTCGTTGTGTCGCGCGGCATTTCGGCCTGGATCCGGCACCGTACGGCGAACTTCCGGCGTGCTCGCTGTCCGAACGCCAGTACCGGCGGCTGCTCATCGACGCGGCCAAGCTCCAGGACAAGGCCAAACGGCTCGCCGCCGCCCGGGACGTCGCCGGCGCGCATCGGACGTACGGCAAAATGCGGGAGATCGCGCAACGGCTGGACCGGACCGATCTCGACCTCGCCGCCGTCAGCGACCTGGCCACCGTCTGCTATTCCGCGGGCGACCTGCGCAACGCGAGACAATGCGCCGAGGCCGTGCTTCAGGCCTTCAAGGTGAGTACGGCCGCCATCGTCCACTTCGGACAGTACGCCGAAATCCGGATGATCGAAGGCTCCCGGGAGGTCGCCGAGCGCGTGCTCATCTCCTTGAGCACGGAGGAAGGCGACGTCGTCAAGGCACGGGAGCTGATCGCCGGGCAACGCCGCCGGGCGGCGCTGCGCAAGGAAGAGGGGCCGGAACAGTACCCGCCCGAGTTGCTCGACGTGCACGGCGCGGACGAGCTGGAACTGCGGATCTTCGACGTGCGCGTCCAGATCGCCGCCGGGGACATGGCGGGCGCGCGGGCAACGATCGAGGAGATCCTGACGGCGTTGGACGTCATCGCGGAGATCGACGAGGTCCGCGACCAAGTGGCGGCACTGCGGGCGATGGCGCGCGCCGAGCGGGCCCGCGTCCGCCAGGCGGGCGGCGAAGACGCCGACGCGCGCGCGGATCTGCTGCGGCTGAGCGCCCAGCACGAAGGCCGTCCCTTGGCCGCCAGGGCGAGCGTCGAGCTGGCGGCCGACCGGGCCTTCGGCGGTGACTTCCCCGGAGCGGTCGCCGCGATCGTCGCCGCCCGCGACGAGCTCGCGGACGCGGGCCTGAACGGTGATGTCGCGGAGGCGAGCCACGCGCTGGGCACCCTGCTGCTGTACACCGGTGATGTCGCGCAGGCCAGGGACCAGTTCGAGCACGCGGGAAAGATCTGGACGGCCAACGCCGACGTTCCGGGCCTGCGGCGTCTCGACGTGGCGCTGGCCCGCTGCGCCACGGCCGAAGGCGACTGGGCGACGGCGGGAGAGCACGTGACCCGCGCCCGGGAGTCGGCGCGGACGTCGGGGGACTGGTCGGACCGATTGCACACGGATTTCGTGGCGGCCACGATCGGCTTCGCCCACGGCGAGGATCTGCGCTCGGTGCTGAATCTGCTGCTCCCGCTGGTCCTCGCGGCGGCCGACTACCGGTTCGAGTTCACCGCGCCACAGGCACGTACGGCCTGGGCCCGCGACGTCGCCGGTCCGGCGACGGAACTGTTGATGGCACTGCTGGCCAAGCTCCAGGAGCCGAGGCTGGCGGCGGAACTGATCGAGCGCATGTGCGCTGTCGGGGCGTACACGGGTGTGGAGGGGCGTTCGCTGGACCTCACCGGCGCGCCGCCCACCCTCGAAGTGGGTCCGGTCGCCGAGGGGCTTCCGTTGGCGGCACTGGGTTCTGTCACGTCTTCGCTTCCGCTGCGGCTCGCCCCGCCACCCGCGCTGCGCTGGTCGCCTTCGTCGCCGATGGAGCTGGACCCGTGGCTCCGCCTCGCCGCCGAGCGGTATCGGCTGCCTCGGCCGGTCACCGAAACCGTGGAGACCTGGCCCGCCGCGAAGCCCGGTCGCGAGACGTTCCTCCTGCGCTTCGCCGACGCCGGGCACACCTTCCTCACCTGGCGGACCACGGAAGATCTCGACATTGTCCACACGCATCCGATCGACTTCGCCTTGGTCGCGACCGCTCGCCAGTGTCTGGACACCGCGTCCCCCACCCCGCATGAAGGCGAGAGCGTGGCCGACGCCGTCCGGCGGTCGCTGAGTAAGGACGCGTTCGGCAGCTTCGCCGGGGAACAACGTCTTGCCCGTGTTCTCGCCCTCAATCTCCTTCCCGCCGACCTGGTCGAACGGCTCCGGCGTGCCGCCCACGGCGGAAACCGGCCGCTCCTGCGTATCCAGCCGTCCCCGAGCCTCGCCGGTGTCCCGTGGGGACTGCTGGCCTTGCCCGACAGGCGGGCCGATCACGTGCTCGAGATCGACGAGATCGGCAGCTGTTTCGACAGTGACGAGCGCGTTCTCGACGTCGCCGACGTCTCGCTGCTCGCCCCGGCCGCGATCCCCCGTCGTCCGCCCGCCGCCGACGGTCCGCCCGTCTACCTGCTCGACCCGCGTATCCCCGGCCAGAGTGCCTTCGGTGAGCTGGGTTCCGTGCTCGGCAAGCAGGACGCGACGTCGCCGCTGATCCGCCATCTGGACGCGCGGCTCGCGGAAGGCCCCGTCCTGCCCGCCGCCGGACGCGGGCTCGATCTGGTCCGCCGCACCGACACCGACCGCCGCCTGCTCGCCGAACTCCTCTCGCGGCCCTGTTCGCGGCTGGTGTTCGTGGGACACGTCAGCCGGGTCCGCGACGAATACGGCGCGCAGACCGCGCTCCATCTGTCGTGTTCGGCCGATCTCCCCGGCACGGCCGCCCCGATCGGAACACACCGGCCGTTCACCGCCGCGGACCTCGCACTGTCCGAAATGGACACCATTCCCG
This sequence comes from Amycolatopsis sp. NPDC041971, assembly GCF_055588925.1. Taxonomy (NCBI): domain Bacteria; kingdom Bacillati; phylum Actinomycetota; class Actinomycetes; order Pseudonocardiales; family Pseudonocardiaceae; genus Amycolatopsis; species Amycolatopsis sp. NPDC041971. The sequence goes on along the minus strand of NZ_JBVJCE010000021.1, from coordinate 22,831 downwards.
CGCGGGTGGCGCTGATCGGCTGTGCCAGCGCGAGCGATTTCGGCCTGGCCGAACCGTTCGGCGTGCTGCTCGCCACCGTCGCGGCAGGCGCGGGACTGGTCGCCGCCACGGTCTGGGCCCTGCCGACCTCGGCCGCCGTGCCCGGTTCGGACCCGATGTCCGAACTGGTCATCGCCGTCGACGCCGCGCTCGCCGGGGAGGATCCGGTCACCGAGCTGTGCGCCTGGCAGCGGTCACGGCTCGCCCGCTGGCGTGAGAAACCGGAACCGGCGGGCTCGCCGGTCTTCTGGGCGCCGCTGACCTGCCTCGACGCGACCGACGACGGGAAAACCTGGGTTCGGTAGCGGGCCGGGCCGCCGAAGCTGTGTCCAGCAAGAACGACACGGCGAAAGGCGGCACCCGATGTTCAGGAAGATCCGCGACAAGATCAACGACGCGACGCAGCAGGGCATGGCGCGTGGCGAGCAGGACTTCCACCGCCACGCGGAACAGTTCCGGCGGGCCGCCGCCGCGCAGGGCCACGACATCACCCCGCGACTGCCCACGCCACAACTGGCCGCGCAGGCGTTCCGGAACCTCGACGCCGACCCGGACATGGCGGCGTTCCTGGCGCTGCCGATGGACGAGCAACTGCGTCAGCAGCAGGAACTTCAGGCCTACGGCACCGAACTGCGGCGGCTCTACGACACCTGCGAGCCCGCCACCCTGGTGATCCGCGCGCCGGAGCCGACCGGCCGGAAGATCGCCGGACAGGCGCAGTACACCGCGACACTCGAGGTCACCCGCGCCGACGGCACCACCTACCGGACGGTGGCACAGCTGATCGCGCCGCTGGCGACGATCCAGCAGTACGCGCCCGGCACCCGCCACGAGGCCCGCGTCGATCCCGCCGACCCGGCGAAGGTCGCCGTCTTCGGCCCGCTCGCGTAGGTGCTGGTAGGCGGAGCTGCGACAGTTCCGGAGAAGTGACCATACGCGTGAACCCGCCCCGCCGAAGGCCCCGCTATCGCGGTGGCAGGGCGCCTTGTTCGCTCGACACGACGTGTTCAGCCAACCCGCGCCCTGCCGACGTCGATCGCGGTCGCGGGTTCACCCACCAACAGACAGGCGGCAGCGATGTTCGGGTCCTTCGAATTCGGCCTGCCGGAAGACCCCCGGCAGGCCCGCCGACCGGGCCTGCGCCTGTGGTTGCTCGGCGTGCCGACGACACTCGCGTGGGCGGCCGTGGGCTGGTCGGGCGCACTCGGGCTGCTGGACGGCTTCCGGCTGATGTCGCTGAACCGCGTCGACGCGTGGGGGGCCGACGCGGGCCCGGCGGTCTCCCTCATCCTGCTCTTCAGCGTCTCGATCACGGTGGCTTCGTCGCTCGGGTTCGCGATGCTGTGGGGCGGAGGGATGTCCTTACGCGGGATGGGAGTCGGCTTCCGGGCGAGCAGCCTGGCCGCGTCCCTCGGCATCGCGCTGGGAAGCGGCGTCGCGATCCCCTCCTGGACACCGCCCGAGTCGGTGGGGCAGCGGCTGCCTTCCGAACCCTGGACCGACGTCGACTGGATCGTCTACTACGAGCCGTATCTCGTACCGGCGGTGGCCGGGGTGACCGCGCTGGTCACGATCATGGTGCTGGGGCGGGCTTTCGTCACCAGGGCCGAGGCGGACGACCGCGCGCAGGCGCTGGCCCGGACCGGCCGTCAGGTGCTCGGCCACGTGCTCGGCGTCGAGTTCACGAACGTCTGGGTGATGGGGAATCCGCGGTTCAGCGTGCAGGTCCGGTTCCCCACGGACGGCGGCGAGCGGACCGTTGTCACGACGATGATCACCCCGCCCATGCAGGCCCCTGCCCGAGGTTCGACGGTGAAGGTCACCTACGACCCGCGGAACCCCGACTCGGTCCAGGTGGATCCGGATCCGGCCGATCGGGCCGCGGGCGGAAACTTCGGTGCGTTCCTGCCTCCGCTGTTCTGATCGCCCTCTACACTCGCGCGGATGGACGAACAGACGGCAGAGGTGTCCACCGCGCCAGCGGTGCGCAAGGCGATGATCCGGCTGGTCCCGTTACTCGGGCTGCTCTATCTGCTCAACTATCTCGACCGGGTCAACGTCGGGTTCGCGGCGCTCACCATGAACGCCGATCTCGGCATCAGCTCGGCCGCCTACGGGCTCGGCGCGGGCCTGTTCTTCGTCGGGTACTTCTTCTTCGAGGTGCCCAGCAACGTCATCCTGCACAAGGTCGGCGCCCGGATCTGGATCGCGCGGATCATGGTCACCTGGGGCATCGTCGCCTCGGCCACCGCGTTCATCCAGGGCGAGGTCAGCTTCTACATCGTCCGGGTGCTCCTCGGTATCGCCGAGGCCGGGTTCTTCCCCGGCATCATTCTGTACCTGACCTATTGGTTCCCGCGTAAGCAGCGAGCCAAGATCGTCGCGCTGTTCTTCCTCGCGGTGCCGCTCTCGTCGGTCATCGGCAGCCCGGTTTCCTCCCTGCTCATCAAACACGGTGACGGCGTCCTGGGCTTCGACGCAGGCTGGCGCTTCATGTTCTTCGCCGAAGGGGTGCCGTCGATCCTGCTCGGGGTGGCGGTGTTCTTCCTGCTGCCGAGCAAACCGAAGGACGCGAAGTGGCTGACGCCGGGGGAGCGCACGGCGTTGCAGTCGGCCATCGACGCGGAAGACTCCCGTGAGGTCGGCAAGGAGGTGAGCACCCGATCGGCGCTGACCGATCCGCGCGTGCTCGCGCTGAGCGCCGTCTACTTCGGGATCATCTTCGGCCTCTACGTCCTCGCGTTCTTCCTCCCGCAGGTGATCAAGGGCTTCCAGCAACAGTTCCAGACCGACTACAGCATCGTGGAGATCGGACTCATCACGGCGATCCCCTACGCGGTGGCCGCCGTGGCCATGGTGCTGTGGGCACGCCATTCGGACCGCACCGGCGAACGCGCCGGGCACGTCGCCATCGCCGCGTTCGTCGGCGCGGTCGCGATCGCCGGCGCGCTGTATCTCGGCTCGCCGCTGTGGGTGATGATCGCGGTGACCGTCTGCGCGGTCGGCGTGTTCACCGCGATCCCGGTGTTCTGGCAGCTGCCCAACGCCTTCCTGACCGGAGTCGGCGCCGCCGCCGGGATCGGCCTGATCAACTCCTTCGGTAACCTGTCGGGCTTCGTCGGTCCCTACCTCACCGGCTGGTTGCAGGGGGTGACCGGGAGCTTCCGCGCCGGGATGTGGGCCGTCGCGTTCTTCATGGCGATGGCGGGGGCCATCGCGTTGACCTTCCGCAACAAGGAAAAGAACGCGATCAAGTGAGGTGATCGAAGTCGCCGTTCACCCACCGGATATGGGTTTCGGCGCTTCGGCGCACCACGGCCTTGGCGTCACGATCGATGGTGTCACCGCCGAGGGTGTAGAGGCGGTCGTAGGCGAAGTCGTCGAGCCGGTCGACGACCCGCCGGACCACGGCCGCCGACAGTGGGATGTGCTTGGGGAAGTTGCGCTGGAACGACACCCAGTCCGGCGCGAGCCCGCCCGAGATCGTGTCTCCGGCCAGGATGCTGCCGTCCGGCGTCCTGGCCACGGCGCTGCCACGCATATGCCCGCCGAGCCGGACGAGTTCGAGGCCAGGCAAGGGTTCCACGTGCTCGTCCCAGAACTCGAACGCCGGATCGGGCGCGGGCAGCCATTCGCGATTGCGTTCGTTGACCAGTACCGGAACCCCGCCCAGCGCGCGGCTCCAGCCGAGCTGGGCGCCGAACATGTGCGGGTGGCTGGTGGCGATCACGGCGACTTCGCCGAGACCGCGTACGACGTCGAGCACCTCGGTGTCCAACCAGGACGTCGGATCCCAGAGCAAGGTGCCCGCCGGGGTCACCGCGATGAACGACCAGTGCCCGATCGCGAAGTTCGGCTCCCGTTTGACGCTGTGCAGACCGCGGCCGTGATCGCGGTGCAAGGTCTTGTGCGGCGCGGAGATCAGTTCCTCGTGCGTCCACCAGCGTCCGGTGTGCGCGCCGAGATCGCCGGCTTCTTCGATGCCGACCTCGCCGCGGTCGAGAACGCACCGGGGAGGCTCGGGAGTGGCGGGATGTTCGATACCGCACCTGTCGCAAATCCACATGATCGACAGCTTGCGACCTCCAGTGCGCTGGAGGTCAAGACGCGTCTTCCCCCGGCTCGGCGAGCCGGGGGAAGACGAGGATTCAGCTGACGGTCGTCTTGCCGAGGACGGTGTCCTGGTCGGGCGGGTCGAGGGTGAGGTTGACGTCGAACTCGCCGAGCGAGCTGTCGGTGACGATGTGCGAGGTCGCCGCGGCGTCCACGCTGCTGGTCGCCTCACCGGCGGGGGTGCCCGCCGGGACGGTGAAGTCGACCTTGCCCTCCGCGGTGAACTTGAGCGGTCCTTCGGCGGGCACCTCGGTGTCCGGGATCGGCAGCTCGATGGGGATCGCGATCTTCTGCTCGCCAAGGGCGATGTTCACCTTCGAGCTGATCGTGCCGGAGAGCTTCTTGGCACCGACGAGCCGGAGCCCGTCGCCCGCGGCCTGACCGGCGTCGACGTCGAGGGTGAACGGCACCGAAACCGGCTCCCCGGCCTTCGCCGCCGCCGGGATTTCCGCCTTCACGACCACCGCCACCCGCTGGTCGCCGATGATGGGGAAGCCGCCCTTGTACGTGAGATTCTTCTCGACGGCGGCAGCGGTTCCCGCTGCGGCGAGCATCACCGTGCCGGCGACCGCGGCCGCGATCCCGGCCGCGCAGAACCGCCGAACACCCTTCCGTACGAGGGTTTCCGTCATGTCAGGTCCTTTCGTCGTTGAATGGGCTCGAAACCGAATTTAGGTGGAAAGTCACCAACGGGGAAAGGAAAAGATCGCTCGCGTTTTCTTTACGCGTCGATCTTGTCACGTGTAGGCAGAATGGCGAGTTCACTAATTGTCACGCGAAGGCGGAAAGGGGAAATACGCGCCGCGTTCTTGTCATCCCGGTGACAGGTGCTCCGGACCTACAGCGCGCGGGCTAAGGTCATGATCGTGACCGAACGACCCGAGCCGTGGCATCGCCGGACCCGCAGGTTCCTGCGTGCGACGGACCAGCGCGGCGAACTGGTGCGCGGGGCGCGGTTCCTCCGCGGGCTGGTCCCGGGGGACGGCACGCCCGGCGACCCGCTGGCGCCGTCGACGGGCCGTTCGTCCGACCGGCTCGCCCGCCTGCTCGCCGAGGCGGGTGCGGACCGGCCCAGCGCCACCCGTGAGCTGGGACTGGCCGCCGTCCAGGCCTGGCAGGCCGTCCGCCGGTCCGACGCGCCGCCGGTGTCCGCGGACGGGATCACGGTGCTGTTCACCGACCTGGTCGGCTTCTCGACCTGGGCGTTGCGGGCAGGCGACGAGCGCGTGCTGGAGCTGCTGCGTTCGGTCGCCGAGGTGACCGAATCGGTCGTCACCGGGCATCGCGGCAGCATCGTGAAGGGGCTCGGCGACGGCGTGATGGCCGTGTTCGCCGATCCGGGCGAGGCGGTGGAAGCCGCGTACGAGACGTGCTCCGCCGTGAGCGTGATCAAGGCCGAGGGCTACCTGCCCCATCTGCGCGCGGGGCTTCACCGCGGCAACCCGCGGCGGGTCGGTGACGACTACCTCGGTGTCGACGTGAACATCGCCGCCCGGATCATGGCCGCCGCCGACGGCGACGAGGTGCTGGCCAGCGGAAGTGTCGTCGACGAGCTGGACCCCGGCGCGGTGATCGTGCGCCCGCGCCGGAGTTTCCGCGCCAAGGGGACCCCGAAGGATCTCCGTGTCTACCGCGTCGTGCCTCGCTACTCGAAGCCCTAGCCGGGCATGTCAGAAGGCTGCGAGTCCAGCCCCGCCCGGGGCTTCGACCAGCCGCCGCGCGTGAAGTCCGGCACCGCGACCGGTTTCCCGCCCCGAGCGAGAGAGACCACGCTCAAGGGCACGGGGGAGCACCAGACCGCCGAGTCGTAAACGTCGATGTCCGGCACCAAGCCCGCGCGCATCTGTTGCACGATCCGCCACTGCAGCACGTAGTCCATCCCGCCGTGCCCGCCGAGGTTCGGGTCGTCCTTGAGCTTCTTCCACAGCCAGTGATCGTGGCGTTCGCGGTACGGCCCGAAGTCCTTCCACGCGTGCCCGTTGTGGTCGGGCTCGACGTAGATGCGGGCGGGGTAGTCCTCCACGATGCCACGGCTGCCGGCGAGACTGTTGATGCGGCTGTAGGGTCGCGGCGAGCTCACGTCGTGCTCGGCGCGGATGATCCGCCCCTGCTCGGTCTCGATCAGGCAGGTCACCAGGTCGCCGTTGACGTAGGTCTCTTTCCACGACGGGTGGCCCGGCGGCATGTGGCGTTTCCGGTAGTCGGCGAGCCCCTTCGGCTCGGTCGCCGTGGCGCGCAACGTGGCGAACCGGTCGCCGCGGTTGACGTCCATACAGGCGGCGATCGGCGCGAGGCCGTGCATCGCATAGAAACTCGCGGTGCTGCGGGTGTGCCACTTCCGGCGCCACGCGTCGGTGTAATACGTGTCGGAGAACAGCAGCGCGCGCAGATCGTGCAGATAGCCGCCGTGCCCGTTGGTGACCTCGCCGAAGACACCCTCGTGCGCCATCTTGAGGATGGCCAGCTCGTTGCGGCCATAACTGCAGTTCTCGGCCAGGAACAGGTGTTTGCGAGTCTGTTCGCTGGTGTTGACGAGGTCCCACAGCTGGTCGAGCTCGGTGGCGATGGGCAGTTCGACGCCGACGTGCTTGCCGGACAGCAGCGCGGCCTTGCCCTGCGGGTAGTGGAACTCCCACGGGGTGGCGATGTAGACGAGGTCGATGTCGTCGCGGGCGAGCATTTTCTTGTAGGCGTCGGCGGATCCGCCGTACTCGGCCGGGCGCGGGCGCCCGTCGGCGGCGAGCTTGTCCGCGGCGGCCTTCGCGCGCTCGGCGCGGATGTCGCAGACCGCGGTGACCGCGGCGCCCGGTACGGCGCTCCACCCGCCGATCATGGACATCCCGCGATTGCCGAGACCGATCATCCCGATCCGGACGGTCCGGTGCCGCTCGAACGGCACCCCGATCATGCTGCGCTGACCAGGACGGCGGGGCGCGCTTTCCGCCTCTTCGGCTGCGGTCGCGTTCGTCGGGATCGCGGCGAGCGCCCCGGCGGCGAGCGCGCCGCCGAACAGGGTCCGCCGGGAGACAGAGGGCAGGTCGGCCATGAAGAACACTCCTTCGTGTCGCCTTCGGTGCCCAGACCTTGTCCAATCGCCGCCGGATATGTCAAGAGATGCGTCAAACTGAGCAGAAAATTGCACTAATGTGCAGTTTGGCTGCTTGTTTGCGGGCGCTTCGCGCAACCCGGGTGCGCACACACCCGGGTCACGCTTTGCGCTCAACGGCGGATCAGCACCTGCTCGATCGACTTGCGGACCAGGTCCGGCACCACGCAGTCGTCCGCCGGATAGCCGACCGGGATGACGGCGAACGCCTTCTCGTTCTGCGGTCGCTCGAGCAGTTCACCGAGGAACCGCATCGGTGACGGCGTATGTGTCAACGCGGCCAGCCCGGCCAGGTGCAAGGCGGTGATCAGCATGCCGACCGCGATGCCCACCGACTCGTCGACGTAGTAGTGCTTGTGCTTGGTGCCGTCCTCGTCGAGGAAATAGCGCTGCTGGAAGACCACGATGAGGTACGGGGCGTCGGTGAGGTGGGTCTTGACGGCGTCGGTCCCCAGCGGGCGCAAGGCGGACAGCCACTCCTCGCCGAGCCTGCCCTCGTAGGAGACGCGTTCCTCCTCCTCGGCCGCCTCGCGGATCCGCTGTTTGGTCGCGGCGTCCTTGATGAGCACGAAGGTCCACGGTTGCTGGTGCGCGCCACTGGGCGCGGTGGAGGCCACCGCGATGGCGTCCACCACCACCTGCTCGGGTACCGGATCGGTCGAGAACATCCGCACGGTGCGGCGGGTGTCCATGCGGCGGCGCAGTTCGGCGGCGGTGGCCAGCGATTCTTCCGCGGACATGCGCGCCGGACGGTAGGGCACCGGCTCGAAGGGGTCGCCGTAGGTCGGGGTCCACTGTGCTGCGGTCATGGTCCCGATTGTGGTGGCGGACCCGGTTTTCGGGAAGCCCCGGAGCGACGTTATGTCCCTGGGGTTATGCCGCCATCTGTCTCAAGTGGACGGACGCCGGTCGTCGTAACCAGCGGGTCGTTCCGGTACCTAGAGGGGCACTTAGCGGTGGTCGCGGCGTAGAGATAGGTATCCACTGCACGACTTTCGTCGGTGTCAGGTTTCTCTTGCCGCGCCCCAGAATCAGCACACCCGTCCCCATCGCGGCCGAACCCGGGTCGCAGAAATGAGTCGGAACCATGCGACTGCGCTCCTTCGCCCTGATCGCCGGCACCGCCTTCGCGGCGCTGCTCGGCGTCACCGCCCCCGTGGCATCCGCCGCGGAACCGTCCTCCGATGTCCAGCCGATGATCATCGGCGGGCAGAACGCGTCGAGCGGCCCCTGGGCGGCCAGGCTCTTCGCCAACGGCAGGCAAACCTGTACCTCGACGATCATCGCGCCGCAGTACATCCTGACCGCGAAGCACTGCGTGGCCGGCAGCGGCACGTTCACCTTCCGGATCGGCAGCCTCGACCAGCAGAGCGGCGGCACGATGGCCACCGGCTCGACCGTCACCCGGCACCCGAGCGCGGACCTCGCGATCGTGCGCCTCACCGCCCCGGTGAACGCCACGTACTCGCCGCTGGGCACCACCGCCAACGTCTCCGTCGGGCAGACCGTCCAGGTCTACGGCTGGGGCGCGACCAGCCAGTGCGGCTCGGAGATCAACTGCCAGTCCCGCTACCTGAAGGTCGCCAACGTCTCGGTCACCTCGGTCTCCTGCCGTGACTACAACGGCGGCATCGCGGTGTGCGCTCGCCGCGGCGACGGCATCACCGCCGGCGGGGACTCGGGCGGCCCGATGTTCGCCTCCGGCCGTCAGGTCGGCGTCGCGTCGACGAGTGACCGCCAGACGACCACCGCCTACACGAACATCACGCGGTACCGGCCCTGGATCCAGCAGATCGCCGGCGTCTGACGTCCGGTTGTAGCGGGGCCCTCCTCGGCGCTTGCCGGGGAGGGCCCTTCACGCCACGACGCCGGTCGCGATCCACGGACGCGCGCCTGCCGACAAGCCCCGGTTCGGGGGGGCGGTGGCGTTGCACTCAGCGGACGATAGCCATGCGCCGCGACGGTATCGAACTCGCGAGACTCGTCCGCCGCGCGGCCACAGGCTGACGCGGCGGACGGCATGCCCGCTACGACCTCTCGGTCGCCTGGCCGCCAACGATCTCGGACTTGGCGGCCGACCGGCCCTAGTCGGGACGGCCGACTTGGGTGTTCGACAGGTCGAGACCGATTGCGAAGTCCGCCGTGTAGCCGTTGCCGGCCTGCTGTGGACGCAGCAGCATCTGGGCTCCGCCGCTGCGGTAGATCGAGTCCCGGCTGTTGGTCGTGTCGGCCGGCCCTTTCCGCCGGTACGGTTCGGTCCGCAGATAGGCCGCACCGAACTCGGGCGTGAAGTAAAGCTGCGAGGTGAACTCGTACGGTCGGCCGTTGGTTCCGACGGTGCGTATTTTGACGTGGATATGCAGCGTGCGTCCCGAATACCAGCCCGGTAGAATGGTGGTGAACCGGGCCGCTCCCGATTGGTCGGTGTTCTGGTAACCGCGCAGGAACCGGCGGCCGGAACTTCCCTGAGACGGAATGTCGGAGTACAGCCCGAACGCGTCGCACTGCCAGAGGTCGACCATGGCTCCCGATAGTGGCGTGCACACCTGCTGGCGAATTTGCTGAACGGTGAAATTGATTGCCAGCGCGGTGCCGGCAACCAGTTGTCCGGTGGATGGTTCACTGCGGATATCGGAGCGGTTGAGCCGTTCGTCGACGAAGTACGGACCCTCCATTTGCTCTGGCTTGACTACACAATCCAGCGCGCAGACCTCTGGTGTGCCTGTGGAGGTGGTGGTGCTCGCGGTGGCGGATCCGGCGACAGTGAGTGTCGCTCCGGCGGCGCCGAGGAGAATCAACGCCTGCCGCCTGCCGAGCACTCGGCCTACGGGTTCATCATCGTCATGCATGGGTTTCCTTTTCGCCAAATGATGGGAGTAAGGGAACTGAGCGCGACAAGGGCTTGCTGCGAGGGTGCCGCGCGTATTCGATTGTCCGCCATCGACTCGTCCGCTGTCGAGACGGTTCACTCTCGCGCACCATACTTCGAAGCGGGCAGTTTTCTTTGATGGGCCGAATTCTCGAACCGCTGCTACGGCATTTCGCCTACGAGCTTTGAAATCCGGCTGGAAAAAGTCCACCGCGGCGACCATTTTGCTCATCGACGAACCCGCCCGCTGACCACGTCCGGCTCAAGCGTGGTGAACCTCGGGCGCAGGTCCGGAAGCCTTACGTGCCCGGTGGTTGGCGACGTTGACACGATTTCCGCATAGCCCCGGCATGCAATAGCGACGCCGCCCGGGGCGCGTTGTGTCGATGAACGCACCTCGGCAAGTGGGTGCGCCACAGGCGCGGAACCGTTCCACGCCGAGAGACTGGACGACGCCGAGTATTCCGACGCCGCAGATCAGCGAAAGCGCGTCGAAGACTGTCGCGCCCGGCCGGAGCGAGACGGCCCATCGAGAGCGGCCTGACGAGGTGTCGACGGTGACCTCACCGATCGAAGAGGTCAGCACGGTGGCGCCGGTGATGAGGCGTGCCTGGTCCGGGTGGTCGACCAGATCCCGCACCGTCACGCGTAGCCGGTGAACGGCACGCAGCTCATCAGGCCGGGTGGGCTCGGGTAATGAGTGGAGTTCGGCGAAGGCGGCGAGAGACTCCAGCTCGGGCAGCTTGTCTTCGCCGTGCCACACCTCGGGTGCGGTGTTGACCAGCTCGGTAGCGATGCCCGCCGCCCAGACGTAATCGTCTAATGCCACTTGCATCCCTTACCAACCTCTCGTACGTTCACGATTAACCAACACTTTAACCCTTACTTGGAGGTTCTCCGTGGAGATCGACGCCTTGGTGTTCGACATACTCGGCACACTCGTCGACGAGCCCGCCGGGATTCGCGCGGCCATTCGGCAAGCCGTGCCGGATGCCGACGCGGATCAGCTGGTCAACAGGTGGTTGAGCCACGTCGAGATCGAGCAGCGAAGCATCGTCGAAGGGGGAAGGCCGTACGCCCCGAGCGACGTTCTCGACCGCGAAGCGGCCCAGCTGGTCACCAAGACGGACGTGGTACCAAGGCTCCCGCCATGGCCTGACACTGTCGAAGGCCTGACGAGGCTTGCCGCGCAGTACCCGATCATCGGTCTCTCCAATGCCAGCCGGACGACCCTGCTCCGGATGAACGCCCACGCCGGACTCCGCTGGCATCAAGCGCTCTCCGCCGAGGAGGCGCGGACCTACAAACCGGACCCGGCCGTCTACGAGCTGGCCGTCAAGGTGTCCGGTGCGCCGCCGGAGCGGCTGCTGATGGTCGCCGCCCACGCGTGGGACCTGCGGGGAGCGCAGAGCGTCGGTCTCCGGACCGCTTACGTCGCCAGGCCGGTCGGGGACCCTCCGTCGGCGGCGGATCGCTTCGACTTCCATGCCGACGGCCTCGCCGATCTGGCCGTTCAGCTCGCAGATCATCGAATCTGATCAGAACTGTCGGTGCCTCACGCTAGGTTCATCCCAGTCCCCACCGAGGCACCCCGCAAGGAGAAGATGCGTTGTCAGACTGGGAAAGAGCGAGCACAGCCCGGGTGTTGCCACCTGCCCGCCCGCGCAAGCTCGCGAAGGTCCCGTTCGTCGAACTGGCCGACGGACGGGTGCAGGGCGTGGTGTCCAGCGGATCGGACATCGGCCGCGTGTACGTCTCGTCGGTCGCGGCGAGCACATACGAATTCGCCTGTAGTACCAATAACAACCGGCCTTGCGGTGGGGCGCGGGGCATGTTCTGCAACCACATCCTCGCCCTGATCAACGAATCCACCCTTCAGTACGGTGCCGAGCGTGTCGCACGGTATTTGCGCGTAGAGGTTCCCGAGCCGACCGCGCAGGCCATTTCGCAGACCATGAGCGCGACCCGGCCGTCGCAGGGCGGCAACACCGCCGCCGCGTCCGTGTTCAGCCAGTTCTTGCGGCACTTGGCATATCTGGAGTTCGAAGCATCGACGGCGCCGGTGCCGGAACTGCACTGGTTCCCGCCGACCAGGGCGGTGGTGTGATGCGCACCGATCTGCTCGCCGACCCCATCGCCGGTCTCGACGAGGCGCTGGCGGCTGTCGACGCCTTCGATGACGTGCTCGTCGCCGGGTTGCTTCGTCCACAGAAAATCGCCGGCTTGACCGAGCTGGCCGAGGCCGTCGCGGGGTCGCCGTTGGCGGCGAGGGTCGCCGAAGCCGCCGAGAAGACGGCAGCCGGTGCCGCGGGGGAGGAACACTTCGTTTCCCTTGCGGCGGCGAGGATCGCCGTGTTCGGTTCCGTGCACGACGCTGTCCTCGCGTGCCTCGCCGAGGCGACCGGACGGCCGATGGACGAGGAGGCCGCCCGGCAAGTGTCCGAGACGGCGGTGCCGAATCTGCTGGTCGCCGCTCGTTCCTGGCTGTCCGATCTGGCCCGTGCCGGCTGGCAGGGCATCGACCACGACCTGATCTCGGCTTCGGCGCCGGTGATCTCCGCGCTGCTCGCGGAGCCGAGCCTGCGTCGCCTGGCCGTGTTGCTCGACGGCTTCGCGGCGGAACTCGCGGCGTCCTGTCCCGGTGCGGCGTTGGAACGCGTTCCGGTTCGGCGCTGGGGTGACCTGTGGTCGCGCGGGATGCTGCTGACCTTGCCCGCGGCCACGCCCGCGATCGGCACGGTCACCGGCCGCCTGCTGCCGCTCGGGGTCGATCTGCTGGAACACGCGACGGCCGCGCAAGCCCAGGTCCACGCCGTATTCGAGCCCGAAGACGGCAGCACGCCGCGGCTCGTGCGCGCGAGCGTGACGGTGCCGAAGCCGGACACGATCATCGGCGCCGGGATCTGGCAGTTGCTGCGCCCGCATCTCTCCCTGCTCACGGCGATCGGCGAAGGCCGCTCGATGGACCTCGCCGAGATGCCGGTCACCGACGAGGGCGACCTGCTCTGGCAGGACGAACATGCTCGGCTCGGTGAACCCGCGGACGCCTTCTCCACCGCACGTGTCGCGCTGCCGAAGGCCCTCACCCCGGCCGTCGCGCCGCTGAACAGGCATCCGGTGCGGATCGCCGTTCCCGTCTTCCTCGAGGGTTACGACATCGAGGGCGACGAAGACGCGCTCTCGTTCACGTTCGCGGGAAATCATCTCGCCGTCGAGACCGACCGTATCCCGGCCGCCGGTCCGCTGACGCCGAAAGCGGTCGCGAGTTCCAGTGCGTGCCTCGGCCTGATCCGGTGGGACGGCGGTTTCCGGCTCCAACCGCTCGCGGTGGAGACCACTGTGCGCAAGAAGACCACCGCCGTGCACGCCGGAGCCTGGGCAGGGGGCACCACCGACAAGGCCGGGGTGAAAGCCGAGAAGGCGGCCACCGACGCCGCGGCCGTGCTGCGCGAACGCGCCGGAAGGCTGTTGCGGAAATGACCGAATCCGAGGACAACCGCCGCCAGGTCCTGTACTGGCGGCTGCTCGCCCGGCTTTTCGACACCGAAGAGCAGGCCGCGCTCGAAGCGGCGAGTGTGGCCGTGGTCGAGGACATCGGCCTGCCGTCCGCGTTGCTGGATCCGAACGTCGCGATCGACTCGGTCGTCCAGCGCCATCCGGAGCTGGCCGCCGAGTTCGACGGGCTGATGGTCCCCGAAGCCGAGGACAGCCGGGACAAGGCCGCGGAGGTCCGGCGGGCGGCGCTGGTGTCGAAGGTGCTGCTCAACGTCTTCGCCGCGGCACCCGCCACAGTGACAGCCGGGCAGCTGTCCAGCTGGCAGGCCGACGCGGGCTGGTTCGAGCGCGCGCTGGGTTGCCGTCCGGGTGAACTGCGCGGCGGTCGGTCCGGTGGTGCCCCGACCGGGCTCGGCGGAACCGGCGGGGGCGGGGCTCCCGACTTGAGCACCCTGCTCCCGGCGATCGGGCCGGAACTCGGCGGCATCGAGGCGGACCTCGTCAAGCGGATGCACCTGCGCGAGGTCCTCGCCGATCCCGCGCTCGCGGCGAAGCTGAGCCCGAGCATGTCACTCATCGAACAATTGTTGCGGGACAAGGACAATCTGTCCGGGGTGGCCTTGGCCAACGCCAAGTCGCTCATCCGCCGCTACGTCGACGAGATCGCGGAGGTCCTGCGGACCCAGGTCGAGAAGGCCTCGACGGGCAAGGTGGACCGCTCGGTCCCGCCCAAGCGCGTGTTCCGCAACCTCGACCTCGATCGCACCATCTGGAAGAACCTGACCAACTGGAGCCCGGCAGAGGAACGGCTCTACGTCGATCGCCTCTACTACAAGCAGACCGCGAAGAAGACCACCCCGCAGCGGCTCATCGCGGTCGTCGACCAGTCCGGTTCCATGGTGGACTCGATGGTCAACTGCGCAGTTCTGGCCTCGATCTTCGCCGGTCTGCCCAAAGTGGACGTCCACCTGATCGCTTACGACACCCAGGCGCTCGACCTCACGCCGTGGGTGCACGATCCGTTCGAAACCCTGCTGCGCACCAATCTCGGCGGCGGCAACGACGGCATGGTCGCGATGGCGCTGACCCAGCCGAAGATCGCCGAGCCCGCCAACACCGTGGTGGTGTGGATCTCCGACTTCTACGAGACCCGAGTCGAGCAGCTCTTCGAAAGCATGGCCGCGATCCACCGGTCCGGGGCGAAGTTCATCCCGGTCGGCTCGGTCACCAGCGCCGGCCGGGGCAGCGTCAATCCCTGGTTCCGCGAGCGCTTCAAGGATCTCGGCACGCCGGTGATCTCCGGCCACATCACCAAGCTCGTCCACGAACTCAAGACCTTCCTCACCTCCTGAACTTCCCCGAAAGGCAAGACATGTCCGACGTCCTGCGCGCCCCCGCCGAACTCAAGTACGCCGAAGAGCTCGACTGGCTGGAGTCGATCGACGACAGCCCCAAACCGTTCGCCTGGCGCCTGTCCCCGAAGATGGTGCGCCTGTTCGTCCTCGGCTCCGAGCGCGCCGACGGCCTCGACCGCGAGATCGCACAGAAATGGTTCGGCGACCGGAGCATCGTCGAACGAGCCATCGTCACCCTCGCCTCCGACCGCGGTCTGCTGCTGATCGGCGACCCCGGCACCGGCAAGAGCTGGCTCGCGGAACTGCTGGCCGCGGCGATCTCCCGGAACTCGACGCTCGTCGTGCAGGGGACCGCCGGCACCACCGAGGACCACATCAAGTACTCGTGGAACGTCTCCATGGTCATCGCCAAAGGCCAGTCCCGGGAGTCGATGATCCCGTCGCCGATCATGACCGCGATGGAGGCGGGCTCGATCGGCCGGTTCGAGGAGCTGACCCGGTCCACCAGCGACGTGCAGGACGCGCTGATCTCGATCCTGTCGGAGAAGTACATCTCGGTACCGGAACTGGACAGCGACGGCATCGTCTTCGCCAAACCAGGCTTCTCCGTGATCGCCACCGCCAACAGCCGCGACCGCGGCGTCAACGACCTTTCCTCCGCGCTCAAGCGCCGCTTCAACTTCGTCCGCATCCCGGTGGTGACGAACAAGAAGAGCGAGGCGGAGATCGTCCGCTTCCGCACCGAGGAACTCCTGCGCCGCCACCAGATCGAGCTGGACGTGCCGCCGACCCTGCTCGACGTGCTGCTGCGCAGCTTCGGTGACCTGCGCGCCGCGGCGGCTTCGGCGGGCAGTGACGACGAGAAGCTGGAGTCCGCGTTGTCCACCGCCGAACAGATCGGCGTGCTCGAAGACGCGGTATTGCACGGCAACTTCTTCGGGGAACGGGCGCTGACCGCCCGAACGCTCGCGTCGTCGCTGGTCGGCTCGCTCGCGCGCCGTGAGCCGGAGGATCTGGCAATCCTCAACAAGTACCTGCACGGCGTCGTCGAGCCGCGCAGCAAGGACGAGGGCGGGGAATGGCCGGAGTTCCTCGACGGCGGCCGCGACGCGATCGCCACCCTCTCGTGAGCGGCGCCTTCGAGGCGCTGCGCGGCCAGTTGCAGGAGGCCGCGGCCGCCTTCGCCGACGGGCCCGGCGCGTTGGAGGGCATCCTGCTCGGGCTGGTCGACGACGTCGACCGCGCGGTGCGGGAGCCGCTGGAGATCTTCCCGGTCTGCCACCATTCCCCGTCCTCGGCCGTGGCGATGGCCCGGCGGTTGCGGGAGAAGCAGCCGAAGGTGGTGTACCTCGAACTCTGCGAAGACATGGCACCGCTGTTGACCGAGTTGCGCAACTGCCGTCTTCCCGTAGCGGTGCAGGCGTTCGCGACGGACGTGAAGGGATTCCCCGCCGAGTGGGCACCCCTGTCCGTGGTCGCGCCGATCACCGAGGCTTCGGCCGAGTACCAGGCGATCGCGTACGCCCTCGACACGCCGGGCGTCGAACTCGTCCTCGTCGACCGGTCGGCTGACCACGTCTTCCAGTGGAACGAAGGCGAACCCTCCCCGGCTCCGGACGCGCCGCCCGCGGAGGAGGAGGCCGCACTGCATGGTGACGCGGTCGGCGTCGAGATCGGCGATCTGCGGCCGCGGTTCGCCGAACTCGAGGAACACCTCCTGCGACACGGGCGGGTGCGGCACTGGTCGGAGTGGTGGCATCAGTACGTCGAGCTGCCGCTCGGCGACAGCGACCACGACACCTACCGCCAGGTCATGTTCCTGATCGGCAGCCTGTTCCGCCGTCTCGCGCCCGGGGACACCCGGCGTGTGCGGGTGGACGAAGACCGCGAGCGTTACATGTGGACCCGCATGCGCGAGCACCTCGCCTCCTCGGGCGTCGATCCCGCGGACTGCCTCTACATCTGCGGCGCGTTCCACGCGGCCAGCCGGGTCGCGGAGTTCGGCGTCGAAGGCACGGACGGGTTCGTGATCAGCCCGCGCAGCGCGAGCACCTGGCAGTACGGGCTGATCCCGTCGAGCCACGCCTCGATCGAGGCGCAGTTCGGGCTCGCCGGTGGATCGGTGTCGATCGCCGCGACGGAGTGGGCGAAGAACCTCAAGCGCACCAAGGTGAAGCAGTTCCAGCTGGACGGGCAGGTGGGCGGCCAGAAACGGAAGAAAGCCGCCGAGCTGCCGGCACAAACGCCGGATCCGGTGGCGTCGGATCACCTTTCCGGTTTCCTGCAACGGCCTCCGGTGCTCGACCGGCTGGACGAGGCGGAGCTGCTGGGCTGGTCGGTCGAGATCGTGCGGGCGGCGCGCCGCAACGGATACCTGTCCTCGACGGCCGACGCCATCGCGGTGTTCGAGACCTCGATCCTGTTGGCGGGCCTGCGTGACAGAGCCAAGCCGACGCCGTACGACTTCCAGGACGCGGCGGTCACCTGTATCGAGAAGGACGTCGTGCCCGGCAGGCGCGACGTGCGCCGCCTCGTCGAGATCATGATGGGCGGCGACCGGATCGGCCAGGTCGGCTACGACGCGTTGCCGCCGTTGGCGCGCGACGTGCACGACAGGCTCGAACCCCTGAATCTCAAGCTGCAGCAACGAGGTGTGCAGCGGGCGTTGCTCGACATCGCTTCGAGGCCGGAGCTGGAGCCCTGCTCCGATCTGCTGTGGATGCTGCGGTACCTGATGCCGCACGGCGCGGCCCGGCCGATCATGGGGGAGCGGCGGCTCGGTGAACGGCCGATCCAGGAGTCGTGGGATCTGGCGCTGGGCACCCATCAGCGAGCCCTCATCGAGCTGGGTTACGAGGGCGTCAGCATCGAACAGGTGCTGGAGCAACGGCTTCGTCGTGCCGCCTACCACCCGCAGGCCACCGCGGCGAAGGTGCTCGGAGCGGTCGAGGACGCGACGCTCTACCTGCGCAGCGCCAGGCTGGCGGGGGAGCTCGGCACGCGCGCACTGGAGGTGCTGGCCACCGAACGCACCGTCGACGGCGCTCCGGAAGTGCTGCGGCGGGTACGGAGGCTGCTGGCGCACTACCGGACCAGCGAGCCGGTACTGCCCCGGTGGATCGAGGACTTCGTCCGGACGGGGTACGCGCACTACTGCACCCTGCTCCCGGCCGCCTTCGCCGACGAGGGGGCCGGTGTCGAGCAGGTCGCCGCGATGCTGGGCTTCCTGTTCAGCATGGAGGCGCTCGCCCTGTCGCTGGGGTGTGACCGGACCCAGCTGGAGCTGGCCATCGCCGGATCGCATCCGGAGGAGCCGTCCAAGGTGGCGTTGCTGTGGGCGGCGCAGGTCCAGCTCGGCCGCCTCTCACGTGCGGAACTGCGTGAGCGGTGCGCCGGACTTTTGGCGAACCCGTTGGTGCTGCCCGCTTATCCGCGCTACCTGAGCGGGTTCGTCCACGCTTTGGAGCCGGCGCCGGGACTGGCCGACTTCGTCGTCGAGGCGGTGTCGAACGCCTTCGTCGAACTCCCGGACAGGTTGCTGCTGCCGTGGTTGCCGACCTTGATCACCACGCTGCGGTCCCGGGGCGCGGAATTGGTGCCGCTGCTCGTGCGTGAGGCGGGGCGGATCTTCCCCGCCCGCCTCGCGGCGCTCGACGAATGGGTTCCGCCCTGGAAAGACCAGCCGGAACTGCGTGTCACACCGAGGAAATCGGGCGGGGCCGGTCTCTCGCTGCTGGCCGCGCACCCGGCGGCCTGCGACGCCGTGGCGGGGCTGCTGGGCTGTGACGAGCCATGGAGCAGCGCCGCACCCACCGGCTTGAAGCTGCTCGAGCGGTATCCGGACTCCGCCGCCGCACTTGAGGAGGTACTCGTCGGCCGGTGAACGCCAGCGGCGGTCGCCGGGGCATCCGGCGACCGCCCGCCCGGTCAGTCGGCGACCCAGCTTCCGTGGAAGCCCAGCGGCACCGGCCTCGGCAGATGGATACGCGCCAAGGGTTTCGCGGCGAAGTCCTGTGCCGAGAGGATCACGAGATCCGAGGCGTTGCGGTCGGGGTTGTTCACGTAGGCGAGGGCATAACCGTCGTCCTCGGCCTTACCGCGGGAGGACGGGACGAAGACCGCTTCGCTCGCGTCGGCGCCCCGGCCGAAGCGGTGCACCTCCGAGCGCCCGCTCCGCAGGTCGTGCTTGATCAGCGCGTTGCCGAAGGTGTCGGCGGGCTTGTCCAGGTAGACGTCGAACAGTTCGCCAGGGGAGGCCGAGTAGCCGTATCGGTGCCGTCGTGACACCAGGGTTTCGTTGACCCGCGGGAACTCCTGTGGCCGGTCGTCGAGGACGCGGCGCCGCACGCGCCCCTGCGCGAGATCGATCGTCCAGCGCTCCAGCATCGGCGGTCCCGACGCCGACGGGCCGCCGAAGCCCTGCTTGCCGGACACCTCGAACGGCGCCGGCATCGTCGTCAGGTCGATCACCACCGTGGAGCCGTCCTCGTAGGCGTTGAGCGTGTGCGAGTAGAAGACCGGATCCACCCCGAACCAGCGGACCGGACCACCGTCGCGTTTCATCACCCCGACCCTGGCCGGGTGGTCCGTGTTCCACTTGTAGGGCACGACCTTGCCCGGCCGCGGATCGAAAGTCACCGGTACGTCGAAGACGACCACGTAGTGCTCCGTGAGCCCGAAGTCGTGCATCATCGGGCTGTCGGTGACCGGGATCCGGGTGGTCCGCACGACGCGGCCGGTCCGGTCGACCATCAAGTGCCGTACGTGGTCCCAGGTCGGGTGGTAGGTCACCGCGTGCAGTTCGTCGGCGCGCGCGTCGAACTTGGTGTGTGCGGTGTAAGAGCCCTCCAGCGAACCACTGAAATCGAAGGGCCCCAACGTGTTCAGCTCGCCGTCGAGTTCGTACGGCGGGGCGCCGGACTCCTGCAGGGTGAGGATTCGGCCGTGGTGGCTGATCACGTGGGTATTCGGTGCGAAATCCTCGGCGGGCACCGGCCACGGGTACCGCTCGCCCAGTTTCGCCGCGACACCGGACGAACGCACCCAGCGGTTGCGGTACCACTCGGCCTTTCCGTCGCGCAGCCGGACGCCGTGCACCATCCCCTCGCCCAGCATCCAGTGGTGAGCGCGCGGATCTTCGAGCCCGAGGACGTTCGGCCCGGTGCGCAGGTACCGCCCGCGGAGATCTCTCGGAATGCGGCCGGTGACCGGCAGATCGAAGGCGGTCACCTCCTCCTTCACCGGTGCGAACGCGCCTTCGATGAACGGGTAGCGCGGCTTCGGCGCGGCGAAGGCGGACCCGGTGCTCCCGTAAGTCACGGCGGCTCCGCCGATGGCGAGCGCGGCCGCGCCGCGAAGCACGTTCCGCCTGTTCGGTTCGGTCATGGTGATCCCCCAACTCGTGAAATAACTGTGTATGCCATGAACGGTGTATGGCATTACCTGTTTTGGGTGCAACAATGCGCTCATGGACGACGTCGAGATCGAGTTGCTGCCGCCGGGCACCGCGCTGGCCTGGGGGCGCGCCCCGGCACCCCGGCGTGGGCCGAAGCCGGGATACAGCCTCGAGCAGATCGTCGACGCGGCCATCGCGCAGGCCGACGCGGAGGGTTACGCGGAATTGTCGATGCTGTCGATCGCGAAACGGCTCGGCGTCACCGCGAACGCGCTCTACCGGTACCTGAGCTCCAAGGAGGAACTGCTCGTCCTTGTCGCCGAAGCGGCCTGGGGGCCGCCACCGGAACTATCGTCCGGCGACTGGCGTGCCGCGGTCACGGCCTGGGCCCGCGCGCTCCTCGAACGCTGCCGCCGCCATCCGTGGCTGATCGACCTGCCGGTGCGAAGGGCGCCGAGCACGCCGAATCTGCTGGGGTGGCTGGAGAACTTCCTGGAAGGGATGTCCGGCTCGGGTCTGAGCGTCCAGGACGTGACCGGCTGCGCCGTCCTGGTCGACGGCTGGGTCCGCAGCACCGCTTCGCTGCTCCGAGACGTCAACGCGAGCCCTTCCGATCAGGTTCAGGCGTTGAGCGCGTTCCTGGGGCCGCGTCTCGAACGGCGGGGCTACCTGCGCGTCGCCGCCATGATCTCCGGCGAAGCGTACGGCGAAGAAGGCATGGGGGAAGCCGACATCGAGTTCGGCCTCGGCCGCATCCTGGACGGCATCGAAGCGCTCATCGGTCGCCGCTGAACACCTCGTCGAGCCGGTAGTCGACGATTTCCGCCGCGCGTTCCGGGGTGTAGGCGTCGACCATGATCGCGGTCACCAGACCGGCGGACATCGTCGCGAGCGCGTCGGCCTCCAGGTGGGGGGCGACGCGCTCGGGAACGTCGCCCTTCGCTTGCGCTTTTCGAAGCAACTCGGTGAGCGCGCTGACCAGATGGGGCAGAAGCGGTTCCTGGTCAGGGTCTTGGCTTCCACGGGTGACGTCGACGGCGAAGTAGGCGATCTGGACCGCGGCCAGCATTCGGCGGCGTTCGCCGTCCGGCAGGACGGCGGTGAGGTAGGCGCGCACGATGGTGCGTTCGTCCCCGGTCCCCATCGCCTCGGCGATGCGCTTTCCGGCGATCTCGCCGGTCAATTCGACGACCCGCTGCCAGGCGAACCGCAGCATCTCCTCCTTGGTCGGGAAGTAGTACTGGACCAGGTTCATCGAGATGCCGGCCTCCGCGGCGACCGCACGGAGTGTGACCGCTTCCAAGCCTCGGGCGGCGGCGATCCGGAAAAGCGCCTCCGCGATCTCGCGCCTTCGTTCTTGGTGATCGACACGTTTCGGCACGCGATCACTCTGTCATGACCTTCTGGGGTGGTCCGAGCCGCCACCCACTGTTATGGTGCAAGTGCACTATAAACCTGAGGAGGTCACATGCTGGGGGAGTTCGTCGACGAGAAAGCGGAAGAGCGGTTCTTCGGCGTCTATGACGCGATCCTGCGGAAATGGCCGGTTTCCGCCGAGGAACTGGACATCGAGACGGGATTCGGCCCGACCCGTGTCCGGCGTTGTGGTCCCCAAGACGGGCCGCCGATCGTGCTGCTCTCCGGCGGGATGGGAACGTCACTGTCCTGGTACCCGCATATCGCGGAACTCGCCGTCGGGCACCGGATCCACGCCGTCGACACGATCGGCGAGCCAGGGCGGTCGATCCAGACCGCGCCCATCGAGTCCACAGAGGACTGCGCGGATTGGCTCGCTGAGGTCGTCGACGGGGTGCTCGCGGGAACCGGTCACGGAAAGGTCTATCTCGCCGGTGTCTCGCGAGGCGGCTGGCTCGCCTTGAATCTCGTTACCCGGGCCTCCGACCGGATCGCCGGGGTCGTCACCTTCGAAGCCGCGGGGTTCGGCGCGATCGGCCGGAGCTTCATCTGGTGGAGCTTTCGCGAGATCTTCCGCTGGTTCTTGCCGAAGTGGCTGCTCCGGCTGGTGTCGTCCGGGGATCCCGAAGTGCGGCACACCGTGCGTCCTCTGCTTTTCGGTGCCCTCAAGTACAAACAATACCTTCCCGAGATGCACCTGTTCAGCGACGACGAGTTGTCCGCGATCGACGTTCCCACCCGGATCGTGGTCGCCGAACGAAGCGTCATCCACCGTGCTCGCGAGGTGGCGGCCCGGCTCGGATCACTGAACCCGCACATCGATGTCGAGGTCGTGCCCAAGACCACGCATGGGTTGTCCCTGGAGAAACCGGAGCTCATCACCGCTCGGATTCTCGAGGCCGCGCATCACGCCGACGCGGGTTCGTGACACTCGACTGGTGATCTGCCGGAGGGGGGGGGGGGGGGGGGGGGGGGGGGGGGGGGGGGGGGGGGGGGGGGGGGGGGGGGGGGGGGGGGGGGGGGGGGGGGGGGGGGGGGGGGGG
>NZ_JBVJCE010000020.1:180915-193298 GCF_055588925.1 Amycolatopsis sp. NPDC041971 | reverse complement strand
AGGAAGGGAAGAAAGGGGAGAAGGAGAGGGGGGCGTGGGGGTGGGTGGGGGTGGGGGGGGGGGGGGGGGGGGGTTTCCCCCTCCCCCCCCCCCCCCCCCCCCCCCCCCGACCCACGTGACCCCGCTCAGACGTCCCGGATCGGCGTCTTCACGACCTTCTTCATACCGGGGTTCTTCGTCTTCGGCTTCTTCGTCTTGCCGGGTTCCGGCTGCGGCTCAGGCTCCGGCTCGGCGGTCGAGCCGCCGATGCCGGAGTCGATCGCCGCCGTGACGATCAGGTTCCGCTCGTCGGACGAGATGACCTCGCCGTCGAGGAGTTCCTGTGTCACGGCCCGCACGTAGGTCACGAACTGGTCGTTCGACGAGTAGTCCGACTCGTCGTCGATCACGTCGTTGATCGTGCAGCCGTCGCCGGTGTCGCGGTTCTCGACCTGGCTGTCCGCCGTGCCGAGGAACACGGTGTCCCGGACGTCGGAGTCCGGGCAGGCGTCCGGGCCCGGCGGCGCGGCGACGATGGTGAACGCGCCGCCCTGTTCCGCGGAGACGTTGCCCGCCTTGTCCGAGGCGCGGTAGGCCAGCGTGTGCGTGCCCAGCGCGGTCACCTTCACCGGCGCGGTGTAGACCGTCCAGGGCCCACCGTCCAATGTGTACTCGATCTTGTCCACACCGGACCCGGTGTCCGTCGCGGTGAGGTTGATGGTCGCGTCCTCGATGTAGGACCAGCTTCCGTCCAGATCGCCGCTCACCACCACCGAAACGGCGGGCGCGGTACTGTCGTCGCCCTCGACGACGATGAACGTCGCCGTGCCTTCCGCCGAGACGTTGCCCGCCTTGTCGGTGGCGCGGTACTTCACGGTGTGGGCGCCGACGACGGTGAGCGCGAGCGGCGCCGAGTACACCAGCCACGGCCCGCCGTTCAGCTGGTACTCGACCTTGCCGACACCTGAACCGGCGTCGGTCGCCGTGAGGGTCACGGTCGCCTTGCCGACGTAGTTCCCGGCGGCGTCCTTGGTCCCGGTCACCTCGGAAGTCACCGTCGGAGCGGTGGTGTCACCGCTGACGATCGTGAAGTGCGCCATGCCTTCCGGCGACACATTGCCCGCCTTGTCCGAAGCGCGGTACGAGACCATGTGCATCCCCGGCGCGGAAACCGCGACCGGGGCGGCGTACGCGGTCCACGCGCCTTCGTCCACTTTGTACTCGACCTTGTCGACGCCGGTGCCGGCGTCGGTCGCGGTGAGTTTCACGGTGGCGGTGTCGAGGTAGTTGCCCGAAGCGTCCTTGTTCCCCGTCACCTCGGCGGTCACCGTCGGCGGAGTCGTGTCACCGGGTTGCCCGGTGACGACGGTGAACGACGACATCCCTTCCGGCGAAACGTTCCCGGCCTTGTCGGAAGCCCGGTAGTGGACCATATGCGCCCCGGCCGCGGAAACCACCACGGGCGCCGTGTACGCGGTCCAGGCGCCGCCGTCGAGCTGGTACTCGACTTTGTCCACACCGGACTGACTGTCCGAAGCGGCCAGGTTCACCGTGGCGGAACCGACATAGTTCCCGGCGGTGTCCTTGGTGCCGGTGACGTTCGCGGTCACCGTCGGCGGAGTGGTGTCGGCTCCGCCGCCGTCGGTGACGACGAACTCGCCGAACATCTTGCCGTGCCCTTGGATCGTGCAGTAGTACCGGTACTTCCCGGGGGTCAGCGTCACGGTCGCCTGGTGCTCGCCGTTCTTCTCGTCATAAGGGTTGGCGACGAGGTTAAGGGTGACGTCGTGGTTGTAGCCGGGGGTCGACGTGTCGAACGTCAACGTGTGCGACATCGTCGAACCGAGGGCTTCGGTGTTCTTGAACAGGATCGTGGTCTCGCCCGCCACCGCGGTGGACGGCGCGCTGAGGTAGTGGTCGGTGCTGTCGCCCGCGGTCCATTCCAGGGTCTGGACGGGGGCGGCGACGGCGGGGGCCGAGGAACTCGGTAACACCAGGCCCAGTATCGCGAGCGCCGCGACGAGCAGCGTCGCGACGAGGGTTCTTGGGGACATCGCAGGGAAACCTTCCGTACGGGGGAGACCGGCCGGGCGCGAGGGAGGACGCGCCCGGCCGGCTTTCGCGCTACAGCTGCCGCACCCGGATGTTGCGGAATTCCATCAGGTCGTTGTCACCGTGGTTCTGCAGACCGATGAACCCGCTGACGAACTGCCGGAAGTCGGTCGACGGGTCGCCGGCCCGCGACGAGTTGATCCCCGGCGCGTTCTCGAACTCGTTGATCACGACACCGTTGCGGATGATCGTGTACTTCTGGCCGACGACCTTGATCTCGTACTCGTTCCAGGTCCCCTTCGGCTTCACGCCCGCCTGGTCCAGCGGCCGCGGGTCGAAGTTGTAGATCGACCCGGTCTTCTGCGGTTCGCCGGTGGCCCCGTCGTACAGCTGGACCTCGTGACCGCAGTAGATCGCGACCCACGCCTGCGACGTCCTCGCCGAACCGACCGTGCCGCAGCTGCCCGGCGGACGCTGCTCCACCGGCGTGCGCGGATCCGGGAACCGGACGAACACCCCGCTGTTGGCACTGCCCGTCGGCGCGATGTCCTTGAACTGCAGCTTCACCGAGAAGTTGCCGAACTGCCGTGCCGAGTACCACAGCATGCCCAGCCCGCCCGACGGTCGCAGTGACCCGTCCGGCTGGATGGCGAACTGCCCGGACGGCGCCTGCGACCAGTTGCGGAACGATTCGGGCGTGCCGTCGTAGATCGCGTCGTAGCCGGTGACACCCTTGTTGCCGATGGGCGACGCGGCGGCCGCGGCGTTGATCTTGTCCGACTCGGCCGCGTTCAGCACCCCGAGGTCGCCCAGCCGGTCCACGGCCTGGGTGACGTGGTTGACGAAACCGGCGTGGGAGGTCCACGTGCTCTCGTCGTCGATCATGTCGTCGACCGTGCAGCCACCACCGGCGTTCCGGTTGGTCACCGCGGTGTCGGTGTCGCCGATGGTCACCGTGGCACCGGAATCCGCCACGAGACACCCGACGCTCACCGAGTTGCGCGCGGTCACCGTCTCGCCGTTCGCGTAGGTCACGGTCAGCTTGGCGGTGTACAGACCCGTGCGCGGGTAGGTGTGCCGCGGGTCGGGCTGCGTCGAGATCGTGCCGTCACCGAACTCCCACCTGTAGGAGACGCCGCCGGACTTCGACCCGGTGAAGGCCGCGGTGAGCGGCTTGTTCTGCACCATGGTCGACGTCGCCGCGGCCGACGGGGTCGCCTCGCCGCCGGTGTAGCTGATCTTCAGCAGCTTCTGGTTGTTGGTCAGGGTGAAGAAACCGCCGCCGTAGTCGAGCACGTACAGCGCGCCGTCCGGCCCGAACTTGGCGTCCATCCACTGGTTCAGCTTGGTGTCGCCACCACCGGTCGGGATGATCTGCCGCACGGTCTCGGCGAACAACGGCGGATCCTGCTTCGAAACGGCGTTCGGGTCGACGGTGACCGCGATCCGGTTCTGCCCGTTGCTCTGGTCACCGATGAACCACTTGTCGTTCCAGTAGGCGGGCCACGCGACGCCGCTGTTGGTGTTGACCAGTTCGCGGTGGTACGTCGGCCCGGTCATGACCGCCTGGCCGCCGCCCTTGAGGTAGGGCTGCGTGTAGGTGGCCTCGGCCGCGTTGTACGTCGGGACGGAGCTGTTGGGCCGGTTGGGGAACACCGGTCCGCCGCCGTCCGGCGAGTACCAGATCATGTTCTTCTTGACCGGCGGCAGGTTCACCAGGCCGGTGTTGCGCGGCGAGGTGTTGACCGGGTTGTCGCAGTCGTACCAGCCGGTGAGGACCGCGGCGTCGGTGCTGCTGCGGTCACGGTAGGGCTGCTTGTCGCCCATGCAGTACGGCCAGCCGTGGTTGCCCGCCTCGGTGATGATCGTGGCGGTCTCGTACTTGGCCGGGCCGAGTTCCGGGCTCGGCGAGGTCGCGTCCGGGCCGACCCAGGCCGCGGTCAGCCAGTTGGTCTTCTTGTCGACTTGCAGACGCGAGATGTTCCGCACGCCCATCACGTAGATCTCGGGCCTGGTCTTGTTCCCGGGATCGTTCGCCTCGGGGAACAGGTTGCCCGCCGGGTTGGTGTAGGTACCGTCCGCCTCCGGATGGATCCGCAGGATCTTCCCGTTGAGGTCGTTGGTGTTACCGGCGGTGCGACGTGCGTCCTGGAACGAGACGCCCTTGTAGTCCTGGGTCCAGTTGTTGCCGGAATACCCGTTGGAGCCCTGCGACGAGTTGCTGTCACCGGAACCGATGTAGAGGTTCCCGCCGGAGTCGAAGTCCATGCCGCCACCGGCGTGGCAGCAGCTGTGGATCTGGACGTCCCACGACAGCAGGTCCTTGCGGGTCGCCTGGTCCAGCGTCTGGTTCTTCAGGTCGTAGGTGAATCGCGAGACCGTGCGTTTGCCGATCCGCTTGTCGATGTCGATCGACGCGTGCGGCATCCAGTAGGCGTACACGAAGCCGTTCTCGCTGAACTTCGGGTCCAGCACGAGACCGAGGAGGCCTTCCTCGTTCTTGACCAGTTCGTCACCGCTGCCGCGGTTGCCCATCACCTTCAGCGTGGTGAGCAGCTTCGGCTTCTTGGTGACCGGGTCCCACTGGTGGATCGTGCCGCAGCCGGCGCCGATCTCGGGGTTGGTCCAGTCGTTCGGCGCGGGCACCACGTTGCCGGCGCAGGCCGCGCGGCCGATGTAGAAGACCCGGCCGTTCGGCGCGATGGTGAGCCCGTGCGGCTCGCCCATCTGATCCAGCTGGCCGGGCTGGTTGATCCCGGTCAGGCGTTCGACCTTGTAGTTGGCCGCGATGCCCGCCTTGCAGTCACCGCGCACCATGCCCGTGGTCCACTTCAGCGCGCCGAGGAGGTGGCTGCGGAACTGGGCTTCGCCGTAGCTCGCCTCGGTCCGGCCCATCCCGGTGTAGAAGGAGCGGCCGCCGTCGTAGTCACGGCACCACGAGATCGGGTGGAAGGCGCCGTTCGCGCCGACTCCCGGCTTGTAGGTCGATTCCTCGACCTGCGCGACCGTGTGCACGGTGCCGACCGGGTTGACCTCCCAGTTGAGCCACCGGTCGGTGCGGACCCACTTCTGCGGCAGGCCCGCGGTGGCCGGGTTCGCCTTGTCGAGGACGTCGACCGTTGCCTCGGCCGGAGGGCTCTCCGGCGGCGGCGGGGTGGTCGAGTTGTCCTTGTACAGCTTCCAATCCGCCAGCTGGATGAGCGGGTCACCGGCGTTGGCGGTGATGTTCAGCCGGTAGTTCGCGTACGCCGTGGTGTTGGCGAAGGTGAACTTACGGCTCACGAACCGGTCGGCGAACGTCTCGTTGGTGCGAGTGTCCAGATCGGTCCACGTGGTCCCGTCGTTGGAGCCCTGCAGGGTCCAGCTCTTGGGGTCACGCCCGGGGAAGTCGTTGGCCGAGACGAGGTCGTAGCTGCTGACGGCGACCGGGGCGGCCATCTTGTAAGCGACCCAACCGGTCGGCGAGAACGTCAGCCACTTGGTGTTCTCGTTGTTGTCGGCCAGCTTTTCCTTGCTCTCGTTGGGCGGGTTCTCCGCGCTCGCGGTGACCGAGGCGACCGCCTCCGGCGTGGGACGCGCCCCCACCGGGCGGGCCCCGATCAGCCCGGAGAACCACTGCGAACCGTCCTGGGCCCGCGCGGCGTCGGACAGGCCGAGGAAGCCGCCGCCGGCCTTCATGTAGTTCTGCAGCGAGGTTTCCTGGTCACGGTTCAGCGTGATGCCTTGCGCGGACAGGAAAACGACGCCGCGGTACTTCGCGAGGTTCGCCTGCGTGAACACCGCGGGGTCCGAAGAGGACGAAACGGAGATCCCGTTCGCCTGGCCCAGGCTCGCGATCGCGTCCGTGGCGCGCAGGACGGGGTCCTTCTGGTCCGCGGCGGTGCCGTGGAAGACCAGGACGTTGATCGGGACGTTCGTCGCGGCTTCGGCGGTCGCCGGTGCGATGGCCAGCGGAAGCCCGGAGGTGACGACGGCGCCGACCGCCAGCGCGGCCAGTGACCGTCTGCGGAGCCGACGTTGCGAAAAGACTCGTCTCAAGTTCTCGCTCCTTTCAAGACTGGTGGTGTGAGTGAGCCGAGGCGCCGGTGGCGTTCGGAGTGGACGTCGGGTGCTGATGTCCCTTGAAGCGGTCGATCGCCTCCTGGGCGCCCGCGGGCATCCCGCCGTCGGCGTTGCGGACCAGGAACACCCCGGACATGCCGTCGTCCGAGTGCTGCTGGACGTGGCAGTGGTACATCCACGCGCCCGGCCCGACACCGTCACCGGCGATCACCTGGAACCCGAAGGAGTTGCCGGGGTCGAGGGTCTTGTTGTCGAGGATCGGAGCGTTGTCCGTCGCGCTGGTGAGCATGCCGGTGCGGGTGTCCGCCCAGCGGTGCGCGTGCAGGTGGAAGGTGTGCATCAGGTTGCCGTGCCCGATGCAGATGAACTCGACGCGTTCGCCGAGGTTCGCCTCGAAGATCGGCGTGTTCGGGGCGATCTGGTGGTTGATCCACATTTCGGTGAACACCACGGTGAACTGCTTGCTGGGCAGCAGATCCCCGCGTTTGCGCACGATCAGGCCGCCGTAGAGGCCCTTCATCAGGCCCACGGTGCCGTGGTCGCCGCCGAACGCGTGGTCGTGGTAGTGCCAGTACCCCGCGCTGCCGGGCATCCAGAAACCGTTGGCCGCCTGATACGCCGTCCGGGTCTTCCAGGTGTAGGTCTTGGTCTCGTAAGGCTTGTTGAAGGAGGCGTTGAACGGCGAACCGTCCGACTTGGTGTCGTAGTTGACGCCGTGCGGGTGGATCGAGAGCCGCTGGTCGGTGTTGTTGACCAGCTCGATCACCAGTGTGTCGCCTTCGTAGCACTCCAGGAGCGGCCCGGGGATCGTCGGCTTGCCGGGCTCGAGCCCGTAACCGACCCGGGTCGAACCGGGAACGTAGTCGGCGTAGATGGTGATGTTGCGGGTCATCCCGGCCGCGGCGGCTGGTGCCGAACCGGCGCTCGCGCTTACCACGACCGGGGCGATGACCCCGGCCGCGGTGCCCGCGAGCATCGATCTGCGGGACAGCCCGCGGTTGTTCTTGTCCATTGTGGATTCCCCAGCTAGAAGCGGACGTTACGGAGATAGGTGAATCCGGTCTGGGCGGTGCTCAGGGGATCCGTGGGGTTGTCGTGCTCGACGATGTATTCGGCGAGATGGGGACGGGTGTGCCGGAAGACGCGCGGGAAGTCGATGACGCCCTTCCCGGGGTCGACCATCCGGCCGTCCGCCGTCCGGTCCTTGACGTGGTACTGCACCACGCGCGGGCAGTGCCGCCGGTACAGCGAAACCGGGTCCATCCCGCCTTCCACCGCCCAGAACAGGTCGATCTCCAGGTGCACGTAACGCGGGTTTGTGTTCCTGGTGAGCACGTCGTACGGGCGCACGCCGCCGATGGGTGCGAACTCGTGCGCGTGGTTGTGGTAGCCGAGCGGAATACCGGCCTGGCGGAACTTCCGTGCCGCCGTGTCCATCCGGCCGGCGAACCGCCGCCAGCCGTCGATGGTGTCGAAGTTCGCCCACGGCACGTTGGCGCGGGTGTTCCCGAGGATCTTCGCGTCCGCGATGGTCTTGTCGAGGTCACCGTCGATGCCGACGTGCGTGGACGTCGCCTTGAGGTGGTTGCTGTCCAGCAGACCGCGGAACTCCTCGGCCGTGCGGCCGTAGGTGCCCGCCAGTTCGACCTTCCGGTAGCCGATGTCCGCCAGCGCGGACAGGGTTCCCGGCAGATCGGCCTGCAGCGCGGTACGCAGGGAGTAGAGCTGGACGCTGATCTTGTCCACCGGAACACGGCCTCGACCGTGGTGGCCGTGTCCCTGGGTCTCCGCCACGTCCGAGGTGGTGGCGTCGGCGAGGCCCGGCAGGGCTACCGCCGCACCCACCGCGACCGCCGCCGTCGCCGCGCCGCGGAGGAGTGCCCGTCGAGAGTGGAACCGCTCAGCTTCTTCACCGCACATGAAACCGCCCTCACTTCTGGTTGCTGAAAGCCGCGTCGAAGGCCGCCGACGGCTTGTCGAACAGGAGCCCCCGCAGAAAGGTCACGGCTTCCGCCGCGCCCCGGAGCCGGTCCATGCCGGCGTCCTCCCACTCCACCGAGATCGGACCGGCGTAGCCGATCGAATTCAGTGCGCGGAAACAGTCCTCCCAGGGCACGTCGCCGTGCCCGGTCGAAACGAAGTCCCAGCCGCGTCGGGGATCTCCCCAGGGGAGATGCGAGCCGAGCCGTCCGTTCCGTCCGTCGAACCGCTTCCTGGTGTCCTTGCAGTCCACGTGGTAGATCCGGTCGGCGAAGTCGAGGATGAAGCCGACCGGGTCGAGGTCCTGCCAGATGAAATGCGAAGGATCCCAATTGAGCCCGAATGCCGGACGGTCGCCGACAGCTTCGAGCGCACGTTTCGTGGTCCAGTAGTCGTACGCGATCTCCGACGGGTGGACCTCATGGGCGAACCGCACGCCCACCTCGTCGAAGACGTCGAGGATCGGGTTCCACCGGTCCGCGAAGTCGGTGTAGCCGTCGTCGATGACCGCCTGCGGCACCGGCGGGAACATCGCGACGTACTTCCAGGTCTTCGAACCGGTGAAGCCGATCACCGTGTCCACCCCGAGTTTCGCCGCCGCGCGGGCGGTGTCGGCCATTTCCTTCGCCGCCCGCCGCCGGACGCCTTCCGGTTCACCGTCGCCCCACACCCTGGACGGGATGATCGCCTGGTGGCGTTCGTCGATCGGGTCGTCACAGACGGCCTGCCCGACGAGGTGGTTGGAGATGGCCCACACCTTGAGGCCGTGCTCGGCCAGCAGCTTCAGGCGGCCGGGCACATAGTCCTCTTCGGACAGTGCGCGGTCGACCTCGAAGTGGTCGCCGGAACACGCGATCTCGAGGCCGTCGTAGCCCCACTCGCTCGCGAGCCTGCACACCTCGGTGAACGGCAGATCCGCCCACTGGCCGGTGAACAGCGTGATCGGACGGCTCATCAGTTCTCCTCGAAGGTGATCGCGTCTACGTCGAACAAGCCGCCGGAACCGCCCTTGAACACGAGGAACAACGGGCCGGTCCCGCCGGGGTCGGTGATGGCGGACGCCGGGATGTCGGCATAGGTGTCCCAGCCGCCGGTGTTGGCGACGGTGACCGTCTGGACCAGCGGCCCCTCCACCGCGCCCGAATGGACCTCGATCGTGCCGCCGGCCCCGCCGGAGGAGACCCGGTAGCCCATGCCGCGGACACCCACGAGGTTCACCGGGTCGAATTTGATCCAGTCACCGGATTCGATGTGCCCGACGCGTTTGCCGCCGCTGGCGCCGTCGTGCCCGACGACCTCGATCCCACTGGACTGGGTGTAGAACTCGGCCTGTTTCAGGTTGGGCTGCAGGACGGATTCCGCCTCGCCGGTGAGCGCGGGCACGCCGTTGCCACCGCCGTTGTCGGTGTAGCCGGCGTTGATGACACCGAAGACGTTGGCGTCCGCGCCGTGTCCTTCGTCGGCGGGGGTGGCGATGGTGCCCTCACAGCCGGTCGCGCGGCTGAGCGGATGCCCGTGACCCTCGTGGCCCAGGATGTATTCGACGGTGACCTTCGAGCAGTCGATCGGGTTGTCCTCGGCGTCGGTGACCTCGACCTTGAACGGGACCGTGTCGCCGAAGCCGAACACACTGCCGTTGACCGGCGTCTTCAGCGTGACCACCGGCGCGGTGTTGCCGACGGTGACCACCACGCTCGCCGCCCCGGTCAGCCCGGTGGCGTCGGTGACCGAAAGCTTCGCCGTGTACTGGCCGTTCGCGGTGTAGGTGTGCGAAACCGGGGCCGCTTCGGCGGAGTCGGTGGTGCCGTCGCCGTCGAAGTCCCAGGCGTAGGTCAGTGCCTGGCCGTCGGGGTCGTTCGTCCCCGCCGGGTCGAACTTCACGGTCAGCGGCGCCTGCCCGGACGTCTTGTCCGCGGCCACCTGCGCGATCGGCGTCCGGCGTCCCTTCGTGTAGTCGATGCGGTAGACGGCGGATTCCTTGGAACCTCCGAAGTAACCGGTGCCGTAGTCGAGGACGTACATGGCACCGTCCGGGCCGAACTCGACGTTCATCGGGCGGACGAGGTCCATCGAGTCGAAGAACGGCTTGATGGCGCCGCGTTCCCCGTTCGGCCCGACGGTGATCTCCTTGATCCAGCTACGTTCCCATTCGTAGGCGAAGGTCTTGCCGTCGAAGTACTCCGGGAACTTGGTCTGCGACGGGTTCTTCGCGTCGTAGTGGTAGACCGGGCCGCCCATCGGCGACTCGGGGCCGGTGCCGAACTCGGGAACGGAACCGCCGTCGTAGGGGATCCACGCCTTTTCGACCGGCGGCAGTTCGGTCAGCCCGGTGTTGCGCGGGCTGGTGTTCTTCGGTTTGGCGCAGTCGAACGCCGCACCCGATTGTCCGGTGGCGAAGTCGTAGTCGATGAACGGCTGGTTGTCGCCGACGCAGTACGGCCAGCCGAAGTTGCCCGGCTTCTTGATCAGGTTGAACTCGACCGTGCCGCCGGGACCGCGCTTGGGATCGGCCGCACCCGCGTCGGGGCCGTAGTCGGCGAGGTGGATCCAGCCGGTCTTGCGGTCGACGGCGAACCGGAACGGGTTGCGGAAGCCCATCGCGTAGATCTCGGGCTTGGTCTTGGCCTTGTTCTTCGGGAACAGGTTGCCCTTGGGGACGGTGTACTTGCCGTTCGCTCCGACCTTGATCCGCAGCACCTTGCCGCGCAGGTCGTTGGTGTTGCCGGACGTGCGCTGCGCGTCGTAGACCGGGTTGCGGTCGGCGCGTTCGTCGATCGGGGTGTAGCCGTCGGAAGAGAACGGGTTGGAATCGTCCCCTGTGGACAGATAGAGATTGCCCTGTGCGTCGAAGTCGATCTCGCCACCGGCGTGGCAGCAGATGCCGCGTTCGGCCGGGACCTGGAGGATCTTCTGCTCACTGGCGAGGTCGAGGTTGTTGTCGGTGGTGAGTTTGAACCGCGAGAGCTGGTTGTAGCCCTTGAAGGGTTCGAAGTCCGCCGGCGTGCCGTTCTGCGGGGCGTCACCGGCGGGGGTGTTCAGCTTGGGCGCGTAGTACAGGTAGACCCAGCGGTTCTTCGCGAAGTCCGGGTCGATGGCGACACCCTGGAGGCCGTCCTCGTCGTGGTTGTAGACGGGGATCGTCGCGGCCGGCTTCGTGGTCGCGCCGGAGCTGGTGTACCAGACGCGGCCGTCACGCGAGGTGTGCAGGACGTCGCGGTTGGGCAGCACGGAAAGCGCGATCGGCTCGCCGGTCTTCTCTTCGCCCTTGGCGAGGGTGATCTGGTCGAAGTCCGCGTCGACCGGGGTCTCATCCTGCTTGGCGCAGCCGGCCTCGCTCAGCTTGGTGGCGTACTTGATACCGCCCGCCAGATGCTTGCGGAAGGCCGGTTCGGTGTAGGACTCCTTGGTGTGCCCACCGCCGGTGTACCAGGAACGGCCGCCGGAGTTCTCGTGGCACCAGGCGATCGGGTGATCGCCCATGGCGCCGTCACCGGGCCGGTAGCTCTTCTCGTCCAGGCTCGCGAGCACGTGGACGTTGCTTCGCGGGTTCTCGCGATAGTTGTACCACTCGTCGGTGCGCGGCCACGTCTCCGGAAGATCCACAGTGGACACATGGTCGTGGTCTTCGACCTTGACGTTCGCCCGCTGGATCCGCGGGTGCGACTTGAAGTACGCCCCCACCAGCTCGCCGTACCAGGGCCAGTCGTACTCGGTGTCGGAGGCGGCGTGCACGCCCACGTACCCGCCGCCTCCCTTCACGTATCGTTCGAACGCGGCCTGCTGCTCCGCGTTCAGCACGTCACCGGTGGTGGAAAGCCAGACCACCGCGTCGAAGCGCTTGAGGTTCGCGTCGGTGAAGGCCGCCGCGTCCTCGGTGGCTTCCACCCCGAAGTGGTTCCGCGCACCCAGTTCCTTGATCGCCTTGATCCCGTCGGGGATCGAATCGTGCCGGAAGCCCGCGGTCTTGGAGAACACGAGCACCGTCGCCACTTCATGCGCCGATGCGGTTTGCACCGGTAGCGCGACGCCTGTCAGAGCCGTGACCATGGATGTGACGAGCACACCCAGTCGTCGTTTCAAAGACATAGCAGTAGCGATCCTTTCGATGAGCGGCGGCGATCAAGGAAGGAGAGCGGAGCGAAACGCCTTTCTGTGCAGGTGGAGAGGGAGGGTGGCAGGTGGGTGGTGGGGCGCGGTGGGGGGGGGGGGGGGGGGGGGGGGGGGGGGGGGGGGGGAGGAGGGGGGGAGAGGGGGAAGGCGGCGGAGAGGCGGACCAGACTCCACCGAGCCAGGGAACGACACCGCGAAAG
>NZ_JBVJCE010000020.1:146065-180907 GCF_055588925.1 Amycolatopsis sp. NPDC041971 | reverse complement strand
CGGGGGGGGGGGGGGGGGGGGGGGGGGGGGGGGGGGGGGGGTGGGGGTGGGTTGCCTCCCCCCCCCCCCCCCCCCCCCCCCCCCCCCCCCCCCGACCCCCTGTACCGATGACTTACTTCAGCCCTTGCAATGCCAACAGCAACGGATGCACGTCCGTCGCCCCCACGCGGCCGGACGGCTGGAAGGCCGGGTCACTGCACAGCAGCACCGGACCGTCCTCGGCCGCATCCGGCAGCCGTCCGTGCGAACCGCGCACCCAGCGCGGATCGGTCGGGACGACGTCCATCGCGTACCGGAGCCCGGCGAACTTCTTCGCCAGATTGAGCCCGGCCCGCGCCTTGGCGAACTTGTCCTCCGGATCGAAGAACAGCTCGGCGGGGTCGTAACCCGGCTTGCGGTGGATCTCGACGCCACGCGCGAAGTCGGGCTTCCGCTCGTCGTCGAGCCAGTAGTAGTAGGTGAACCACGAATCCGGCTCGGCGACCGCGACGAGTTCGCCGGCACGCTCGTGGTCCAACCCATAGCGAGCTTGCGCCTCGCGGTCGAGCACCTCGTCGACGCCGGTCAGCAGGCCGACGATAGAGCGAACCCGCTCGACATCTGCGGAATCGCGGACGTAGACGTGCGCGACCTGGTGGTCGGCGACGGCGAACGCGCGCGACGCCCACGGGTCGAGGTACTCCATGCCCGCCTGGGTGTAGACCTCCAGCAGGCCCTCGCGGCGCAGCGCCCGGTTGATGTCGACCGGCCTGCTGACGTTCGTGATCCCGTACTCGCTGAGCGCGACCACGGTCGCCCCGGCGTTGCGGGCGTCGTCGAGCAGCGGCGCGAGCGCGTTGTCCAGTTCCCGCGCCGCCAACGCGGCCTGCGGCGCGTCGGGTCCGTAGCGTTGCAGGTCGTAGTCCAGATGCGGGACGTAGGTCAGCAGTAGATCGGGACGCTTTTCACGCAGAATCTGCCGGGACGCGCCGATCACCCACTTGCTCGACTTGATCGACGCCGTCGGGCCCCAGTACTGGAACAGCGGGAACTCTCCCAGCGCACCGGTCAGCTGGTCGTGCAGCTCGGGCGGCCGCACGTAGGCGTCCGGCGACTTGCGGCCGTCGGCGTGGTAGATCGGCCGCGGGGTCACCGTGACGTCGGTGCTCATTCCCATCGCGTACCACCAGCACACGTTCGCCGACGTGTAGCCGGGATGCGCCGCCCGCGCGGTCTCCCACAGTTTTTCGCCGCCGACGAGCCGGTTGTGCTGGCGCCACAGGAAGATCTCACCCAGCTCGCGGAAGTACCAGCCATTGCCGACGATCCCGTGTCGGGCGGGCATGAGCCCGGTGAGGAACGTCGACTGCGCGCTGCAGGTGACGGCGGGCAGCACCGTGCCCAGTTCGGCCTGCCAGCCGTCGCGGGCGACGGCGGACAGATTCGGCATGTCCCGCAACGCCTTCGGGGTCAGCCCGACGACGTCGATGACGACCAGCGGCTTCACGCGGAAACCCCTTCCTCGACGAGGTTCCGTTCCGCCCATTCGAGTTCCGCGGCGATGCCGCCGACGAGGTCGCCCGCGTCCGGGAGCACGCTCCAGGTGTAGGTCTCGACCTCGACATGCCGTCCGCCGGTCAACCCGGCGGCGACGGTGCGCAGGACGTCCGTGGTGGTGGACAGCGGCGCGGCCGGGGCCTGATGCAGCGGCATGTGGAAGTGCACGCGCCACGGCCGGTCACCCGGCAGGTCGGTCCACGCGTCGGGCAGGTCGTCGGCCTTGCGCACGACACCGTCTGCGCCGAGCTCCCGGACCTGGTGCAGGTAACGGGGTTCGGTGAACGCCGCCAGCGCTTCCTTAGCCTCGGCGGGATCTTCGACGTGCAGTGCCGCGGAGGCCTGCACCTTGACGATGTCCACATCGGACTTCGCGATCGCGGCCAGTGTCTCCGCCGGGTCGGCGAACGAGACCGCGAGGTGACAGGTGTCCAGGCACAGCCCGACGTACTTCGGGTCGACGCGGCCGGAAAGCCAGCTCAGCGCGTCGGCCACGGTGTCGAGCACACAGCCGGGCTCGGGTTCCACGGCCAGCTTGATCGGCCGGTCACCGATCGCCCCGGCGACCTCGGCGAAGGCCTCGGCCGCACGGCGGTCGTCGTGCTCGGACCACGGCTCGCGCCACGCGAGCGGCAACGTGGAGATGCTGCCGTACGTGGCGTCCTCGGCGAGCAGCTCGGACAGCACGTTCACACAGTCGATCGTGTACGCGACCCGGTCGGGATTCGTCCACTCAGGACGGTAGACCGCGTGCTTGACGACGTCGTCGTGGAAACCGCCGTACGGGAACGCGTTCAGCGTGTACACCGAAAGGCCGCGGGCCTCGAGTTCGGCGCGGAAACGCTTGCGCGCCCCGGCGTCCTCGGCGAGCCCGCGCGCGACCGGCGCGGAGAGCCACAGTCCGACGCCGAGCCGATCGGCGCCCAGCCGCTCACGCACCGGGAGCGCGTACCGCTCCAGCTGCGCGACGATGCCGTCGACGTCTTCGGCGGGGTGGACGTTCGTACAGTAGGAGATCATTTGCGGGCACCTCGCAGGACCGAGTTGCCCTCGAACGTCACGGCCTCGCCGGTGAAACCGGGCAGCGGGTCGAGGGTGAGCCTGCCGCTCAAGCCGTAGAAGTCGACCGGGTTCTGCCACAGCACCTTGTCGACGTCGGCCTCGGTGAACCCGCCGTCGAGCATCGCCTGCCCGGTCTTGGCGGTCTTCAGCGGATCGGACCGGCCCCAATCGGCGGCCGAGTTGACGATCATCTGGTCCAGTCCGTACCGGCGCAGGATCTCGACCATCCGGTGCTCGTCCATCTTGGTGTCCGGGTAGATGGAGAAGCCCATCCACGCACCGGAATCCTTGACCAGCTCGACGGTGACCTCGTTGAGGTGGTCGACGACCACGCGCTCCGGCGCGACACCGGCCTCACGGACGACGTCGAGGGTGCGCTTGGTGCCTTCCAGCTTGTCGCGGTGCGGGGTGTGCACCAGCACCGGGAGGTCATGCTCCAGTGCCATCGCGAGCTGCTGCGAGAAGACCTCGTCCTCTTCCTTGGTCATCGAGTCGTAGCCGACCTCGCCGACCGCGACCACGCCGTCCTTGGCCAGGTACCTCGGGAGCACGTCGAGCACCTCGCGGCAGCGGGGGTCGTTGGCCTCTTTGGGGTTCAGCGCGATCGTGCAGTGGTGCCGGATGCCGAACTGGGCGGCACGGAACCGTTCCCAGCCGATGAGCGCGTCGAAGTAGTCGGTGTACGAGCCGACGCCGGTGCGTGGCTGCCCCAGCCAGAACGCCGGCTCGACCAGCGCGCGGACACCCGCCGCGTACATCGCTTCGTAGTCGTCGGTGGTCCGGGAGGACATGTGGATGTGGGGATCGAAGATACGCACTGGCTCAGTTCTCCTTGAGAAGTTCGAGGGCGTCGGCGGGTACGTCACGTCCGGCCGCCCTGCGTTCGTCGGCGAAGTCGGCGAGCATGCGCCTCAGCTCGGCGTCCGCGCGGGATTCGAGATCCGCGACGGCGACCAGCGGCACGCCGACGAAGACGCATTTGAGGACGCCGTGGCGCCAGGTGTGGTCGTCCAGGAACCGGGCGAAGGCACCCATCGCGGCGGCGACCAACCTGATGTCGTTGGCGCGCAAGGCGTCCTCGACCAGCTTGATCCCGGCATCGGTCACTTCGGGGCCCGGGGACTCCAGCGAGCCGAGCGCCCGCAGGACCCCGCGCCGCTCGGCGTCGTCGCCGTAGCGGTAGAGATCGCGTAGTTCCGCGGCCAGCGCGGCGTCGCCGAGGACGTCCGAGAGCACCGTCACGAGCCGGACCCGTGCCTGATCGTCGACGGTGCCGTGGATCAGCCCCCGCGGATCGGTGTCCGGACGCAGCGCCGCACGGCCGACTTCACGGCCGACCGCCGGGAAGATCGAGCCGATCACCGACGGCTTCTCCCGGATCCGGCGTTCCGCCTTGGCCGACCACGTCTGCGGCATCGCCTCGGTGAGGGCTTCGAATGCCCTGCGCGCGGTGTCCGGCGCGGCGTGGCTGTGCCGGGGCAGTTCGACCGCGGCCAGCCCGGTGTAGCCGATCTCCGCCAGCGCGGCGAGCGTCCCTGGGAGATCGAGGTGCCCGTCGCCGAACTCCAGATGCTCGTGGACCCGCGGCAGCATGTCGTCCAGCTGCACGTTCCACAGCAGCGGACCGGCGAGGCGGACGCACTCGGCCGCGTTGACCGGCTCGACGGCGACACAGTGCCCGACGTCGAGCGTGACGCCGAACAGTTCCGGCTCACCGAGTTCCTCGCGCAGGTCCAGGACCTGGCTCAGCTGCTGCACGAGATGTCCGGGCTCGGGTTCCATCGCCAGCCGAACCTTCAGCCGTGCGGCGTGCTCCAGGACCGCCGCGACACCGTCACGCAACCGGGACCAGGCGATTTCCGTGTCCATAGTGGACACGCCGGACCAGAACGAGACACAGTCCGCCCCGAGGTCCCCGGCGATCCGCATAGCCCGTTCCAGGAAGTCGATCCGGAGCGCGGGATCGTCCGACAGCAGCGTCGGCGAGTGCTTGCGCCACGGGTCGAGCAGGTACCGCGCGCCGGTTTCGACGACGACCCGGTTCAGGCCGAGCGCCGAAAGCCGCGAGGCCACGCCGTCGACCTGCCGCGCCAGATCGACGGCGAACGGGTCGAGGTGGTCGTGGTCCAGCGTCAGCGCCACCCCGGTGTACCCGAGGTCGGCGATGATCGCGAGGGCGTCGTCGAGCCGGTGGTTGGAGAAGCCGTTGGTGCCGTATCCCAAGGAGAAGGCGGTCATGTGGGGCTCACCTTCCGCGACAGCTTGCGGGCGATCGGCAGGGCGGCCGCGACCAGCACGGCCCCCAGTACCGAGCCCTTGGCCGTGATCGCCGCCTGCAACGGGACCATGCCGTGGATGCCGGACTTCGTCGCCGAGCGCACGGATTTCGCCGACGGGTCACGGACGGCGTCCGCCTGTGCCCGGCCGACCAGTCCCGCGTAGCCCGAACCGGCCGCCATCGAGGCCGCGCGGTGCCAGCCGCCCCGGGCCGGTCCGGTCAATGCCAACGTTGTCGCCGCACAGCTGGTGGCCAGTGCGGCTCGAGCCGTCCCTGGTTTCGCGCCGTGGACTTCCCCGGTGGACAACGCCGTGACACCGAGTGTGTGGACGCCGACGGCCGCCGCGGCGGTAAGAGCACGGCGAGTCTCGAATCCCGCGCCCAACAGGACGTCGAGCGTGCGGCAGGCCGCCATCGCCACCGGTCCGGCCGGGGTCGGCTTGAGCACGGTGTCATAGGCCCACACCGCGCCCGCGAGCGGGACCGCGACCCGCATCGCCCGGCGGCCGCCGCCGAGCGCTGCCAGGCCAAGTCCGGCAGCGGTCAGCGCGGCCCCGGTGGTGAGCGCCGCGTCGGCACTCACCCGCCCGGACGGGATCGGCCGCTCGGGACGCTCCACGGCGTCGAGCTTCCGGTCCGCCCAGTCGTTGAGGGCCATTCCGGCCCAGTAGAAGGCGACCGAGGACAACGGCAGCAGCAACCGTCGCCCGGTCATCTTGAGCCCCGCCGCGGTGGATCCGGCGACCGTGTCGCCGAGCACCGTCAGCGCGGCGGGCGCCCGCACGAGTTCCACATAAGCCTTCACAGCGCGGCCGCCCAGGTGATCAGGCGAGCGGTCTGCTCGGCGAACCGGTGCTCGTCGCTGCCCAGCGGATCCTTGAAGAAGAAGCCGAGTTCGGTCAGCGCGCCGCTCTGGCCGGCGGCGTGCGCCGCGGTCGCCAACCTCGCCAGGTCGAGGATCAGCGGCGCCGCGAGCGCGGAGTCGTACCCGGTCCACGTGAACTGCAAGCTCATGCGCGCGCCGAGGAAACCCTCGAACGACACGTGGTCCCACGCGGTCTTGATCTCACCGAGGTCGGGCACGTTGTCGATGTGCAGCGGCGCGGTGACGTCCTCGCCGAGCAGTGCCGCGAGCCCGCGCGCCTTGGACTCCAGCTTGCTGTTCGCGGTCACCGGGTCGGCCAGGGTCTCGCCGTCGCCGCCGCCCAGCAGGTTGGTGCCCGCCCAGGAGCGGACCTTCAACGCCCGCGCGCTGAACATCGGCGCGAGGACCGTGCGCAGCAGCGTCTCACCGGTCTTGCCGTCGCAACCCGCGTACGGCAGGCCTTCCCGCGCGGCGAGCTCCCGCAGCGCGGGCAGGGTGATCCCGGCGGACGGTGTGAACTCGACGTACGGGCTTCCCGCCTTCAGTGCCGCGTAGGCCGACAGGGAACTCGAAGGGAGCACTGCCCGCGTCGGATCCGCCAAGGCCTCTTCGAGCGCGCCGAGGTCGTCGTGTTCTGGCAGGTGGGGACAGGGTGCCTCGGTGGAGGACACGTTGACCACGACGACCCGCGCGAGGTCGTTTCGGTCGGCGAAAGCTCGGATGTCCGCCGTGAGCCGGGCGGCCGCGTCGGCCTGGGCACCGGTATGCGTCGCCGGGTGGTAGCCGTCGCGGATCTCGGCGTCCACCTCGGCCAGCCCGGACCGGACCGCGGAGAAGACCGCGTGCCCGAACACGCCGGCGTGCGCCAGCTGCTCGGCCCGCTTCTCCAACGGCGTATGCGCGATGTCGTGCCCGCCGAGGACCAGATCGTCCCAGCCCGGCAACGGAACCCCGGCGAACGCGGGCAGTTCGGTGACGCAG
Source organism: Amycolatopsis sp. NPDC041971 (assembly GCF_055588925.1). Lineage (NCBI taxonomy): Bacteria > Bacillati > Actinomycetota > Actinomycetes > Pseudonocardiales > Pseudonocardiaceae > Amycolatopsis > Amycolatopsis sp. NPDC041971. The sequence goes on along the minus strand of NZ_JBVJCE010000020.1, from coordinate 174,185 downwards.
CCGCCACCGCCCGTCACCCCCGCGCGGAGGGCGAGGAGCCCTACCGCGGCAGTGGTGGCCACAGACCCCCTCGCCCCGATCAACCAGATGCCCGTACGCTCGTGAGCAGGCATTTCTCCACCTTTCCCAAAACCCGAAAACGCCAACTGTGTTCACCATCGGATGGTCGGACGTTTCCGGATCGAACCAAGTCGCAGTGATAGCCGTCATGCGACTTTCGGCTGAATCTCTCCCTCAGTTACTCCCCTTCGTGGTGACGCCGGGCACAGCCGTCCATCGCGCCTCTTCGGCGGCGCTGCGCTCGACCGCCGTCAAGACCTGCTGAACCCTCAACCCGTCCTCGAAGGACGGTTCGGGATCCGTGCCGTCGCCGATCGCGGTGAGCAGGTCGGCGACCTCGTTGGTGAAGGTGTGCTCGTAGCCGAGGAGATGCCCCGGCGGCCACCACACCCCGACGTACGGGTGCTCGGGTTCGGTGACCAGGATCCGGCGGAACCCCGCCTCGGTGGCGGGTTGGCCGCCGTCGAAGAAGGACAGTTCGTTCATCGACTCGAAGTCGAACGCGAGGCTCGCCTTCGACCCGTTGACCTCCAGCCGCATCGCGTTCTTGCGGCCCAGCGCGAACCGGGTCGCCTCGAAACTCGCCACCGCGCCGCCGGTGAACCGGCCGAGGAACAACGCGGTGTCGTCGACCGTGACCTGCCCCGTGCCGCCGTCGCCGTCCGGCCGCTCCTTGACGAAGGTGTTGGTCAGCGCGGAGACCCCGGTGATCGTTTCGCCGGTGACGAACTGGGCGGCGTCGACGATGTGCGCGCCGAGGTCGCCAAGGGCGCCAGAGCCCGCCTTGTCCTTGTGCAGCCGCCAGGTCATCGGCGCCCGTGCGTCGGACAGCCAGTCCTGCAGGTACACCGACCGCACGTGGCGGATCTCGCCGAGCGCCCCGCTCGCGACCAGTTTCCTGGCGTGCGCGAGCGCGGGTACGCGGCGGTAGTTGAAGGCCACCATCGACCGGACGCCGCCGGCCCGTGCCTTCGCCGCCGCCTCGGCCATCGCTTCGGCCTCGGCGAGGGTGTTGGCCAGCGGCTTCTCGCACAGCACGTGCTTTCCCGCCTCGAGCGCGGCGATCGCGATCTCGGCGTGGCTGTCGCCGGGCGTGCAGATGTCGACCAGGTCGACGTCGTCACGGGCGATCAGCGCGCGCCAGTCCGTCTCGACGTCCTCCCAGCCGAACCGTTCCGCCGCGGCCTTCGTCCGCACCTCGTCGCGGCCGCCGAGCACGGCGAGTCTCGGGATCAGCGGTGGCTCGAAGAACCGGTGCACACTGCGCCACGCGTGCGAATGCACCGCACCCATGAACGCGTGGCCCACCATGCCGATCCCGATCGTTTCCTTTGCCGTGCTCATGCCCCTCCTAGATCGTGTCTTTCAAGCGCGCGTCGGGTACGCGGGTTTACGAGTCGAAGCCGACGTCCATGTACTTGTCGACGTTCTCCTTGGTGACCACCGCGGAGTACGTGGTGATCTCGGCGGGGATCTCGTGCTCGGCGAAGTCGCCGGCCCCCTTGGACTGGCCGAGAAGCCGCGCGAGGGAGATCGCCGAAGACGCCATCGACGGGCTGTAGAGCACCGTCGCCTTCAGCGGCTCGGCGTCGGACTTGATCAGGTTCATCGCGTTCTTCGAACCCGCGCCGCCGACCATCAGGAAGTCCTTGCGGTTGGCGTTGTTGATCGCCGCGATGACGCCGACCCCCTGGTCGTCGTCGTGGTTCCACAGAGCGTCCAATTTGGCCGCGGACTGCAACAGGTTCGAGGTCTGCTGCTCGCCCGACTCCGGGGTGAACTGCGCCGAGACGCGCGGGCCCACCTGGAAACCCTGACGCGCCAAGGCGTCCTTGAAACCCTTGCTGCGTTCCTGGGTCAGCGGCAGCGAGTCGATGCCCGCGACCTCGCCGATGACGGGGCCGGCGATGTTCTTCGCCTTCATCTGCTGGGCGATGTAGTTCCCGGCGTTGACACCCATGCGGTAGTTGTCGCCACCGATCCAGGTGCGGTACGCGAGCGGGGTGTCGAAGACGCGGTCCAGGTTGATCACCTGGATACCCGCGTCCATCGCCTGCTGGCCGACCGCGGTGAGCGCCTTGCCGTCGAACGGCAGGATCACCAGCACGTTGACCTTGGCGTTGATCAGGGTCTCCACCTGGGAGATCTGCTGGTTGACGTCGTTGGTGCCCTCGGTCGCGTTGAGCGTGACCTCACTGAACTTCTGCGCCTGCGCGCGGGCGTTCTTGGTGATGGCCGCCATCCAGCCGTGGTCCGCGGCCGGTGCCGAGAACCCGATGGTGACCGGGGTGCCGGGCTGCGAGTTCGCCCCGGCGTTGGCCACGTTGGCCGCGTTGTTCTGCGCCGGTGCCTCGTTCGAGGTGCACGCGGTCAGCAGCGCACCCGCTCCGACGGCCGCGCCTCCCAGCAGGAAACGGCGGCGATGCAGGGATTGTTCGGTCATGACGACTCTCCATCCACGGTGATCAAGTACTCGTCTTGGACTTCTTGACGGAGCGGAACTGCAGCAGCGCGGCCAGGACGATGATCACGCCCTTGGCGATGTTCTGGATGTCGGTGTCCAGGTTGTTGAGCGTGAAGATGTTGGAAAGCACGGTGAAGATCAGCACGCCGATCAGGGTGCCGATGAGCGAGCCGCGGCCACCGGTGAGCAACGTGCCGCCGATGACGACCGCCGCGATGGCGTCGAGTTCGTAGAGCATGCCGTTGGTCGAGGCACCCGCGGTGGTGCGGGCGACGACCATCAGCGCGGCGATGCCGCAGCACAGGCCGGCGACACCGTAGACGAGGGCGGTGTGCCGTTTGACGTCGATGCCCGCCAGCCGCGAAGCCTCGGCGTTGCCGCCGACGGCGAAGGTGCGGCGGCCGAAGGTGGTGCGGTTCAGCAGCACCCAGCCGATCACGAACACCAGCGCGAACATCCAGATCAGCACCGGGATGCCGAGCAGGTCACCGCGGAAGAAGTTCAGGAAACCCCCCTCCGCCACCACCTGCGTGCGGCGGCCGCTGATGCGTTCCGCGAGCCCGCGGGCCGAGACGTACATCGCCAGTGTCGCGATGAACGGCACGATCTTCCCGTAGGAGACCAATATCCCGTTGATCAGTCCGCAGCCGAGACCGACCAGGAGTCCACAAAGGATCATCACGAACGGACCGTAGGACTGGGTGGCCAACGTGGTCAGCCAGACACTGGACAACGCCACGATCGACCCGACCGAGAGGTCGATGCCGCCGGCGATGATCACGAAGGTCATCCCGACGCTGACCACGCCGATGGCCGCGGCCAGCCGGAGGATCGTCGAAACGTTGCCTTCGGTGAGAAACTGGTCGGGCCTCGTGACCTGGCCGACGACGCACAGGACGACGAGGACCCCGGCCAGCCCGAGCAGCCGGGTGTCGAGCGAGAAGTTTCTTTCTTTAGTGGGCCCGAGCTCCTTGGTCGGTACAGGTTCCTTCCCTACGGGTCCCGTACGCACCGATTCGGCTTGGTCGGTCACGCCGCACTCCCCTCGAGAATCACGTCGAGCACATCCGCCTCTGTCAGCTCCGCAGACGGCTTTTCAGCCAGGACACGTCCTTCACGCAGCACCAGCACCCGGTCGGACAGTCCGAGTACTTCGGGGATCTCGCTGCTGACCAGCACGATCGCGACCCCGGTCGCGGCCAGCTCCTCGATCAGCCGGTACAGCTCCGCCCGCGCGCCGACGTCGACCCCGCGTGTCGGCTCGTCCAGCAGCAGGACCCGGCAGCCGCGGACCAGCCAGCGCGCGAGCACCGCCTTCTGCTGGTTGCCGCCGGACAACGTGCGGATGATGCGGTGCGGGTCGGCGGGCCGGAGATCGAGGCGCCGCAGGCTTTCCCCGGCGTCGTCGAGTTCCTTGCCCCGCTCGGTGAAACCGAACGTCGCGTACTTGCTCAGGCTCGCCAGGGTCACGTTGTGCACGACGGGCAGGTCCAGCAGCAGCCCCTGGCTCTTGCGTTCCTCCGGCGCCAGGCCGATCCCGGCCTTGACCGCCGCGGACACGCTGCCCGGCCGGACCGGTTCGCCGTCGACCGACACCGAACCGGCGTCCTGTTTTCGCGCGCCGAAGATCGTCTCCAGCAGCTCGCTGCGTCCCGAGCCGACGAGGCCCGCGATGCCGACGACCTCACCGGCGTGCACGGTGAAGTTCACGTTCTCGAACTCGCCGACGGTGGTCAGGTTCTCCACCTTGAGGACCTCGTTGTCCGGGTCCACGTGCTCCTGGTGGCGCGGGCCGAACACGGTTTCGACCTTGCGGCCCGCCATCAGCGCGACGAGGTCGGCGGTCGGGGTCTCCTTGGCGTCGAGGCCGGTGGCGACGGTCTTGCCGTCCTTGAGCACGGTGACGCGGTGCCCGATCCGGCGCAGTTCTTCGAGCCGGTGGGAGATGTAGATGATCGCGACGCCCTCGGCGGTCAGTTCGCCGACGATGCGGAACAGGTTGTCGACCTCTTCCCCCGCCAGCGCCGCGGTGGGCTCGTCCATCACCAGCAGCTTCGCGTCGTACGCGAGTGCCCGCGCCATCGAGACCAGTTGCTGGCCGGCCGCGGAGAGCTTGCCGACCTCGGTCGACGGGGTGATCTCCGGATGCCCGAGCCGCGCCATCAGTTTCGCGGCCATGGCGCGGGATTCGCCGATCCGCGTGAAACCGAAGCTGGCTCGCTCGCGGCCGAGGAAGATGTTGTCCGCCACGGAAAGCCCGGGCACCAGGTCGAGTTCCTGGTACATGGTCGCGATGCCGATCTTCAGCGCGGCGACCGGCGAGGGCAGCGTGACCGGCTCGCCCTGCCAGAAGATCTCACCGCCGTCGGGGCGGTGGGCCCCGGCGAGCGTTTTGATCAGGGTGGACTTGCCCGCGCCGTTCTGGCCGAGCAGACAGTGCACCTCGCCGGGTTCGACGTCGAAATCGACGCCGTCGAGTGCACGCACCCCCGGGAAGGTCTTCACGATCCCCCGGACCGATAGCAGGGTCATGCCGGCGCCTCCTGGGTAACGAATGGCACGAGTGTCGGATCGGCGAAAAGCCGTTCGGTGGCAAGATGCGCGGCCCCGCGCAGAGGAGCGGTGGTGCCCAGCGGCGACGGCTCGACCCGGCAGGCGGGCTCGTGCCCGAGCGGTCGCGCGGACAGTTCGCGGCGCACCGGCTCGACCAGCCATTCGCCCAGTTCGGCGAAGTAACCGCCGAGCACCACGACGTCCGGGTCGAGCACATCGACCACAGTGGACACCGCGACGCCGAGCGCGACCCCGAGTTCCGAGACCGCCGCGACGGCGCGCTGGTCGCCCCGCCGCACGCGGTGCTTGAGCAGCCCGACCCGGCCGTCGACGCCCAGGGCGGGATCGTGCAGCGGATCGCCGGGCGAGGCGGCGACGCGCAGGACGGCGTTGAGCCCGGCTTTGGTCTCCAGGCAGCCGACCCGGCCGCACTGGCACTGTTCGCCGGACGGGTCGACGGTGATGTGCCCGACCTCGCCCGCGAAACCCCTGGCACCGCGCAGGAGTGCGCCGCCGGACACGAGCCCGCCACCGACGCCTGTCCCACCGCTGAGGTAGAAGAGCTCCCGCACGCCTCGGCCGATTCCGGCGACGGCCTCGCCGACCGCGCCGAGGTTGGCCTCGTTGTCGACCGCGATGGCGTCGGCGGACAGGTCGAGCCGGGCGGCGAGGAGGTCGGCTATTTCGGCGTCGCGCCAGCGCAGGGTCGGCGCGAACCGCAGCACGGCGGCGGCCGAATCGACCAGCCCGGGCACCGAGACGGTGACCCCGACCGGCTGGTCGTCGAGCAGCACCCGCCGGGCGAGGAAAGCGAGTTCGTCCATGCTCCGGTGCAACCCGAGCGCGGCGACGTCGGCGGTCTCGGTGCGCTCGGCGACCACACGCCCGTCGAGGTTCGTGACGACGGCGGCGAACCGGTCGGCCTCGACACTGAGCGCGAGCCCGCAGGCGCAGGCGCCGTTCAGCTCGACCAGTCGGCTGGGCCTGCCGTTGCCGCCACCCTGGAGTCCGGCGGATCGGACGAGGCGACGTTCGGACAGCTCGGTGACCAACCCGGAGACGGCCGCCTTGGTGAGCCCGCAGCGCGCCGCCAGCTGGGTACGCGACAGCGGCCCGGCACGCAACGCCCGCAGGAGCGCGGCGAGGTTCGCCGTGCGTGGGCTGACCGGGTCGAGCTGCCCGGAATCGGTCGCGGCCACACTGCCCTCACTTACGAATCGGCCGTAACAAACTTTGTTACTTAGCCAGCGAAAGTAGGGTGGCTTCTGTCACTCGTCAAGGTGACAACAAGACAGAAATGCGGGTCGTCACCCAAATAGCCGTCCCGTTCGGTGCAGACTTTTGTACTTTTTAAGCGAAAGTCTGCACGATCTTGACGTTACTAATCGGAATCAGGTGAGTGCCCAACGTGCCGCCGGGGCGGTCACTCAGCGCTCCCTCGCGCCCGCCCCGCCACCCCTCAACGCGCGCTATGAACGGTCCGTTCCTTGCAAATTTTGCAAGGAACGGACCGTTCATAGCGCGCACAAGGGAGGGGCCTCAGCTACTCAGCGTGAAGGCCCGATCCGTAGCGGACCAGGCGGCCCCGATGACGCCCGCGGTGTCGCCCAGCTCGGACAGCACGATCGGCAGGTTCCCGGTCGCCAGCGGCAGCGACCGCCGGTAGACCGAGCTGCGGATCTCGGCGAGCAGCTGATGCCCGAGCTGCGCCACGCCACCGCCGATCACGACCATGCCCGGGTTCACGAAACTGACCAGCGAGGCGACCACCTGCCCGAGCCGCCGTCCGCCGTCGCGGATCAGGTTGACCGCGCCGAAGTCACCCGACGCCGCCGCGCGGCCGACGTCCGCGGCGGTGATCACGCCGCGGTCCGCGACGACGCCGGCGAGGTACGCCGACCGGCCGCTGCGCGCGAGCGTCAGCCCGTCGCGGGCCAGCGCGGCGCCGCCGAAGTACGCCTCGAGGCAGCCTGTCTCACCGCAGGCGCAGGTCGGCCCGTAGTCGTCGAGCCGGATGTGCCCGATGTCGCCCGCGGTGCCGGCGACGCCGCGGTAGACCTTGCCGCCCAGCACGATCCCGCAGCCGATGCCGGTACCGATCTTGACGAACACCAGGTCGTCGATGGAGCGGGCGACACCGGCGTGCCGTTCCCCGAGCGCCATCGAGTTCACGTCGTTGTCGACGGTGACCGGGCAGCCCAGCAACCCGCCGAGATGGTCGCGTACGGAGAACCGGTCCCAGCCGGGCATTATCGGCGGCGCGACCGCCATGCCCTCGGCGAAACTCACCGGCCCCGGGAGACCGATTCCGGCGGCGATCAGCTTGCCCGGCGCCTCCTCGCGGATCTTCTCCGCCAGCGCGGCGACGCGTTTGAGCACGGCATGCGGCCCCTGCCGGACGTCGCAATCTTCGACGGTATGCACCAGCACCTCGCACGAAGCGTCGGTGAGGGCGACTCCGACCGACGTCGCGCCGACGTCGACGGAAAGCACGCGCAGGTCGCCCGCCAGCCGCACCAGCGTGGACCGCCTGCCACCCCGGCTCGCCGACGGACCCGCGGTTTCGACGAGGCCGACCTCGGCGAGACGCGCGACCTCGGCACCCACCCGGGCGCGCGGCAGTTCCAGCCGCTCCCCCAGTTCGACCCGGGACATCGGCCCCTCATCCCGCAGCAGGGTCAGCAACTGGGTCTGGTGCCGGGTTTCGACCATCGGATGCTCCGTGGTGGATGCCGTGCTCATTCGGCCGAGCCTACGGCGTTGTCCACTTCGTGTCCCGAATGCCCGTGGACACTCGGCTACGCCTGAACAGCGCGCGGTAATCCCGCGGCCGGTGCCCGGTCAGCCGGGCGAAGACCGCGCTGAACGTCCCGGGATCGCGGTAGCCGACATCGGCGGCGATACCGGCGATCGTTCTCTCCGTGGTCTCCAGCAGATGCTTCGCCCGGCGCACCCGCGCCTCCTGCAGGTAGCCGAGCGGAGTCTGGCCGGTTTCGCCGCGAAACCGCCGCAGGAGGGTTCGCGCGCTGACGTGGAACGTCGCGGCGAGGACCCCGAGGTCGTACCGCTCGTGCATGTTCTGGTCCAGCCGGCGCTTGACGCCTTGAGAGAACTCCCTGCCGGTGGCGGGCAACAGATCCGCGTCGACATACGGCGCCTGGCTCGACCGCGCGTCGTCGACGAGGGCGATCCGCGCGGTCGCGCGGGCGACCCGGCCGCCGTGGTGTTCACGGATGAGTCCGAGGGCGAAGTCGTACATCGCGCTGAACGCGCCCGTCGTGGTCACCCCGCTGTCGGTGACCGCGAGTTTCTCCGGGAGGACCTCGGTGCCGGGGCAGCGTTCCGCCAGCCGGCCGGCGAAAAGCCACGAAGTCGTCGACCGCCGCCTGTCGAGCAGTCCGGCGTCGGCCAGCAGGAACGCGCCGACGCAGATCGAAACCACCGCGACCCCCGCCTCCGAGGCGGACTTGACGGCTTCGATTTCCGGGCGCAACGACCTGAGCCTCGTATCGAGGTCGAGTCCCGGCGACAGCTCGAACCCGGGTACGACCAGGACGTCGACCGGCCGCACCGGCGAAACCGCGATCACCGCACCGCCGGAGGCGACCACCCGCCGTCTCGGCGACAGGATCGAGACCTCGTACGAAGGATCCTCGGCGGCGACATGCGAGGCCATCGTGAGGAGATCGGGAACCCCGAAGACCTCCGAAGCGAAACATCCCGGGTAGGCGAGTACTCCGACGCGCGGCGGGTTCACCATGATGGCGAGATTACCCGAGCATATGGCGATCTCGCCTCTGTCCGAATCGGCAGGCGCACCTGACGATGGGGCCATGACCCTCGCGGACTTCTCGAAACGACTCGTCGAGGTCGACGGCGTCGGCAAAACCGTCCACGTCGCCGGATCCGGGGCGGCGGTGGTGCTGATGCCGGAGATGCCCGGGATCAGCCCGGACGTCGTCCGCTTCGCACGCTGGATCCGGGACGCGGGTTTCACGGTCTACCTTCCGTCACTCTTCGGTGTCGACGGCGCTTTCCCCACCACCGCCGACGGAGCGAAGGTCGCCCGCCGTGCCTGCGTCAGCGCCGAGTTCCGGGCCTTCGCCGATGGCGGCACGAGTCCCGTCGTGACCTGGCTGCGAGGACTCGCGAGGAAGGCGTTCGAGGAGTGCGGCGGGCCGGGCGTCGGCGCGATCGGACTCTGCTTCACCGGAAACTTCGCCCTCAGCATGACCCTCGAACCGGCCGTCATCGCTCCCGTCGTCAACCATCCTTCGCTGCCGCTGGACGACCCGGCCGGGCTGGAACTCGACGACGCGGACGCCGCCCGGATACGCGAGCGCGTCGGGCGCGACGGGCTGAAGGTGCTCGCCTACCGCTTCGAGAACGACCGGTGGTGCACCGGGCAACGCTTCGCCGCGTACCGGGCACTTCTCGGTGACGCGTTCGACGGCCGCGTCCTCCCGGACGAGGCGGCCAACCCCGAACCGCCGCCGTTCTTCCGTGACGTCGTGGCCTGCCCCCACAGCGTCGTCACCGCCCACCTCGTCGATCAGGAAGGCCACCCCACCGTTCGGGCCAGGGACGAGATCCTGGCCTTCCTCGCCGAACGGCTCAGCTGAGTCGGTCAGGACCAGAGGTAGCGCCGCTCGGGCCGGCCCGTCCCGCCGTACCTGAGGGTCACCTCGGCCTTCCCGGTCGCCACGAAATGCTCCAGGTACCGGCGCGCGCTCACCCGGGCGACGCCGGTCGCCTCGGCGCATTCGCTCGCGGACATCCCGCCCGGCGCGCCGCGCAGCGCGGTCTCCACCAGCCGCGCGGTTTCCGCGGTGAGTCCCTTGGGCAGCAGGGGTTTCGCGCTCGGCCGCGCGCCGAAGACCTGGTCGACGTCGGCTTGGCCCGCCTCGGCCAGCCGGTCCAGCCGCTGGTGCAGCGACGCGAAACGGGTGAGCTGATCCCGCAGGGACGCGTACTCGAACGGCTTGATCAGGTAGTGCAGGACCCCGCCCCGCATCGCCTGCCGCACGGTCTCCACGTCGGTCGCGGCGGTGATCAGGATGACGTCGACGTCCTCGGTCGCGCGCAGTTCCCGCAGCACCGAAAGCCCGTCGAGATCGGGGAGATAGACGTCCAGCAGCACCAGATCCGGTTTCAGCTCCCGCGCCAGGCGGAGCGCGTCGGCGCCGGTGTGCGCGACCCCGACGACGGCGAACCCCTCCGTACGCGTGACGTATCCACTGTGGACTTTCGCGACCATGAAATCGTCGTCGACGACGAGAACCCGGATCATCGCGGCAACCTCGCCGTGAACACCGCGCCGCCGGAGTTGTGCACCTCGACGGAACCGCCCCGCCGGACGCAAGCCTGCCGGATCAGCGCGAGCCCGAGGCCGCGCTGGCCGTGCGCGGCGGCCTTCGTGGTGAAGCCGTGTTCGAACACTTCCTCCGCGATTTCCGGGGCGACTCCCGGCCCGGAATCGCGGACCTCCACCCGCACTTCGTCCTCCTCCTGCCACACGCCGACCTCGATCCAGCCACGTTCCCCACCGAGTGCGTCCAGGGCGTTGTCGACGAAATTTCCCAGCACTGTCACCAGATCCGTGGAGAGGCCGTCCTCGACGCGGTCGAGTTCGCTGTCGGGGGCCATGCGCAGGCCGACCCCGCGTTCCGCGGCCAAAGACGCCTTCGCGATCAGCAGCGCGGCCACCGCCGGGTCGCCGACGCGCGAGCCGACTTCGGCCCGCCACTCCCCCTGCGCCGAACTGATCCGGCTGACATAGCCGCGAACCTCGTCGTATTCCCCGAGTTCCAGCAGTCCGGAGATGGTGTGCAGCCGGTTGCTGAACTCGTGCGCCTGCGCCCGCAACGTGTCGGTGGCGTGCCTGCTGGCGTCGAGTTCGTCCCGCAAGGTCATCAGATCGGTGCGGTCCCGCAAGGTGACGACGGCACCGCGCACGTCGATCGGCATCCGGTTCAGCGTCAGCACCTTCCCTTGCCGCAGCACGATCTGGTCGGCGCCGGTCGCGCGGCCGGTGAGCAGGTCGCGGATCCGCTCGTTGAGGTCGAGGTCCTCGACCGAACGGCCGACGGCGTCCTCCGGCAACGCCAGCAGTGCGCGGGCTTGATCGTTCACCAGGGTGATCCGGTGCTGCGGGTCCAAGCCGACGACCCCCTCCTTGATGCCGTGCAGGAGCGCCTCCCGGTTCTCGACCAGTGCGGTGATCTCGTGTGGTTCCAGGCCGAGCGTCTGGTTCTTCACGCGCCGTGCCAGCAGCAGCGAGCCGCTCACGCCGATCACGAGCGCGACCCCCAGCACCCGCAGCGCGTTGTCCGGCGAGTCGAGCACGCCGGCGAAGAACCCGGGCGACTTCGAACCCGCCGCGACCATGCGGACCACCTTGCCGCCCTTTTCGTCGAGCACCGGGACGTGCGCCACGATCGAACCGTCGAGTTCGCCGACCCAGGACCGTCCAGAGAGGACAGTGCTCTCCCCGATGTCGAGCAGCGTCCGCAACTGACCCGGATCCGGTGAGGCGAGCACGGAGCGGTCCGCTCCCGCGATCACCACGAAATCCACCCCGGAGAAGCTCCGCGCGGTCTCCGCGGGCGCGTTCAATTCGAAGGGGCCGTTCTCGAGGTCGCCCACGACACCCTGCGCGGCGACACTCTCCGCGACCGAAAGCGCCCGGCGTCCCTCGGTCGTGCGGAAGTTGTTCCCCGCCTGGACGACGGCCAGCACGCCCACCGCGCACAGTAGGCAGGTCACGACTACGAGTTGCCACACGAGGAGCTGGCGGGCCAAGGAACCCCGAGCACCCATCGCCACCTCCGCGTGACCAAAACGAACACAACAACCATTGGGCCCGCAAGCGGGACATCTCTGTTTACCCGAGTGCAACATGTCCAACCACGCGGCAGAGAGGCGGGGATCACAGTGAAGCCCAGTAGCTGGTTGGCCATCGCGGCGGCGCTCGTCGCCGTTTTGCTGGTGCCACCGTTGCTCACCCCGGGCGGCGAGGCCGACGAGGGCGCGCAGATCCGGTCGTTGCGGGTGCTCGTGCCCAACGCGCCCGGCGGCGGTTACGACATCACGGCGCGCACGGCGACCAAGGCGATGGAGGACGCGGACCTGCTCGGCAACGCGGAGGTCTTCAACCTCCCCGGCGCCGGCGGCACGGTCGGCCTCGGCCGCACGGTCGCCGAACGCGGCAACGGCAAACTCGTCATGTCCATGGGGCTCGGCGTCGTCGGGAGCGTGTTCACGAACAAGTCGCCGTCTTCGCTTCTCGACACCACGCCGGTGGCGAAGCTGATCGAAGAGTCGGACATCGTCGTGGTCGGCAAGGATTCGCCGTACCGGGACATCGGCCAGCTGATCGAGGCGTGGAAGAAGGATCCCGGCGCGGTCCAGGTCGGCGGCGGTTCTTCGCCGGGCGGACCGGATCACCTGGCGCCGATGCTGATGGCGAAGGCCGTCGGGCTCGCGCCCAAGGCGGTCAACTACGTCCAGTTCGACGGCGGCGGCGAACTGCTCGCGTCGGTCCTCGGCGGCAAGGTCGCGTTCGGTGTCTCGGGTGTCGGCGAGTACCGCGACCAGATCCAGGCGGGCACGCTCCGGGTGCTGGCGGTGACCAGCGAGAAGCGGATCCCGGGCATCGACGCGCCGACGCTTTCGGAGTCCGGTGTGGACGTCAAGTTCACCAACTGGCGCGGCATCGTCGCTCCGCCCGGCATCACCGAAGCGGACCGCGCGAAGCTGGTCGGCCTGTTCGACCGGCTGCAGAAGACGCCGCAGTGGCAAGAGGCCTTGCGGCGCAACGGATGGACCGGGGCGTTCGCGCCCGGGGAGCAGTTCGGTTCGTTTCTCGAAGAGGAGAACACTCGAGTGGCAACGGTGCTGAAAGAGCTGGGTCTGGCATGACGACCACGTGGCTGAAAGAGCGCTCCGAACTCGGGGTGAGTGTCGGACTCGTGGTGCTCGGCGTCCTGGTGCTCACCGACGCGCTGAACATTCCCACCGACTTCGCCCAGCGCGGTCCCGTGGGACCGAAGGCGGTGCCGATCCTGGTCGGCTCGCTGCTGTTGATCGTCGCCGTGCTGCTGGCGCGCGACGTGCTACGCGGTGGCAAGGGCGAGGCCGAGGGCGGCGAGGACATCGACCTCACCGCGCCCGCCGACCTGCGCATGGTTCTGTTGCTGTGCGGTGCCTTCCTCGCCAACGCGGCGTTGATCGGCCTGGTCGGGTTCCCGATCTCGGGCGCCATCCTGTTCTGGGGCGCGGCGTACGCGCTCGGCAGCCGCAACCTGGCGCGTGACCCGCTGATCGCGGCGGGCATGTCCGTCGCGACCTTCCTGATCTTCAACAACCTGCTCGGTGTCCCGCTTCCCGGTGGCCCGTTGATGGAGGTGTTCTGATGCTCCAGCAACTCATCGACGGCTTCGGCACCGCGCTGACGCCGACCCATATCGCGATGGCGGCGATCGGGGTCCTGCTGGGGACCGCGATCGGCGTGCTGCCGGGGATCGGCCCGGCCATGGCGGTGGCGCTGCTGCTCCCGGTGACCTACGGCCTGGAGCCCACCGGGGCGTTCATCATGTTCGCGGGCATCTACTACGGGGGGATGTTCGGCGGCTCGACGACGTCGATCCTGCTGAACACGCCGGGTGAGAGCGCGGCGGTGGTCGCGGCCATCGACGGGAACCCGATGGCCCGCAAGGGACGCGGCGCGCAAGCGCTTGCGGCGGCCGCGATCGGGCATTTCGTCGGCGGCATCCTTGGCACGATCGCGCTGGTCGTGCTGGCCCCGATGATCGCGAAACACGCCGTCGACATCGGCGCGCCGGATCTGTTCGCGATCATGGTGCTGGCGTTCATCGCGGTCACCTCGGTGCTCGGCAGTTCCCGGATCCGCGGCGTGGCGTCGCTGCTGATCGGGCTCACCATCGGCCTGGTCGGACTCGACGAGATGACCGGTCAGCAGCGGTTGACCTTCGGTTCACTGCATCTGGCCGACGGGATCGACGTGGTGATCGTGGCGGTCGCGCTGTTCGCCGTCGGCGAGTCGCTGTGGGTCGCCGCGCATCTGCGGCGCAACGCGTTCAAGCCGATCCCGGTCGGCAGGCCATGGCTCTCGCGTGCCGACCTGAAGCGGACGTGGAAGCCTTGGCTGCGCGGGCCGCTCATCGGGTTCCCGTTCGGCGCGGTGCCCGCCGGTGGCGCGGAGATCCCGACGTTCCTTTCCTACGTCACGGAAAAGCGGCTCTCGAAGCACAAGGACGAGTTCGGCAAGGGCGCCATCGAAGGCGTCGCGGGTCCGGAAGCGACGGCTTCGGCCTCCGCCGCCGGGACGCTGGTCTCGATGCTGACCCTCGGCCTGCCGACCACCGCGGTCGCGGCCGTGATGCTGGCGGCGTTCCAGCAGTACGGCATCCAGCCGGGTCCGCTGCTGTTCGAGCGGGAGTCTTCGCTGGTGTGGGGCCTGATCGCCTCGCTGTTCGTCGGACTGACACTGCTGCTGGTGCTGAACCTGCCGCTGGCACCCCTGTGGGTGAAGCTGCTGCGGATCCCGCGGCCGTACCTCTACGCGGGCATCCTGTTCTTCGCCAGCGTCGGCGCGTACGCGGTCAACGCGGACATCTTCGACCTGCTCGTGATGTTCGTGATCGGCCTGATCGGGTTCGCGATGCGCCGCTACGGCCTCCCGGTGCTGCCGGCGATCATCGGCGTCATCCTCGGCCCGGCCGCCGAACAGCAGATGCGGCGCGCGCTGCAACTGAGCGACGGCGACCTGAGCGGGTTGGTCAACACTCCGTTCGCGATCGTGGTCTACGTGATCATCGCGGTGATCCTGTTCTTCCCGTTGATCAAACGTTTCCTGCCTACCCGTCCGCCTCTGTCCGAGACGGAGCCGAAGGACAAGGTGGACGTCTGACCCGCGGGACTCCGGCCCGGCCTCGACTGCCCCGAGGCCGGGCCTTTCCCTCTCCGGACGGAGGACACTTGTCCGCGCGAGTGATCTTTCCGGCGCCCCACGGCGACACGATCAGTCTCATGAAGCTCCTTCACCGGCCTCCGGCCGTCAGCGACACCGAACGACCGGTTCCCCGCTGGGCGACACGCCTCGCCTACGCGCTCCCCTGGCTTCTGCTGCCTTCGTGCCTGTGGCGGCTGCCTTTCGCCTTCCATTTCGAAATGGGACAGATCCACGACCGCGAGATGCCGGAACTCTGGTTGAGCATCCCGTACGTCCTCACGCTCAGCGTGCTCACCGAAGTGACCGCGGTCCTCGCCATCGGGCTGGTCCGCCGCTGGGGCGAGGTGGCGCCCCGCTGGGTCCCGTTCGTCGGCGCCAAACCCGTCCGGCCGATGGCGGCCGTCGTTCCCGCCGTCGTCGGTGGCCTGATCCTCACCGCGCTTTTCACCTCGATTCCGCTCGGCGGAGACCGTCAACTCACCATGTTCGGCGTGGTCGAAAGTATCGGCTACAGCAGCGAAACCTGGGAGACGCTGGCAACGGTGTGCGTCGCCCCGACCGCTCTTTGGGGGCCGATCGTCATCGTCCTGGGCCTGGCCTATCACCGTCGCCGGAAGATAACGAAAGCATAACGGCGAGGTCGCGTTTTGAACCGGTCGTCCGTCGGTGCCGTTTCAACCAACACGGAGTCAGCGACGTCGGCGGTGCCGGCGTCGCCTCCCCCGGGCTCCGGGCAACGACACCGAACGAGGTGAACAAGTTCATGCCCCGCAACCTCAGAACCGCCGGTCGCCACCGCATGGCACAGCGCACCAAGGTCGCCACCGGCGGTCTCGCGCTCGCCCTCGCCGTCGGCGGGATCGTCGTGGTGAACACGACCGGAACCCCCGACGCGGCCAGGGCCGACGGCGCGGACAAAGCGTTCTTCATCGACATCACGAAGGTCCCCCGCGGCAACAACGTCAACCTCGACCTCGCGAAACGAGGCGCACGGGGAACGTTCACCGTGGACTGCGGCCGCAACGAGAACGGCCACTTCAACGGCGACAATTTCATCGCTCAGCCCGGTGTCCGCAACGGAGCCGAGCACCTCCACGACTACGTCGGAAACCTTTCGACCAACGCGGACTCGAACAACAAGAGCCTGTTGCGCGCGGGTACGACCTGCAAGAACGGGGACAAGTCGGCGTATTTCTGGCCGGTCATCCGGATCAACACCGAGGAAGCGGAAAAGAACGAGGCGGCGAACGAGGAGAAACTCGCCGCCGACCGCGCGAACGCGGCCAAGGACGAGGCGGTCGCCCAAGTCGACTGCCCCGATGTCGCCAGTGAACTCGACGAACTCAGTGCGGTCCCCGACCAGGCCATGCCCGCGGTCGACGAGAACCTCGACAATCTCGACCAGGACTCCGACAACGCGAACAACCAGCTGGCGCAAGGAAAACAGGCGGACCAAGTGCTCGACGAACTGCGGAACAAGCGGAAGCCGTCGATCAAGAAGATCGGCGACATCATGCGGCAGGCGGGAAAACCGGTCGCGAAGAACGAAGACCAGCTCGCCGGCTGCGCGGTGAAGCAGAACGACGAAGGCGGACTCGACAACGGCGGCGAGAACAGTAACGTCAACGCGGCTGGCGACGCCGAGAAGAAGAAGTCCGACGGCAAGGCCGCGGATCTGCCCGGCGTCAACGACAACAACGAGATCGGCGACAACGAAGGCGAGATCCAGCGCGCCGAGAAGGTCGACCTGACCTTCACCAGCGGCGGCGCCCGCCGGGTCGTCGCGATGCCGAAATTCCTGCGTGTGCTCTACGGCGACGCCAAGCAGAGCACCAACGGCCCGGCCAACGCGCGGCCCAGCTGGACCTGCACCGGCTTCGAGGACCGGCTCACCGAGCTGTACCCGATCTGCCCGCGGGGCAGCAAGGTCGCTCGCATCCACGCGTTCCCGAACTGCTGGGACGGGAAGAACACCGACAGCGCCAACCACCGCACGCATATCGTGTTCTCCGACCGCGACGGGAAATGCCCGCGTGGCTTTAAGAACGTGCCGCAACTGCGGATCACGCTCGTGTACGACATCCCGGCGAACATCCAGGCCGCCGGGCAGTACGCGGTCGACGCTTTCGCGCAGGAGAAGCACGACCCGCGCTCCGACCACGACGATTTCGCGAACGTCATGTCGCAGCGGCTGATGAACCAGCTGGTGAAGTGCGTCAACAGCGGTAAACGCTGCCGGCAGTGACACCGGCCGCAAGTCCGTGAAGGCCTCCTTGAGGGACCCTGGGTCCCTCAAGGAGGCCTTCACGGACCGGGCAATCGAGGGGCGCGGCGGGGATGACCCGCGCCCCAGCCGAGGTCCGGTTCCCGGCCCGGCGTAGGGGTTCCGGGCCGGGAACCGGCGAGCGATACGGTTTTCCCTCCCTGGAAACCGGACCGCCCGGTCTGGGTCAGGCCGTCGTGGACAACCGGCTCACCCGGTCGAATACGAGCGGCACCGCGACAGCGGGGTTCAGTTCGGCGAGGACCGCCTCGGCGTCCAGGCCCGGCAGGTGGATCCACGCGCTGTCCGCGAAGTCCGGGGTCGTGACGCTGATCCGGGCGCAACGGGCCGGCGGGACCAGCGCGACCCCGAACGGCTCGACCACGTTGCGCCACACGGATTGCGAGACGATCATCCCGGCACCGAACTTGTCACCCGTCGGATCCGAGCGGCACCAGTAGCCGACGGCGTCGTTGAAGGTGGAGGCGCACAGCAACCGGGTCAGCGTGATGTACGTGCGATGGTAACGGTGGTTGTCCGCCATCGGTCCCATGTGGACCGCCACCCGCGCCCGCATCGGGACCCTGGCGTAGCGGTTGCGGGTCCGGAGCAGATGGTCCAGGTGGAACACGACCTCGCAGAGCCGGCCGACGGCGTGGTCCGGATACGCGACCATCAGCCCGTCCCCGGTCTCCCGGAAGTGCCGCGCTTCCCCTGGAGCGAGCCCGACCGCGGTGAACGAGCGGGAAACCAGCGTTTCCATCTCGGCCTTCATCGGGTCCAGCAGGTCGTCACTGGCCTTGGACGAACCGACGATGTCGACGGACAGCACGGCGTGGGTGTGCGCGTTGTAACGGCCTGAGGTCAGCACCTGCATCTCTGCGACCCCTCCCCTGATCGGTGAAAACTGGCGGCAGGAAGCAGTGTTCCCACTCCTCACCGGAAGTTCTGTTCGGAACCGAACAAAACGTGACCTCGCACTGGTCAGCGCCAGTGAGCTAAGTCACACCTTTTTCCGTGATCACCCGCAACGCCTCGCGGTCGAGGACGGTGATCGCCCGGCGCGAACTGGCCACCACTCCCGCCTTCCGGAGCTTGTCCAGCGCCTGCGCGACCATGGTCCGTCCCATCGGGATGAACTGCGCGAGTTCGTCCTGGCTCAACGGGATCCCGATGCGCCAGCCGGCGGGTGTCCGAATGCCACAGACGTCGACGAGGTAGTCCAGCCGCGTCGCGACCCGCGCCACCGCCTGTGGTTTCCAGGACTGCGTCCGCTGCCGCTGGGCGAGCACGAACCGCCGGGCGACGCTGACGAGCACCTCCCGCATCGCCGCCGGATGATCCAGCAGGAACCGGTTGAACTCGCTCGCCGCGATGCGCCGGACGTGCACTTCTTCGATGGCGACGACGTCCGCCATCCGAATGCCGCCCGCGATCACCGCGATCTCGCCGTGCAGATCACCGGGCACCCCGACGTCGAGGATGACCGTCGCCCCCATCCGGTCGGCGCTGGTCACCTTCACGTAGCCGTACCGCAGCAGCATGACGAAGTCGCCGGGCTCCCCCGACCGCATCAGCGCCTGTCTGCTCTCGTAGGTCTGCGGGGTGCCCATCTCCAGTAACCGGGCACGGACGGGTTCGTCCAGCCGCTCCAGGAACGGACGTTCTCTCTCTTCGGCGGCCTCCGGGCCCAAACCCACGAAACACCCTCCCAGGCAGTCGTGAACACCTATCGCGGAGAGTAACCGAATCGGCCACCCGATCCGGCGGCGGAACCGTCGTGCGTGGTGAAGACGCCCAGGCGGACCAGTTCGGATCTGATCCACTCGGCCAGCCGGTGCAACGGCCCATCTTCGGCCTCGACGAAATAGCTGTCCACGATCTGGTGTCGCCTATCGGCGTGCTTCGCCGCATAGAGCAGCGCTGACCGTACCTCCGAAACCTTGAGCGGAGCGACCTTGATCCCCGGAGCGGGCCGCACGGTGCTCTTGGCGGCCATCACCGCCAGCACGGCTTCCTCCAGGCTGAACCGGTGCTCCACCGGTACGACCACATGTTCCACGCCCTCGACAACCCGGCGCCCGATCAACGGCATGCTGTCAGATCAGCATGACGCACGGCCGTAGTCTGTTCGGCACCGAACACTCACCCCGGTTCGACCGCCGCGATGGCTTCTTCGAGCACTTCCTGGAACAGGTGCATCCGCTGGACGAGCATCAGCCGGTCCGGGTTCTCGTCCACCACCGAACGCTCCAGCTTCATGGTCAACTGGCTGACGGTCATGCGCAGTTGAGCGACACTCACCGAGCCGTCACCCTTCCGCTTCTCGAGTATCGCCACCGCCCGCCGGAAGACCCCCGAAAGCTCCGCCTCGCCCGGCCGCATCGTTTCGATGGCCGTCAGCGCCCGTCCGAGCAGGCTGAAATGGTCGGAGGCGGTGGCGGGTTCCGGCGCGCGGACCTCCTTCACCGGCCTCGATCGCTTGCCGTTCACCACGAAGAACGCGGTCTCGGCCGGAATCAGCACGGCCAGCACGGCGACGGCGCCGAAGAGCCAGCCTTGCGGATGCGGCGAGGTCACCGCACGGCCGATCAGCCCGGCGATCAGGCTGAGCACCACCGCGACGACGTGGAAGGGGCGGTTGTCGTGCTCGGCCATGTCAGAAGTTGCTGAACACGTTGACGAACATCTTGTCGATGCCGTGCGGGTCGACGGCCTGGTAGCTGCGGGCCTTGGACTTCTGCGCGATCTCGTCGAGGACCCGGCTGTCCGCCTGCGCGCCGTAGGCCATGGTGAAGATCCGGACGGAGTTGTCCAGCCGCTCGGCGTCGACGTTCTGCAGCACCTGCTCCTTGGTCCCGATCCCGGTGTTCTCTCCGTCGGTCAAGAAGACGATGGCGTTGATGAGGTTCGGGTCGAACTCGCGGCGCATCTGGTCGTTGGCCTCGATCACGGTCTTGTACAGCGCCGTATCCCCTTTCGGGGTCAGCTTGTCGACGAGGTCGAGCATCGGGCCGCGGACGTTCTTCACCTTGCCGATCGGCATCTTTTCCTCGTACTCGTTCGAGAACGTCCACAGCCCCACCTCGTCCTCGGGATGCAGGTACTCGAGCTGTTTGCGGATCGCGGGTTTCAGCAGGGCGATCCGGCTTTCGGAATACGGCTTGTCCTTGCGGTTCTTGTCGAACGGTTCGTTCATGGAGCCGGAAAGGTCCAGCACCAGCAGGATCCTGCCGCGCCGCTGCGTGTACTCCCAGCCGTCCAGCATCTTCTGGATCTGTTCACCGGTGGGAATCCCGATGGGCCGGGGTTCGGCGACCCCTTCGGTGTGCACGCCCTTGGCCAGCTTGTCGTTCCCGCGACCCTCCGGGTCACGGAAGCCGAGGTCACGGAACCGGCCCTGCTGCGGGGGTTCCCGCAGGAAGTCGTAGAAGTCCTTGGCCGCGGCGCGCTGTTCCGGCGATGCCTTGGCGGTGGTGAGGAAGGGATGGTCGATCAGCATCGTCCCCTCGCTCGGATGCACGGCGACGAGCGGCCGGTTCAGCGGGGCCGGTTCCTTCCCCAGCTGTTTCGGGTCCCCGGTCGGCGCGCCGTGGTTGTAGAGGTAGACCATCTGTTCCTGCATCGCCATCGCGCTGATGTAGGGCGTGGGCTTCTTCCGATCCTCTTCGTACAGCGTCTTCAGGAAGGCCACCGAATCGTCGCTGTAGTAGGCGACCGAGGCCTCGATCCCGCGGACGAACTGGACGGTTTCCGCCGTGTCGATCTTGCCGTAGTCGCCGCCCGTCGCCGCGAAGTAGGTCGCGATGGTCGCGGCGAGCCCCGAGGTCGACCGGCGTGGATTGTCCTTGCCCAGCGTGAAGTTGCCCCACTTGGCGTTCTCCGGGCCGGTGGAGGCCCAGCCGCCGTTGCGGTTCACTTCGAGTACGTCCCGCCAGCCGATGCCCTTCGACGGCCAGCCCAGTTCCCTGGCCATCGGCTCCGGCATCGCGATCACCATGGGGCTCGTCGCGAGCGAGGTCTTCGGACCGCTCGCGATCAGGTCGCCTTTGCCGCGCTGGCGCAGCAGATCGAGCCACAGCGAGGAACTCGGCATCCAGACCTGGGGTTCGGGTTGCCGCTCGTCGATGTCGTTCCAGCCTTCGGCGATGAGGTCGAGCGTGGCCCCCGAGGTCTTCTTGAACGCCTCGACCTTCGCGCACCGGCCGCCGTCGAACGTCCGGCCGGTGTTGTTGTACCGCTCGGCCAGTTCGGCGATCAGATCACCCTTCTCCGTGGAGGAACTGGTGACCAACCGGACGCAGTCGGTCCTAGCCGCGTTCGACGGCGCGGTGACCGTGGTCGCGAGCAGCACGATCACGAGCGTCCCGACGAGCGCGCCGAAGACGAGCGAAAGCCAGCCTGATCTCCGCATGCGCCGCCCCCCTAGCCGTCGTAGCGGGCAAGTGTAGCTACAACGTGGTTCCCGGTTCTGTTTCCTCGGTAACGAGATCGTAGGTTTCGAAACTGAAGCGGGCGAGGGTACCCACCCAATTCCGATAGACCTGTAGATCATCGAAGGATTCGACGTCTAGCCGCCATTCAGGTGGAAAGGCCTCGGACAACGATTCCCCGGCCGAAAGAGCGGTGAAGGTCGAGCGCGCGGCGTCCGGATCGGCGACCAGCAGGGTCAGCAGGACGAGCACCGCCCGATAGGGACCGCCGACGAACCGCGTCAGTTCCGCGTCGGGAATGCCGATGCGGACCAGCCGGTAGAGGTTGACCAGTTTCCGGATCTCGCGCGGCGTGTTCAGCCTTTTCCGCAGCACGTGGACGAAATCCCGTTCGACTTCGGTGAGCCGCAGCCGGTCCGGGCGCATGTTGTAGAACGTCGGCGGGGCCGTGTCCTCGACGACGACCTCCGCCGTCTCACCGCGTTCGGGCCTGTCCTCGTCCTCCGGCCATTCTTCGTACTCGGACGACGCCGGTTCCGGTGCTTCGATGGGCATGAGGGTGTCGATCAGTTCGTCCGCCGCGGCCCCCATGGGGCGCAGGGCGAACACGATCTGGAAGATCTTGTCGAGGTACTCCGCCTGCCGCGCTTCGCCGGTGCCGAACAGCTCTTCGTGGTGCTGGTCGAGGCAGCGCCGCAACCACCTCGGGTCGAGGGCCACCACCACGACGAACGCGGGCAGGGCCAGCAGCAGGTGCACCGCGGCGAGCACTTCGATCACCTTCGACGGCGGGCAGCGGTCGAGATCGTCGATGTAGAGCACGATCCGTTCCAGCGGCGGCTTGCCGGCGCCTCCGGCCAGTCGCCATTCCCGGCGCGCCTCCTCCAGATCGGCGCTCAGCTTCACGAGGTCCTCCCGGACGCGCGCGAAAACTCCTTGGTAGTCCCCGTATCTGCCGGCCTTCGCCTCCTCGATCAGCTCGCCGAGCCGGGTGGCCGCGTCCAGCCGCCGGAGCCTTTCCTCGGTCTCCCGGATCTCGGTCTCGAACCGTTCCGCCCGTTTGTCGACGTCGGACCGCAGTTTGTCCAATGTGGACTTGACGGGCGCGAGGGCGGCCCTGGCGGTGGTGAGCGCCGGGGTCAGCACGGCGCCGAGCGCGACGACGGCACCCGCCACGGCGAGGATCGCGTTGTGCCACAACGCCCAGCCGGTGATCGCCGCGGCGATGCCGAGCACACCGGCGACCGCGTAGCCCGCGACGGCGAGCCTCCGCCGTCGGCGTTCCGCCCGGTCCACTCCGGACACCAGGAGACGCCAGCGCCAGGTGAGCGGGGAATCCGCCTTGATGGCGCGGAGGCCGGCGAGCCTGGTCCGCAGTTCCTCGCGTTCGGCACGGACCTCGCCGGCGTCCGCATGCGTTTCGGGCGCGCCCAGGTTCCGGAACAGGTGGTCCACCAGCCCGACCCACAGATGGTCGTCGTGGTACTGCCAGGCGTTGAACCGGATCTGCCGGATCTCACCGGCGAACACGCTGGTGGCGGCATCGCCGCGGGACCGGCGTGCCAGTTCGGCCACCCGGTCGCTCACCTGCCGCACGAAACTCGATTTGCCGGAACCCCAGGGCCCCAGCAGCGCGACGCACAACGGCGGACTGGTCTCCCGGTCGGCGATGACCGCGGCGAGGGTGCGCACGTCGTCGTGGAAGCCGATCAGGTCGACCGGGCTTTCGACGTCGGGCGTGATCCGCGGCCGGGCCCTGCCCGGTTTGGGTTCGACGAAACCGGTGCCGTCGATCTGGTTGCCGAAGCGATCCCACACCCGGATGGTGCGGTCGTCCCCGACCGTGACGATCTTCTCGCTGCCCGCGGTGCAGGCGATCGCGCGGACGTTCCCCCGATGTCCCTTGAGGAGGGTGTAACCCGCCGGGTCGTCGATCTCGCGGACTCGGACCTCGCCGTCGGAACCGCCGGAGAGCACCAGTTCGCCGTCCGGGCTGAAGGCCAGTGCCCGCACCGCGCCGCCGTGCCCGGGGAAGACGAGGGCCGGATCGCCTTTGCGCCCCCACAACCGGACCGTCTCGCCCTCGCCGGACAGCACATGCCCGCCGTCGGCCGAGATCGCGACGACGTGGACCGCGCCCGCGCCGCCGAACCGGTAGTGGGAAACGACTTCCTTGTCCCACAGCCGCACGCCGCCGGTGTCGTCCCCGGCGACGACGACCCGTCCGTCCGGGGTCACCGCGACCGATTCGACCTCCGGGCCGCCGGTGCGGAGCCCTCGCACCGTCACGCCGTCCAGCCGCCGGACCTCGACGGTGCTTCCCGCGCCGGACACGGCGAATTCGTTCGCCACCGCGACGGCGACGGTCCGCTTGGTGGTCTGGACCTCCGGGGGATGCGCCTCGCGACCGGCGATCCGCCAGCGCCGCACCGTCGCCCCATCGCAGCCGACCACGTGCTGACCCGAGATGCCCACCGCGAGCACCGGCCGATCGTGTCCGCTGAAGGTGAACCGGAGCGCGCCGGTCTCCAGGTCCCAGACCCGCACCGTCCGGTCCGCACCGCCGGTGACCAGCCTGTTTCCTTTCACCGCGACCGCGAGGATCGGTTCTTCGTGCCCGGTGAAACGCGCAGTGGTCATAACCGCACAGTCTTCCGGTCGCGTCAAGATCATGGTTAACGACAGGCGACTATCGGCGGGTACCCCGAGCGCCTCGAAAGGTTCAGGGTCGACACTGCTCCGAAATTCCAGCACGCCTTTAACGCGAGGAGTTCAACGTGCTTCGACGTACCTTCGCCGCGGTGCTCACCGGCGCCGCGCTCTCCGTCTCGGTGCTCTCGGCACCCTCCGCCGGTGCCGCCGAGATCATGGCGACCACCCTGACCTACGACGACAGCCAGGCCGCGGAGTTCAAGGACGCGGTGGCGGCCGGCGTCAACGTCTGGAACACCAACGTCACCAACGTCCGCATCGTGAAGGCGACGCCGGGGCAGCGGGTCAACATCCGGGTCATCGCCGACAACGGCTGGCCGCGCGCCACGCTCGGCCCGGTCCGCCCCAGCGGCACCGTCACCGTGTGGATGGGCAGGCAGGCCGTCCAGCAGGGCTATTACACGCCGCGGATCGCTTCCCACGAACTCGGGCACAGCCTCGGCCTGCCCGACGTGAAGCCCGGCCCGTGCTCGTCGCTGATGTCCGGTTCGACCGGTGGGGTCAGCTGCAAGAGCGTGAACCCCAACGCGCAGGAGAAGGCCAGGGTGCAGCAGCTCTACGCCGGCACCGCCGTGCCGAGCGCCGACGCGGGCAAGGTCCTCGCGGAGGTGGGCTGATTCCGGGCCAGGGGGTGCCCGCCCGGCACCCCCTGGCCTGGCCTGGGGTTTCCTAGTCGTCCGCCGTGATCGCCGCCGCCGGGCACAGCTCTACGGCGTCGCCGATCTCGGCCGGTTCCGGGTCCAGCAACCGGACCCGGCCGTCTTCTTCGTCCTGTCCGAACACCTCGGGCGCGGTCAGCACGCACATTCCGGCGCCCACACAGCGTTCCCGGTCCACTTCGAGCCTCATCGCGATCAGCCCCAGGCCACCGGGAGCGCGTACACCCCGTAGATGTCGGAGTCCGTCCGCAGCGGGATCTCGTCGGCCGGAACGGCCAAGCGCAGCGCCGGGAACCTCCCGAGCAGCCCGGTGAAGGCGACCTTCATCTGGACTCGCGCGAGCTGCTGGCCGAGACACTGGTGCACCCCGTGCCCGAAAGCGGCGTGCCCGGCGGCGTTCCGGCGGAGATCCAGCCGGTCGGGTTCCGGGAACTTCAGCGGGTCGCGGTTGGCCGCCGCCGCCGAGAGCGCGACCACCTCCCCCGCCTTGACGACCCGGCCGCCGATCTCCACGTCCTCGAGCGCGGTGCGCGCGCCGGTGTGCGTGATGGTCAGGTAACGCAACAGTTCCTCGATCGCGCCTTCGACGCTCTCCGGGTCCTCCCGCAGGATGGCGAGCTGGTCCGGATGCCGCAGCAACGCGAACGTCCCCAGTGCCAGCATGTTGGCCGTGGTGTCCAGACCGGCCCCCAGCAGGAGGAACGCGATGCTGGTGAGTTCCTCGTCGGTGAGATCCGTGGTGACCAGCTCGCCGAGGATGTCGTCGGTCGGCTCGGCCCGTTTCGCCACGATGAGTTCGTAGAGATAGCCCCCCAGGGCGTTGATGGCGGCTTCCTGCTCCTCGGCCGGGGCGTCCGGCCGGTTCAGCGGCAAGACGTTGCGACGGAAGAACTCGTGGTCTTCGTAAGGGACGCCGAGCAGCTCGCAGATCATCAGCGCCGGAATGGGCTGCGCGAAAGCCGTCACCAGGTCGGCCGACGTTCCTTCGCGTTCCATCGCGTCGAGATACTCGGTGGTCACCTGCTCCACCCGTTCGGTGAGGAGCCGCATCCGGCGGACGGTGAACTTGCCGGTCAGCAGCTTGCGGTACCGGCTGTGCTCGGGATCGTCCATCTTGATGAACATCCCCGGTGCCGCCGGTGGCATCTCCACCATCGCGGCCGCGCCCGGAAACGGCGAGTGCATCAGCTCTTGCCGGGCGCTGAAGCGTGAATCCGCGATGACGGCCCGAACCGTCTCGTAGCCCGTCGCGAGCCAGCCTTCGTGCCCGTCGGGGAACGTCAGCCGGACGAGCGGGTGTTCGTCGCGCAGCGGGCCGAGCTCGGCGGGCGGGTCGAACGGACAGCCCTTCGGACGTTCGAGGGGCAGTTCCGTGAGATGGGGTGCCGAATTGGTCATTGTTGTTCCTCCCAGTTTTACCGCTGCTCAAAGGCTACGTTGCATTTACAGATCGCTCAAAGCTCCAGCCTGGCTATCTCGTCGTCTTTGCTGGTAGATTTCCGGAAATCGTTGCAACGGTCTTGCCAATGAATGCAACGCCTCGTTGCAATGACCGGCGAGTGAACGCACAGGAGGTGCCCATGCCGGGCGGCAGGCTGACGCAGGAGGATCGCCGGCTGATCGCGACCTGGCTCAAGGACGGCCTCGGTTACGCCGAGATCGCCCGCCGGCTCGGGCGCCCGACGTCGACGATCAGTCGCGAGGTCGCACGCAACAGCGGTCACTCGGGCTATCGCGCCGAAGAAGCGAACCGGGTGACCGGCGAACGCGCTCGGCGCCGCCGGAAGTCGCCCGCCCGCGACGTCGCGGCCGTCTCGCACGGCTACGGCCGGAACCCGGAAGCCGTCCGCGCCTTCGAAACCGAGTTCGCCGACATCATGGTGGCGACCGGCCTGCCCCGCATGACGGCACGGCTGCTCGCCTGCCTGTCCGTCAGCGACGACGGCGTCCTCACCTCGGCCGAACTCGCCCGACGGCTCCAGGTCAGTCCGGCCTCGATCTCGAACGCCGTCGCCTACCTCGAAACGCAAGCGATGCTCCGGCGCGAACGGGACGGACGGCGCGAGCAGTACATCATCGACGAGGAAATGCCCCAGCGCGTATGGGCCGAAAGCGTCCGCGCGAACCAGGAATGGGTCAAGATCGCCCGCCGGGGCGCCGACGTCCTCGGCATCGCGACGCCCGCGGGCGCCCGCATGGACGACCTCTCCCGCTTCCACGCGCGCATCCACGAGGTCATGCTGGACGACCGCGTCGCCCTGTACGCCGGCGACGCCCTGACCGCACTCGCCGCCCTCCTGCACACCGGACACGCCCTTTCCGCCGCGGCACTTTCGGCCGCTTTGGGGTGGAGCGAGGAAAGGGTCTTGTCCGCTTTGCGGGTGGCGGAAGAGCAACCGCACATCGCCGGCCCGGTGCGGGTGGTATGCGCCGGCGGGGAGTATCGGGCGGTCCCGGCGGTGGAACGGCTGACGGCGGCGCAGTTGGCGGCTTTGAGGTCATGAGTTCGGGTGCCTTGCTGTGCTTGCCGGTGGGCTGTCGCCGTTTTTCGGCGAACAGCGTTGGCGGCGGGATACGCGGTCGCCGAGGGTGACTGGACCGGAGGTGGCGGCTGTTGCCGCTTTTCGGCAAAGATGGCTGCCGCGGGGGATGCGCGGCCACCGACGGCGGCGGTATCGCCGGACCGGACGCGGTGGCTGTCGCCGGTTTCCGGCAAGCGAGACTGCCAGCGACACGCGCGACCACCGACGGCGGCGGTATCGCCGGACCGGGCATGGTGACTGTCGCCGTTTCCGGCAAAGATGGCTACCGCGGGAGGTGCGCGGCCACCGACCGTTCCGGCACTGCCGGACCGCCGCGATGACCATCACCGCTTCCCGGCAAGTGACGACCGCCGAAGGGGTGTGCACCGACGGCGGCGGTATCGCCGGACCGGGCATGGTGACTGTCGCCGTTTCCGGCAAAGATGGCTACCGCGGGAGGTGCGCGGCCACCGACCGTTCC
>NZ_JBVJCE010000020.1:144078-145971 GCF_055588925.1 Amycolatopsis sp. NPDC041971 | reverse complement strand
CGTTCCGGCACTGCCGGATCGCCGCGATGACCATCACCGCTTCCCGGCAAGTGACGACCGCCGAAGGGGTGTGCATTCACCGGCTCGGGCCGACGCGACGTCGCCACTTTCCGGCAATGAGGCTCAGAACGGTGGAGCTTCCTCGGCCGGAGCGGTTCGCGCGCGGGGTGAGTGAAGTGGCGGCGGGCTGCTGTCGTAGCGCTGGCCGGTCGGGGTGGTGACGGTCAGGGCGCCGTCGGAAGCGAGGCGGTAGATCCAGCCGGGTTCGTCTTTGAGCCGGTGATCTCGGCGGCAGAGGTCGATCAGCTCGTCGGCGTTGGTGGCGCCGCCGAACTGCCACGGCACCGAATGGTCGAGATCGCAGGCCTGCGCGGGACGGCCGCAGCCAGCTCTTCGGCACTCACGGTCCCGCACCCGGACGAACTCGCCGACGCCGGCTGTCGGACGGTACCGATCCCGGCCGAGGTCCAGTACCTGCCCGGACAGCGGGTCGGTGATGATCCGGCGTAGCACGGTGTTCGGCCCGGTCGCGATGTGCCGTGCCAACGCCGCCGGGAGGTGGCCGTGTCCGGCCATCTCCGCCGGGTCGTCGTTGAGGCCGAGGTAGGTGCACAGATCCATGTACAGGAACACTTCCGCACGCTCGCTCGTGCCACCCTGGCCGCCGAGCAGGAGATCGAGCGCTACGTCCGCGCGCAGCTGATCCAGGGTTCGGGTTTCGTCGCCGGTCTTGAGTTTTTTGGCCTCTCTGTCTATCCGAAGATAGGCGGCGTTGACCTTCTCGGCGGGTCCGTCCTCGACCTCGATCGACGCCACCCCAGTCTCACCCTGCCGCACGGTGAGACGGCGGCCTTCGCGATGATGCTCGGCACGTTTGTCGGCGCCTTCGCGGTCGACAGTGATCGCCGCATGATTCGCCGCTTTCCGGATCTGGTCGGAATTCCTTCCCTCCAACCGTTCCTCGAGCAGGGCATCGGCGGCCTTGGCGTTTTCGTCCGACAGCCATGCCGTGGCCGCGGCGACCTTCATCGCGCCGAAGCCGCTCACTTTTCCTTGGTCCATCAGATTCAAGGTGCGTGGCAGTCGGGTGGTCAACGCTTCGGCGGCAGCGACCATCGCACCCGCATGACTATCCATAAGGGACAATGCCAAAGCAACTTCTTGCGTGACGCTGCGCGCGCCCTCGCGATGCCGGTTCAGCTGGGCCAGCGCCCGGAACCGGACCGCCTCAAGCCGGGCGATCCCCTCCGAGGCCGCTTGCGCGACAGCGACGGAATCGTTGTCGGACAACAAATCTATCGAAGCGTTGACCGACTCCAAATCGCTCGGATCGGTGAGCTCCTTGAGTAGCGCCACAGGCGCGGATCTGTGTGTGTCCACCCGACGACCATACGACCGACCACCGACAATTTTCGATCATGACGCCGCGCTGAGGCGTTGCCGATTTTCGGCAACGATGCTTCAGGGAGCACCACCCGTGCTTCTCGTCAACCAAAGCCCAGCCGACAAGGACACCGAGACCTTACATCGCCGACCAACATCCACCCCGAGACACAGCCCCGAATCTTGCACCCACCGCAAGAGCATCACCGCTTCCCGGCAACGCAACCACGACGGAACACCTCAAACGCCCCCCAGGCAACGAAGTACCCAACACCCGACGAAACACCACCCGGCACACCACCAGTCACCGACAACTCCGGATCAAGA
This sequence comes from Amycolatopsis sp. NPDC041971, assembly GCF_055588925.1. Lineage (NCBI taxonomy): Bacteria > Bacillati > Actinomycetota > Actinomycetes > Pseudonocardiales > Pseudonocardiaceae > Amycolatopsis > Amycolatopsis sp. NPDC041971. Next base: position 144,261 of record NZ_JBVJCE010000020.1, on the reverse strand, counting down.
CGCCGCCGTGAGACGTTACCGTTTATCGGCAACGATGCTTCAGGGAGCAGTCCGTGTTTCTCGGCAACCAAAGCCCAGCCGACAAGGACACCAAGGCCCTACATCGCCGATGAACATCCACCCCGAGACACAGCCCCGAATCTTGCACCCACCGCAAGAGCATCACCGCTTCCCGGCAACGCA
>NZ_JBVJCE010000020.1:84256-143980 GCF_055588925.1 Amycolatopsis sp. NPDC041971 | reverse complement strand
AACGCAACCACGACGGAACACCTCAAACGCCCCCCAGGCAACGAAGTACCCAACACCCGACGAAACACCACCCGGCACACCACCAGTCACCGACAAACTCCGGATCAAGAAGCCGCCGTGAGGCATTACCGATTCCCGGCAACGCAGTCACGGCAGACTACCAACCAAAGCAGTCGGCCGCCGTCACCGAATCCCGGCAACAGCGGCCGACTCAAAAACGCCCGCCTCACAGCACATCCCGGACGACCATCCGTTCCGAGGCGCGCTCGATGGCCGCCTCCACCGCGCCGACCCGGTCCGCCAGGAGGCCCATCGCGCCGACTGCGCGGCTCATCGGGTCTTCGTCGTCCCCGCCCAGCGCCTGCGCCCGCAGGTAGGCCGCCTTCACCGCCGCCCACCGTTGCGCCTCCGAGTCGCTGAGGCGTCCGCGGAGTTCGGCCAGTTTGAGCAGGTTGGCTTCGGCGCCGGAGGTCAGCGTCTGGGCCTCGCCCGCGTAGTGGTCGTCGATCAGCGCTTCGAGTTCGGCGTCGTTCATCGCGGGCACGATCCGGCCGGCGAGTTTGTTCATGTTCCGGTACGAGCCCTGTAGCTGGAACGGCGGTTCGACCCGCGACGCGTCCGCCTGCGCCGCCGAAGCGATGTAGGCCTGGTTGTTCTTCAGGATGATCCGCTGCACCTTGATCAGTTTCCGCAGCACGGCGAGGATCTGCTCCAGCTCGGTCGCCGAGTACGCGTGTTTCAGCTGATCCGCCCGCACCGAGCCGTCGCCGCGCGCGAGGCGCACGAGAACGTCCACATCGGACCGTTCGCGCGAGACCAGCGGGGCCAGGACGGTGTTCGCGGTGAGCGAGTTCTCGATGTAGCTCAGCGCGAACAGGTCTTCCTTGCCCGACAGTACATCGCCGAGGTTCCACACGTCCGCGCGGTTGGCGAGCATGTCCGGGATCCGGAACCGTTTGCCCTGCTCGGTGTACGGGTTGCCGGCCATGCAGACCGCGAACCGCTTGCCCCGCAGGTCATAGGTCCGCGTCCGGCCCTCCCACACGCCTTCCATCCGCCGTTGCGCGTCGCACAGCGAGATGAACTTCTGCAGCAGTTCCGGCGACGTGTGCTGGATATCGTCCAGATACAACAGCACGTTGTTGCCCTGCTCCAGCGCGAACGAGATCTTCTCGACCTCTTGCCGCGCGGTCGCGTTGGGCGCGTCCGCCGGATCCACCGACGTGACGTCGTGCCCGAGTGCCGGTCCGTTCACCTTGACGAACACCAGCCCGAGGCGGCTCGCGACGTACTCCATGAGGGTCGTCTTGCCGTAGCCGGGCGGTGAAATGAGCAGCAGCAGACCGGACTGGTCGGTACGCCGCGCGTCGCCGGTCGCGCCGAGTTGCTTGGCGAGGTTGTCGCCGATCAACGGCAGATAGACCTCGTCGAGCAACCTGTTGCGCACGAAGGCGCTCATCACCTTCGGCTTGTATTCCGTCAGCCGTAGCCTGTCGCGTTCGGCCGCCACCAGGTCGTTGCGCAGCCGCTGGTACGCCCGGAAACCCGGCACCCGGTCACGCCGGAACCGGAGCGTCCTGGCCAGGGTCTCGTCCAGCCGCAGGGTCAGTGACCGGTTGACGATCCGCGGATGCGAGCCGAGCAGACCGTCCACAGTGGCCGAAAGCTCCGCCGAGGAATCGTAGCGGGGCAGGTCGGCCAGTTCGATCGCGACGGCCTCCGCCAGTTCGTCGCCGGGCAGGCCAGAAGAGTCCACAAAGGACGCGAGCCAGGCTTCGGCGAGCTGGTAGCGGTCGGCGAGGTCTTCGAGGGCACGCAGGTCTTCGGCGAAGCTGCGGCGGTCGAGCCGGAACTTGTCGAGCAGCGTCCGCGCCCCACCGCTGGTGACGAACCCCGGGGAACCGTCGGCCAGTTCCTCGAACAGGTAATCGCCGGCGAGTTCGAGCTCCAGCGTCAGCCCGGACGACGTGGCGAACGCCGTCATCGCCTCGGCGAGCTCCCGCGCCAGCGCGTCGATCGCCGTGGTGTGCCCGAACGCTTCCCGCACCCGTGCGAGTGACGCGGCGCGTGTCGTCCACGCGGACTTCGCCGCCTCTTCGGCGCCGAAAGCCCAGAACAACTGAGCGGACGCCCTCGCGGCGGGCGGATATCGCAGCAGCCCGGCGGCGGACCGGAGGCGCAACAACACCGACAGGATCGCGGCGGCGTCGTGGTCGTGCACGCCACGCGCGTAACCCTCGTCGTAGCGGTCTCCGGCGACGCGCCGGACGACCTCCAACAGGTCGGCCTCCTGCAGGTCCGGCTTTTCGGCCAGGATCGACGTCGCCAGATACTCCGCGCGATAGACCTCAGGCGACTCCGAGACCAGCAGCTGGTCCCAGTACGGCCGCGTCGCTTCGAACGATTCGTCGCGCACCGGCGAGCGGTAGTCGGTCCCGGTGATCGCGAACTTCATCCCGCCGTCGTGCGGCACCAGGGTGAGGTCGATGTCCTGCGTGTTGACCGCGAAGGTGTTGCGGCCGAGGCGGATCGTTTCCCCGCCCTCGCCGTAGAGGTCGAGCCTGTCGCGCAGCGCGCGGCCCGCCTCCTGCCGGGCGGCTTTGACCCTGCCTTCGAGTTCCTCAGCGCGCACCTGGTCGCCGAGGTCGCGCAGTTCGGTGACCACGCTGCGCAGCTTCGAGACCATCGGGTCGGAGGCGAAGTAGGTGTTGATCTCGTCGACCGAACCGAGTGTGCCGACCCGTCGGGTCACGCTCGAGAGGATCCGCTCGGCCGAGTCGACCAGCCTGTCCGCGCGACGTGCCCGCTCGTCGAGCAGCGCCTGTTTGCGTGAGGAGAACGCCTCGTAGACGTCGGTGCGCTTCTCGCCGAGCGACGCGAGGAAGTCGTCGAACTCGCCGAACCGCGATTCGAGGTTTTCCAGCTGCAGCAGCAGCCTGCCGAGCTGCTCGTCGCAGCGGTCCGGAGTGTCCGCGACCGCGAGCCCGCCGGTGATCGCCTGCGCGAGCAGCGCGAACTCGGCGGCGAACTCCGCCCGGCCCTCGGTCTCCAGCAGCTCCTTGCGCCGGGCTTCGAGGGTGGCCCGCGCCCGGTTGACCGCGCCGATGACCTCGCCGACGCGTTCGAGGATCTTCGTTCGCACCACGGCGTCCGCGATCTCCAGCCCGCCGACGACGTCGGTGAGGACCTCGAGTCCGCCGGACTGCTCGTCCAGCTGTTCGGCGACCGGGACCGCCTCGGCGACGGTGGAGATCGCGCCCGCGGCCTCGATCAGCCTGTCGACCTCGGCGTGGTAGCTCGTGAACGCGTCCTCACCCTGCAGGAACCGGACGGCGCGCTGCGCGGCCTCGCCGAAATTTCCGTCGAGATCGGCGATCAGCTTGTCGACCCGATCCGTGTCGACATACCGCAGTTCCCGCACGGTGACCAGATGGCCTCGCGCACGATGCATTTCGGCGAGCCTGCGCACCCACGCGTCGGCCGCGTTAAGCGCCTCGCCCCGCACCTTCCGCACGAGCGAAGCGGTTTCCGCGGCGGCTTCCTCGACGGCCTCGGCTGCCTGCGAAGTGAGCGCGGTGACCGTCTCGAACTCGTCGAGCACCTGTTCCGCGGTGACCCGGACGTCCGACAACGGTGACCGGAGATCGCCTAGTTCGGCCTCTCCGAGCCAGTGGTAGTGGTCGAAGACCCGCGCGCACGCGGCGATCAGTGCCTCGAACACCGCTGCGGAAGGCGCCATCTCGCCGACCATCCGGCCGATCGAAAGACAGTCGGAGATCCCGCGGACCAGATCGGCGTTGCCGATCCGCTCCAGCGGCCCGGTCCCGGCCGGCTGCGACGCGGCGTAGGTGTCGGACTGGAACGGCGTCCGCCACACCTGCATCGGGTGCACGCGGCTCGGCTCCTCGGACAACGCGCGGAACAGCACCATCGTGCCGTCGTCGAACAGCGAGTACCCGTGGCACGGGATCGGGTTCGAGACCTCTTTGCGGATCACGTTGTACGGCAGGAGAAGCGAGCGTCCGTCGGCGCGGGCGTGGAAGACGTAGAGTACGTCCTCCCCGTTGGGCGAGCGGATCACGCGCTCGAATTCGAGACCGTCCACAGTGGTGTCGAACGTCTTGCTGACACCCGTGTCGAGGTAGTAGCCGCCGGGGAAGATGATCCCGTGGTCCTCGGGCAGCCGCTGGCACGCCTGCCCGATCCCGTCGAGGCGCACGACGTCGCGCGTGCGGGTGTTGAACACCAGGTACCGGTGGACGGTCTCCTTGTACGGCAGCACCCGCAACAGGATCAGCGGGCCGATCCTGGCGTAGGACACCTCGGCGTCGGCGAGGCTCTGCAGCGGCTCGTCGACCACCTCGGCGTAGACGCCCTCGCCGGTTTCGGTGTTGTTCTCGACCTTGATCGTCAGGTTGCCGCCGACGGTCTCGACGAACACCTCGTCCTCGATCGAGATGTGCGGATGCCGCCCGAGAACGTGCTGTTCGCGGCTGGTCTCGACCCATTCGAAGTCGTGCGACGGCGGGAAGACGTGGTCGCGCTCACCCCGATTGTCCACATAGGACACCGTGCCGTCGGCGGAGATACCCCAGCGCAGCACCCGGATGTCCTCGGTCCGCGGACCGATCTGGAACACCGCGAGGAGTTTGCCCTCGACCCGCCGCAACTGCAGGAGCTTCGCCTGCCGGTAGTACCGGTAAAGCTCGGCGAAGTCACGGACGAACTGCTCGTCGCGCAGCAGCTCCGGCAGCTCTTCGGCGGGCACGTCGTCGAAGCGGAACGCCAGTTCGTCATGACTGAAGCCGTGCAGCGAGAAGACGTCGTCGACCGTCGTCTCGGGCTTGAGACCGATGAAAACGTTGTAGCCGAACAACATTCGCCCGCCGACCGACACGACGTCCCGCGGCACGCAGTTGTTCGCGGTGCGGATCCGCTCCGTGCCGATCAGCGCGAGCTGCGCGCTGCCGAAGACCCCGAGCCGCGCCTTGTTGAGCTCGTCCGCGCGTTTCGCCAGTTCGGCGGCCTGTGCGGCGAGCCGGGCGCGGAGCACCTCATAGGTGCCCGCGTCCAGCTGCTCCGTTCCTGCCGCCGGTTCGGTCGTCGTCACTGCTTCGCGGGGGCGAGGGTGGCGACGGACTTGTCAGCCAGGCCGAGCCGCTGCGCCATGGCCAGCAGTTCCTGCAGCTTGCCGCTGTCCGGGCCGCCCGCCTGCAACTGTTTGGCCAGGAAGGCCGACAGCGTCAGGTTCTTCACGTCGTCGGTGCTCACCGAGCCGACCAGTTTCGTCAGGTCGTCGGTGAAGCTGCCCGAACCGTCGAGCCACGACTTCCCGAGGGTCTGGACGACGTCCGAGTGCTCGACGAAGCCGTCCACGCTCTTGCCGAGCCCGATCGAGCCGATGACCTTCTCGAAGAACATCGTCTCGCCGCCGACGATGTCGATGTCGGCCTTTTCCAGCCCGATGCCGAGGACCGTGGCCTGCGCCTCGGCGACCTCGCGCTGCACGGTGAGCGCGGCGAGCCGGATCTCCTTCTCGGCCTCCAGGCGCAGGCGGTACTCCTCGTGCTGGCGGCTGGCGGTGTCGAGCGCGGCCATCGCGGCGGCCTTCTCGGTGAGACCTTCGGCCTCGCCCTTGAGCTTGTCGCGCATCCCGTCGGCGAGCACGATCGCCTTCTCGCGTTCGACGATCGCCTCGGCCCGGCCGACCTTCTCCAGCGCGTCGGCGTCGCGTTCCCTGACCTGCGCCGCGGCCAGCCCGATGGCGGCCTCCTCGGCCTGGATGCCTTCGGCCAGGCGGATCCTCGCCCGGGTGTCCAGTTCGGCGGCCTGCTGGCGCGCTTCGGCCAGCGTCAGTTCCTCGCGGGCCTTGTGCTTCGAGGCCACCTCGGCGGCCTCCGCGGCCTTGATGTCCTTGACGAGGCTTTCCTGCGCCTCCGCCTCGGCCCGGATGATGATGGCCGAGCGCTGACGCTCCGCCTCTTCGACGACGCGGAGCTTCTTGATGTTCTCTTCCTGCTCCGCCACGGTCTTCTCGACCGCGATCCGCTCGCGGATCACCTCGGCGATGGACCGCTTCTCGGTCTCGACTTCCTTGTCCTTGGCGATCCGGGACAGTTCGGTCTCGCGTTCGCGGCCGATGACCTCAAGCAGCCGGTCCTTCTCGATGCGCTCGCTCTCGATCGCGATGACCCGCTCGCGGTTCTTGCCCGCGACCTCGATCTCACGCTGCTGATTCTGGTGCTGGATGCCGAGCTGCTCGTCGGTGCGCAGTCCCGCGGCCTGCGACTTGAGCCGCTCCTCCGCCTGCACCTTGGCGATCTCGGCCTCTTCACGCGCCCGCATGGTCTCGACCTCGCGGTTCTGCTTGATCTCCGCGTCGGCCTGCCGCCGCTCCAGTTCGAGGATCGCCTCGCGGGCGTCCACGTTCTGGCGAGTGATCTCTTTTTCCTCGCTGCGGCGGAACTCGTTGGTGCGCACGTGCTCGATCGCGGTCAGCTCGGTGATCTTGCGGATGCCCTGCGCGTCGAGGATGTTCGCCGAGTCGAGCTGCGCCATCGGCGTCTGCTCGAGGTAGTCGATGGCCGCGTCTTCGAGGCTGTACCCGTTGAGGTCGGTGCCGATGACGCGGATGATCTGGTCGCGGAACTCGTGGCGTTTGGTGTAGAGATCCACGAAGTCGAGCTGCTTGCCGACGGTTTTCAACGCCTCGGAGAACTTGGCGTTGAACAACTCCTGCAGGGTCGCCTCGTCGCTCGCGCGTTCGGTGCCGATGGCCTGTGCGACCTTGATCACGTCCTCGACGGTCTTGTTGACCCGCACGAAGAACGAGATCCGGATGTCGGCGCGGATGTTGTCCCGGCAGATCAGGCCCTCGCGGCCGGTTCGGGTGATCTCCATCGCTTTGACCGAGGTGTCCATGATCTCGGCCTTGTGCAGCACCGGCAGGACGACCGCACCGGTGAACGTCACGTCGACGCGGCGGACCTTCGAGATGATCAGCGCCTTACCCTGCGGCACCTTCTTGAACAACCTGGTGATCGTGAAGAGCAAGACCAGGAGGATGACAACTATCACGGCGATCAGAACGCCGGCCCCCACGCTGATGGCACCCATAGTGTTCCTTTTCTGCTTCAGATGTCCAAGGACTCGACCCAGAAGAACTCGCCTTCGGAGTCGTAGTCATAGAGAACTACGCGGCTTCCCGCCGTGAGGTTGCCTTCACCCGCCTGCCGAACGTCCACAATGGCCGTGGACCCGTCCGCGGCGGCGGCTTCGGCCTGGCCGAAGTCGTGGGTGACCGACGAGGTGCGGATGACCGCGACCCGGCCGATGAAGTCCCTCCTGCTCGGTTCCTTCGCGGGACCGAACACCCGGCGCAGTGGCACCACGATCACCCTCGTCCCGAGTGTGCCGAGGACGAGCGCGACGGCGAGCACGCCGGCCCCGAGCCCGATCCTCGATGGTGTCGAAAGCTCAAGGTCATCGAGGAGAACCGTCCCTGCCAGGCTGGCGAACCAGGTGAATGCGATCAGTAAGGAGAGCGAAATGGACAGCGGGACCCCGCCGAAGCCCGCCAAGAACCCGTCGCCGCCGTCGAAATCGACGGCGTCGTCGACGCCGAAGGCGCCGAGCAGGGCCAGCAGCCAATAGCCGATCACCACGATCAGCAGGAAGCTGAAGAGCACGGCCGGAAACCCCAGAGCCGCGGTGACGAACCCGCCCATCGCCGTCGTTCCCTCCCCATTACCCCGGGTCAGGACTATAACCAGCGCGTGACACCCGGCGGGCCGTTTTCGGCTACGAGTGGGTCACGGTGTGCGGAAGCGTGCGGCGGGGAGGGTTACCCCGACCGGCGGCCACGAAGCCATCCGGTTGGACCTGTCGCCCCGCCGGAGCGCGCCCTACTCTCCAGTATTGAGAGTGACACAGGACACACCACGGTCTTGGGAGGCTCCATGGGGTGGCACGTTCGCGAAACGATCGACGAGGATCGACGCGAACGGCGAATCCGCCACGTCACCCGATGTCTGAGTTGCACGCTCACTTGCGTCCATTGTGGACTTCCCGCGCGATTCTCCGTGCCTGTCGGACATCCCGGCCTCGGCGTGGTCGAGCACCTCCCCGGCGTGACCACCCCCGGCCTCCCGGATCTGGCTCTGCTGCACCGATTCTGCCGGGACAATCTCGCCGCGGAGCCGGGTATCGCGCTCAGGCGTGCCTATCTCGGCCTGGCGACCGAACTCTTCGAAACGGGGCGGCGGATCCGTCGTCACCACCGGCTCGGCGTGCATCCGCCACGACCGGGACATCTCGAGGCCTACCGAAAACGGTGGCGAGTGGCCAAAATGCGGTACGCCTGCAAGGCGTGCCGGTACTACACCGGCTCTCACTGAGCCGATTCTCCCCCGGAGGACTCGTGCTCGTTCGTCTCATTCCCGGTCTGCTCATCACGGTCGTCGGACTCGCCTTCGCCGCCCGCCGCGCACTCTGGCTCGCTGAACTGATCCGGTCCGGTCAGCCGGACGACAAACGCTCGGACGTCATGGCCGTCCGCGCGAAAACACATCTGGCCGAGGTCTTCGGGCAGCGCAAACTGCTGAAGTGGTCCGTCCCCGGGCTAGCGCATCTGTTCACGTTCTGGGGTTTCGTGATTCTCGGCTCCGTCTACGTCGAGGCGTACGGCGCCCTGTTCGACCACGACTTCCACCTCCCGCTCATCGGGCACTGGGCGGTTCTGGGTTTCCTCCAGGATTTCATCGCGGTCGCGGTGCTCGTCTCGCTGGCGGTGTTCGCGGTCATCCGGATCCGCCAAGCCCCCGAACGGAAAGATCGCGCGTCGCGCTTCTTCGGCTCGCACACCGGTGGCGCCTGGCTGATCCTGTTCATGATCTTCAACGTGGTCTGGACGATGTTCCTCTTCCGCGGCGCGTCGGCCGCGGTCGGCGTCTTCCCGTACGAGTCGGGCGCGTGGGTTTCCCTCGGCGTGGGTGAACTTCTGGCGCCACTCGGCCCCGCGGTCACCGAACCGCTGGAGACCGTCGGGCTGCTGCTGCACATCGGCGTGATGCTCGCGTTCCTGTCGATCGTGCTCTACTCCAAGCACCTGCACATCTTCCTCGCGCCGGTCAACGTGACCGCCAAACGCCTCCCGGACGCGCTCGGCCCGCTGCTGCCGATGGAGTCCGGTGGCAAGCCGATCGACTTCGAGGATCCGGGCGAGGACGACACGTTCGGCCGCGGCAAGATCGAGGACTTCACCTGGAAGGGCATGCTCGACTTCGCCACCTGCACCGAATGCGGCCGCTGTCAGTCGCAGTGCCCGGCGTGGAACACCGGGAAACCCTTGTCCCCCAAGCTGTTGATCATGGACCTGCGTGACCACCTCTTCGAGAAGGCGCCGTACATCCTGGACGGCAAGGAAGCGCCTGAAGAACGTCCCCTGGTCGGCACCAAGGAGGACTTCGGCGTCATCGATCCGGATGTCCTCTGGTCCTGCACCACCTGCGGCGCGTGCGTCGAACAGTGCCCGGTCGACATCGAGCACGTCGACCACGTCGTGGACATGCGCCGCTACCAGGTGATGATCGAGTCGGCCTTCCCGAGCGAACTCGGCGTGCTGTTCAAGAACCTCGAAACCAAGGGAAACCCCTGGGGTCAGAACAACTCGGACCGCCTCGCCTGGACGAAGGACCTTGGCTTCGAAGTGCCGATCTTCGACGGTGAACTCGCCGAAGACGTCGAGTACGTCTACTGGGTCGGTTGCGCGGGCGCTTTCGACGACAACGCCCGCAAGACCGTCCGCGCCACCGCGGAACTCCTGCATCTCGCCGGGGTGAAGTACACGATCCTCGGCACCGGCGAAACCTGCACCGGCGATCCGGCCCGCCGCTCCGGCAACGAGTTCCTCTTTCAGATGCTCGCACAGCAGACCGTCGAGACCCTGAACGCGGTGTTCGAAGGCCGCGAACCGGGTACGCGCAAGATCGTCACCACCTGCCCGCACTGTCTCAACACACTCGGCCGCGAGTACCCGCAGCTGGACGGGCACTACGAGGTCCTGCACCACACGCAACTGCTGAACCGGCTCGTCCGCGCGGGCAAGCTCACCCCGGTCAAACCGGTCGATGCCGGCCCGGTGACCTACCACGACCCGTGTTATCTCGGCCGCCACAACAAGGTCTACGAGCCGCCGCGCGAGCTCGTCGGCGCGACCGGCGCCACGCTTAGCGAGATGCCCCGGCACGCCGACCGCTCGCTCTGCTGCGGCGCCGGCGGCGCGCGGATGTGGATGGAGGAGCAGATCGGCAAACGCATCAACCTCGAACGCGTCGACGAGGCGCTCGGCACGGACGCCGAGACCATCGTCACCGGCTGCCCGTTCTGCCGCGTGATGCTGAACGACGGCCTCGTCCAGCGGCAGAGTGAACAGCGTGGCGAGAACGTCACCGTGCGCGACGTCTCCCAGCTCCTGCTGGAGTCCGTGCGGGAGCGGGACCGGACGCGGGTTCAGCCCGAGATTTAAGGCACACGTGAGTTGGAAGTTCGGCGCACCGAACTCTAAACTCGCGGAATGGCGAATCTGCGCAAGACCGTGTGCGCGCTGGCGGCGTCGGCGCTCGTCCTGTCCGCTTGCGGCGGCCCCGCCGACGGCACGGACGACAAGCGGCCCGTCGTACTGACCACATTCACGGTCTTGGCGGACATCGCCTCGAACGTCGCGGGCGACAAGCTCCGGGTCGAGTCGATCACCAAACCCGGGGCCGAAATCCACGGCTACGAACCCACTCCGGACGACATCAAGAAGGCCGCGAAGGCCGACTTGATCCTCGACAACGGGCTGAATCTGGAGGCGTGGTTCGCCCGGTTCGTCAAGGAGAGCGACGCGCCGCACAAGGTGGTCAGCGAGGGCGTCCAGCCCATCGCCATCGGCGAAGACGCCTATCAGGGAAAGCCGAACCCGCACGCGTGGATGTCTCCGACGAATGTGGGGATCTACGTGGACAACATGGTGAAGGCGTTCAGCGGGCTCTCCTCCGGCGACGCCGCCGTGTTCAAGGCGAACGGCGACGCCTACAAGGCGAAACTGAAGGAAGTGCGGGACGAGATGACGGGTGCGCTGAGCGGCCTGCCGCAGAACGAACGAGCGCTGGTCACCTGCGAAGGCGCCTTCTCCTACCTCGCGCGCGACACCGGCCTCACCGAGCGGTACATCTGGCCGGTCAACGCCGAACAGCAGGCCACGCCACAGCAGATCACCCGCGCGATCGAATTCGTCAAGCAGAACAAGGTTCCCGCGGTGTTCTGCGAGTCGACCGTCTCGGACGCCCCGATGCGGCAGGTCGTCTCCGCGACCGGTGCCGCGTTCGGCGGCGTCCTCTACGTGGATTCCCTGTCCGGCCCCGAAGGCCCGGTGCCGACCTACCTCGACCTCATCCGCCACGACTCGAAGACGATCGTCGCCGCCCTCACCGGAGCGAAGCCGTGACGGCCGCGATCCGCGTCGAAGGCGTCACGGTCCACTACGGCGACGTCCTCGCCCTCGACGGTGTCGACGTCACGCTCGAACACGGTCACGTCTGCGGGCTGGTCGGGATGAACGGCTCCGGCAAGTCGACGCTGTTCAAGACCGTCATGGGCATGGTCCGGCCGGACACCGGCACGGTGTCGATCGACGGTGTCGACCCCGCCCGCGCCCGCAAGACCGGCGTGATCGGCTACGTGCCGCAGAGCGAGGACGTCGACTGGTCGTTCCCGCTGTCCGTGCGGGATGTCGTGATGACCGGCCGCTACGGGCGGCTCGGCTTCACCCGCCGGCCGCGCCGCGCCGACCACGAAGCCGTCGACCACGCGCTGGAGCGGGTCGAACTGACCGAACTCGCCGGACGGCAGATCGGCCGGTTGTCCGGCGGGCAGCGCAAACGCGCGTTCGTCGCCCGCGGCATCGCCCAAGACGCCCGTGTCCTGCTGCTGGACGAGCCGTTCGCCGGCGTGGACAAACGGTCCGAAGCCACGATCACCCGGCTGCTCAAGGAACTCGCGGCCGACGGCGCCGCCGTCCTGATCTCCACGCACGACCTGCACGCGCTGCCCGGCCTCGCCGACGAGGCGATCCTGCTGATGCGCAAGGTGCTCGCGCACGGCTCCCCCGGCGAGGTGCTCCGGCCCGAAAACCTCGCGCTGGCCTTCGGACTCGATGTCCTGCAACGGGAAGAAGAACCCGCGTGAGTCTGTACGACCTGTTCCTCGAACCGCTGAGCTATGACTTCATGGTGCGGGCGCTGGCGTCCACGGTCATCGCGTCCGCCGTCTGCGCGGTCCTCTCCTGCTGGCTGGTGCTGATCGGCTGGTCACTGATGGGCGACGCGGTTTCGCACGCCGTGCTGCCCGGCGTCGTACTCGCCTACGTCCTCGGCGCGCCCTTCGCGCTGGGCGCCGTCGTCTTCGGCTTCCTCGCCGTGGCATTGATCGGCGTCGTCCGTGACACCAGCCGGGTCAAGGAGGACGCCGCGATCGGCATCGTGTTCACCACGTTGTTCGCGCTCGGGCTCGTGCTGATCTCGGTGACGCCGAGCCAGACCGACCTGAACCACATCATCTTCGGCAACCTGCTCGGCGTCGACACCTCGGACCTCATCCAAATCGGTGTCCTCGGCGCCATCACGCTCACCCTGCTGGTGCTCAAACGCCGTGACTTCACCTTGTACGCCTTCGATCCCACGCACGCGCACGCCATCGGGCTGAACCCTCGGGTGCTCGGCGCCGCGCTGCTCGGGCTGCTCGCGCTGACCGCGGTGGTGGCGTTGCAGGTGGTCGGCGTGATCCTGGTGGTGGCGATGTTGATCATCCCCGGCGCGACGGCGTACCTGCTGACCGACCGATTCGGCCGCATGCTCGTGATCGCGCCGTCGTTCTCGGTGCTCGCCGCGGTGACCGGCCTGTACCTGAGCTACCACCTCGACACCGCGTCCGGCGGGATGATCGTGCTGGTGCAGGGCGCCGGGTTCACGCTGGTGTACCTGTTCGGGCCGCGGCACGGGATCGTCGGGAAGCGGCTGGCCAAGCGCAGGCGGGAAGCGGCACTCCGGTAACCGGACAATCACCCCGCGCTCTGTGTCTCTCGTGACATGGGTCGGTACCCAGCCTTAGGTTAGGCTCCCCTCATGTCTACGGAAGACGCGCTGCTCACCGGCCATGACCTGGTGCTCGCGCACCAAGAGCGGGCCGTGGTGGACGGCGTGTCGCTGTCGCTGCGCGCCGGCACCGTGACCGCGCTGGTGGGGCCGAACGGGTCCGGGAAGTCGACGCTCCTGCGTTCGCTGGCGCGGCTGCACAAGCCTCGCGAGGGCAGCGTCCGTCTCGGGGGACGCACCGTCTGGGGCGGGAACGCGTTGTCCGGTAAGGAGTTCGCCCGCCGGGTCACGTTGCTGACCCAGCATCGGCCCACTCCGAGCGGGGTCTCGGTGCGCGACGTCGTCGCCTACGGCCGGTATCCGTACCGGTCGGGCTGGCGCGGGGTCGACATCGACGGCGCCGCCGCGATCCGCCGCGCGATGGAACTGACCGGCGTGACCCCGATGGCCGAACGCGGCGTCGACGAACTGTCCGGCGGCGAACTCCAGCGGGTCTGGCTCGCGTCCTGTCTCGCCCAGCAGACCTCCGTACTGCTGCTCGACGAGCCCACCAACCATCTCGATCTGCGCTATCAGGTCGAGATCCTCGACGTCGTCCGCGATCTGGCCAACGAAGGCGTCGCGGTCGGTGTGGTGCTGCACGATCTCGACCACGCGGCGATCATCGCCGACGAGGTCGTGCTGCTGAGTGAGGGAACCATCGTGGCCACGGGTGACATCGGGCAGGTGCTCACCTCCGAGCACCTTTCCCGGGCCTACGGCGTCACCGTCCACGTCGCGAACGACCCGGTGACGGGCGCGATCCACTGCAGGCCACTCGGGCGGCATTCGCCCAGGCCCGCCTGAGAAATCCAGGAAGAACCATGCGTTTGCCAATCCCTGCCGTCCTCGTCGCGGCGACGGCCCTGTTGCTGTCCGCCTGCGGCACCACCGAGAACACCGCGGCCGCGCCGAGCGAGTCCGCCGCCGCGAGCGGACCGGTCACGGTGACCGACGCCCGCGGAAAGGCCGTCACCCTCAAAGCCCCCGCCAAGCGCGTCGTCGCGCTCGAGTGGGGCGAGGCCGAGATGGTCGCGTCGCTCGGTGTCATGCCGGTCGGCGCCGCGGACGTCGCGGGCTACAACGTGTGGGACAAGGCCGCTCCGCTGACCGCCGAGGTCAAGGACGTCGGCAAGCGCAACGAGCCCAGTGTCGACGCGATCGTCGGCTTGAACCCCGACGTCGTCATCATGGCCGAGGAGCGCGACTCGACGCTGGTGCCGCAGATCGAGAAGTACGTGCCGGTCGTGGTCACCAAGTCGAGCGATGCCGGCCGCAACTTCGACCGCCTGCGCGAGGACTTCAAGCTGATCGCGAAGACGGTCGGCAAGGAGGCCGAGGCGGACGAGCAACTGTCCGAAATGGACGCGAAACTCGCCGAGGGCAAGAAGGCCGTCGAGGCCAAGGGCGCCGCGGGCACCCCGTTCCTGATGGCCGACGGCTACCTCGAAGGCAGCACCGTCAGCATCCGCCCGTTCGGCAAGGGCTCGCTGGTCTCCGACACGGCCGAGGCCGTCGGCTTGAAGAACGCCTGGACCGGCAAGGTCGACCCGCAGTGGGGTCTCGGCCAGACCGACGTCGAGGGCCTGACCGCGCTCACCGACCCGAAGACCGTGCTGTTCTACAGCGCGGCCGAAGAGGACGTCTTCACCACCGGACTCGCGCAGAACGCCGTCTACCAGCGGCTGCCGTTCGTGGTGTCGAAGAAGATCCACAAGCTGGAGGCCGGAACGTGGACCTTCGGCGGGCCGAAGTCGATCATCATGAGCGCCGATCAGATCGTGAAGGCCATCACCGCCTGATGACCACCAAGGTCCGAGGTACTTCCCCCCGCCGAGGACTCGTCGAAACGGTGCGGGCGCCGCAGACGATCCGCACCGCGGTGGTGTCGGCGGGACTGGTGGTGCTCATCGTCGTCCTCGCCGGCATCCACTTGACCCAGGGCACCTCCACGTCCGGTCCGCTGGACGTGGTGAAGGCGATCTTCGGTCAGGGCGACGCGCAAACCCTCGCGGTACTCGAGGGTTCGCGCGTCCCCCGGCTGCTCGCGGCGTTGCTGCTCGGGGTCGCGCTCGGCGTCGCGGGCGCGGGAATGCAGTCCGTGGCACGGAACCCGCTCGCCTCGCCCGACACGCTCGCGGTCAACGCGGGCGCGCATCTGGCCGTGGTGGTCATTTCCGCGTTCGGGCTTTCGCTGCCGCTCGTCCCGGTCGGTGGGGCGGCGTTCGCGGGCGGGCTCGTCGCGGCCGTCATCGTGCTGGGCCTCGCGGGCGGCGGTTCGGCGAGTCCGCGGCTGGTGCTGGTGGGCTCGGCGGTGTTGCTGGCCCTGCACTCGGTGACCATCCTGCTGCTGCTCCTGTTCGAAGAAGAGACGTCCGGGCTGTTCGCCTGGGGCAGTGGCTCGCTCACCGTTTCCGATCTGCGCGCGACCGCCCAGATGACGCCGATCGTGGTGATCGCCGTGGTGGCGCTCATCGTGATGGGCCGCAAACTCGACGTCCTCGCCCTCGGCGACGACAACGCGACCTTGCTCGGCCTGCGGGTCCGCCGGACCAGGGTCGGGGCGGTCGTGCTGACCGTCGCGCTGACCGCGGCGGCGGTGACCGTCGCCGGACCGGTCGGGTTCGTCGGATTGAGCGCGCCGGTGATCACGCGGCTGCTGCTGCCGATCGCCAAACACCGCGCGCTGCTGCCGGTCTCCGGGCTGGTCGGCGTGGTGACGGTGCTCGGCGCCGACGTCGCCCTGCGGGCGATCATGGGTTCGGCCGCCGCCGTGCGGGTGCCGACCGGTGTGGTGACCACGATCGTCGGCGCCGTCGTGATGGTGTGGCTGGCGCGGCGCGGGCGGGGCAGCGGCTCGCGCCGTCCGGCTCCGGCCGGGCGGGTCGGGGTCGCCGGCTCGACCCGGCGGCTCGTGGCCATTTCCGTCGTGCTGGTGGCGCTGCTGGCCGCCATCCCGGTAGCGGGCCTGATGCTGGGCGACCGGATGGTGTTGCTCGGCGATCTCGCGAACTGGGTCACCGGCGACACCGGGACCGCCTTGACTTTCGTGCTGGATCAACGACTTCCGCGGGTGCTGGCCGCGCTGCTCGCCGGCGCCGCGCTGGCGGTGTCGGGCTGCGGGATCCAGTCGGTCAGCCGCAACCCGCTCGCCGAACCCGGATTGCTCGGCATCACCGCGGGTGCCGGGCTCGGCGCGATCACGCTGATCACCGTCGTCCCCGCCGTCGGCGCCTGGTCGATCGCCGGTGCCGCCGGTCTCGGCGCGGCCGTGGTCTTCCTGCTGGTCTACGGGCTGGCTTGGCGTTCGGGGCTCGATTCGGACCGGCTGGTGATCATCGGCATCGCGGTCTGGTCGGCCGGGATGGCGCTGATCAACCTGCTGATCGTGGTCTCCGACCCGTGGAACTCGGCCAAGGCGCTGACCTGGCTTTCGGGGTCGACCTACGGCCGCACGCTGGAACAGGTCGCGCCCGTGGCGCTGGCGCTGCTCGCGCTGACGCCGTTGTTGTGGATCAAGCACCGCGAACTGGACCTGCACGCCCTCGACGAGGACACCCCGCGCGTCCTCGGGATGCGCGTCGAGCGGTCACGGCTGGTGGTGCTGGCCGCCTCCGGGATCCTGGCTGCCACCGCGGTGTCCGCGATCGGCGTGGTCGTGTTCGTCGGGCTGGTCGCGCCGCATCTGGCGCGTTCGCTGGTCGGCGGACGGCACGGCCGGGTGATCCCGGTGGCCGCGGCGCTCGGGGCGCTGCTGGTGAGCGTCGCGGACACCCTCGGGCGGACGGTCATCGCCCCCGCCCAGATCCCGGCGGGCCTGGTCATCGCGATGGTCGGGACGCCGTACTTCGTGCTGGTGCTCTGGCGGACCCGGCCGTAGAAGGCCGTAGAAGTCCGTGAAGGCCTCCTTGAGGGACCCTGAGTCCCTCAAGGAGGCCTTCACGGAACTACAGGGTCTTCTGGAGGTGGGTGGCCAGCAGCTTGGTGAAGCGGGCGGGGTCGCCCAGTTCACCGCCTTCGGCCAGCAGAGCCATGCCGTAGAGCAGTTCGGCGGTCTCGGCGAGCCCGTCGTTCTCACCCTGCGACGCGAAGGCGTCCCGGAGCCCGGAGACCAGCGGGTGACCGGGGTTGAGTTCCAGGATCCGCTTGATCTGCGGCATTTCCTGGCCCATCGCGCGGTACATCTTCTCCAGCGTCGGGGTGACGTCGTTCGTGTCACCGACGATGCAGGCGGGCGACGTCGTCAGCCGCGACGAGAGCCGCACCTCCTTGACCTGCTCGGAGAGGGTCGTCGTGAGCCAGGTCAGGAGTCCGGAGAACTCCTCCTTCTGCTCGTCGGTGGTGTCGGAGTCGAGTTCGACCTCGCCCTTCGCGACCGACTGGAACTGCTTCTCCTCGTAGCCCGGAACCGCGTCGACCCACATCTCGTCGATCGGGTCGGTGAGCACGAGCACCTCGTACCCCTTGGCCCGGAAGGCTTCCAGATGCGGGGAGTTCTCGATGCTCTGCCGCGACTCACCGGTCAGGTAGTAGATGTGCTCCTGGCCGTCCTTCATCCGCTCGACGTACTCGCGCAGCGACGTCGGTTTCTCCGGGTCGTCGGTCGACGCGAAAGAGCAGATGTCGAGGATCGCGGTCCGGTTCTCGTGGTCGTCCAGCAGGCCCTCCTTGACGGCGCGGCCGAACTCCTTCCAGAACGTCTCGTACTTGTAGGGGTTCTCGTCGGCCATCATGGTCTTGACCGTCGAGAGGACCTTCTTCACCAGGCGACGGCGGATCAGCTGGATCTGCCGGTCCTGCTGCAGGATCTCGCGCGAGACGTTGAGCGAGAGGTCCTGCGCGTCGACGACGCCCTTCACGAAGCGCAGGTACTCCGGCATCAGCGCTTCGCAGTCGTCCATGATGAAGACGCGCTTCACGTACAGCTGGACACCGCGTTTGCGCTCACGCATGAACAGGTCGAGCGGCGCGTGCCCCGGCAGGAACAGCAGCGCCTGATACTCGAAGGTGCCCTCGGCCTGGAGCCGGATCGTCTCCAGCGGGTCGTTCCAGTCGTGCGCGACGTGCTTGTAGAACTCGTTGTACTCGTCTTCGGTGACATCGCTGGAGGAGCGGGCCCACAGCGCCTTCATCGAGTTGACCGTGGCGACCTCTTCGCCCTCGGTCATCCGGATCGGCCAGGTGATGAAATCCGAGTACTTCTTGACGATCTGCTTGATCTTCGTGGCGGAGGTGTAGTCGAAGAGCTGGTCTTCGGCGTCCTCGGGTTTGAGGTGCAGGACGACCGACGTGCCCTGCGGCAGGTCCGGGACCGTCTCGATGGTGTACGTGCCTTCGCCCTCGGACTCCCATCGGACACCCTCGTCCGACCCCGCCCGGCGCGTCAGCAGCGTGACCTTGTCGGCCACCATGAAGCTGGCGTAGAACCCGATGCCGAATTGGCCGATCAGGTCCTGCGAAGCTGCGGAATCCTTGGTCCCCTTCAGCTTTTTCAGGAATTCGGCGGTGCCGGACTTCGCGATCGTGCCGATCAGCGCCACGACGTCGTCCCGGCTCATCCCGATTCCGTTGTCCCGCACGGTCAAAGTGCGGTTTTCGGGGTCGGTCTCGATCTCGATGTGGAGATCGTCGGTGTCCGCCTGGAGGTCCTTGTCACGGAACGCTTCGAGGCGGAGTTTGTCCAGTGCGTCGGAGGCGTTGGACACCAGTTCCCGGAGGAAGGTGTCCTTGTTCGAGTAGATCGAGTGGATCATCAGCTGGAGCAGCTGACGTGCCTCCGACTGGAACTCGAGTGTTTCGGCAGAGGTTGTCACGCGGCGATATTACCGAGTGCGGGACCGGGTCAAGCCAGCCTCTGCTTGGCCACCTCGGTCAGCCCGTCACCGGTGGCCTGTTCGATCGTCGTGACGGCGGAGCGGCCGGTGGTCTCGACCGTGGCGATCACGTTGCCGAAATGCGGTCCCGACGTCTTCCGCCAGTCGAGTGGCAGGGGTTCGACGCCGCCCCGCGTCGCCCATCGGCGCGCGACCGTGGCCAGCGAGTCCGACCAGGTGGCGGCGAACGCGAGCCGGAGCGGCCGCGGCATCGCGTTGTGCACCGGCGAGCAGGTGAGCTGGTACACCGCCGACGTCACCGGCTCCGGGTACCGCGCCTCGGCGATGTAAGCGTGATGGACGTCGCCGGAGAGCATCGCGATGGTGGCGGGCGGATCTTCCCGGCGCCCCTCGCGCGCGATCATCGCGGCGAGCCGGTCGAACGACTCGCGGAACGCCGCCCAGTGCTCGAGGTCGCACGCCTGCCGGATCTTCTCCGCGAGCCGTCCCCGCCACCCTGGACGGTTGCAGGCCCGCTCGTTGAGGGACTGCAGGTGGGAGATGACCGGCGGCAGCAGCCACGGCAGCGAGGACCCGATGAGCAGGTGGTCGCAGGCGTCGGCGGAGTTGGCGGCGTTGTCCTCGATCCAGTCGAACTCGTCGTCGTCCACCATGGACCGGGCGCCGCCCGCGAGGATCCGGCCCGCCCGGCTGTCGATGACCAGCAACCGCACGCCGCCGAAGTCGCGGCGGTAACTCCATCGCGCGCCCTTGGTGCCGTCGCGATCGTCGTCGGCCTCGTCGGCGAACGCGACGAGCAGGTCGGCGTTGTCACGGCCGGACGTGACGGCCTTCTGGAACGTCGGGTCCTCGGCGAGTTCGGCGGGGCCGAGATTCCCGAGATGCTGGTAGACCCAGTACGACATGATCGCCCCACGCAGGCGCTCCTGCCACCACGGGTGCGCACGCATCTCCTGCCGCCAGGTGTGGGAGGTGTTCCAGTCGTCGCGGACGTCGTGGTCGTCGAAGATCATCGACGTCGGCACGGTGGAGAGCAGCCAGCGGATCGTCGGCTCGCCCCAGGCTTCGAGGTAGAGGTGGGTGTACTCCTCGAAATCGGTCACCTCCGTGCCCGGCGGTTTCGATGTGTCGCGACGCCGGGAGAGCCATTCCTGCGTTTCGTCGGTGGTTTCGTCGGCGTAGACCTGGTCGCCCAGCATCAGCAACGCCTGCGGCCATTCGCTTTCGTCGCCGTCGGCCATCCGGCGGGCGTACGCGGCCAGCGCGTCCGGGCCGAAGGTGTCACCGTCGTGCGGTTTGCGGCAGGAGCCGAACACGAGCCGGACCCGGGACTCGTTCGCGGGCAGCGTCCGAATGCGACTGGGCGGGAACTCGGAATCCTCCAGCGGCCACACCTTCTCGCCGTCCACGCGCACGTCGTACTCGTGGCACGAGCCGGGTTCGAGGCCGGTCAGCACCAGCAGCGCGTAGTGGTGACCCTTGATCTCGAACGTCCTCGCGGTCGTGCCGAGGACTTCGACCTCACTCGCGGTGGTGGTCTCGACCCACACCGTCGCCGAAGTTTCGTCGACGTGGCGCAGCAGCGGACCCAGGAGCAGACTCATTCCTGAAACGGTGCCACAGCGAAGCCAAGATCGTGCGCTGAGCGGACCGGCGTCAGCGCGCCGCGGGCCCCGTCCAGCCTTCGGGCACGTGCCCGATCCGGATGCGCTGCGGGTGGTCGCCGACGGGCACGGACTTGACCTTCGCGCCGGTCGCGAAGTCGATCGCGGTCACCTGGTCCGATCCGCTTTCCGAGATGACGCAGTGCTTTCCGTCACCGCTCACCGTCGCCCAGTACGGCTTCGCGGCCGTCACGAGCCGCGCCTCTCGCAGGCTCGCACGGTCCACAATGGTCGCGTAGTCGTCCATCGTCCCGGCGACGCAGAGTTTGTCGCCCGCCGGGCTCATCGACAGTCCGTGGTGACGCGAGTCGTTGACCCAGGTCGTGCGGTCTTCACTGGTGCCCGGGTTCTTCGGCAGCGTCTTCGACCGCGTGATCCGGTCGGTGGCGACGTCGTACTCGAGCAGGCCGTTGAAGAACGAGACCTGGAAGTACAGCTTCGACTCGTCCGGGGTGAACGCCACCGGCCGGACGGCGTCGGACAGATCCCCGCGCCCGAAGGCGTCCAAGCGCTGGCGCATGTCGATCACCTTGACCTGCCGAAAGGTGTTCGCGTCGACCACGGTGAGCTTCCGGTCGCCCTTGGTGAAGTCCTGCCACGGCGCGTCGAGCGCGGTGTTCACCTCGCCGATCGAGCTGTTCCAGAGGTACCGGCCGCCGTCGGTGTAGGTGTTCTCGTGCGGTTTGTCGCCGGTCTTGAACGAGCCGAGCTGCCTGCCGGTCTCGATGTCCAGCACGTGGACGGTGTTCGACGTCGAGGCCGACACCGCGATGCTGCGGCCGTCCGGCGACACCGCCATGTGGTCGGACCGGAACCCGGACACCGGGAACCGCCAGTCGACGCGGCCGGTGACGAGGTCGATCGACACGACGTCGGCGAAGCTCGGGCGGGAAGCCACGACCGAACGGCCGTCCGGGGTCGTGTAAAGGTCGTCTACGAGCTGGTCGTGCCCCTCGCCGACGCCGTTGCGGATACCGAGGAAGAACGCGAGCTTGATCGGGTTCAGGTAGATCTCGGTGAGCCGCTCCTCCTTGTCCGGCACCATGTTCACGCGCGCGATCTTGGCGTAGTCGCCGGAGGACCGGATGACGTCCGCGGTCCCCTCCCAGTTGTTGCCCACGAACAGGACCTGCCGCAGGGCCACGCTCGCACCGGCGACGGGCACCGAGCCCAGCGCCGCGACGGCGAGGCAGCTCACGAGGACGGTGTTCAGCAACCGGCGTTTCCGCATCGGGCGCACCTTTCGGCGAGGGCCTGTTACCTTTCGGTAGCTCACAGGAAACCAACCGGCCGGACACCCTCGGTAGGGGCCGGTCGCCAAGGACCGCCGGCTTCGTTGTGCACCGGGCACAATCCGCGCGGGAAGGCGGTGGCGATGGCGCACCGGTCGCTCCACGACGTGCTGGCCGCGATGGCGGCCGACACCGACGTCGTCGACGAAGTGGTCCGAGCCGCCCGCACGGAGTCGCCGGAAGTGGCACGGTTGCCGGTGGACGAGACCCGGCGGCACGTCGCGATCGTGCTCGCCGCCGGGCTCGCCTCCTTCGACCGGCCGGGCGGAGCCGGGGAGCAGGACTACGCCGCGGCCGCCGTCCTCGGCGCGGACAGGGCCGCGCAGGGTGTGCCGCTCGCCGCGCTGCTGCGCGGGGTGCAGGCGGGCCGCGGCCGCGCGGTCGAGATCGCCGTCGAACGCGGCAAGGCGGCCGGCATCCCGGACGACGTCATGCTGGCGGCGCTGGTCGACTTCGACCGGAACACCCGCGCGCTCGAACGCCAGGTCATCGCGGGCTACCACGAAGCCGAACTCGAACTTTCCCGGACGGTCCACGACGGCCGGGCCCGGTTGCTGCGGCGATTGCTGGGCGGGGACACGACGCCGCCCTCGGCCGAGGAGGTCGCGAGCACCGGCCTGAACCCGGGCGGCCGCTTCCACTGCCTGCTCTCCGACGTCGGCGATCCGTACCAGGCCAGGGTCGTCGAGCGACGGCTCGGCGCGACGGGCGGCGTCTTCGGCCTGGTCGAGGGACGGCTGACCGGGCTGGCGCCGCGGCTGCCCACCGCGTCGGCGCTCGGGGACGACGTCCTCATGGTGGTCTCCCCCGCCGTACCGCTCGCCGAGGTCCGCGGGATGCACGCGCTGTGCGTGATGGCGCTGCCGACGGCCGCCCGCTCCCGCGGTCTGCACGCGATGGCCGATCTGGCCGTGGAGACCGCGCTCGCCGCCCAGCCGGGGCTCGCCGCGCTGCTCGAAGGCACTTTGCTGAACGCGCTGACGCCAGGCGATCCCTTCCACGAGCAACTCGTCTCGACCGCGCTGGCCTACCTCGACCACGGACGGCGGCTCGACCAGACGGCCGCGGCGCTGCACGTCCACGCGAACACCGTCAGATACCGGCTCTCCAGGCTCGGCGAGATCACCGGGGCGTCGCTCGACCCGCCGGAAGACGACGGCGGTACCCATGTGCGGCACACCGTCGGCTGGTGGTGGGCGCTGCGCACCTGGCGCTCGGACTGAACCGCCGGGGCCCGCCGTCCGTGTGACCGGATGAAGGCAGTCCACCCCGGAAGGAACCCGCCTTGGCTGTGTCACAAGAAGCGCGCGTGTCCTCGCCCGACCGGCGAACCTCAGTTCGGGAGACACGCCCTTGCCGGTTTTGATCCGTCCCGCCCTGGTCGGTCTGCCCGGCGACCGGACGACAACCCGCGAAATCGTGTCCAGCGCGGCGACGACGCTGTCCGCCGTCCTCGTGCTGTTCGCCCTGCTCGCGCCGAACGACCTCGACTGGCTGGCGCCGGAGGCGTTCGTACGGCTGCCGGTGGAGGCGCTGCTCGGCGTGGCGGTCGTGCTCATGCTGCGCGACGGCGCGAGGCGGGTCGTCGCGGTGTCCGCCGGGGCGGTCCTCGGGCTCATGACCGTGCTCAAGGCCATCGACCTCGGCTTCGGGCTCGCGCTGAACCGGCGGTTCAACCCGGTGTTCGACTGGGGTGTGCTCGGCAACGGCGTCGATCTGCTCGGCACGTCGATCGGCCAGGCCGGCGCGATCGCGTCGTTCACCGGACTGACGCTGCTGGCCGTGGTCGTGATCGTGCTGATGGCGCTCGCCGTCCTGCGGCTGAGCCGGGTGGTGGCCGGGCGGCGCACCGCGTCGACCCGGGTGACGGCCGTGCTCAGCGTGCTCTGGATGGTGTGCGCGGTCTCGGGCGCGCAGCTCGCTCCAGGGCAGCCGCTCGCGTCGCGCAGCGCGGTCGCCTTCGCCTACGAAGACCTCCGCCAGGTACGGGCCGGAATCCGTGACCGAGAGGCCTTCGCCGAGGAGGTCGCCGTCGACGCCTTTCGGGACACTCCGCCGTCCGGGCTGCTGAACGCGTTGCGCGGCAAGGACGTCCTGTTCACCTTCGTCGAGAGCTACGGGCGGGTGGCCGTCCAGGACTCCGACATCGCGCCCAAGGTCGACGCGGTTCTCGACGCCGGGACCGCGCGGCTGAAGAGCGCCGGATACGGCTCGCGCAGCGCGTTCCTGACCTCGCCGACGACGAGCGCGGGAAGCTGGCTGGCGCACTCGACGTTCCAATCCGGCGTCTGGGTCGACAGCCAACATCGCTACGACGACTTCGTGCGGACCGACCGGTTCACCCTCGGGGGTGCGTTCGAACGCGCGGGCTGGGAGACCGTCGGCGTCGTCCCGGCGCATACCGAGGACTGGCCGGAGGGCGAGGTCTACGGCTACGACCGCTACTACGACTCCCGCGGCATCGGCTATCGCGGTCCGCCGTTCTCCTACGCCACGATGCCGGACCAGTTCACGCTTTCGGCTTTCCAGCGGGCTGAACGCGCGAGGCCGGGCCGGGCGCCGCTGATGGCGGAAATCGATCTGGTCACCAGTCACTGGCCATGGACGCCGCTGCCGAACATGGTCGACTGGACCGCCGTCGGTGACGGGTCGATCTACAATCCCATGCCCTCCCAAGGCAAAACACCCGAAGAGGTGTTCACCGACCGGGCCAAGGTGCGCGGTGCGTACGGGGACTCGATCGCTTATTCGCTGAACTCGCTCATCTCGTACGTGGAGACGTACGGTGACGACGATCTCGTGCTCGTCTTCCTCGGCGACCACCAGCCGAATCCGATCGTCGCCGGCGCGGGCGCGGATCGCGACGTGCCCATCACCGTGATCGCACGGGACAAGGCCGTGCTCGACAAAATCACCGGCTGGAACTGGCAGGACGGCCTGAACCCGGACCGGAACGCGCCGGTCTGGCGAATGGACGCGTTCCGGGACCGCTTCCTGACAGCTTTCGCTCACTGACAGCCCCGCATTCAGAGGACTAAACGCGGGTGGCGTCGCGGTATCGGCCGGCCAACTCCCGCAAGTAGTCGACCAACTGCGGGGGTTCGGTCACCCGGAACGGGTAATCGAGCAGTCCTAGGTGGACGGCCATCGTCTCGATGCTGTCCGCTCCGGTGTGCAGCACGCACGTGTTCGCGTCGACGGCCTCCACCGTCCCGACGGCCGGGTTGATCCGCGCGGTCACCTCCTCGGCGGACGCGTGCACGGTGACGTCGGCCCGGTACCGCCAGGCGGCGGACGAGACACCGCGCCGCACCCGGTCCGTGACGTCCTCGGGCAGCTCACGCGCGGTGAACCGCGGCCCCGTCGGGACGCGCGGCGTCAGCCTGTCGACGCGGAAGGTGCGCCAGTCGCCGCGGTCGAGATCCCAGGCCACCAGGTACCAGCGGCGACCCCAGTTCACGAGACGACAGGGCTCGACCTTTCGGAGGCTTTCCGAACCGTCGTGGGCGCGGTAGCCGAACCGCAAGACCTCGCGATCCCGGCAGCAGGCCGTGAGCACGGTGAGGGTCTCGGCGGCGACGCGCGGGCCGGGCTCGTCCCTCGGCACCGGGATCGTGTACGCCTGCAAGGCGTTCACGCGGCGCCGCAACCGCGACGGCAGCACCTGCTCGAGTTTAGCGAGCGCGCGCAACGACGTCTCCTCCACGCCCGCGATGGTGCCACCCGCCGCGGTGCGCAGGCCGATCGCGACCGCGACGGCCTCCTCGTCGTCCAGCAGCAACGGCGGCAGCTCGGCGCCCGCGCCGAGCCGGTAACCGCCGGCCGAACCACGGGTGGCGTTCACCGGATAGCCGAGCGCGCGCAGCCGCTCGACGTCGTTGCGGACCGTCCGGGCACTGACCTCCAGGCGTTCCGCCAGTTCGGTGCCGGTCCAGTCGCGGGGGGTCTGCAAGAGGGAGAGCAGACGCAGCAATCTTGCCGAAGTTTCCAACATTTCTTCAGGCTGCTCCTCCATTAGGAACGTGATGTTCCTAATGACACTCTACCTTGGCCTCATGAACGACAACACGGAGATCAAGCCCTTCCGCATCGACGTCCCACAGGCCGAACTGGACGACCTGGCCGACCGCCTGGCCCGCGTCCGCTGGGCGAACGAACTGCCCGCCGACCAGGTGACCGACGGGGTGCGGCGCGGACCGGTCACGCCGGGCTGGGAGTACGGCGTGCCGCTGGAGTACGTGCAGCGCCTGGTGGCGTACTGGCGCGAGGGTTACGACTGGCGCGCGTGGGAGGCGAAGCTCAACGAGTACCCGCAGTTCACCACGGTCATTGATGGACAACAGATTCATTTTCTGCACGTCCGCTCGCCGGAGCCGGACGCGACGCCGCTGATCCTCACGCACGGCTGGCCGAACTCGGTCTTCGAATACCTCGACCTGATCGACCGGCTGACCGACCCGCGCTCGAACGGTGGCGATCCGGCTGACGCGTTCCACGTGGTGATCCCGTCGCTGCCCGGATTCGGCTTCTCCGGCCCGACGCGCGAGAAGGGCTGGAACCGGTACCGCACGGCTCAGGCATGGGCCGAGCTGATGCGCCGTCTCGGCTACGAGCGCTACGGCACGCACGGGAACGACGCCGGTTCGTTCGTCGCCCCCGAGGTCGGCCGCGTCGACGCCGAGCACGTGATCGGCGTGCACGTCACGCAGCTGTTCTCGTTCCCCAGCGGCGATCCGGCGGAGTTCGAGGGCATGACCGAACAGGAGCTGGAATACCTGCAGTTCCTCCAGACCTTCAACGACGACATGTCCGGTTACGCAAAACTCCAGGAGAGCGCGCCGCAGAACCTCGCGCACGCGCTGGCCGACTCGCCGACCGGGCAGCTGGCCTGGAGCGCGCAACTGCTGTCGGGTACGAGCGACGACCACGTGCTCACCAACGCCACCCTGTACTGGCTCACCAACACCGCGGCCTCGGCGGCACGCTTCTACTACGAGGACAAGCACACCGAGCACCCCACCGAGCCGACGACCGCGCCGACCGGCCTGGCGAGTTTCGCCTACGACTTCCGGCCGCTGCGGCGCTTCGCCGAGCGCGACCACGCGAACATCGTTTCGTGGCAGGAATTCGACCGCGGCAGCCACTGGGCGACCCAGGACGCTCCGGACCTCCTGCTCGGCGACATCCGGGACTTCTTCCGCAAGCTGGCGTGAGCAACCGCGCGAGTGAGCGGTGGGTCAGGTGGGTCGTGAGTGGCGCTTCGGGTTCTAACCCGAAACGCCACTCACGTGTCGTCCGCCTGATCACGCGTGTCGTCCAGCCGGTCACGCGAACCGCAGGCCGTCAGCCGGGCAGCACCGACCGCACGGCTTCCGGGGTCCGCCCCACCACGGTCGTGCCGTCGTCGGCGGTGATGATCGGCCGCTGGATCAGCCTCGGATGGGTGACCAGTGCGTCGATCCACCGGTCGCGGTCGGCGGGGGTGCGCCCCCAGGTCTTCAGCTGGAGTTCCTTCGCGATCGGCTCGGCGGTGCGGGTGACGTCCCACGGTTCGAGCGCGAGCCGCTTGAGGACGGCCTTCAGTTCCTTCGCCGTCGGCGGCTCCTCGAGGTACTTCCGCACGGCGTACTCGGCCCCCGCCTCGTCGAGCATCGCCACCGCCGAACGGCATTTGGAGCACGCCGGGTTCACCCAGATCTCCATCCGAGACCGCCTCCCTTCGAAAAGTGCTCAGTCGGTGAACACTTTGCTTCCGATGATGGTCACAGACGTTACGGCGAAAGGAACCCGGTCATGGACGAGACCATCATCAGTGCCGCCGACCCCGCCGAGTGGCGCGCGTGGCTGGCCGAGAACGCGGCGACCGAAAAGGAGGTCTGGCTGGTCATCCGGCACAGGGGCAGCGGCGTCCGCAGCGTCCGGATCGAAGAGGCGATGGAGCAGGCGCTGTGCTTCGGCTGGATCGACGGACTGCACCGCAAGCACGACGCGACGAGTTCGCGGCTGCGGTTCACCCCGCGCGGCCCTCGGAGTTCGTGGAGCCGGGTCAACCGCGAGCGGGCCGCCCGCTTGATCGCCGAGGGGCTGATGACCGAACGCGGTCAGGCGATGATCGACCTGGCCAAGGAGAAGGGCCGCTGGCAGGTCGTCCCGGACGGCGACGGCGTTCCCGAAGACCTGCGTGCCCGGCTCGAAGTCGACGAGGCGGCCCGCGCCCATTTCGAGAAGTTCCCGCCGTCGTCGAAAAGGCTGATCCTGGAGTGGATCCTGACCGCGAAGAGGCCGGAAACCCGCGAGCGGCGAATCGCCAGGACCGTCGCACTCGCGGCCGTGAACATCCGCGCCAATCACCCGGTCCGGTGACTCAGTTCGGTGCGCGCCGGGCGACGAGGAGGGCGATGTCGTCCTGTGCGGGCGTCGTGCCGACGAGCGCGGCCATCACCCGCGCGCACACCACCCCGGGCTGCTCGGAGGTGACCACGTCGGCGAGCCGCCGCAGGCCGACGTCGATCAGGTGATCCCTGCGCTCCACGAGACCGTCGGTGTAGAAGGCGAGCACACCACCGGGCGGCAGCTCGAGCTCTCTCGTTCGCCGCCGCGGCCCGGTGACCCCGATCGGCGGGTCGACGGGGACATCGACGAACACCGACGGCTCGCCAGGCACCGCGAGCACCGGAGGCAGGTGTCCGGCCAGTGAGACCGCGAACTTGTCCCGCGATGCCGACACCAATCCGTACACGACGGTGGCCAGCGCTCCCGGCTCGAAATGCTGGACCTTCCGGTCCAGTTTGGACAGCACCTCCGCCGGATCATCCGATTCGAGCGCGTAGGCGCGAAGCGCGCTACGCAGCCGTCCCATGATCACGGCCGCGTTGAGACCGTGCCCGGCGACATCGCCCATCACGATGCCGAAGCGACCGCCCGGCAGCGAGAACAGGTCGTACCAGTCGCCGCCGACCCCGGGCTCGGTACCCGGCACGTACCGCGCGGCGAACCTCATCCCGGAGACGGCGGGCAGCCGCGCCGGCAGCAGGCTCCGCTGGAGCGCCGCCGCGGCCGCCCGGTCGGCGCTGGAGTTCTCGATCTGCAACGCCAGCGCGAGCCGCCCGGCCACCAAACGCAGCAGTTCGACGTCGGACTCGTCGAAATCACGCGGCGGCACGGAACCGACGTGCAGCACGCCGATCAGCTCGTCTTCGGCCAGCATCGGCACCCCGAGCAGGGCGTGCAGCCCGCGTTCCCACAGAAGCGCGTTGACGACGGTGGTCTCGTCGACGTGGTCGAGGATCACCGGACGTCGTTCCGCGGCCACCCGGCCGGCGAAGCCCGCGCCGACGGAGACCCGGACGTCCTGATAGACCTCCTCCTCGATGCCCGACGCGGCGACGGCGTGCAGCGATTGCGCCTCCGGGTCATGCCGGAGCACCGTGGCCGTGTCGACGCCGAGGACCTCGCGTACCCGCGCGAGGAGAGTGGCCATCACCTTGTCCTGGTCGAGGTGACCCAAGGTCGTATCGGTGATGGCCTCGAGCACCTGGAGACGATCGTCGGTCTTGGGGGTCCCGGACATGCGAAGAAGCCTATCCAGACCGATGCCGCGGTGTCGCCCAGCCCACCGCGAGTTCGTCCAGGTCATCCGCCAGTACGGCACTCGGCGGAATGGCGTCGCGCGGCACGCGGCAGGCGAGCGCCGTGCCGAGCCCGGCCATCCGGATGACGGTGTCGATCAACGCCTCCGGCTCCTCCGGCCAGTCGAACCCCGGCTGCGCGATCAACAGGCTCACGCAGCCGTGCATCGCCGACCAGAGGCCCATCGCCAGGACCTCCGGTTCGCCGCGGAGGATCCCGGCCCGCACACAGGCGGCGGTCGCGTCGGCGAGATACCGGAAACACGCGACCGCGCCGGGTGACGCACCACCGGAGGGGCGCATCAGGAGTACCCGGTATTGCACCGGATGGTCGAGGGCGAACCGGGCGTACACGCGTGCGCACCGGCCGAGCGCGCGCATGGGATCGGCGACCTCGGCGGCGTGCTCGCGCATCCGGTGCCCGAGTTCGTCCCACACCCGGAGGCAGACCGCCTCGAGCAAGGCGTCGCGGCTCGGGAAGTGCGCGTAGACCGACGGCGTGGAGACGCCGGTCCGATATGCGACGGCGCGCAGTGTCAACGCCTCGTCGGTCCCCGCCTCGCCGAGCAGGGCGTCCGCGGCGGACAAGATCTCGTCCCGCAGCTTCTCCCCTTCACCCGGCCGCGCCTTCGTCCGTTTCGCGCCCATGCCGTGATGCTGCCAGCATGGACTTGACACCGTCAACTTGACGGTGTCAGCTTGAGTCATGGCCCACTTCCAGACCGCGACCGCCCTGCGCCGCCGCGGCGAAGACCCGGTGTTCGACACCGAACTCGATCCACAGTGGACGATCGGGACGAAGCTGCACGGCGGCTACCTGCTCGCCGTGCTCGCCAAAGCCGCCGCCGAGGTCTCCTCGCATCCGCATCTGACCGCGATCAGCGGCTCGTTCTCGGTGGCGCCCGAGCCCGGGCCCGCGGTCGTCGAAGTCGAGGTGTTGCGCGAAGGCCGCGGCCTCACCCAAGTGCGCGCGCGGTTGAGCCAGCACGGCGCGCCCTGCACCGAGGCCCTGATCACCCAGGGCGTCCTGACCGACGGCGACGCGTGGTGGTCCGGAGTGGACCCGGTCGAGATCCCGCCGGAGCAGGACTGCCTGCCCGTGCCCGCCGACGGCGGTGGCGGGTTCCGCGTCGGCCTGATGGACGTCGTCGAGCAGCGGATCGACCCGGCCTCGGCGGGCTTCGCGGTGGGACAGCCGTCCCGGAAAGGCGTCATCTCGTCCTGGCTGCGGCTCGCCGACGGCACCGACTGGGATCCGGTGAGCCTGCTCGTGACGCTCGACCCGGTGCCACCGATCTCCTACGACCTCGGCATCGCGGGCTGGGCCCCGACCGTCCAGTTCACCGCGTACCTGCGCGGGCTCCCGGCGTCCGGTCCGGTGCGGGTGCGGATGCGCGCGGGTCAGGTCGGCGGCGACCGGATGGACGAGGTCGCGGAGCTTTGGGACGAAAAGAACAGATTGATCGGGCAAGCGACTCAGATCGCCGCCGTACGCGTCCCCTGAACCACCCGAATGCGGGACCATGACGCGACGCCGGGAGTTAAGATCCGGCGTCGACGTCATTGTTCTGGGGGCAGAACCATGGAAGTGGAACCACGCCGCGCGGGCGAGAACGGCTCCGACTCCGACGGAGCCGAGATCACCCGGCTCTGCCGGACACTGGTACCGCTGGCGGCCGCCGGCAAATACGCCGAGGCCGCGTCCACCTATCGGTGGGTGACCAGGGCCTCGTCCGGGGCCCCGCTCCGCTACGGCGACCACGCCCTGCGGCTGGAGTTCTGCGCCCTCACCGGCAACGAGCACACCGGTCTCGAGATTCTGTCGCTTTTGGACGGTGTCGGCGACCATGCGGACGCCGTCGGCAGGCTCGAGTTCTTCGCCTCGGCGGCACTGCTCACCCGCCGGTTGACGGAAACCGGATACGGCGAGATCCGGTTCGTCCTCAACGGCCCGTACGACGGCCTTTCCCTGAGCAGGCTGAACGTGCGAATGCGGGCGGCGGCGTTCGTCGAAGCGGAGGAACTCGACGGACGCGAGCACACCGGCTGCTTCACCGCGCACGCCGAAGAGAAGATGGCCGCGAAACCGATCGCGGAATTCGTGCCGCTCCTGCCTTCCGCGCTCCCCCGGGTTCCGATCCTGCCCCCGCCTGGCCTGTCCGCGGAAGAACTCGTCGTCCGGGCGGAGATCCACAACCATCGATGCGAACCGGAAGAGGCGCGAGCCTGTCTCGCCGCGATCGAGGACGTTCCCGACGGGATCGTCCCGCAGTTGACCGAATTGCGCGCGATCTTCTTCCAAGGTGACGACACCGAGGAAAGGCTGCGCGACGCGGCCACCGGGTTCCGGCGCCAGGGCGACCAAACGCGGTTCCTGCTCAATCAATGCTGGCTCGGCCTGTGGCTCGTCTTCGACGACCAAGCCGAGACCGGGGTCGCGCTGACGACGGTGGCCGCGGCGCGGTTGCGCGCGGGGACCGACGATCGCGCCGCCTGCTGGGGCGAATACTGGCTGGCGCACGTGCTTTCCGGGCAAGGCCGCACGGCCGAGGCGTACGAGGCCTTGCGACGGGGCGCCGAGCGGGCTCACGAAACGGGCGATCCCTTGCTTCACGGTACCCTTCTGTGTCTCGAAGCGTCACTGCGGAACGGCGACGGCGAGGATCCGGTGACCACACTGGAACTCGCGCGGGCGGCGACCGACGCCTTCATCGTCGGAAACGTCGGCGAAAAGGCCGTCGAAGCGGTCGAACAGATCCGGATCGCCTATGAGCGGACAGGATCACTCGACGAGCTGGACGTCTTCGTGGAGCACCTGCTCTCGACATTGCCCGTCGGTGGCCCGGAACGGTTACGCGGACACCTCCGCCACCTTCGGGCGTTGTCCCTGATCGGCACCGGCCGGTTCGCCGAAGCCGTCGACGACGCGTACGCGGCCCTCGGTGCCGCCACGTCGAAAGGCAAGGACACCGCGGAACATTGGTACGTCCTCGTCACCGCGCTGCACGGCGCCGGGCGCTTCGACGAGGTGCTCGACGTCGCACCGCGCGCCATCGCCCTGCTCGCCGGGTCGCCGGACTGGGACCACCGCTGCCGGTGGATGTACGCCGACACCTACCGCGCGCTCGGCGAATCTTCCCGCGCCTTCAACGAATACGCCGTCCTCGCCGAGATCCTCGAAGCATCGGGCGACACCGGGCACTCCTACATCTCGGTGAGCATGGCCGCCGCCGAACAACTGGACGTGCTCGGCTACGGCGCGAACGCCGCCGACTTCTACGCACGAGCGGCCGACGCGGCGGTGGCGATCGGCGGCGGCTACGTGGCCGCCACCTGTCGTAACGCCGCGACGCTTTCCCGGCTGCGGTCGGGC
The DNA here is from genome assembly GCF_055588925.1 of Amycolatopsis sp. NPDC041971. Taxonomy (NCBI): domain Bacteria; kingdom Bacillati; phylum Actinomycetota; class Actinomycetes; order Pseudonocardiales; family Pseudonocardiaceae; genus Amycolatopsis; species Amycolatopsis sp. NPDC041971. Next base: position 111,017 of record NZ_JBVJCE010000020.1, on the reverse strand, counting down.
GACCTCGACGCGGCCTTGACCGCGCTCGACATCGCGGAAACCGCCGTGCACGCCGTGAAAACCGAGACCGCGCCCGCCAGGGACCATCTCATCGCGCAACTCGACCACGTCGCCGCACACGTGCTCAGCGCCGCGGGCCGGGTCCGGGAAGCCGCCCGCCGCGCGCTGCGCGCCGCCGAAACGTTCCACCGGATAGGCGAAGCGGAATCCGCTCGCGACGTCGACCTGCTGCTCGAACAGATACTCCTCGGTGAACAAAAGTGACTCGTGTCGTGTTCTGTCGGTGACACGCTCCGCGACGGCACCCCGTATCCGGCCGGCGGTACCGGGAGGGTCCGGTGGGCCCCGAACCGCATTTCGTCCTCTCGATGCGGTCTTGCGGGTCGCCGCGCCCCGGAGAAAGATCCCCGGCATGTCCGGAGGAATCAGCGGTACCCGCGGCCTGCCCCTCGGCTCGATCGCGCTGTGGGTCGTGCGCGTCGCGCTCGCCGCCGAATTCCTCTACAGCGGCTACCTGCTGTTCGCGGGCGGCCACACCGAACAGACCTTCGCCGAGATCGGGCTCGGGCAGTGGCTTCGTTACGTCACCGGCGTGCTCGAGGTCGGCGGCGCGATCGGGCTGCTCATCCCCCGCTTCGGCGGGCCGGCGGCATTGTTGCTGGCGGGCGTCATGGTGGGCGCTAGCGTCACGGAGTTCTTCATCCTCGCCGACGGCGGCCCCGTCCTTCCCCTGATCCTGCTGATCGCCTGCGCGACGCTGGCCTGGTTCCGGCAAGATCAAACCCGCGCGCTCCTCGGAATCGATCCTCCCGTCGACGACGAGGACTACCGCTAGCCCACTCGGCGAACGCGAGTCCCGTCTTCCTCCGAACGTCGCAACACCGTCGGTCCGAATGCCCCGATCACCGGGACGGTCAAGGAAAAACCGCATGTCAGCGTGCCTCGCGAGCGCCTGGCGAGGGCGACGAAATCCGATCATCAGCGTGATCATGCGCTCACTCAAGGTGAAAGATTGCGGCTCGTTTACAACGAACCGGCCACCCGCTTGACAGTCGGAGTGGTACGTACCACGCTGCCCGCATTGGTCTACACCATTTTGTGGGAGCCCGGCATCGTGGTCGGGCATCGAAAGGACGGCACGAGTGAAGCGCTGGCTCAAGATGACTGCGGGCGCCGCGGCCATCACCCTCGCGACGGCGGGCTGCGCCGGTTCCGGCAGTGGCGACAGCACGAATTCGAGCGCTCCGGCCTCGAACGGCACGCTCACGGTCTGGCTCATGACCGGGACCGCCCCCGAATCTCTGACGAACTCGCTCCACAAGGAATTCGAAGACGCGCACCCCGGCGTCAAGATCAAGTACGAGATCCAGCAGTGGAACGGCATCCAGCAGAAGCTGACCACCTCACTGGCCAGTGACAACCCGCCGGACGTGATCGAGCTGGGCAACACCCAGACTCCGGCGTTCGCCAACCAGAACGTGCTCGCCGACCTGAGCTCGAGCGTCGCCGACTTCAACGGCGCCCAGTGGCTCCAGGGCCTCAAGGCTTCGGGCGAGTACGACGGCAAGACCTACGGCGTCCCGTTCTACGCGGCCAACCGTGAGGTCATCTACCGCAAGGACATGTTCGAGCAGGCCGGTATCACCGCGACGCCGAAGACGCGCGCGGAATGGCTCGACGCGATCACCAAGCTCAAGGCCAAGTTCGGCAGCGACCCCGAGTTCCAGGCCGTCTACCACCCCGGCCAGAACTGGTACGAGCTGCTGTCCTACATCTGGGACGAGGGCGGCGACATCGCTCAGGCCAACGGGAAGTCCTTCAAGTCCACCCTGGACACCCCGCAGGCGAAGGCCGGGCTCGAGTTCTACAAGCAGCTCACCGACGCTTCGGGCACCAAGGCGCCGAAGGACGCCGACGAGGCCACCCCGCAGCAGGCCGGTATCTACGGCGCGGGCAAGGTCGCGATGATGATCGGTGTCCCGGGTGAGGTCGACACCGCGGCCAAGACCGACCCGTCGATCAAGGAGAAGTCGGGCGCCTTCCCGATCCCCGGCAAGACCGCCGGCAAGTCGGCCCCGGTCTTCCTCGGCGGCTCGAACCTGGTCGTCCCGGCCAACAGCAAGAACGCGGCCGCGGCCAAGGACTACATCAAGCTGTTCTCCACCCCGAAGTACCAGACGGAGCTGGCCAAGGCCGGTTACGTCCCCGGTACCTCGACCGACGTGTCCGCGCTCGACGCGAACCCGCTCACCAAGGTCATGGCCGAGGCGTCCAAGAACGGCCGGGCCGTGCCGACCAGCCCCAAGTGGGGTGACGTCGAATCGGGCCAGAACCCGATCAAGGACATGCTGACCGCATACCTGACCGGAACGAAATCGCTCGACCAGGCGACCGCCGACGCCAACGCAGCGCTCGACAAGCTCATCGGCGGATGACCACGACCAAAGATGTGACGACGCCGGCGGGGTCCTCCCCGCCGGCTTCGCCGCGCATCAAGCCGCCGAAGTCCAATCGGCGCCTCCGTCTCGGCGAACGGACGGCGCCGTATCTGCTGATCCTTCCCGCGTTGATCGCGATCCTGGTCCTGCTGGGGTGGCCGACACTGCAGCTGATCGGGATCAGTTTCCGCAAGCTCGACCTCCGTGAGCTGGTCTCCGGAGAGATGGTCTGGGTCGGGTTCGAGAACTTCTCCGAGATCCTGTCCGACCCCGAATTCTGGGAGATCACCGTCCGCACGCTGGTGTTCACCGCCGCGGTCGTGCTCACCACCCTGCTGCTCGCGCTGTTCATGGCGCTACTGATGCGGCATCTCAACCCGGTCGTCCGGGTGATCCTGCAGGTCGCGCTGATCCTCGCGTGGGCGACCCCGGTGCTCGCGACGACCACGGTCTTCCAGTGGATCTTCGATCAGCAGTACGGAATCCTGAACAAGACGCTCGCGAAACTCGGCTTCGACGGGTTCATCGGGCATTCCTGGTTCTCCACCGGGCCGAGCACGCTGACCGTCATCGGTCTGCTGGTCGTCTGGCAGGCCGTGCCGTTCGTGGCGTTCACTCTGTACGCCGGGCTTCTCGGCGTGCCGAAGGAGCAGTACGAGGCCGCGGGCATCGACGGCGCGAACCCCTGGCAGGCGTTCTGGGCGGTCAGCTGGCCCGCCATCCGGCCGATCCTGACCATGGTCACGTTCCTGTCGGTCCTGTGGGACTTCAAGCTGTTCGCCCAGGTGTGGGCGATCCGCCAGGGCGGGCCGGACGGCGCCAGTACGACGCTGCCGGTCTACATGTACCTCAAGGGCCTCGCGGGCAACCACTTCGGCCTGGCGGCGACCGCCGCCCTGCTGATGATGCTCGTGCTGATCCTGCTCACCGCCCGGTACGTCCAGCTGCTGGTGCGCACGAAGGAGGCCGACCTGTCATGAAGAAGACCCTGATCCAGCGGATCGGCCTCGGCACGTTCGGCCTGATCGTCGCCCTCCTGTTCGTCTTCCCGACGTACTGGATGGTCACCTCCTCGCTGAAGACGCCGGGCGAGGTCCTGTCACCGAACTACGACCTCATCCCGTTCTCGGTGACGTTCGAAAACTTCGTCACGGCGCTGACGAAACCCGGGTTCACCACCTACCTCGCCAACAGCCTGATCGTCACGATCGGCGCGGTGCTGTGCTCGCTCGTCGCGGGCGTACTGGCCGCGGTCACCTTGTCCCGGATGCGATTCCGCGGGCGCAAGGGGTTCCTGATGCTGGTGCTGGTCGCGCAGCTCGCCCCGTTCGAGGCGCTGCTGATCCCGATGTACCTGCTGATGCGGGACGCCGGGTTGCTCAACCAGCTGCCTTCGCTGCTGCTGGTGTACTTCGCGGCGACGCTGCCCTTCACGTGCTGGATGCTCTACGGCTTCGTCAACGGCATCCCGTACGACCTCGAAGAGGCCGCGATGATCGACGGTTGCAGCCGGGCGGGCGCGTTCCGCCGGGTGACGCTGCCGCTGCTCGCACCGGGACTGGTGACCACGTCGGTGTTCAGCTTCATCACCGCGTGGAACGAGTTCCTGTTCGCGTTCGTGTTCATGCGCGATCAGAGCAAGCAGACGCTGCCGGTGTGGCTTTCGTCGTTCCGGACGGCGTTTTCCGTGGACTGGGGCGGCATCATGGCGGCGTCGGTGATCTACGCCGTTCCCGCGCTGGTGTTCTTCATCCTCGTCCAGCGCAAGCTCGTGTCCAACCTGACCGCAGGCGCAGTGAAGGGATAAGCGTTGTCTTCACCGGAAAAGTTGGCCGGCTCCGTTCTCGTGTCGGGCTTCGACGGCACGACGGCGCCGGATTGGCTGCGGCGCAAGGTCGCCGACGGCCTCGGCGGCGCGATCCTGTTCGGCCGCAACGTGGTCGACGACGAGCAGGTGGCCGCGCTCAGCGCGCAGCTGCGGGCGGAACGGCCCGACGTGCTCATCGGCATCGACGAGGAGGGCGGCGACGTCACCCGGCTCGACGTCGCCACCGGCTCGTTCGTCCCGGGACCGCTCGCACTCGGCGCCGCGGACGACGTCGAGCTCACGGCATCGGTCGCCGCGGCGCTCGGCGAGCGGCTGGCCGCGTGCGGGGTCACGATCAACTTCGCCCCGTGCGCGGATCTGACCCTGGCGGCGGAGGATCCCTCGATCGGGGTCCGGGCGTTCGGTTCGGATCCGGTGAAGGCGTCGCCGCATGTCGCGGCGTACATCACCGGTCTGCAGAAGTACGGCGTCGCCGCGTCGGCCAAGCATTTCCCCGGGCACGGGGCGGCGACCGACGATTCGCATCACGCGCTGCCGGTGCTGCCCCGGACCGAGGCGGAACTGCACGAGATCGAACTCGTCCCGTTCAAGGCCGCGATCGCGGCCGGCGTGCGTTCGGTGATGACCGGGCACCTCGTCGTACCCGCTTGGGGTGAGCTGCCCGCGACGCTCAACCCGAAGGCGCTCACCGACGTGCTGCGCGGCGAACTCGGCTTCACCGGCGCGGTGATCACCGACGCGCTCGACATGGGAGCCGTCGCGGGTGAACTCGGCAAGACCGAGGGGGTCGGCCGGGCCGCGGTGCGGGCGCTGATCGCCGGTGCCGACGCGCTCTGCCTGGGTGGCGTGTCGTTCGAAGAGGACGAGCTGAACCGGATCGCGGCGGTCATCGCGGCCGCGGTCGAGGCCGGTGAGCTCCCACTGGAGCGGCTGGCCGAGGCTTCGGAGCGGGTCGCCGCACTCGGCGCTCCCCCGGTGTCGACGCCGATCTCGCCGGTCGACCATCGGCTCGGCCTGGAGGCGGCGCGCAAGGCGTTGCGGATCCAGGGTTCGCCGAAGCTGGCCGGGCCGCCGCTGGTGATCGACATCGAGACCGAGCCGATCATCGCGGCCGGCCCGATGCCGTGGGGGCTCGGCTCGCATCTGACCGAACTCGTGCCCGGCACGCGCACGGTCAAGATCGGCGCGGACGGGATCGCGACCGCGATCGACGCCGTCCACGGCGCCCGCGACCTCGTCGTGGTGACGCGCGAAGCGCACCGGCACCCCGAGGTCCGCGAGTTCCTCGGCTGGCTCCGGGAAGCAGGCGTGGACTACATCCGGGTCGAGACCGGCGTGCCGGGACCGGACACCGGCGACGGGCCGCGGATCGACACGTTCAGCGGGTCCTACGTCAGCCTCCGCGCCGCCGCGGAGTACCTGGCCTGAGTCCCCCTCTCGCATTTCGTCCTCTGGATGCGGTACATGCACACGCAAGTACCGCGTTCAGAGGACGAAACGCGTTCGGGGGTAATTCGGTTGCGGCACCGAAGCGCGGGTGCTGTAGTCGGGAAGATCGATCCCCGGCCTAGGAGATGATCTTTTTGGTTTCACGGCTCGGAGTCAGGATCCCGCGCGAACTGCCCGCCGCCCGCCTGAAGAGTCTGGCCCGGCGAGCGGAGCAGGAGGGTTTGGACGAGGTCTGGATCGTCGAGGACTGCTTCTACGCGGGCGGGATCGCGACGGCGTCGGCGGTGCTGGCGTCGACCGAGAAGATCACCCTCGGCATCGGCATCATGCCCGCCGTGGCCAGGAACCCGGCCATCGCGGCGATGGAGATCGCGGCGCTGGCTGAGCTGTACCCGGGACGCCTGATCGTCGGGTTCGGGCACGGGGTGCCGAGCTGGATGCGGCAGATCGACGCGTGGCCGAAGTCGGCGCTGGCCGCCTTCGAGGAGACGCTGACGGTCATCCGGCGGTTGCTGGCGGGCGAGCGGGTTTCCTTCGAGGGCGAGCATGTCCGGCTGGACGAGGTCGAACTGGAGTTCCCGCCCGCGCTGCCACCGAAGCTCATCGCCGGTGTCCGCGGCCCGAAGTCGCTCGCGGCGGCGGGCCGGGTGGCCGACGGAACGCTGCTGGCCGAGCCGGCGACCCCGGAGTACGTCCGCGCGACGCTGAACCTCATCGGCGTCGAAAGCCATTCGATCGCCGTCTACAACTGGCTTGCGCTCGACGCCGATCCCGAGCGGGCACGTGAGCGCGCTCGTGCCGACGTCGCTTCCGCGATCGGGCCGAACTCGGGACCGGCGCTGGAACCGCTGGACTTCGGCGCCGAACTGCTGGCCGAGGTCAAGGCCGCCACCGACCGGGAAGACCTCGCGCGGCGGCTGCGTCCGGAGTGGATCGACAGGCTGAGCATCAGCGGACCGCTCGACCGTTGTGCCGAGCAGATCCGCGCGCTGTACGCGGCCGGAACCGAATCCGTCATCCTGCTCCCCCTGCTCGGCGAGCCGGAGGAGGAGTCCTTCGCCGCGGCCGGCCGGATGGCCTCGGCCCTGCGCGGCTGACCCCGCCCGCGTTTCGTCCTCTGAATGCGGTACTTGCACACGCAACCACCGCATTTAGTCCTCTGAATGCGGTCGGGGGCGGGCTTCGAGTGCCCGGCCCCAGGGGAGGTTGCCCGGCATCGGCCGCTCACGATTCCAGTGGCTCAGAAGGGGTGCTCCATCCACACGTTCGCCTCCACGTACACCCCGCAGTCGCGCTCGACGTTCGCGTGCACCGGCGCGATCCCGCCCGGGATCACGTTGTCGCCGTCGGCGAGTTTGACGCCGGTCCACTCGTGCCAGTCCGCGATCGAACCCGAAATGGTCACGGCGAACGGGCAGACCTTGATCATCCGCGCGCCGAGCCGTTCATGGGTACGCAGCCAGCGGTCGGCGAACAGCCCGTCCTCGCGGCGCCGGACGGCGTATTCCTCCATCGGGACGTCCGGTTCGTCCTCCTTGCCGATCGGGCGCACGGACACGATCAGCCGGTTCAGCCCCGTCTCGGCCGCGCGCGCCTTGAGCGCCTTCAGCATCGGTGTGGACAGGCCTGTCCCGCGCATTCGCGGCGCCACAACGACTTCGAGTGCGCACAGGGTATCCGGCGCGCGGCCGTCCATAAGGTCCTGCGCGGCCCACTGGATCGCCTCGTCCCAGCCGTGCGCCGGCAGCTCGCGGCGGTCTTCGGCGGGATAGGTCAGCGGGACGGACAGCGCCCGCGCGATCGGTTCGCCGTCGTCGTCCAGCGCGATCAAAAAGTACCGGGCCCAATGGCGCAGGAACCGTTCCGGCGTGATCATCTTTCCGCTGAACCCGCCGTAGATGAACTCACCGCCGACGTCGCCGAGATTCAGCGCGGGTTCGAGGAGATCGGGACGGGACGCAAGATCGACGATTCGCATGCCGCCAAGTCAACCGAGCCGATCATCTCCCCCGATAGCTGCTTCCGGGCGATGATCAAGCCAGCTGCGCGGCGTGGTCTGCAACCGGGACAGGACGTCGGTGAGCCTGCCCGCCGCGACGTCCCATTCCTCGAGGACACTGCTCCGCGCGAGCGCCGACGGGTTGTTCGGCGGCACCAGGATGCCGGGGACCCCGCCGCCGGGAGCCGTGCCGAGCGCATCGTGCGCGCTCGTGGTTTCGGTGGCCACGACAGGGATCCCGCGTGCCAGTGCCTCGGCGACGACCAATCCGGAGGTGCCGCCGCGAGCGGACAGGACGAGCAGGTCCGCGCCGTCGTAGACCAGGTCGAGATCGTCCGGCGGCCGGATGAAGCTGATCCGTGAGCCGAGCCCGAGCCGGGCGACCGTCCAGCGCAGTTCGTCGACGTAAGCGGGATCGTGGTGCGTCGCCCCGGCGCACACGCATTTGAACGCCAGTTCGTCGATGGTCGAGAGCGCCCGGATGAGCACGTCCTGGCCGTGGCGCGCGGTCATGGGCGCGAGACACAGCAGCCGGGAGACGCCGTCGGCGCCCGCGCGAGCCACGACCCGGTGGCGACGATCATGCCCGCCAGCTTCGCCAGCCGAGAAAGTCTTACCCGTGCACCCGTGCGATGGCGGCCACGAGGTCGTCACGCAATCCGGCGCCGACCGCGATGGTGGCCGCCGAGCGCACCGTGTGATCGCCGCCGTCGGCGTCGACGACCACCCCTCCGGCCTCGCGCACCAGCAGGACCCCCGCCATCGTGTCCCACGGCTGGTTGGCGAGGATGACGCTCGCGTCGAGTTTTCCGTGCGCGACCCAGGCGAGGTCGATCGCCGCGGAGCCGAGGAACCGGACGCGCTGCACGCGGCCGCCGAGTTCGGCCAGCAACGCCATCCGGACGCGGTTCTTGACCGCCGCGCCCTCGCCGACCGCGAAGTCGCCGATCGACACGATCGCGTCGGACAGCTTCGTCGCCTTCGAGGCCACGAGACGTTCTTCGCCCGCGTACGCGCCCTGGCCTTCGGCAGCGGTGTAGGTGACATCGAGGAACGGCAGGGAGATCGCCGCGACAGTGCTCTTCAGACCGTCGACGAGCCCGAGCGAAACGCCGCAGAGCGGGATCCCGCGCGCGAAGTTCGCCGTGCCGTCGACAGGATCGAGCGCCCACCACAGGTTCTCGTCGCCCTGGTGTCCGCGCTCCTCACCGAGGATGCCGATCTCGGGCGTCTCCCGCGCCAGGAAGTCGCGGACGGCGTCCTCGACGGCGAGGTCGACGTCGGTCACCATGTCGCGATCACCTTTGACGGCAACGGAAAACGACGTCATCGAGCGAATGATTCCGGTCGCCTTGGCGACGGCCTCGGCGGCGACGGACAACAATGCGGCGTGGTCGGTCATATGGGTACCGTAACCGGAATGGACCTGTTCCCGACGGCCACGACGGCCGACGAACGTGCGCGAGCCGCCGACGTCGCGGTGCTGCCGATCGGCGCTTTCGAACAGCACGGGGCGCACCTCCCGCTGACCACCGACACGGTGATCGCGACGACGATCGCCGACGCCCTCGCGTCCGTGTACCCGGTCTTGCGGCTGCCGCCGATCACGATCGGCTGCTCGCACGAACACGCGGACTGGCCGGGCACGGTCAGCATCTCGGCCGCGACGCTGTACGCCGTGGTGAACGACGTCGCCACCTCGCTGCGCCGGTCCGGGGTGCCGAAACTGGTGCTGGTGAACGCGCACGGCGGCAATTATGTCCTGTCCAATGTGGTCCAGGAGTCGACGTCGCCGATGGCGCTCTTCCCTGGTGTCGAGGGCTGGCAGGCGGCACACGACGCGGCCGGGCTGGAGACGTCGCTGGACAGCGACATGCACGCCGGGGAGCTGGAGACCTCCCTTCTGTTGCACGCCCATCCTTCGCTGGTCCGCCCCGGTTTCGCGGAGGCGGACCACCTCGCCGACGACAGGCGGCACCTACTGACGGTGGGGTTGCGGCCGTATTCGGCGTCAGGTGTGGTGGGGCGGCCTTCACTGGCGACGGCGGAGAAGGGACGGCTGGTACTGGAGTCACTGGTGGGGAGTTTCGGGGAGACCCTGGCCGCGCTGGGCTGAAGGACGCCAGGTCCCCGGATCGCGGCGGCGCCGAACCATCGCCACCCGGCCGGAATCCCTCAGGAGCCCACCGGCTCGATCGCGTCCAGATGCGGCAGGAAGTGGTGCATCCGTTCCTGTTTCGTCCGCAGGTACCGCAGGTTCTCGTCGTTCGGCGTGACCAGCAGCGGCACGCGCTCGCTGATCGCCACCCCGTGCAGCTCCAGCTGATCGACCTTCGCCGGGTTGTTGGACAGCAGCCGCACCGATCGCACCCCGAGATCAGTCAGGATCTCCGCCGCCGCCCGGTAGTCGCGCGCGTCCACCGGCAGCCCGAGCGCGATGTTCGCCTCGACGGTGTCGAGCCCGTCTTCCTGCAACCGCATCGCTTTCAGCTTCGCGAGCAGACCGATTCCGCGTCCTTCGTGGCCCTGGGCGTACACGAGGACTCCGGCGCCCTCCTCGACGATGGCGCGCAACGCGGCGGCCAGCTGTTCGCCGCATTCGCAGTGCATCGAGCTGAACACGTCACCGGTGAGGCATTCCGAATGGACCCGCGCCAGCGTGTCGGAGGCCGCGACGTCGCCGTGCACCAGCGCCATCTGCTCGGTGCCGTCGGCGTCCAGGTAACCGTACGCGCGGAAGACGCCGTAACGGGTGGGCAGTCGGGTCTCCACGACCCTCTCGACGGTCATCGCGTTTCTCCTGTCTGTTCGGTGACTCATGACCGAGCGCACGAGCAGAACGCCCGCACCCGGAAGGCTGGAAACGAGCGCGAGCACGCCGTAGACGACGGCCACGGTGACGCCCTGCGCCGAACCGAGGCCCGCCGCGCCGAACAGCAGCGCGCAAACGCCTTCGCGCGGGCCCCAGCCGCCGATGTTCAGCGGCAGTCCCATCGCGAGCAGGGCGAGGATCATCAGCGGCAGCAGGTCGCCGATCGGCGCGGTGACCCCGGCGGCGCGCGCGGCGACGACGAACAGGGCGAGGTGCCCGGCCAGGGTGGCGATCGAAAGCAGGCTCACGCCGGGCCAGGTCTCCTTGGTCAGGAGGCCCAGCCGGACGTCGGCGAGGGTGACGGCGAAGCCGCGTCGCCATTTCGATCCACTGCGGATCCACCGCTTTCCCGCCGTCATCCCGGTGACGACGGCCGCGAGGGTGAGGGCGACGACCAAGATCCCGGCGACCGTGACGGCCCCGTCGATCGGCGGCGGCACTACGGAAGGCGTACCGAGCACGACGGCGACCGAAGCACCGATCACCGCGATCTGCCCGGCCGTTCGCTCCAATACCACCGCACGGACGCCGCGCAGGACGTCACCGGACTCGCGGCCGTGCCGCACGGCGCGGTTGACGTCGCCGAGCACTCCCGCCGGTAGGACACCGTTGAGGAACAACGCGCGGTAGTACTCGCCGACGGCGCTCCGCAGCGACAGCCGGAGACTGAGCCGACGCGCGACCAGGCACCACCGCCAGGCGCTGAAAACCGTGGTGGTGAAACCGATCCCGAGTGCGGCGGCGACACCGCCGGCGTCGATCTCACGCAGCCCGTCGAGGAACGCGCCCGTGCCCAGTCGCCAGACGAGCACGCCGAGGATGCCGAGCGCGCCGAAGATCCGAAGCCAGGGCCAGAACCGTTTCACGACGGCACCATCAGGAGATCTTCGTGCTGGATCATCGCGTTCAGCTCACCCGCCGCGCACTGCGCGAGCCGCCACCGCAAGTACACGTCACCGTCCGCCGCCAGTTCCGGCCGCTGCTCGCAGGCGGCGCCGACCCAGCCGGTGAGCCATTCCGCGGTCAGCGCGGCCTGATCCGCCCCGAGCCGCCACGGGCTCGGGGCACGCCGCACGGTGGCACCGAGCCGTTCGAAGACCCCGAAGGCGACGTCCACCGCGTCCGGGCCGAGCAGCCACCGGCCGTCGGTCACCCGGCGCTGGTGCGCGTTGAAGGCGTCGGAGATCTCGATGTCGAACTCGTCCTTGGGCGACAGCACGACCCGGCCCGAAACGCTCAACGTGAACAGGACCGCGCAGCCCGCCTCGACGCACGCCTCCGCCAACCGGGACATCTCTTCGGCGGTGAGCAGATCGAGCAGCGCCGACGCCGCCACGAGCGAGGTCCCGGTGAGGTCCTCCGCACGCAACTCGGTGATGTCACGCTGTTCGGTGACGATGGTGACTTCGCTTCCGTCCAACGCGTGCTCCGGACGGCTGGTGCGGGCCAGCGCGTGGGTGAGCAGTTCGGGGTCGCGGTCGTGCAGGATCCAGCGCTGACGGCCGGGCAGCCGCCTGGCCAGCCAGCGGCCGAGCGAACCGGTGCCGCAGCCGAGATCCCGGACGACGACCTCGTCCTGTCCGCGCAGGAACGCCCGCACGGGCTCGATCAACTCGGTCGCGCGGGCGGCGGCGTCGGCGTCTTCACGCAGCTGAAGCCAGCTGGGGGCGTACTTGGTCATGCCGCCGTCCTTTCGTTCAGCAGCACGGCGGCGACGCCGCGAGCCGTTTCGTCCCAGCCGGGCAGCGTTTCACGTCGAAGGCGGGCGGAGGCGCGAAGGCGGTCGCGCAGATCGGGCTCGGTGAGCCAGCGGCGGAGGGCCGTGGCCAGCGCGTTGACGTCCTCACCGGGGACGAGCATCCCGGGCACACTGCCGTCGCGCGCCTGGCCGAGCGTGTCCGGCAGGGCGTCGACAGCGGTCGCCAGCACGGGAATGCCATGCGCGAGCGCCTCGGTGACGACCATGCCGTAGGTCTCCGCGCGCGAAGGAAGCACGAGAAGGTCTGCGGCCGCGTACGTCGCTTCGAGCGCTTCACCGGACCGCGGGCCGGTCAGGGTGAACCGCTCGCCGAGGGTATGTCGCCGCAGACGTTCGACGTAGCGGGTTTCGCGGCGGATGGCGCCGACGCATTCACAGGTCCACGGGAGATCCTTGAGCGACTTCAACGCGTCCGCGAGCAGGCCTTGGCCCTTGCGCGGTGTCACGTTGGCGACGCAGATCAGCCGCGTTCCGTCCAGGCTCCCGGACGCGACGTCGGCCTTGTCGACCCCGGGCGGCACCGCGTGCACGCGGTGCGGGGCGAGATGGTGGTGCTCGATCAGCCGTCGCGCCGCCCACTCGCTGGTCGCGACCACGGCCTCGACCGCGCCGAGTGTCTCGGCCTCCAGCCGGTCCAGTTCGGCGGCGAGCGAAGGCGAAAGTCCCGTTTCGTCGGCCAGCGGCAGATGCACCAGCACCGCGATCGACAGCCGTTGCGCCGACGGCACGATCACCTCCGGCACCCCGCAGGCGACCAGCCCGTCGAGCAGGACCGCCGAACCGTCCGGCAGTTCGGCGAGCTTGCGCGCCAGTACCTTGCGCGCCTCGGTGCCGGGCCGCGGCCAGTTCCCGTGCACGGCGATCTCGTGGACCTCCATGCCCGCCGCGACGAGGCCGTCGCACAGGCGGCGGTCGTAGACGTTGCCACCGCTGGGCGCGCTCACGTCGTCGATGTCGTTGGGCAGGACGACGTGAAGGCCACTCACAGCACACGCTCGTAACTCGCCCACGCGACGTGGGATTCGTGCAGCGAGACGACGATCCCCTCGAGCCCGCGGGCGCCCTCGCCGAGCGCGCCCGCGTGGACGCGATCGGCGAGCCGGTCGGCGATGACCTTGGCGAGGAACTCGGTCGAGGTGTTAATCCCGGCGAATTCGGGCACGTCGTCGAGGTTGCGGTAGTTCAGGTCGGCGAGCACCGCCTTGAGCTCTTCGGTCGCCTTGCCGATGTCGACGACGATGTTGTCGGCGTCCAGTTCGGACCGGCGGAACGTCGCGTCCACCAGAAAGGTCGCCCCATGCAGCCGCCGCGCGGGACCGAAGACCTCGCCGCGGAAGCTGTGGGCCACCATGACGTGGTCGCGAACGGTGATACTGAACAACGGACCTCCTGCGGTCGTGCCCCTTAGCGCGTGTCCTCCGACTGATAGGTGACACGGAGACAGAGCGTTCCTGGTTCATTCGAGGCCAGACGTGGCATAACGTCCGGTAGTTCATGGAACCGGCATTCCTCGCTGACCAGCACCTTAAAGACGGGGTCCGACAAAATCCGCAAAGCGAGGGCCAAGCGGTCGCCGTAACTCCGGTTCAGGCGCCGGGACGGCGAAACCATGCCGACCTGACTGCAGCGGATCGCCAGCCGTCGTGAATGGAAGTTCTCGCCGAGCGGAACGCTGATCCGGCGGTCGCCGTACCAGCTCAGCTCGATGACCTCGCCCTCCGGCGCGAGCAGTTCCAGTGACCGCGCGAGCCCCGCCTCGCTCGCGCTGGCGTGCACGACGAGGTCGCAGTCGCCCAGCGCGTCCTCCGGTGTCGAGAAGTCGACACCGAGCGCTTCGGCGATCTTCGCGCGCTCCGGATCGACGTCGATCAGCTGCACCCTGGTCGCCGGGAAGCCCGCCAGGAGTTTCGCGACACTGCTGCCGACCATTCCGGCGCCGATCACGGCGATCCGGTCACCGAGTTTCGGCGCGGCGTCCCAGACGGCGTTGACGGCGGTCTCGATCGTGCCCGCGAGGATCGCGCGCTCCGGCGGCACCCCGCGCGGCACCGGTGTGACCGCGGACGCCGGGACGACGTAGCGCGTCTGGTGCGGGTACAGGCAGAAGACGACCTGGCCGAGAAGTTCCGCCGGACCTTGTTCGACCACGCCGACATTGAGGTACCCGTACTTCACGGGCCCCGGGAAGTCGCCCTCCTGGAACGGCGCGCGCATGGCGTCGCGTTGGCTCGACGGGACCTCGCCGCGGAAGACGAGCGTCTCGGTGCCGCGGCTCACGCCGGTGCACAGGGTGCGGACCAGCACCTCGCCGTCGCCGACCGGAGGGAGCGTGACCGATCTGAGCTCACCGTCACCGGAACCACTGAACCAGAAGGCGCGTTCCATCGTGTCCTCTCATGTCGGCCCTTCATCGGGTCACCGTCACCCTAACGAGGAGGCCTCGTGATCAACGCCGGAATTTTCCTGGGGGTCCTCGTCCAGTTGGCGTTGCTGGGGACGCTGGACGCCGTCGCCGGGCTGGGGACGATGGGCTGGCTCGCCGGAGCGACCTACGGCCTCGCGGTGGGCGGATTCCTGACCTACGGCCTGAACCGGGGCACCACGCGCACCCTCGGTCCCGCCGACGCCGTCACCCTGGCACGCTCCGGTCTGGTCGGCTGCGTGACCGCGCTCGTCGTCGACACCGCCGGCCGGGAGATCGTCACGATGGTCGTCATCGCGTCGGTCGCGCTCGCCCTGGACGCCGTCGACGGCCAGGTCGCGCGCCGCACCGGGACGGCGTCACCGCTCGGCGCGCGGTTCGACATGGAGGTCGACGCGTATCTGATCCTGACCCTGAGCGTGGTCGTCGCGCAGTCGCTGGGCCCGTGGGTGCTCATGATCGGCGCGATGCGCTACGCCTTCGTCGCCGCCAGCAGGCTGTGGCCGTGGCTGAACACGCCGCTGCCGCCGAGCATGGCGCGCAAGGCGGTCGCGGCGGTGCAGGGCATCGCGCTGGTCCTGGCGGCTTCGACGATCTTGCCGCTCTGGGCCGGTTTCGTGGTCACGCTGGGCGCGCTCGGGCTGCTGACGTGGTCGTTCGGACGCGATACCTGGTGGCTGCTGGAGCAGCACGTCTTCGCCGCCACACCCGCCGAGGTCGCGTGATCACGCGTATTGCGCTTCGCCGTTCCCCAACGACCAGTTGACGAGCTCCGTCTCGTTGATGGTCACGAGCACATTCCGCGGCTCGGTGCCCGAGTACTCCTCGGCGAGCTCCGCGATCCGCCGGTACAGCGCCTTCTTCTGCTCGTCGGTGCGCCCCGGCCGCATGGTGATCGCGACGAACACGACCCCGTCGTCGCGGTGGATCCCCAGGTAGTCGTCGTATTTCAAGGTGCTCTGGCCGTTGAGGACCTGGAAGCGGTCGTCGGCCGGGATGCCGAGCGTGTCGACCATCGCGTCGTGGACGGCGTTGCCGAGAGCTTCGAGCTTGTCGGTCCCGATGGCGTCGATGCGGACGAAGGGCATGTCAGTTCTCCTTGGTGGCGAGCAGCCCGAGGGCGCCGTCGATGGCTTTCGCGAATACGTCCGGGGATCCGGAGGCACGGGCGAGGACATAACCGCCCTGTACCACCGCGACCAGCGCGGTCGCCGTGGCGAGCGGATCGAGCGCGGCTTCGAGTTCGCCGGCCGCGCGGCCTTCGTCGAGCAGCTCGGCGAGACGGCCGGTGAGCCAGCCGAAGGTCTCCTCGACCGGCTTGCGCAGGTCCTCGTCGGCCATCACGTCGGGATCCTGGGTGAGCCTGCCGACCGGGCAGCCCTTGAGCACGTCGCGCTCGCGGCGCAGGTAGACGGCGATGCGCTCGACGACCGTGCCCGGACCGGAGAACTCGGCCTCCGCCTTGGCCCGCAGACCCTCGGCGCTGCGGCCGATCGCGGCGAGCGCGAGTTCGGACTTGCCCTGGAAATGGTGGTACATGCTGCCCTGGCCGGCGCCGGACCGCTCCTGGATCGCCTTCGGGCTGGTGCCGACGTAACCGCGCTCCCACAGGAGCTCTCGAGTGCTCTCGATGAGCTGTTCCCTCTTGTCCACCTCCGCACCGTACATACCAGTAGGTACAGAGACAAGGCGAGGCGGCGGGAGCAAGGGACCTTTGCTATCACTTTCGCGAGAACCCGCAGGTCAGCGGCAACGTTCCGCAGTCAGTCGACTAACTGCGCGGCTGGACGCGCGTCTCGCGATGGCCGCCGGTCGGTGAAGCCCCTTCACGCGGCCCAGCCGAGGAAGTTCGACCTTCGCGCCTTCCCAGTACGTGAAGGCCCCCTTCATGTACCTAGGCGCAAGCAAGGAGTCCTTCATGTACTCAAGCCGCAGTTAGTCGACTAAACGCGCTACCCCGCCGCCGATGCCCGTACTGGTCGCGTCCACTTCACCGCACGACGTGCTCGTACGCGGATTTCAGGGCGTCCACCGGACCCGGTCGTGCCACCAGCGGCCCTTTCGCCCAATCGCAGCCGAGTTCGTGCAGGAGTTCCAGTTGCCGCGCGGTCTCGACCCCTTCGGCCACCACCACGAGGTCGACGGCGTGCGCCATCGCCATGATCCCGGCGACGATCGGCTCGGCGTCGCTCGATCTCCCGAGATCGGCGACGAACGAACGGTCGATCTCGATCACGTTCAGGTCGAGGCGGCACAGCTGGGCGAGTGACGAGTACCCGGCGCCGAATCGTTCCGCGGTCACCCGGACCCCGGTCTTCCGCAGCGCGTCGACGGCGTCGGCCGCGTCCTTCAACGCCGTCTCGTCGACGTCGAGGCTCAGGTCCTGCGGCCCCAGCCCCGCGTGTTCCAGCGTTGTCTGAACCACTTGCAGTAAGGTGGGATCGCCCAGTTGGCGGGCCGACAGGCTCACATTCACATTACAGTGCACACCATGATCGGCACGCCATCGAGAGATCTCGCAGGCGGCCTTGGCGAGCACCTCCGCCCCGATGACCGTCAAAAGATCGCCGTCGTCGGCTATCTCGGCCAATTCCGCCGGATCGATCGGTCCCCGGACAGGGTGATTCCAACAGGACTTCGCCTTCACCGCGACCATGGCACCGGTCCGCAAATCGACGACGGGCTGATAAACGGTCTCGATCAGGCCTTCCGCGACGGCGTTCCGCAGATCCTGCTCCAAGGCGAAACGGTCCTGCACCCGTTTACGCATGATCGGCGCATAGAACGCATAGCGGCCGGGTCCGAATGTCTTGGCCTGATACATCGCCAGATCGGCGTCTTCCAGCAATTCGTCGGCGCTGCGGGTATCGCCGGATTCGGCGATCACTATTCCGATGCTTGTATTGATATGCAGTTCGCGGCCGTGCACGGTGAGCGATTCGGCGAGTCGTCGCTGAAGGTGATCGGCCAACGCCCGCACTTCGGCGGCTTCGGTATAACCGGTGGTGATGACCAGGAACTCGTCCCCGCCGAGTCGGCCGACCAGGTCCGAAGGGCCGGCGGCGGCCCTCAGCCGGTCGCCGACGATGCGCAGCACCTGGTCGCCGACGGTATGACCGAGCGAATCGTTGATGATCTTGAACTTGTCGAGGTCGATGAACATCACGGTGGTCGTGCGCGCCGGATCGGCGATCGTGCGGCGCAGGCGGTCGAGCGCGAGCGTGCGGTTCGCGAGCCTGGTCAGCGGGTCGTGGGTGGCCTCGTAGGCCAGCCGTTCGCTGATGGCCCGGCGTTCGGTGATGTCGGCGAAGGACGTCAGCACCGAGGGCACGCTCTGACCCGGCGCCATCAGCGGACCGGAGGTCAGCGAAAGCCACCGATGCGCGCCGTCGCGCCGCCGGATCTGCAGTACCCGCCCGGTCTCGACCTTCCCAGACCGCCGCACGCGCGCGGACGGCAGGTCGTCGACGGGCACCGGGGCGCCGTGCTCGTCGTGCAGTCGCAGCGTCCGGCTCTCCAGGCCGACCAGGGAGCCCGGCGGAACACCGGCGATCCGGTGCGCGGCGGAGTTCGCCAGTTCGATCCGCCCGCCGGGGCCGACCAGCAGCACCCCTTCGTCGAGTGTTTCGACGACGGTCGCGAATTCGGCCTCGGCCCGGCGTTGCGCGGTCTCGTCGGCGCACAGCAGCACGTAACCGTCGAACATTTCGGCCGCGGAGACGCGCACCGCCAGCGCCGTTCCGTCGGCGCTGAAATGCGTCGCCTGCACGACACCGCCCGCCGCGACGACCTGCCGCGGGCTCATCGGCGCGCCGACGACCTCGGCCACCGGGGCACCGATGACCTCGTCGAGGTCGTGTCCGTAGACGGCCTCGGCCGCCGGGTTCCAGCTCGTCACCAGCCCGTCGGGCGAGGTCGCGATGATCGCGTCGCTCGCGTGGCCGACCAGCGCGGCTTGAAACCGCAGACCCGCCTCGGCCGCCTTCTGCGTGGTCAGGTCGCGCATGATCACCTGATACGCGGGTTTGCCCTCCCAGGTGGTGAGCACCGCCTGGGATTCGACGGCGACGCCGCGGCCTTGAAGGGTCCGCAGCGTCATCTCGGTCGGTTCGCTGAACGAGCCGCGCGAGGCCAGCGAACCGATCCGCGCCAGCAGCGCGTCCTGCGAGCCCGCGTCGACCAGATCCGTGATGTGCATCCCGATGATCTCGGTCGACACCTTCGCTCCCACGAAGCGCATGGTGGCCGAGTTCACGAACACGACTTTGCCCCGTTGATGGACGCAGATCCCATAAGGGCTCGCTTCGACCATCGTGAGATATTGCGTTCCCAAAGCGCCGCCGTCGGACTTTTGCTCCAAAAGGCGGTACCCCTTGCCGAGAAAGGCGAGCGCGGGTTCGCCGCGGTGATCCCTCTCGGCGGACAACTCGGTCAGCAGACGGACCAGTGACGCGTGCCGGTCGGTTTTTCCCACCGTGCGGGTCGCGGTGCCGTTCGCTGGCGAGGAATCCTGATCCGAAGGCCGGTGGGTGTCGGGAGTCCCACCGTCGAGATCGTCAGGATCCATCTGATCCAAACCCCCTACTCGACTGATGTAGCTTCCGATTAGATCACTAAATCGACGTAGCCGTCCCCCTCGGACAGCTGATCGGTACGGCCATTCCATCCCAGCGTTGACAGAATGTAGTTGAAGGGAAACACGTGCGGAGCAAAACAGACATCTGCGGCATCGGCGCCGTAACCGCCTACGGCTGGGGGCGCGAAGCACTGTGGGAGGGCCTCGCTGGAGGCGTCCCCTGCGCCCAATTCACCGATGGCTTCGGGGAAACCCCGGATCTGCCGGGTTGGGTGGCGCACGTGCCCGAGGGTGGCGAAGCGAGGGACGGCAGTCTGCACGCCCGTGCCCTGCTCGCCGCGGCACGGGAAGCGATCGCGGACGCCGTCGCGCGAGGCTGGTCGCCAGGACGCCGCGTCGGCGTCATCTCCGGCGGCGTCCGCGAAGACCTGCGAACCTGGGACAGGCTCAACGAACTCGGCGAGAAGCTCATGTACCGGCGCGAGTTCATCGGCATGATGCCCTCGACCCCGATCGCCACGCTGATGTCGGAGTTCGGCTTCCACGGCCCCTCGATGGCCACGTCCGCGATGTGCGCGACCGGCAGCGCCGCGGTGCTCACCGCGAAGATGTGGCTGGACGCGGGAATGGCCGACGACGTGGTGGTGGTCACCACCGATCTGTCCGCGACCAGGCCGATGGTGCGCAACTTCGTGCATTGCGGGGTGGCGATCACCGACGTGCCCCCGCTCGAGGCGTGCCGTCCTTTCCAAGAGGGCACAAGGGGTTTCACCTTCTCCGAGGCCGCGGTCGCGGTGGTGCTGACCCAGCGGAAGACCGACGCGTACGCGACCCTGCGCGGCGGCGCCATGACCCATGAGGCGCACAACGCGATGGCGCTCGACCCCGATCCGACGAACGCGGTCGCGGCGGTGACCGGGGCACTGGAGAACGCCGGCGCCGCGGCGTCGGACGTCCGCTACCTGAACGCGCACGGGACAGGCACGAAACTCTGCCACCGCACGGAATCCCAGATCCTCGAAGCGGTCTTTCCCCGGGAGACCGAGATCTACTCGATCAAACCGCTGACCGGGCACAGCCAGTCGGGCAGCGCGCTGACCGAGATCGCGGCGATCTGCCTCGCGGCGGAACGGGATCTGGTCCCGGCGCCGAAACCGGTGGCGGAGGGGCATCCGCGACTGATGGACGGACCGTCCCGGCCGGAGAGCGGGCTCACCGTCAAGACGTCGATCGGGATGGGCGGCTACGTCGCGGCTGTCGTACTGGAGACCGCCTAGCGAGCAATTCGATAACACACGGTCTCAACGTCGTCACGAACCGTCATTTCCAGTGCTCAGGTGGTCGATACTCCTCGGTAGCGGAAAGCACTGAGCACGGAGGCGACCATGAGCCCGCGAACGGCGTCCGACAACCTCGTCCACAACTACCTGTTCTTGCGGCGTGCCATAGGTTTCCTCGGGACCGGGCTGCCCTTCGTGCTGATCTTCGGGAAGCTGGTCGTCGACGGCGGCGGCCTGCTCAACTCGATCAGCGGTTACTACTACTCGGGAATGCGCGACGTCTGGGTCGGCGTCATGTGCGCCATCGGCGTCTTCCTGTGGTCCTACCGGGGTTACGGCCGCGTCGACGACATCGCCGGGAACATCGCGGCGGTGGCCGCGGTCGGGGTGGCACTCTTCCCCACCACACCGTCGAACGGTGACCGCACCGACGAGATCATCGGCCTGTTGCACCTCGGTTTCGCCGCGGTCTTCTTCCTCACCTTGGCGTTCTTCTGCATCGTGCTGTTCACCAAGTCGGACAAGGAGATCCCCGGCGGCCGCAAATCCGAACGGAACCGGCTCTACGTCGCCTCGGGCGTGGTCATGCTGGTGTGCCTGGCGCTGATCGTGCTCTGCGGCCTCGTCTTCGACGCGGAGACCAGGTCCCTGTACCCGGCCCTGTGGCTGGAGTCGGTGGCGATCCTCGCGTTCGGCGTCGCGTGGCTCACCAAGGGCGGGACGCTGCTGCCGGACAAGACGGTCGTGCCGGGGACGCGTGTGACGGCCTGACCTGTACGGATGAAAGTAACGGAACCTTTGCCCTCGGCCGGGTCGTTGAGGCCTTATGACCGATCGCATCGCATTCCAGCTCGGCCGCCGCGATCTGCTCGTGGTCGCCGGGATTCCCGGGGCGGGCAAGACCACCCTGCTGTCCCGGGCGGCGACCGGCGCGATACCGGTGCTCGATTCCGACCAGGTCCGCGCGCGGCTGCGCGAACGGCTGCCCGCCGTGGTGCCGTACCGGTGCTATCGGCCACTGGTCCACCTGTGGCATCGCGCGCGGGTGGTCCGGTTCGCGCTGGCGGACGGCGGCCCGCTCGTCGTGCACGAGCCGTCGACCCGCGCGACCACCCGCGGGCTGCTGGCCCTGCTCGGCCTGCTGAGCCGACGGCCCATCCGGTTGCTGTGGCTCGACGTCGACCCGGAGGACGCCCGCGCGGGCCAAGTCGCGCGCGGACGCGTCATCCGGCGGCATTCGTTCGCCCGCCACGTCAAACGGGCCGAGAAGGTACGCCGTGAACTGCGCGTCGGCTGGGTCCCCGCCGGGTGGCACGGCGCGCGGATGGTGACCCGCGAGGTCACCGGGGCACTGCGGTTCGTCACCGAGGAGGAGCCGGGAAGAGAACGCTCGGGCGACGTCCGGCTCCTCCCCGTCGGGCGGCCCGCGGCGCCCGCGGTCCGCGTGGGCCGGCGGGATACGGACGCGACGAAGCGATCGGTTCGGATACCCACGTAGTTCTCGGCGAAGAAGTCTTGGTGCGCACGGGAAACCCGCGGGCTCTCCAGCCGCGCGTCCCGGCCCCCAGCACCTTCGCCCTCCCCGGCGCGGTCCAAGGTAGGCAAAACTCGGTGCCGTCGTCGGTGTCAGTCCTTGCGGGCACGCGAACGTGCCCGGCGTTTACCTTCGTGCATCGCCACGACGCGCGCGATGGGGATCGTGTGCCCCTGTTCGACGAGGTCCGCGGGCAGCGTCTGCGGCGCGGGCATCGATTCGGCCCACGGATCCTTGTCCGCCAGGAGACCGGGCGCCGTGTGGACGGTGAAATCGGCGGGGACCACGTTTTCGAGATCGTCCCAGGCCACCGGGAACGACACCGTCAGTCCCGGTCGCAGCCGCGGGCTGTACGCCGCCGCGACCGTGTTACCGCCCGCCCGCGTCGAATCGAGGTAGACCTTTCCCTCGCGGTCTTCCACGATGTACGCGGTCGTCGCGAGAGACGGGTCCACCTGCTCCGCGCGGGCGGAGAGCGCGCGGGTCGCGGCCGCGACGTCTTCGAAGCCTTGCCCCGGCGCCAACGGGACGAAGATGTGCACTCCCTTGGAACCGCTGGTCTTCACCGCCCCGGCGAGGCCGCAGTCGTCGAGGGCCTGGCGCACCAGCCACGCGGCCTTCACGACGTGCGCGAAATCGTCCCCCGCGGGCGGGTCGAGGTCCAGTACGAGATGGGTCGGACCCGCGTCGGCGTCCGCGGTCATCAGCGTCGGGTGATACTCGACGGCGCGCTGGTTCGCGAACCACAGGAGTGTCCGGCGGTCGTCGCACAGGGCGTACGACACCTGTCGTTTCGACGTCTCCGCCCAGATCTCGGACCGCTTCACCCACTCGGGTGTGTACTTGGGCAGATTCTTCTGCATGAACGGGTCCTGGCCGCGCAGGATGCGGATCACCGAAAGCGGCCTGTTCTCCAAAACCGGGAGGATGCGGTCCGCGACGGCGTCCAGATAGTCCACGAGGTCGCGTTTCGTCGCGCCCTCGAACAACGGCTGGTCGAGATTGGTCAGCTTGACCCCGTCGCGTTCGTCATCGCTCATAAGGTGAGCCTGACATAAAAGCCTCGCGAGCGGTAAGGACGGAAAGACCGCCCCTACCGCTCACGAGACCCGGCACCTAGCTGATGTTGGCGTCGATGCAGGCGTAGAACGCGTTCGCCGTGTCGTAGACGTTCCAGCGGGCGAGGATCTTGTGTCGCCCGCTCTGCTGCAGGTTCACGCTGTGCGTGACCGTGGCGCCCGGCTGCGCGCCGTTGTCGTTGAAGCTCGCGACCTTGGCGCCGTCGACGAAGTACTCCCACGTGCTGGTGCGGTGGCGAGCCGTCAGCGTCCACCGGAAGGTGGTGCTACGGCCGAGGGAATGCACCTTCCAGCCCTTGCTGTCGTCGTTGAGATCCGCGAAACGGCCGACACCGCCGTTGCAGCTCATGAGCCCCTTGGGGCCCTCGACACTTTGCGGTTCCCATTTGATGGAGCCACAGGAAACCGTGTTCTGGGCGCATTGTGCCTGCCTGCTCGCAGGCGAGGAAACGTAGCCGTGCGCGTTGGCGGTGCCCGCCGGGATCGCGACCAGCGCCGCCGGCACCATCGCCGCACCCGCCGCCAGGGTCAAAAGCCGTCGTTTGAAGCTCATGCCTACCCCTTTCCCATCTCTGCACCCGCCGCCTGCCGATCGGGGAACGTCCGCGGACTCGAGGTTCCTCCGGCCGCGACGGGCGAAAACCACTGAAGGTTGGGACACATCCGCCGCTGCGCCGAGCAGCCGGATGTGGTCTAGACCATAATTGGTTCAGACGACTTGGTCAAGAGTAACCAACCGGGCACTTGGAGTCGTGAAGATCGAACAGGGGTTGTCAAGCCGGTGGATCAGCCCGCACCCAAACAGACGAACGGTCGCCGGAACGGGTCAACGGCGATGGTGTCCGCCAAAGCCGTTGCCGGTCCGGCCCCTTCGGCGAGTCTGCGGTGGTAATCGTCCATCGCCGCCGCCGCGGCCTCGTCACCGACTCGGCTCAGCGGCGCGATCACCGTCCGCGAACCGCTCGCGAGCAACGCGCTGGCGAAACCGAGCACCTCGTCGCCCTGCCGGATCCGGTTCAACGCCAATTCGCACGCCGCGAAGACGACTTGCGACGGCGGTTGCGCAAGCCCGGCCATCTCGTGCGCGAAAAGTGTCCCGTCGGCCAGTTCCAGCCGGGAGAACAAGGCGTTCTCGGGCTCGTGCGCGCCGTGCGCGGCGATGTGCGCGAGCTTCGCACCGTCCAGCGCGCGCAGCACCGACGTCACGGTCGCGTCGGATCCGGTCAAGGTGCGCGCGGTGCGGTAATGCGTGGCGAGTTTGTCCAGCTCGCCCCTGGTCCCGACCAGGCCAGGACCGCTGACGAGGACGACTTTCCGCGCGCGTGACACCGCGGAGCGCTCCGCGCCCAGCCACGCCGTCGCCGACGGAGCGACGACGATCGGCCGCGACCGCAGCGCCGGCAGCACTCCCCAGGGGACGGCGAACAACGGTCCGGTCGGGACGACGACCAGGCCACGGTCACCGAGCAGGTGTTCCAGTGGCCGGATCAACTGGACGTCGAGTCGTTCGGCCTGTTTCCGCGCCGATCCGAGCACGGACTGGACCAGCGGAGCGGGCAGCCGATCGGGCGCGAGGGCGTCGAGATCGACGTTCAACATGCGCGCGGACTCAGCCGCCCGCTCCGCCGAGCCGAGCCGCACCAGTTCGCACCGCCTCTCGACGACGACCATCGCCACCAGGTCGTCCCCCGAGTACGCGAAACTCACCAGCGCGCACTCGCCCAGTTCGTCGGCGACCTCGGCGAGCCGCGCGATCGGCCGCGGCCTGCCCCAGCGCCCCGTATGCCATCCGAGCCGATGCACCTCGCGCAACCGCTCGGCGTGCTTCGCGCGCAACGCGGCCGTTGGATGACCGTCGTGCTGCGCCTGATGGACGGCCTGATCGAGCCCCCGCACCTCACCGATCCGCTGGACGAGCTCCGGATCGCTCGCCACAACTGGTTCGTACCGGTAGCTTTGCGCGCGGGTTCGTTCCGTCCAGCTGAACAACCGGGCGGCGTCGGCTCGCTCCAGCACGATTTTGACGGCCAGGTCCGCCAGCTCCCTGCCGTGCAGCGCCGTCCCGGACACCAGTTCGAGGCCGCCCATCCGGTCGCGCACCCGGTCGAGTTCGGTGAGTCCCGCCCGGATCTCCGCCAGCGCCTTGGTCTTGTCGCCCTTGGCCACCGCGAGTTCCGCACGGCAAAGCCTGCGCAGCATCCGGTAATCGACGGAGGTCAACCGCCCCGGCCGCGGAATCCGCGCGAGCAGCTCGGCGGCGCGTTTGCGTTTCCCCTTCCGCAGCTCCACCCGGACGGCCAGCATCCGCGCCAGCGCCGCCTGATCCGCGAGCCGCGGCATCGGCATCCCATTCGCCGCACGCAACGCGCGGGAGGTCAGGCTGGGTGGGATTTCGTTGGTGCGCAAGGCCTCCTGCACGTCGGCGCGAAGGCAGACGATGGTCGCGTTGGCGACACAGGTCTGGCAGCCCCAGCGCAGCGTTCGCCGCCGGGCCGAAGCGGCATAGGTTCGCGCGAGCTCGAGGTCGTCGGTCATCAGCGCCGCGGACGCGCGGAACAACTCCACATCGGCGAGATCGCGGCTGATACTTCGCTGCGCGAGCATCGTCGGCAGCACCTCATCGAGGTGTTCTCCGGCTTCCTCGGCGAGCCCCGCCGTCAGCAACGCCTGGGCTTGCGCGAGCCGCAGGAGCGGGGGAACCGTCATGTCGAGCGCACGATAAATGTGTTCGCCCTTGGTAAAGACGCGCAGTGCCGCGGGCACGTTCCCCACCCTGAGTTCCAGTGAGCCGAGCGGCCTCATCACGTCGGCGGCCTGCGCCTTGAGATCATGCTGCTCCGCAAGCTCGATGGACCGCGTCAAGTCATCACGCGCCTTGCGAACGTCGCCCAATCGAGTATTGGCCAAGCCGCGTGTCGCCAATGTGCCCAGATATGGCCCCAGCAGCGGAGTCGGGTCCTCAGCGGATGCCAGGGCGACATTCTTTTGTCCGATGGACGAATCGAAATAGGCCAGGCTCTCTTCATTCCGGCCCGCGGCCATGAGCAGAAGGGCGTAATTGTGGTCCAGCTGTCCTCCGAGTTCGGCACGCAGAAGCGGATCGGACACGGATTCGAGCAGGAGCCGAACCTCATCGAGGCCGGCGATGCCGGCCGTGACCTCACCCGCGGTTTCGGACGAAAGCGCCACGATGGTGCAGGTGAGGCGGATCCTGGTCGCCAGCCAGTCATCGTGGTGTTCGGCGGCGACCGGCCGAATCGAATCAAGCAGCGCCAGGCCTCGGCGGAGCAGCCGGACACCTTCGCGCTGACGGGCCGAGCACGCCGCATCGACGCCGGCTCGGTGCAATTCCCGAGCTTCGCGGATGACGTCAAGTTGCTTCAGCTCAATCACAGCCACCGAACTATGACAACACACTTAGTAGCCGAAGCGGGGGGGGGGGGGGGGGGGGGGGGGGGGGGGGGGGGGGGGGGGGGAAGGAGGGGAGGGGGGGGGGGGGGGGGGTGTCGGTAGCCGAGCAACCAC
>NZ_JBVJCE010000020.1:53839-84246 GCF_055588925.1 Amycolatopsis sp. NPDC041971 | reverse complement strand
CTGCCCTGCTTTTCCCCCCCCCCCCCCCCCCCCCCCCCCCCCCCCCCCCCCCCTCCCCCCCCCCCCCCCCCCCCCCCCCCCCCCCCCCCCCCCCCCCCCCCCGCCGCGATACCCTGAATCAGGAAGTGGGCGGCGGGGTCTGCACACAGCCGCCCGAGCATTCCAGCAACCTGTCGCGGTAGTGCTCACAGTCCGGGCCGTGCTCGTGTTGCGGCAGGTCGGGCTTGGGCTGAGCCGGGTCGAGCGGCTCCTCCTCGCCGATGGGGTCCTTGACGTCCGTAGGCGTCGACATTTGACGATCTCCTCCCCTGATGATCTTTCTTTGTCGTACCAGGCAGCCCCATTCCGGCGGCCCCCTCTGTTCACAGGCCCTCTTCCTGCGAACGGGGCAATAGTGCCACAACGGAGCAATGATCGGGAGTTATTACCTACACTGAGTCATCGGTGGCACCCGAAAGAGGGATGCTTGGTTAGCAAGCCTCACGACTTCCGCCGAATGGCCCAACCAGGCGCGCGCCGCCTTCCCGGATGACGGCGAACCGGCGGCGTTCACTGCGCCATCCGGCCTAATATCCAAAACTTCTTGCGGCATAAGGGTTTTCGGCTGACAACACCGGGGAACCCATGGCCCGTCGGGGGTTGACCGGCAGATATCCGGAGGAGATAACGATGCCCACGTGGTTGGTCATCATCATCGTCATCGCCGCGATCCTGGCGCTGGGAGCGGTGGCCTGGTTCGTCATCGCTGGCCAACGCAAGCGTCGCTTGCAGGAGACGTTCGGGCCCGAATACGACCGGGCCGTCAAGGAACACGAAAACCCGCGTGAAGCGGAACGTGAGCTCTCGTCGCGGGTGAAACGCCATTCGGATCTCGACATCCGTCCGCTGCCCGAGTCCACAAAGGATCGATACGCGCAGGAATGGGCGCTGATCCAGGAACAGTTCGTCGACCGCCCGTCCGGCGCCGTCGTCGAGGCGGACCGGGTACTGGTCTCCTTGATGGCCGAGCGCGGCTACCCGACCGAGGGATACGACCAGCAGCTCGCGGATCTGTCCGTCCGGCACGCGAACGCGTTGCGGCACTACCGCGCCGGGCACGACACGCTGGAGCGTCATCGGGAATCGGAAATGTCCACAGAGGACATGCGTGAAGCGATGAAGCACTACCGCGAAGTGTTCGAAGATCTGTTGAAAGACGGCGGCGAAGGAGCGGAAAGCCATGGAAAGCAGGCCCCTGGAAACCGAGGGAACGGAACGACCCGACGAGGAACGGATCACTGACGGTCGCGACCGTGACACCGGGCAGGCCTTGAGCACCGAGGACCTGGTGGCCACCGATTCCGGACGTGCCGACGATTCCGGGCGCACCGACGAAGACGAGGCGCAGACGTTGTTCGACAACGTCGACGTGGACAGGTTCCGCGAGAGCTGGCAGGGCATCCAGACGGCCTTTGTGGACGACCCGCAGCGGGCGGTCAGGGAGGCCGACGAACTCGTCGCCCTCGTCATCCAGAATCTGGCCACGACCTTCGCGGATCACAAGAAGGAACTGGAATCCGCGTGGAGCCACGGTGAACCGGCCACCGAAGACCTGCGGATCGCGTTGCGCCGCTACCGGTCGTTCTTCAATCAGTTACTGAGCGCGTAGGCAAAGCTCGATGGCTCCGGACCGGAAACGGTCCGGAGCCATCAGGCGCCGGTGGTGGACCCTGGTCGCACGATCATCAGCACCGTCACCACGGCCCAGAGCAGATTGAACATCCCGGTGTACATCGCCACCCGCCCCGCCGTGAGCGGTTCCGAGGGCGGCTCGGTGTCCAGCGCGGCGAGGATCGCGTTCTGCCCCGGCAGGACCAGAGACGCCAGTACACCGGCGGCCGCGGCGGTGAGCACGATCGACGCGATCACCCACAGGTCGCCGAAGACCCGCATGCTGCCCGCCGTCGCCAGCCCGAAGAACGGCACCGCCAATCCGAAGACGGCGTAGACCCGGCAGATCCGGTTGAGCGCACGCGGCACCGACAGTCCGGAACCCGGTTCGGCGAACGCCTTCCGCGCGGCGGCGGGGAACATGCTCGCCGCGACGGTGACCGGACCGACCGCGATGACGGCGGCGAGCACGTGGAGAATCAAGAGGACTTTGGACACGCGGCCGAGCCTATGATCGTCACCGCGGTCTTCGGTACCGGTGTTTTCGACGGATATCACAGGATTCCGGCCACGCACTACGTCCGAGGACGTACGCCGGGTGCCGCCTGGGAACGGATGTGCCGAAGGCCTCCCGCGGGACACCATTCGTCACCATGAACCTTCCCGTGGACACCGACGAACTCACGAAACGGTACGGCGAGCACCTCGCCGTCGACCGGATGAAACTGACCGTCCTGCCCGGCGAGATCTACGGCTTCCTCGGCCCGAACGGCGCCGGCAAGACGACGACGTTGCGGATGCTGCTCGGCCTCGTCCGGCCGACCTCCGGCAGCGTGCGGCTGTTCGGCAGGCCACCCGGCGATCGCGGCGAGGTCAGCGGGGTCGGCGCGCTGATCGAATCGCCCGGCTTCTACCCGTACCTGTCCGGTTCGGACAATCTCAAGGTGCTGGCCCGGTACAGCGGAACGGATCCGCTTCGCGTCGGCGAGGTGCTCGCGATGGTCGACCTCGCCGATCGCGGCAAGGACCGGTACTCGGCCTACTCCCTCGGCATGAAGCAGCGGCTGGGCGTCGCGGCGGCGCTGCTGAAGGATCCGCGGCTGCTGATCCTCGACGAGCCGACCAACGGGCTGGACCCGGCCGGGAGGGCCGACATGCGCGTGCTGATCCGGCGGCTCGGCGCGGAAGGCCGCACCGTGCTGCTGTCGAGTCATCTGCTGGGCGAGGTCCAGCAGATCTGCGACCGCGTCGGCGTCGTCTCGCACGGACGGCTGGTCGCGGAGAACACGGTCGCCGAACTCCGCGGCGGCACGGTGCTGCACATCGAGACCGACGAGCACGTGCGCGCCGCCGAACTGGTGCGGCGCTGGATCGGCGCGGAGAACGTGCGCGCGAACGGGACCGGGCTCGATCTGACCGTGGCCCCGGAGCGCGCGTCGTGGTTGAACCGCGAACTCGTCACGGAAGGGATCGCGGTACGTGAATTGCATGTCCGCGAACGCGATCTGGAACAGGTTTTCTTCGAGCTCACCGGAGAGGTGTCAGGTCATGTGGGGTAGCTGCACCGCCGAGCTGGCGAAACTCGTCCGGCGTCCGGCGAACTGGTCCATGCTGGGGATCGCGGTCGTACTCGGCCTGACCTTCACCTATCTGCTGCCGCTCGCGGGCGCGGCGGGTTCGTCGAGTGGGGCGCCGGGTACGGATCGCGGACTGGCCGCGACGGCGCCGTCGAATCTGGTCGGCAACGCGATCGGCGGGCTGCCGGTTTTCCTCGGGGCGATCCTGCTGGTGCTCGGCGTGCTGGCCGTCGGCACCGAGTACGGCTGGAGCACGTGGAAAACCGTGCTGACACAAGGACCTTCACGACTGACCGTCTACAGTGGAAAGTTGTTCGCACTGGCCGTCGCGTCACTGACCGTCGTGCTCACGAGCTTCGCGACCGGCGCGGTCACGAGCGCGCTCATCGCCTCTTCGGAAGGCGAGCCGATGAACTGGCCCGCGTTCGGGGAGATCGTCACCGGGATCGGCGCCGGCTGGCTGATCGCGATGACCTGGGCGGCCCTCGGCGCGATGCTCGCCATCGCGATGCGCGGGGTGGCGCTGCCGATCGGGCTCGGTCTGGTGTGGCTGCTGGTGGTCCAGAACCTGTTGTTCGGGGTCGCGGCCCCGCTGGTGGACTGGGTCGGCACGCTCCAGC
This sequence comes from Amycolatopsis sp. NPDC041971, assembly GCF_055588925.1. Taxonomy (NCBI): domain Bacteria; kingdom Bacillati; phylum Actinomycetota; class Actinomycetes; order Pseudonocardiales; family Pseudonocardiaceae; genus Amycolatopsis; species Amycolatopsis sp. NPDC041971. The sequence goes on along the minus strand of NZ_JBVJCE010000020.1, from coordinate 80,399 downwards.
TGGCTTTGCCGGGGGCCAACGCCGGTTCGCTGGCCGCGTCGCTCGGCGCTTCGGGTGCGACGCCAGGCGTCGGGGAACTCGTCGGCGTCTCCCAGGCGACGCTGGTGGTGGCCGGATACCTGGTGGTCTTCGCCGGTACCGGCGGCTGGCTGCTGCGGCGCCGGGATGTCCTCTGAAAGGTCCGTGAAGGCCTCCTTAGCGGCCTTGAGGGTCAGGGTTCCGGCAAAGTCGCATCGCCGCTGGTCGGTGGCGCTTTTGGTGCTTCGAACTGGACTTCCGACGGGAACGGATGACAGGTGTCTTGAGCGTCAAGTGTCCACAAAGGACATCATCCGGCCGCTGAATGTCCATTTGATGCGTTTATGTACGTTTTTCGACTGGGGTCGTGAGTGAAATTCAGGGCTAGAACCCTCTTTTCCACTCACGACCCGGTCGAAAAACGCCCAAATCGGGCACCGTAGCCCTGGAGGCGTCCTTGTGGACAGTCGAGAAAGATGTCAGACGACTGTGGCGAGCCCGCCTCTCCTTGAGGGTAGCGAAGGAGGCTTGGGTTCACTACCCGCTAGGCGAGGGCGTCGAGGTCCGCGACGACGTCCGCGGGCAGTTCCAGTTTCGCGGCGGCGACGTTCTCACGCAGGTGCGGCAGCGAGGACGTGCCCGGGATCACCAGGATGTTCGGCGACCGCCGCAGCAGCCACGCGAGCGCGACCTGCATCGGCGTCGCGTCGACCCGGCGGGCGCAGTCGTCGAGCACGCCGGACTGCAACGGCGTGAACCCGCCGAGCGGGAAGTACGGCACGAACGGGACGCTGATGGCCGCGAGGGCGTCGAGCAGGCCGTCGTTGGCACGGTTCGCGACGTTGTACTCGTTCTGCACGCAGACGACTGGCGCGATGGCGCGGGCCTCCTTGACCTGCTCCGCCGAGACGTGACTCAGGCCGAGGTGCCGGATCAGGCCCTGCTGCCGCAACTCGGCGAGCACCTCGAACGGCTCCGTGATCGAGACCGGGATCGGGAAGACGCCGTGCTCCCCCGCAAGCCGCAGGTTGACGACGTCGAGCACGTCGACGCCGAGGTTGCGCAGGTTGTCGTGGACCGCGGAGGTCAGTTCCTCCCGCGACAGCGCCGAAGGCCAGCCCTTATCCGGGGTCCGCTTCGCGCCGACCTTCGTGACGATGTGCAGGTCGTCCGGGTACGGGTGCAGTGCTTCGCGGATCAGCTCGTTGACCGTGTGCGGACCGTAGAAGTCGCTGGTGTCGATATGGGTCACGCCCAGCTCGACGGCCTCGCGGAGGACGGCGACCGCGGTTTCGCGATCGCTTGGCGGCCCCCAGATGCCGGGGCCGGACAGCCGCATGGCGCCGTAGCCCATCCGGCTCACGGTGAGATCGCCGAGGGTGAGAGTGCCGCCTGGGCTCATGGTCGCTCCTTGTGCAAGTGGGTTCCGCTCACCTTAAGCAGGTCCGGCCGCCCCGGCGCGTGCGGGAAGGGAGCAAGGGACCTTTGCTCTCACCCGAGGCTCTGACCTGCGCGAACGACGAGACCGACCAGCTGATTGGCCAGCCCTTCGGTCAATCCGTCGACGAACATGTCGTGGCCGGCGGGCGCTCCGCGTTCGGCCAGGACCGTCGCCACGGCCTCGCCTGGGTTCGCGTAGGGCCACAGTCCCGCGACAAGGATGAAGACCGCCTTCGCGAAGTGCCCGGCCGCTTCGGCGTCCAACGGGACCCGGTCGCGGACGACCTCGGCGAGCCGTTCGGTCCGTTCACCCGCCCGGGTCTTGAACGCCCGGGCGGTCTCCACGGAGATGTTGCGTTCGAGCACGGCGGCCATCGTGCTGATCAGCTCGCACAGCAGGCGCTGCCGCGAGAGCGACTTCGCGATGACGGTCGCGACGCGCACTTCGCGCTCGTATCCGGGCTTCGCGGCGTCAGGGACGCCTAGTTCGCCTTCGAGCTCGTCGAGCCACGCGACCCAGATCGAGTCGAGGACTTCCAGGAAGATCGCCTCGCGGCTGTCGAAGTACCGCAGCACATTCGACTTCGCCAGGCCGACCCGGTCGCTCAGTTCCCGCAGACTGATCCTCGACACGGGCCGCTCGGCCAGGAGTTCGCGTGCCACCCCGAGGATCGCCGCGCGCCGGGCCTCCACCTGTTCCGGCCGCCGCGCGCGCTGGAAGTCGGGGGCCACGCGCCGCACGGTACCAGACCACCCGGCTGTTATTCGGCGTTCGCGGTCCTCCTGGCCTGCACCCGCTTGTAACTCCAGATCAGCAACGCGAACAGGATGAGCCCGGACAGGATCAGGCTCGAACCGGTGCTCCAGCCTCCGAGCGGCAGCCCGGGAACGAGCGCCCAGACGACGCCCGCGGCCAGCAGCCCCAGCCCTGCCAGCACCGAACCCGCGATGCGCAGCGGAGACGAGACACTGTCCTCGGCCGCCTTCATCGCCCTGTCGCGGATCGGATCGACGTACTTCTCCACCGCGGGGAACTCCGAGGCCAGCACGAGCAGACCCGCGAGCACCAGCAGCAGCCCCGGTCCGGGCAGTACCAGGAGCGCGATGCCGACCAACAGGAGAATGCCGCCCGCGATCAGGATCAGGACCTGCTTCACGGGTTTTCCGATGCCCACCGTCGTCTCCTCGCCGTCGCCTTTCCGTCGATTGTGCCCGCCGGGACGGAAACGCGCTGGTCCGACCTACGCGAGTCCTTTTCACGGGAGCTGTCTGTTTCGCGCGAAACCGTTCGTCGGGGTGATGAACCCCTGGTGATGGAGGACTGATGCGCTACCTGTTGCCGATCCGCGGGACCCCGTTCCCGGGCGCGGACGACTGCGACGAACCGAGGGACGAGAAGACACAGGCGTGGGTCGACGAGATGACCGCTCGCGGAGTGCGCTTGTCCGGCAGCGGACTCCGGTCCGCGGCCACCGCGACCACCGTCCGCCACCGCGACGGCGAACTGCTCGTCTCGGACGGGCCCTTCGCGGAGACGAAGGAACAGATCCTCGGCTACGATCTGATCGAGTGCGCCGATCTCGACGAGGCGATCGAACTCGTGTCGACGCATCCGGTCACGAAGTTCGCGACCATCGAGATCCGGCCGATCTGGCCGACCCCCTGAAGCTCTGGATCTTGAGCGGCTGCCTGCCTCCAGGGCTGTCCCCAATGGCCACCTTGGGGACACGTCCCTTGCTCACTCCCCCGCGCGCAGCAGCTGCTCGAACGGCACGAACCCGCTGTCCGGAGCCACAGCCGTCCCCTCCGAGGACAGCCGCGAGGCGAACTCACGCCCCGCCCGCGAAGCCCGCGTGTCGAGATCCCCTGGAGACGCCCAATCCGACGAAGCCGCGTACACAGCCGTCGCGACAGGCTCGGCGCGAAGGTAGGCGAAGAGCGGACGCAGCGCGAAGTCGAGCACCAGCGAGTGCCGTTCGGTCCCGCCGGTGGCCCCGATCAGCACCGGTTTTCCGTCGAGCGCCTTCTGGTCCAGCACGTCGAAGAACGACTTGAACAGCCCGCTGTACGACGCGGTGAACACCGGTGTCACGGCGATCAGGCCGTCCGCGGCGGTCACCGTGTCGATGGCCGCGCGCAGGGCCGGGGAAGGGAATCCGGTCAACATGTTCTTCGTGACGTCGATGGCCAGGTCGCGGAGTTCGATCACTTCGATCGCCACGTCCGGCAGCGCGGAAGAAACCGCCGCGGCGAGTTTGTCCGCGAGCAGCCGCGTCGAGGATGGCCGGCTCAATCCCGCGGTCACGACGGCGATCGTGGTCATACGGTCACCCCTGACGAAAGAGAAGCGTGCGTGGGAGCCTCGGGCACGTGCGCCGGACGAAGTGAGTCGAGTTCCCTGCGCAGCACCGGAATCACGTGCTCGCCGAGCAGATCGAGCTGTTCCAGCACGGTCTTCAGCGGCAGTCCGGCGTGGTCCATCAGGAACAGCTGACGCTGGTAGTCGCCGAAGTGCTCGCGGAAGGTCAGCGTCTTGTCGATCACCTCTTGCGGGCTGCCGACGGTCAGCGGTGTCTGCTCGGTGAACTCCTCCAGCGACGGGCCGTGCCCGTACACCGGCGCGTTGTCGAAGTACGGCCGGAACTCCCGCACCGCGTCCTGCGACTTCGGCCGCAGGAACACCTGGCCGCCGAGTCCGACGATGGCCTGTTCGGCTTTGCCGTGCCCGTAGTGCTCGTACCGTTCGCGATAGAGATTGATCAACCCCTGGAAGTGCTCCTTCGGCCAGAAGATGTGGTTCGCGAAGAACCCGTCGCCGTAGTAGGCGGCCTGCTCCGCGATCTCCGGGCTCCGGATCGAGCCGTGCCACACGAACGGCGGGACACCGTCGAGCGGGCGCGGGGTCGAGGTGAACTCCTGCAGCGGCGTCCGGAACTTGCCGGACCAGCTGACCACGTCCTCGCGCCACAACCGGTGCAGCAGGTGGTAGTTCTCGATCGCCAGCGGAATGCCCTGGCGGATGTCCTGCCCGAACCACGGGTACACCGGGCCGGTGTTGCCGCGGCCCATCATCAGGTCGACGCGGCCGTCGGCGAGGTGCTGGAGCATCGCGAAGTCCTCGGCGATCTTCACCGGGTCGTTCGTGGTGATCAGCGTGGTCGAAGTGGAAAGGATGATCTTCGACGTCTGCGCGGCGATGTAGCCGAGCATCGTCGTCGGCGAAGACGGCACGAAGGGCGGGTTGTGGTGCTCGCCGGTCGCGAAGACGTCGAGGCCCACTTCTTCGGCCTTGAGCGCGATGCGCACCATCGCCTTGATCCGCTCGTACTCGCTGGGCGCCTCCCCCGTGGTCGGGTCGGTCGTCACATCGCCCACCGTGAAGATTCCGAACTGCATGACCTGCTCCCTGGGCCGGGGTTAACGTTGCTTGAGCGTTCAACCTCACGCGCGCAAGAAGTATTCCAGACCATCGGCGCGAGCCGAAAGGGTGACCTGATCGGCCCGGAAAGTGGCCGCGCTCACACTCGGATCCATGCGGATCACTTCCCTGCTGTGACAACGAACAACCGCACGTCGCTCGATCAGCACGGCCTGCGCTGGGCGGGGCCGGTCGACCGGATCGACGCCGCCCGTCAGTACAGCGCGCTGGAGGTCCTCACGGCAGCGCTCTAGACACCGGATCCGGGACGTGCAGCCAGGCGCGGACCTCGGTCTCCTTCTCGTGCACGAGCACCTGCCGGTAGCTCATCGTGTCGAGACCGGGTCCGCCCTGGTCCTGGACGTCCTCGTGGAACCGGTCGGAGACGAGCACCACCACGGGTGACTCGTCCGGCGCCGCGGCGAGCGCGTCCCGCAGTACCCGGGAATCGAGCAGGCGGGCGAGCAGCACTTTCGGCCGTCCTGTCACGCCGTACTCGTCGAGCGCGATCTCGCCGGCGTGGATGGCCACCCGCACCCGGATCCGCAGGCCGGGCTCGGTGACCACGTTGTATCTGGCCAGTTCCGCGGTCAGCCGGGAAACCAGCGGATACACCAGGCGGAACTTCGGGAAATGCGGCGGGACCACGACGATCATGCCGTCCCCGGTGTCGCGCTTCAGGCAGGCGTCCCAGGCGATCCCGCTGGCCTCGAAGGCTTCGGCCAGCAGGCCGAAGAGCATCCGCCGGACTCGCACGAAGATCTCGCTGCTGCGCCCGACCTGGCCGAAGCCGGCGATGTCGATCGAGAACAACCCGCAGTGCATGCCGGACTCGACCCACGCCGTCGGCGGCGGGTAGAGGATCTTCTTCCGCAGCAAAGCGAGGTGGACGCAGGCCACGGTGACGAAGACGATCGTGCCGAAGAGCCAGGCGAACGACAGCATCGCCTCCGACTCGCCCTCCGTCGCCGCCCGTTCGAGCAGGAACGTCATCCCGACGGCGATACCGCCGTAACCCAGGACGAACAGCCAGAGAACAGCGCGCCGCAACCGGATCGCGGCGTGCGCGACCGGCAACAACGCGAGCATGCCGAACGAACCGACGACCACCACGAAATACCAGAGACTCACGACGCGTTGTGCGGCCGAGACGCGTGTGGGACCGACTCCGACGGTCACCTTCTTCCCCCCGTCACCCTGTGACACCGGGAACGATAACGCCTCATCCACGTCGTGAGGAAGCCGCTTTCCCCAGCCGTGACCCGGCCACCGGGACGGCGTGATCCGCCACACCGGAGGCTCGGGAGGACGAAGCTGTCGGAGGGGACGGATATCCTCCAGTACGGTGTCGCGTTGAACACCACCTCCACGAGCTAGTTCGCGAGCCATGACTCCAGGAGAAGTACCCAGTGACTGCTGAGACCCTGTACGGGGCCGACGACCTGACGCATCTCGAGGGTCTGGAAGCGGTCCGCAAGCGCCCTGGGATGTACATCGGCTCCACCGACAGCCGAGGCATCAACCACCTGTTCGCCGAGGTCGTGGACAACTCGACCGACGAAGGTGTGGCGGGTCACGCCACGAAGATCGTGGTCACCCTACACGCCGACGGCAGCGTCCAGGTCGACGACGACGGTCGCGGCATCCCCACCGGCACCCATGCCAAATCCGGTTTGTCGGGTGTCGAGCTGGTGCTGACGAGGCTGCACGCCGGTGGCAAGTTCGGTGGCTCGGGCTACAAGACCTCCGGCGGCCTGCACGGCGTCGGCGCTTCGGCGGTGAATGCGCTGTCGCACCGCTTCGACGTCACGGTGAAGCAGAACGGCAAGGTCCACCAGATGTCGTTCGCGCACGGCGTCCCCGGCGTGTTCGACGGGCCCGGCCCGAAGGCCAAGTTCACCCGCAAGTCCGGGCTGAACATCACCGGGAAGATGAAGCGCGGCGAGAGTTCCGGCACGTCGATCCGGTACTGGTACGACTCGCGCTACTTCGAGAGCGGCGCCACGCTCGACGTCGAGGGCGTCCGCGCGAAGATGCGCAACACCGCGTTCCTCGTCCCCGGCGTCACGTACGTGCTGCGCACCGCCGTCGACGATTCGATCGGCGAAGAGACCTTCCACTTCCCCAACGGCCTCGCCGACATGGTCGACTTCCTCGCCCCGGACAGCGAGAAACCCGTCTGCGGCACGCTGATCATCAACGGCGAGGGCACCTACAAGGAGAACGCGGCCGACGCCAGCGGCGTCATGCAGTCCAACGTGGTGCGGCACGCGGAGATCGAGGTCGCGCTGCGCTGGGGCACCGGCTACGAGCGCACGGTGGAGTGCTTCACCAACACCATCCGCAACGTGCACGGCGGCACGCACCGCCGCGGTTTCGACCGCGCGGTGCTGAAAGCCTTGCAGGACGCCATTTCCAAAACCCGCGGGCTGCTCAAGCCCAAGGAGGACATGCCGACCGTCGAGGACGTCCTCGAAGGAATGACGGCGGTCGTCCACGTCCGGCTGCCGGAGCCGCAGTTCACCTCGCAGACCAAGGACGAGCTGTCCACGGCCGGGATCACCCGCGTCATCCAGGGCGTCGTCGACAAGCACATCCGGTCCTGGACCGAAGAGCGCAAGACCAAGTCCGAGGCGAAGATCGTGTTGCAGAAGGTGGTCGACGCGGCACGCGTCCGGCTCACCCAGAAGCAGCAGAAGGACGCCGCCCGGCGCAAGACCGCGCTCGAAGGCGCGGCCATGCCGCCGAAACTGGTCGACTGCCGCACCACCGGCGTCGCCCGCAGTGAACTGTTCCTCGTCGAGGGTGACAGCGCGCTCGGTTCGGCGCGGATGGCGCGCGTGTCGGAGTACCAGGCACTGCTTCCCTTGCGCGGCAAGATCCTCAACGTCCAGAAGGCGTCGCTCGGCGACACCTTGAAGAACGCCGAGATCGCCTCGATCGTGCAGGTGCTCGGCGCGGGCAGCGGGCGCACGTTCGACCTGTCGACCATGCGCTACGGCCGGGTGATCCTGATGGCCGACGCGGACGTCGACGGTTCGCACATCCGCACGCTGCTGATCACGCTGTTCGCCAAGTACATGCGGCCGGTGATCGAGGACGGCAGGCTCTACGCCGCGATGCCGCCGTTGCACAAACTGGTCACCAAGGGCCGTAACCCGGAAACCCACTTCACCTTCACCCAGAAGGAGATGGAGACCAAGTACGCGGCACTGGAGCGGGCGGGCAAGCAGATCGTCACGCCGGTGCCGCGGTTCAAGGGTCTCGGCGAGATGGACGCCGACGAACTGTGGGACACCACGATGAACCCCGCCACCCGCTCGGTCCGCCGCATCACCCTCGACGACGTCGAAGCCGCGGAGAACGCGCTCGAACTGTTGATGGGCGAGAAGGTCGAACCGCGCCGCAACTGGCTGGTCGAATCCTCCGACCGGGTCGACCGCGAAGCCATCGACGCCTGATTTCGCTGCTATTCAAGGAGCTTTGAGCAATGGCACGCCGTAAGGGCACCACCACCAAGGTCGACCCCTCCGCGTTCGACCGCCCCGGCGCGAACGTCTTCGACAACTCGTTGAAGACGGAGATCGAGGATTCGTACCTGGAGTACGCCTACTCGGTCATCCACTCGCGCGCGCTCCCGGACGCGCGGGACGGGCTGAAGCCGGTGCACCGCCGGATCATGTACTCGATGAACGAGAACGGCTACCGGCCGACGCACGCGTACGTGAAGTCGTCCCGCGTGGTCGGCGACGTGATGGGCAAGTACCACCCGCACGGCGACACGGCCATCTACGACGCCATGGTCCGGCTCGCGCAGGACTTCTCGCTCAACGTCCCGCTCGTCGACGGGCACGGCAACTTCGGCTCCCCCGACGACGGCCCGGCCGCCTCGCGGTACACCGAGGCGCGGCTGTCCCCGGAAGCGATGCTGCTGGTCGGCGAACTCGGCGAGGACACCGTCGACTTCCGGCCGAACTACGACGGCTCCCTCGAAGAGCCGTCCGTGCTGCCCGCGGCGTTCCCGAATCTGCTGGTCAACGGCACTTCCGGGATCGCGGTCGGGATGGCGACCAACATGATCCCGCACAACCTGACCGAGGTCATCGGCGCGGCGCGGTGGCTGATCAACCACCCCAACGCCACCCTCGACAAGCTGATGGAGTTCGTCCCGGGCCCCGACCTGCCGACCGGCGGTTCGCTGCTGGGCCTCGACGAGGTCCGCCGTGCCTACGAGACCGGCCGCGGTGTGGTGCGCATGCGCGCCAGCGCCGAGACCGGTCCGCTGGAGGGCAGCCGCGGCCGCCAGGCGATCACCGTCACCGAACTGCCGTACGGCGTCGGCCCGGAGAAGGTGATCGAGAAGATCACCGACGAGGTCAACAAATCCAAGCGGCTCACCGGGATCGCCGACGTCAAGGACCTCACCGACCGCGAGAACGGCACGCGGCTGGTCGTCGAATGCAAGGTCGGCGTGAACCCGCAGGCGCTGCTGGCGGATCTGTACCGGCTGACGCCGCTGGAGCAGTCCTTCGGCATCAACAACCTGGTCCTGGTGGACGGGCAGCCGCGGACACTGGGGCTCAAGGCGCTGCTGGAGGTCTTCCTCAGCCACCGCTACGAGGTCGTCACCCGCCGCACGCGCTACCGCCGCCGCAAGCGCGAAGAGCGCCTGCACCTGGTCGAGGGCCTGCTGGCGGCACTGCTCAACATCGACAAGGTGATCAAGCTGATCCGCGAGAGCGAGAACGCCGCGGCCGCGAAGGACGGCCTGATGAAGCGGTTCAAGCTCTCGGAGATCCAGGCGACCTACATCCTGGACACCCCGCTGCGGCGGCTCACGAAGTACGACCGGATCGAACTCGAGGCCGAGCAGGACAAGCTGCGCGAGGAGATCGCCGAGCTGTCGAAGATCCTCGACGACGAGTCGGTGCTGAAGAAGGTCGTTTCGGCCGAGCTGGCCAAGGTCGCCAAGGACTCCCCCGCCGAACGCCGCACCGCGCTGATCGACGGCGACCTCAAGGAGGTCCTCGCCGCGTCGAAGCCGTCAGGCCCGCTGGAGGTCGCCGACGATCCGTGTCAGGTGATCCTGTCGGCCACCGGCCTGGTCGCGCGGACGGCGGCGGAATCGGAGGAGGCGTCGGAAGTGCGGCGCCGCAACGGCCGCGTCAAACACGACTCGGTGTCCGCCGTCGTGCACTCGACCGCACGCGGTCAGGTGCTGCTGGTGACCAACCGCGGCCGTGCGTTCAAAACCGACGTGCTCCCGCTGCCGGTGCTGCCCGAGCAGGCGGGCACCGTCTCCCTGCGCGGCGGGATGGCCGCGAAGGAACTGGTGCCGCTGGAGAAGGGTGAGCGCGTCATCGGGCTCGCCCCGCTCGGCGAGCAGGCGGATGGTTCCCCTGGTCTCGCGCTCGGCACGAAACTCGGCGTGGTGAAGGTGTGCTCGCCGGAGTGGCCGGTCCGCTCGGACGAGTTCGACGTGCTCAGCCTGAAGGACGGCGACGAGGTCGTCGGCGCCACCTGGCTCACCGACGGCGAGGAGACGCTGGCGTTCCTGTCGTCCGAAGCGTCACTGCTGCGCTACCCGGCTTCGCTCGTGCGGCCGCAGGGCCTCAAGGGCGGCGGCATGGCAGGAATCGCCGTGCGCGGTGAGGCGGAAGTGGTCTTCTTCGGCGCGATTCGTACGGATGACGCCGAACACGGCGAGCCGATGGTCGTCACCGCGACCGGCGCGAGCGTGAAGGTGACGCCGTTCAGCGAGTACCCGGCCAAGGGCCGCGCGACCGGCGGTGTCCGGGCACAGCGGTTCCTCAAGGGCGAAACGCGGCTGGTGGTCGGCTGGATCGGTCCGCGTCCGGCCGGCGCCGCCCGCAACGGCGACCCGGTGGAACTGCCGGAGGTCGACCCCCGGCGCGATGGCTCCGGCCACGCGCACCCGGGCCCCGAGGTCGTCGGCCACCTGATCGAACGCACCTGACTCGCCCCTGCCGCAATTAGCCACCTACTTGCGGATGCCTCGTCCCCGCACTCGCGTGAGTGAAGCCGGAACTCGCGTGCTGGGAGCCGTGACTCAAGTGCTGGGAGCCGAACACACCCGCGACGGGAGTTCGCCTCCTGACCACGCGAGTTCCGCCTCCCCTCACGTGAGTTCCGTGCTCAATCACGCAAGTTCCGCCTTCAACCACACGAGTTCCGCCCTCAACCACACGCGATCCCCTCCGGTCACGCGTGTCGTCCATCCAGTCACGCGTGTCGTCCGTTCGGTCAGCCGGCCCACGCGCGGTAGCAAAGGTCCCTTGCTCCCCCTCGGCGCCTGCCCACCGCAAGTAGGTGACTAATTGCGAGGGCCAAGCAGACCCTTCGCGATGTGCGTCACCTGGATCTCGTTGCTTCCCGCGTAGATCATCAGCGACTTCGCGTCCCGCGCCAGTTGCTCCACCCGGTACTCCGCCATGTACCCGTTCCCGCCGAACAACTGCACGGCCTCCATCGCGACCTCGGTGGCCGCCTCCGATGAGTACAGCTTCATCGCGGAAGCCTCGGCCAGCGTCGGCATCTTGCCCGCGCGCAGGGTCTCGATCAGCTGGAACACCATGTTCTGCACGTTGATCCGCGCGACTTCCATCTTCGCGAGCTTGAGCTGGATCAGCTGGAATCGCCCGATCTCCTGGCCCCACAGCTTCCGGTTCTTCGCATAGTCCACGCAAAGCCGGTGACACTCGTTGATGATCCCGAGCGCCAGCGCCGCGACCCCGATCCGCTCGACCGCGAACCCGGACTTCACCTCGGCCTTGCTGTCGCCGTCGCGGCCGGTCTCGGATTCGCCGAGCAGCCGGTCCCGCCCGAGCCGGACGTCGCTGAAGAACAGCTCGCCGGTCGGGGAGGACATCATGCCCATCTTCTTGAACGGTTTGCCCTGCGTGAGCCCGGGCATGCCCTTGTCCAGCACGAACGTCAGAACTTTGCGGTCGCGGACGTCCTTGCCGTCGTCGAGCTTCGCGTAGACGATGATCGTGTCGGCGTACGGGCCATTGGTGATGAAAGTCTTCTGTCCATTGAGGACATATTCGTCACCGTCGCGCCGCACCGACGTCTTCATCCCGCCGAAAGCGTCCGAGCCGGAGTCGGGTTCGGTGATCGCCCACGCGCCGACCTTCTCGAACGTCGCCAGCCCTGGCAGCCAGCGTTCCTTCTGTGCCTGCGTGCCCTTGGTCAGGATCGTCTGCGCGGTCAGCCCGATGCTCACGCCGAGCGAGGCGACGATGCCGAGGCTGACCCCGGCCAGTTCGCTCACCGCGATGAGCGCCATCGCCTCCTGCCCGCCGAACGCGAGTCCACCGCCGTCACCGGAGCCACGCTCCTTCGACAGCAGTTTCGTCACCGATTCCCGCGCGAGCGCGTCGATGCCGAAGGACGTGAACATCTTGCGGATGATGTCGTACGGCGGCAGCGTCCCGCTTTCCAGCGCGTCGAGGTGCGGCCGGATCTCCTTGTCGACGAACTCGCGGATCACGTCCCGGATCAGCAGTTCGGTCTCGGACCACTCGATCACGGCAGCCTCGCGGCGATGTCGTCGATCTCCCAGGCGGCCTCGGTTTCGATCACCTTGACGTCGTGCCAGCCCGCGAGTTCGGAGATCGCGCCGCCCTGCACCGCGAACACCTTGCCGGTGAGCGGGCATTTCTCGGTCGCGAGATAGGCGACCAGCGGCGAGATGTTGGCCGGGGAGAACGCGTCGAACTCCCCTTCCTCGACCTCCTGCGCGAAGATCGCGCCCATGCCCGGCGTCGCCAGGGTGAGCCGCGTGCGCGCGATCGGCGCGATCGCGTTGACCCGCACGCCGTAGCGTTCCAGTTCTTCGGCGGCGACCAGCGTCAGCGCGGCGATGCCCGCCTTCGCCGCGCCGTAGTTCGCTTGCCCCGCGTTCGGCAACGTGACCCCGGACGCCGACGCAGTGTTGATCACCGAGCCCGCCACCCGCTCACCCGCCTTGCTCGCCGACTTCCAGTACGCGGCCGCGTGCCGCAGCATCGCCGCGTGCCCCTTCAAATGCACGGCGATCACGGAATCCCATTGGGACTCCTCCAGTCCGGCGATGAACGCGTCGCGCAGGATGCCCGCGTTGTTCACGACGACGTCCAGCCTGCCGAACTCACCCACCGCCTGCGCGACCAGTTCCTCGGCACCCGCCCAGTCGGCGACGTTGGCCGTGTTCGCCACGGCCTTGCCGCCCGCCGCGCGGATCTCGTCGACGACCTCCTGCGCCGGGCCGGTGTCGGCCCCGCTGCCGTCGTTCGCCCCGCCGAGGTCGTTGACCACGACGCTCGCGCCCTCCCGCGCGAACAGCAGCGCGTGCTCGCGGCCGATCCCCCGGCCGGCACCGGTGATGACGGCGACCCGCCCGTCGAGTGCTCCCATGGCTTTTGCTCCTACTCAGCGAATTCCGCGAGACCGTCTTTGAGCACGACGGTTTCGCCGACGGTGGTTTCGAACGCGTAGCTCCCGCTACCCGCGCTCCAGATGGACGTCGTCAGGTCTTGCCCGGGGAGCACCGGTTTGGCGAACCGCACGGCGAATCGCTTCAGCCTGTCCACATCGGACCCGGCGACCTCGGTCAACAGTGCCCACGAGGTGAACGCCATGGTGCACAGGCCGTGCGCGATGATCCCCGGCAGCCCCGAATCCTTCGCGACCTCTTCGTCGAGATGGATGGGCATGGGATCGCCGGCGGCGGGCGCGTACCGGTAGGTCTGGTCGTCGTCGACGTGCTGACTGACCTTCGCCACCGCTGCCTGTGCGCGAAGCCTGTCGTCGAACTTGTGCTCCGGCCCGAGTTCGCCCCGCGTCTCACCGGTGTCGAACCCGCGCACGAACAAGGTCACGTACTGCTCGTTGACCAGGTCGCCGTCCGCGGTCCGGCATTCGAGGTGAATGGTGCCGCGCGTGCCGTTGGGCAATCCTTCGTAACCGGTCATGCGCGCCCGCGACACGAGTTCGTCGCCGGGGCGGATCGGCCGGTGGAACCGGAACTCCTGTTCCCCGTGCACGATCCGGCCGAACAGCCCGACCGGGACGACCTCGAGCGCGGGTTCCATCAGCGACTCGAACACCGGCACGATCGCGAACACGGGGCTCGCGACGTCCCCGGCGAGATGCGCCGGGATCGGGTCGTTGGTGGCCTTCGCGTACTCGATCAGCCGCTCGCGGGTCACCTCGAACCGGGACTCGCCGGTCCACTTGCCGAGCCCGCCAGGGTCGAACCGCTCGTCGGTCACGCGACCAGCGCCTTGAAGTTCTCGAGGGAGGCGTCGAGGTTCTTCTTGCCGTCCTTCTCGACGGCCTTGCCGAGCGCGCCGACGATCATCTGACCGGCGAACTCCGCGTCGATGCTGGCGAGCGAACCTTCGCCGGACGCCTCCACGGACAGCTCGAACTTGACCTTCACCCCGGCCATCCCGGTCCCGGAGATCGCCAGCTTCGACGGCGCCTCGAACTCGTCGACCGTCCAGGTGATCGTGTTCGGCATCCCGAGCATCGTGACGACCTCGGAAGCCTGCGCGCCCTTGGAGAATTCGGTCGGGACCGCACCCTTCCACTTGGTGTGGATGGTCAGCCACTTCTCGAAGTTGTTGGGGTTGGAGAACTCCGCCCATACCTTGTCGGGAGCGGCGGGGAGTTCGACGGAGGCACTGATCTTGCCCATGGTTCGTCCTTTCGGTGGGATCAGCGCTCAGCGCGCTGGTAGGCGGTGACGACGGCGGCGCCGCCGAGTCCGATGTTGTGCTGCAGCGCGGCTTCGACGCCGTCGACCTGGCGTTTGTCCGCGGTTCCGCGAAGCTGCCAGGTCAGTTCCGCGCATTGTGCGAGGCCGGTGGCGCCGAGCGGGTGACCTTTGGAGATCAGCCCGCCGGACGGGTTGACGACCCACTTGCCGCCATAGGTGGTGTCCCCGGAGTCGATGAGCTTCCCGGCTTCCCCTTCGGCGCAGAGTCCCAGCGCTTCGTAGAGCAGGAGTTCGTTGGCGGAGAAGCAGTCGTGCAGTTCGATGACCTGGAAGTCTTCGGCGCCGAGCCCCGACTGGTCGTACACCTGGCGTGCGGCCTGGACGTTCATGTCATAGCCGATGATGTTCTTCGCGGTGCCGTCGAAGGTGCTGGCGAAGTCGGTGGTCATCGCCTGCCCCACGATCTCCACGGCCCGCCCCGCCAGCCCATGCGAGTCCACAAAGGACTCGCTGGCGAGGATCGCCGCACCGGACCCGTCCGAGGTCGGCGAGCACTGAAGTTTCGTGAGCGGGTCGTAGATCATCCGCGAGTCGAGGATGTCCTGCAGCGAATAGCTTTCCTGGAACTGCGCGTACGGATTGTTCACCGAGTGCCGGTGGTTCTTCTCGCCGATCTTCGCGAAGTGCTCGGCGGTCGTCCCGTAGGTCTTCATGTGTTCGCGTCCAGCCGCGCCGAACATCCACGGCGCCGGCGGGAAGAGCACCTCGGAGATCTCCGCGAGCGCCTGGATGTGCCTGCCCATCGGCTGCTCGCGGTCGTCGTAGGTGGAGCCGAGTGATCCCGGCTGCATCTTCTCGAAGCCGAGCGCGAGCGCGCAGTCCGCGCGGCCGCCCCGGATGGCTTCCGCGGCGAGGTACAGCGCGGTCGACCCGGTCGAGCAGTTGTTGTTGACGTTGACCACCGGAATCCCGGTCATGCCCAGTTCGTAGACCGCCCGCTGTCCGGCGGTCGACTCGCCGTAGACGTAGCCGACGTAGGCCTGTCGCACCTCGTCGAAGGAGATCCCGGCGTCTTCGAGCGCCTTGGTCCCGGACTCCTTGGCCATCTGCGGGTAATCCCAGTCCTCGCGACGTCCGGGCTTCTCGAACTTCGTCATGCCCACGCCGACGACGTACACCTTGTTGGCCACCACGACGCTCCTTGTCGTTGCCGGGTCGCTGCTGCAATTGAAGATACAGACAGGACTGTATTTATCAACCCCTTACATACAGGTCTGAACGGATGTTACTTAGGGCACGTCTCGTGTCAGGTGACGCGGACAGGCGGCTCGCACCCCGGTTAAGCAGGGTGAACACCGCTCAGAGGGGGATTTGATGAAACTTACGAGTTGCACGAGCAGTTCGGCGGCACCTGGCTCTGGAAGGACGGCGTATTGCGGTAACTCGTCCTCCCCGCGGGAATTCACGAAGCGCGCGGGATCGCGATCGCTCAACGGATCCGGATTGGTCACGGGCTGGACTTCGGCACCCGGCCTGCCGAGGACGGCCGCGGTGTGGTCACCCGGCGGACCGGTGACGACGCTTCCCGCGCCTGTCGACGCGTACGGCATCGTGGTGGGCGACAACGGCGAGATCGCGGGAACGCTGCGGGGCGGCGGCCACGACAACACTCCCGTGGTGTGGCGCCGTGGCTAAAGTCGGGATATGGATCCCGAGGAGCTTCGTCAGCGGTTCTCCCAGCTGACCACCGCGCATCTGACCGACGGCTGCGTCCGCGCCGGCATCCCGGTCCGGTGCGCGCCGGCCGGAACGCACGCGGTCGTGCCCGGCGGCCGCGTCGCCGGGCGGGCCACCCCCGCCCGGCACGTCGGCAGCGTCGACGTCTTCCTGGAGGCGTACGAAATCGCGAACCCCGGCGACGTCCTCGTCGTCGACAACGGCGGCAGGCTCGACGAGAGCTGCGTCGGGGACCTCGCGGTCCTTGAAGCGGAAGCGGCCGGGCTGAGCGGCGTCGTCATCTGGGGGCTGCACCGCGACACCGCCGACATCAAGAAGATCGGACTGCCGGTGTTCAGCCTCGGTTCGATCCCGACCGGTCCGCTCTCGGTCTCCGCCCGCCCGGACGGCGCGCTCGAATCGGCCGTCGTCGGGGACTGGACGGTGACCCGCGATGACCTTGTGTTCGGCGACGAGGACGGCGTCCTGTTCATCCCGGCCGATCGGGCGGACGAGGTCCTGGACCGCGCCGAGGCCATCCGCGACACCGAACGGCTCCAGGCCGACCGGATACGCGCCGGAGAGTCCCTTCGCGAGCAGGTGCGCTTCGCCGACTTCCTCGCGGAGCGCACGAAGTCGCCTTCGCTGACGTTCCGGGAGCACCTGCGCGCGGTCGGCGGCGCCATCGAGGAGTAGCCAAAGACGGTTCCCGCTGACCGGCACCGGCCTCGGATCGATAACCTGGAGATTATGGAACTGCGGGATATCGAGATCTTCCTGGCGCTGGCCGAGGAACTGCATTTCGGCCGCACCGCGGAACGCCTGCACGTCTCGCAGGCGCGGGTGAGCCAGACGATCAAACAGGTGGAGCGCCGGATCGGCGCACCGCTGTTCGCCCGCACCAGCAGGCGGGTCCGGCTCACGCCGATCGGCGAACGGCTGCGGGACGACCTCGGCCCCGCCTACCGCGCGCTGCACGAAGGCGTCGACCGCGCCGTCGCGGCCGGGCGCGGGATCGGCGGCGTGCTGCGGCTGGGCTTCGAGGCACCCGGCGTCGCCGATCTGACCGAAGACCTGTTGGACCGCTTCCGGCAGTGCTACCCGGACACGGAACTGGTCATCCGCGAGGCTGATTTCGCCGACCCGGTCGCGATGCTGCGCTCGGGTGAGATCGACGTGCTGGTGACGCTGCTCCCGGCCGACGAACCGGATCTGACGACCGGACCGGCCGTGTACACCGAATCGATGGTGCTCGCGGTGTCGTCGAAACACCCTTTCGCGCGACGGAAATCAGTCACCCTCGACGACCTCGCCCGCGACACCGTCCTTCGCGCGGCGCACCCGCCGGAGCCGTACTGGATCGAGGAACCACGCCACTGGCTGACACCGGCCGGACACCCCGTGACGCGGGGAAAGGCCTTCGCGACGTTTCAGGAATTGCTCGCCGCGATCGCCACCGGCGCCGGCATCTGTCCGCTCGCCGCACACGCCCGGGAGTACTTCATCCACCCGCGAATCCGCTTCGTGCCCTTCGCCGGTTCACCCGACGTGGAGTGGGGCCTCGTCTGGCCGCGCTCCGCCGAGACAGCCCGCGTACAGGCCTTCGCGGCCCTCGCCTCCGCTTCGCGCCCCTGACTCCCCCGCATTTCGTCCTCTGAATGCGCCACTCGCGGAAGGGAGCAAGGGACCTTTGCTATCGCCCGACCGTCGCTATCGCCCGACCGCCCACACGTCCGCCCGCCCACGGTCGCCCGCGAAAACTAGCCGACGACCTTCTGCACCCAGTCCGCCTCGAGCTTCACGACCTGCCCGTTCGCGGAGACGGTCGGCGTGCCGAAGCCGGGACCGTTGCCGAAGTCCTGCTGCAGCGCCGGATCCGTGGAGATCTTCTTGTACGCGTCCTGGATCTGCTGCTCGTAGACGCCACCGTTGACCGCCATCGCGAAGGCGGGGTCGGTGATGCCGACGTCCTGGCCGAGCTTGATCAGCTGCGCCTTGTCGAACCCGCGCCCGCCTTCCTCCGGCTGATCCTTGAACAGCGCGTCGTGGAAGGCGAGGAACTTGCCCGCGTCGGCCGCGGCGAGCGAGGCGTTGGCGGAGTCCAGCGAGTAGCCCGGCGGGTCGGAACGCTGGTTGAGCATCGGCAGCATGTGATACCGGACCTGCAAAGTCCCGTTGTTCACCTGCTCGAAGATCTGGCCGTTGAACTTCTCCTCGAACTGCTTGCAGATCGGGCAGAGGAAGTCGGCGTAGATGTCGACGGTCTTCTTCGCGTCGGGCTTGCCGACGACCACGACGGCCCCGTCTCGCTTCTGGACGACATCAGCCGCCACAGTCGTCGACGACTCGGCCCCGATCACCTTGCCTTCGGTGCTGTCCTTGCTGGACGTCGTCCAGATCACGCCACCGATCACCAGCGCGGCGAGCACGACCACCGCGACGGTGATCGCGACGACCTTCTTCTTGTCGCCGCCCGCCACGCCCCTGGCCTGTGCCACCGAGCGCGACGCCGTCTGCTGCTGCTTGCGTTTCCGAGCGTTGCGCTCAGCTCCACCCACGATTATTCGTTCCCTTCAGCGATACCCACATAGTCGTCGTCCGCGGGGGCGCGAGAGTTCCCGAGCCAGCCGTCCACGGATAGCCAGGTCCGCGGCCGCACGATCAGCCAGACACCCAGTAGCGCGAAACCGAGGTCCCTGGCGATCTCCTGCGGGTACCGCGTCTGATCCGCGGCGATCTGACCGCCACCACCGAAACAGCCGCAATCGATGCTCAATCCGCGTGCCCAGGATTGGGCGATCGCGGCGATGAGCACCGCGAGCGTCAGCACCGACAGCACCGACACCCACCGGGTCACGAACCCGGCGAGCAGGAACAGGCCGAGCGCCAGTTCGACGAGCGGCATCCCGATCGCGACCGGGCGGACGAGCCCGTCCGGCAGGACATCGAAAGCCTGCACCGCGATGTAGGTCTGTCCCGGATCGCTGATCTTCAGCGCTCCGGAAACCAACCAGACGGCGGCCAGTCCGAGCCGGGCGAGTGTGCCCACGGCGTCGAGTACGACTTGGGGCGGTCTACGCACGGGCCTAGGCTAACCGTCGACCCTGAGAACAGTGTGAGGCGGCGGACGGAGGCACCCGATGAGGGGACACGGCCTGCTGATGACCTGCTTGATGCTGGTCACCACGGCGGCCTGTGCCAAGGAGGCCGGTCCGTCGGATTCCCTCGTCGCGCGCGCCGTCGGGTCCAACGAACTCACCATCGGCATCCGCTTCGACCAGCCGGGACTCTCCAAGCGGACGGTCGACGGCCGGTACGTCGGCTTCGACGTCGATGTGGCGAAGTACATCGCGAGCGAATTGGGGGTCGATGACGATCGCATCACCTGGCACGACAGCAAGCCTTCGTCACGCGAGACGGATATTACGTCCGGGATCACGGATCTGATGGTGGCGACTTACTCGATCACCGAGAAACGCAAACAGGTGGTGGCCTTCGCCGGGCCCTATTTCGACACCGGCCAGGATCTGCTCGTCCGCCTCCGGTCGACCGACATCACCGGTCCGGAGAACCTCAACGGCCGCAAGCTGTGCGCCGTGGGCGGCACCACCTCCGCCGAGCAGGTGCGCGACAAGTTCGCCCAGGCCGTCCAGCTCGTCGAGTACCCGCGCTATCAGGACTGCGTCACGGCCTTGCTCGCGGGACAGGTGGACGCGGTGACCACCGACGACGTCATTTTGGCCGGTTACGTGGCGCAGAACCCGGAGTTGCTGAGGGTCGTCGGCAAGCCGTTCTCGAAGGAGAAGTACGGCGTCGGTCTCCGCAAGGACGACACCGAGGGCCGGGCGGCGGTGGCCAGGGCGATCCAGAAGATGATCTCGTCCGGGGAATGGCTCGCCTCGCTGAACCGCAACATCGGCCCGTCCGGCTACCGGATCCCGCCTCCGCCGCAGGTCACCGAGCAGTGACCCTTCCCGATCTGCCGGTTCGCGCCGTCCTGCCCGAACTCGAAGCCGCTCTCGACGCCCGTGGCACCGCGGTGCTCGTCGCACCCCCTGGCACCGGCAAGACCACCTTGGTGCCGCTCGCGCTGGACAACGGCGAAGGCCGGGTGATCGTCGCCGAACCGAGGCGGCTGGCCGCCCGCGCCGCGGCGGCGCGGATGGCGTCCCTGCTGGGCGAACGGGTCGGCGAGACGGTCGGCTATTCGGTTCGCGGCGACCGGAAGGTGTCGTCTTCGACTCGGATCGAAGTGGTGACGTCCGGGTTGCTGGTCCGGCGGGTGCAGGGTGATCCCGAACTGAGCGGGGTTTCGACCGTCCTGCTCGACGAATGCCACGAACGGCATCTCGACGCGGACCTGTTGCTCGCGTTGCTGCTGGACGTGCGGGCCGGTCTGCGGGACGACCTGCGCCTGCTCGCCACATCCGCCACGGTGGCCTCCGGACGGCTGGCCGCGCTGCTCGGCAACGCGCCGGTGATCACCGCGCACGCGAGGACTTATCCGGTCGACGTCTCGTATTCCCCGCCCGCGCGCGGCGAACGAATCGAGGCGACCGTCGCCCGCGTGATCCACAAAGCACTGTCCGAAGGGGACGGTGACGTGCTGGCGTTCTTGCCCGGCGCGGGCGAGATCGCCAGGGTCAACGGTCTGCTCAGCGGCCTGGACGCCGATGTGCTGCCCCTGCACGGACGGCTTCCGGCGGCGAGTCAGGACGACGCGTTGCGCCCGCGCGACCGCCGACGGGTGGTGCTGTCGACGTCGGTCGCCGAATCCAGTCTGACCGTGCCGGGCGTGCGTGCGGTGGTGGACTGCGGACTGTCGCGGGTGCCCCGTGTCGATCACCGGCGCGGCCTGCCGGGGCTGGCGACGGTCCGCGTTTCGGCCGCGGTCGCCGAGCAGCGCGCAGGCCGTGCCGGACGTGAGGCGCCGGGACGGGTGTACCGGTGCTGGGCGGCGCACGAACAGGGTTCCCTGCCCGCCTATCCCGAACCCGAGATCCGGACGGCCGAACTGGCGCGCTTCGCGTTGGAGCTCGCGTGCTGGTCCACTCCGGACGGTTCCGGCCTCTCCTGGTGGGATCCGCCCGGCGAAGGCGCGCTGGCCGCCGGGCGTGCCTTGCTGACCACACTCGGGGCGACCGCGGAAGACGGGACGGTGACCGAACGCGGCCGGAAAATGGCCGGACTGGGCCTGCATCCGCGGCTGGCGAGGGCACTGCTGGACGGCGCGGCGCGGACCAACGCGCGTTCGGCGGCCGAAGTCGTCGCGCTGCTGGACAGCGGCGGCACGCTGACCGACCTCGAAGCCGAACTGCGGCGAGTGCGCGGCGACGAGCGCTGGAAGCGCGACGTGCGGCGGCTTGCCAAACTGGTGCCCGACGGCGGCAACGCCTCCGATCCGGCGCTGGTCGTCGCGCTGGCGCATCCCGAGCGGCTCGCGCGACGGCGTGCCGCGGGGACACCGGTGTACCTGATGGCAGGCGGGACGGCGGCCGAGCTTCCGCGCGGCAGCGGACTCGCCGACGTCGAATGGCTGGCGGTGGCCGAAGCGACCCGGGATCCCGGCCGCGCGCAGGGCATCATCCGGCTGGCCGCCCCCGCGGACGAAGACCTCGCTGTGCGCGCCGCACCGAATCTGCTGTCCTCTGTGGACGAAGTGCGCTGGTCTTCGGGTGACGTCGTGGCGCGTTCCTTACGGCGACTCGGGGCGATCTTGCTTTCGGAGAAACCGCTGCGCTCGCCCGCGCCGGACGCGATCCGCGCCGCGCTACTGGACGGCTTGCGCACCGAAGGGCTCGGGCTGCTGCGATGGACGGAGGACGGGCGGCGACTGCGCGAACGGCTGGCCTTCCTGCATCGAGTGCTCGGCTCGCCTTGGCCCGCGGTGGATTCGACGACGCTGTTGTCCACTTTGGATAGCTGGCTCGATCTGGGCACGGCGCGTCGCCGGTCGGATCTGGCTTCGCTGGACGCGGGTGCCGCGCTGCGCGGGCTGCTGCCCTGGCCCGAAGCGTCGCGTTTGGACGAACTTGCGCCGGACCGGCTGGAGGTGCCATCGGGTTCACGGATCCGCGTCGACTACTCGGGTGAGCAGCCGGTGCTGGCCGTGAAACTGCAGGAGACCTTCGGCTGGCTCGCGACGCCGGACCTGGCGGGCGTCCCCGTCGTGCTGCACCTGCTGTCGCCCGCCGGACGGCCCGCCGCGGTCACCGCCGATCTGGAATCCTTCTGGCGCAACGGTTACGCGGCAGTGCGTGCCGATCTCCGCGGACGCTACCCGAAGCATCCCTGGCCCGAAGACCCGATGAACACCGCACCCACCCGGCGAACCACCCGGCGCGGCGGGACCTGACCGCTCAGTCCATCAACTGGTGCTGAGGCCGGGTCGGCAGTCGCGCCGCCAGCTCCTCGTCGTCCTCACGCTCGCTCAGCCCCAGCTGCACCGCGCTCCGGATCTGCTCCCGGTTCTCCCGCACCACGTGCGCGAAGAACTCGTCGGTCCGCGGATCGATCAGCACCTCGAGGATCACGCGCATCGCGGTGTCGATCACCGACCGCACCACCTCGTCGTGGAACGGCAGCTTCGAAAGCCGCCCGGCCTGCGGGTCGTTCTTGAGCTTCTCGGCGATGATCCCCCGCAGCAGCGATTGGTTCTCACCGAGAGAGCGCGCGAGGTTCTGCGGATAGTTCCCGGTTTCCAGCACCTTCACGACCTCGTCGAGCACCGCGATCGTGATCGGCTTCTTGATCGCCAGCACGATCGGCCGCGAAAGCCGTTCGACCAGCCGCTGGGTGAACCGCTCCCCGAACGCGCGGTCCGCCGTACGGGCGAGCCGGATCAGCACCACGACGATCCGCAGCAGCCGGAACCCGCGCAGCGCCGGATGCGCGACGGGGATCATGCCGAGGATCTCGTACCAGTTGCGCAGCGGGAACCGCTTCTCCCAGCCGGTGCGCCGCCACCGCCACAGGAATTCCAGCGCGAAGATCCCGCACACCACGGCGTCGATGATGAAGACACGATGCGCCGTCTCCTCCGAATGAGGGAAGAACATCACGTAGACGAGCAGCCCGACGGAGAACACGGCGAGTACGAGCATCACCAGGTCGAGCGGATTCACGCGCCGTTGTTCGCGGGTGGTCATGGCGCCGATTGTGCCTTTCCGCGGTGACTCGTGCCGAGCGGTACCTGTCGAAAGTAAGGGATGGCCGATGACTTCGGGTCAATGCCCTCAGGTGTCCCCGTGTCGGAGGATTCAGGGACACGAAGGAGGACGCGGATGATCACGCTTCGAGGACTCACGAAGCGCTATGGCGAGAAGACGGTGGTCGACGGGCTGACGTTCGCCGTCGAGCCGGGCAAGGTGACCGGTTTCCTCGGTCCCAACGGCGCGGGCAAGTCGACGACCATGCGGATGACGATCGGCCTCGACGCGCCGAGCGCGGGTGAGGTCCGGATCGGCGGCGAGACGTACGCGGACCTGCGGTATCCGCTGCGCGAGGTCGGCGCGCTACTCGAGGCCAAAGCACTGCATCCGGGGCGGAGCGCGGGCAAGCACCTCCTGGCCATGGCGCGCAGCAACGGGATCCCGGTGAGCCGGGTGGACGAGGTGCTCGCGACGGTCGGCCTCACCGACGTCGCGGGCAAACGAGCCGGGACGTTCTCACTCGGTATGGGGCAGCGGCTCGGGATCGCCGGCGCGCTGCTGGGCGACCCGGGCGTGCTGATGTTCGACGAACCGGTCAACGGCCTCGATCCCGACGGCGTCCGCTGGGTGCGGCAACTGATGCGATCGCTCGCGGAGGAGGGCCGCACGGTGTTCGTGTCGAGTCATCTGATGAGCGAGATGCAGCTGACCGCCGACAGGCTGGTCGTCATCGGCAAGGGAAAGCTGCTCGCCGACGCGCCGGTCGACGAATTCATCGCGGGCAATTCGCGGACCTCGGTCGCGGTGCGGGTGCCCGCCCCCGCCGACCTGCGCACGCTCGAACAACGACTGCGTGCCCTCGGCGCGACCACGGAATCCGATCAGGACGAACTGATCGTGCACGACGTGGGTGTGCACCTCGTCGGTGACGCGGTGCACGAACTCGGGATCCGCGTGCACGGGCTGGCCGAGCGGACCGCGTCACTGGAACAGGCATACATGGAACTGACCGCATCTTCGGTCGAATACGGAACGGGAGTCGCGGCATGAAGTCACTCATGGTCCTGGTGGCGGTGATCGCCGGCCTGCTGGGGGTGCCGGCGGCCGCGTCGGCGGCACCGAATCTGTCACTACCCGCGCCGGGTGGCCCGTTGCCGATCGGGATGCGCACGCTGCATCTCACCGATCAGCGGCGAGCCGACCCCTGGGTGCCCGAGAAGCGGCGCGAACTGATGGTCAACGTCTGGTACCCGGCCGTTCCGCTCGGACGCGCGCCGCTGTACATGACGCACGCCGAGTCGGCGGCGGCGGTCGCCGGACGGAAGATCGACGTGCCGCCGGACACGCTGAGCAAGGTGCGGGTCCACTCCCGCGAGAACGCGCCTGCCCTGCCCGGACGACGTCCGCTGGTGGTGCTTTCGCCGGGCGCGGGCAACAACCGGATCACGCTGACCTCGGTGGCCGAACACCTTGCCGCACAAGGTTTCGTGGTCGCCGGCATCGACCACGCCTACGAAGCCTGGGCGACGGAGTTTCCCGACGGACTGCGCCAGTGCGTCGCTTGTACACGACCGAACGACCCTTGGCCCGCCGCGATCGCGAACCGCGCGATCGACACGTCGTTCGCCATCGACACCCTGCTGAAGGACCGTCGCTGGTCGATCGACGCCAGGAAGATCGGGATGGCCGGTCACTCGGCCGGAGGTTCGGCGACCGCCACCGCGATGGCCGCCGACCGGCGGATCAAGGCGGGCGTGAACGTCGACGGCCCGTTCTTCGGCATCGCCTCCCTCGACCGGCCGTTCCTGCTGCTGACCAGCCCGACCGGCGAAAAGTACTACCGCACGTCGTGGAACGAGACCTGGCCGCGGCTCACCGGGCCGAAGGAGCAGGACCTCGTGGAGGACAGCGGCCATTCGTCGATGACCGACGCGGCGATCCTGGTCGACCAGCTGGGGCTGCGGCCGCATATGCCGCCGGCCGAGATCGAGAACCAGTACGGCTCGATCGATTCGTGGAAGGCGCTGGACTTCTTCCGTGACCGGCTGACCGGCTTCTTCAAGCAGTGGAGCGCACGATGAACACGATCTCTTCGGAATGGACCAAGTTCTGGTCGGTCCGGTCCACCTGGTGGTGCCTGATCAGCGGGCTCTTCCTGATGCTCGCCTATTCCGGCGCACTGGGCCTGGCCGCGAACGCCGGCGTCGAACGCTCGATGGCTCCGCACGCCGTGGTCGCCGGAGCGGCGTTCTACCTAACGCAGTTCGCCGTGGTCGCGCTGGCGACGCTGTTCATCACGAGCGAGTACGCCAGCGGCAGCATCCGCTCGACCCTGCAGTGGGTCCCGGTGCGGAACCGGGTCCTCGCGGCGAAATCGGCCGTCCTGCTGCCGGTGCTGTTCGGCTACGGCGTCCTGAACACCCTCGCCGGCGTGGCGATCTCGGCACCGCTGATCTCCGCACGGGATTCTTCGGTGGGCGAGGTCCTCGCGACTTCGGCGGGTATGGGCGGCTACTTCGCGCTGCTGGGGCTGCTCTGCCTCGGCCTGGGGACGGCGCTGCGAAGCACGGCGGGGACGATCGTGACGGTCTTCGTGCTGCTGGTGATGATCCCGATGTTCGCCGGTTCGCTGGGTGGTGAGGACATCGTGAACTACTTCCCCGGCTTCGCGGGGGTCAACGCGATGGTGCCTTCCGGACAGCCGAACCCATTCTTCGGCGGCGTCTCGCCCTACGCGCCCTGGGTCGGCATCGCGCTCTGCATGGCGTGGGCGGCGGCCGGTCTCGTCGCCGGTTCCACCGTGCTGCGGCGGCGCGACGCCTGAGGGAGAGCAAGGGACCTTTGCTCTCGTTTGTCTCAACGTTGAGAGAAGCGAGAGCAAAGGTTCCTTGCTCTCCCAGCACAGCGGGACGACTGTGGTGACCGTGTGGATTTCGGGTCATCCAACGCACCAAAATCCGCACAGTCAGTACGCATCACTACGCGGAGTACCGGGGGGGGGGGGGGGGGGGGGGGCGAAACGACCCCCCCCCCCCCCCCCCCCCCCCCAGGGAAGGAAAAGAAAAAGCCCCCCCTCCCCCGCGAAGAAAAAAA
>NZ_JBVJCE010000020.1:29129-53829 GCF_055588925.1 Amycolatopsis sp. NPDC041971 | reverse complement strand
AAGCGAGGACACATAACGGGGGGGAGGATGGGGGGTGGGGAGATGGGGCCCTTCACCGCCCCCACCCCCACACACCCTGCCCATCAGGAACGCGACAGCAAAGGTCCCCCGCTCCCCCGAGGACAAAACCGCAGGTCAGCGCGCCCGGCGATAGCAAAGGTCCCCTGCTACCCCGCCACCCCGAGCCCCGCCAAAACCTCCCGCGCCCCTCGCGTCAGCTCCTCCAGACCGGGCGGCCGCAGCGAGCCGGTCCCGGCCAGCGCGTCGAAGATCGTCCCGTCCAGCCACGCGACGAGCACCCGCGCGTGCCGCTCCGGCTCCGCCGATCCGCATCCGGCGAGCACCTCGGCGCACCGCCGCCGGATGACCAGTCCCCCGCGGTCGTAGGCCTCGCGCAGCTCCGGCCGCCGCGTCGCCTCCAGCGCGAATTCGTATCGCGCGAGCATCCGCGTCCGCCCGTTCGTGATCGCCGCGTGGGCGAACCCCGCCACGTACTCGGCCAGCCGCCCGGGCGGCGGGTCGAGAGTGACTTCGTCGAGTTCGATCATCCGCGAGATCGCCAGCTCCAGCAGTGCCGCCCGCGTCCGCGCGTAATACGAGGTCGAACCCGGCGGCAGCCCGGCGAGCCGGTCGACGGCGCGATGTGTCAGCCCCCGCATCCCTTCGGCCGCGATCACCTCGATGGCCGCGTCCCCGATCGTCGCCTTTCGCACTCTACAAGTGTAGTAGTACTCTACAAATGTAGAGGAGGTCGACATGCGCAACGCGATCGTGGTCGGCGGAGGAATCGGCGGACTGAGCGCCGCCATCGGGCTGCACGGCATCGGCTGGGAGGTCACCGTCCTCGAACGGGCGCCGGAGCTCACGGCCGTCGGCGCAGGCATCTCACTGTGGCCGAACGCCCTGCGCTCACTCGAAACACTGGGCGTCCGCCTCGGCAAGCTGCGGGAACAAGCGTCCGGCGGTCTCCATGACCGCGAGGGCCGCCGCATCACCCGTTGGGACGCCGAGGCGTTCCGCCGACAGCACGGCCGCCCACTCGCCGCCATCCACCGCGCGGACCTCGTCGGCGCTCTCCGCGACGCCCTGCCCGACGGCTGCGTCCGCACCGGCGTCGAGGTCACCGACCTCGCCGAGCTCGACGCCGACGTCATCGTCGCCGCCGACGGAATCCACAGCGCGGCCCGAAAGCAGCTGTGGCCACGGCATCCCGAGCCGGTCTACAGCGGCAGCACGGCCTTCCGCGCGGTGACCACCGTCCCTCACCCCACCGACCTCAGTACGAGCTGGGACGACGGCGCCGAGATCGGCGTCATCCCGCTGCACGACGGCCGCGTCTACTGGTGGGCGAGCTACGTCGCCGAAGCGGGCGTCCGGCACGAAGACCCGAAGTCGTATCTGAAGAACCGCTTCGGCGGCTGGCACGATCCCATTCCCGAGCTCATCGACGCGACCACGCCGGAGACGCTGCTCCACCACGATCTCCACCTGCTCGGCACTCCCCTGCCGTCCTACGTGCGGGGCCGCGTCGCGCTCCTCGGCGACGCGGCGCACGCGATGCCGCCGTTCCTCGGCCAAGGCGGCTGCCAGGCGATCGAAGACGCCGTCGTCCTCGCCGCCGCGCTGAGCACCACCGAAGACGTCGACGCGGCACTGAAGAGTTACGACGAGCAGCGGCGCCCACGCAGCCAAGCGGTCGTCAAATCTTCGGTGCGGGCCGGAAAAATAGGCCCCCAGCTGCGCAACCCGTTCGCCGTGGCCGTCCGCAACGGGGTGTTCCGCCTGCTGCCCGGCGCCCTCACCGCCCGCATCGGTGCCGGGGTCAGCGGCTGGACACCTCCGGTTCCCCGCCGACCAGCCCCGCCTCGTACGCGGTGATCGCGGCCTGCACGCGGTTCCGCACTCCGAGCCGGTTGAGGATGGTGCTCACGTAGGCCTTCACCGTACCCTCGACCACGAAAAGCTTGGCCGCGATGTCCGCATTGGACAGTCCGGAACCCAGCAGCGCCAGCACTTCCTGTTCACGCGGGGTGAGCTTGCCGATCAGCGCCCGCGCCTCTTCGGCACGGGACACCTGATTGCCGGAGAAGCGGGCGATGACCCGCTGCGCGACCTTCGGCGAGAGGAACGCCGCACCGCCCGCGACAGCGTGGATGCCGGACAGCAGTTCGCGCGGATCCCCGGATTTCAACAGGAAACCGCTCGCGCCGAGGCCAAGCGCGCGCTCGATGTAGGTGTCCTCGCCGAACGTGGTCAGCATGATCACGCCGATCTCGGGCAGCAGCCGCCGGATCTCCTCGGCCGCCTTGAGCCCGTCCATGACCGGCATCCGGATGTCGAGGAGAACGACGTCCGGCCTGGTCGCGCGCGCCTGCTCGACGGCGGCACGGCCGTCCTCGGCCTCCGCGACCACTTCGATCCCGGCGTCCGCGGCCAGGATCGCCGACACGCCGGCGCGGATCATCGCCTCGTCATCGGCCAGCACCACCCGGATCATCCGGGTTCCCCCTTTGTTCGTCTTCACTGATCATGTCCTTCGCCACGAGTTTCCCTTCGGCGAAGCAAAGCCGGTAGGCCTCGTAGTTCAAGTTGAACACGGTGCGCTCGGTGCCGTAGTACTCGCATGTCGCCCCCGCGGGCACCGGGGGCTCCACCACGCGCGGCCGGGCGATCCGCTGGCCGCCGGGCAGGACGGACGCGATCTCCACCCGGGTCTGGCCGACCCGGATCCGAGCGTAGTCGCCACCGGCGAGTACGGAGCCGTACCACTGGACGAGGAACACCACCCCGCTGATCCCGACCACCAGGCCGAACAGCCCGATCGGCACGACGATCGCCTGGATCAGGCTGCGCCGGACGTCACGGCGGGCGCGTTCCAGTTCCCTGGCCGACATCGACTGCCCCACCTCGGCGTCCATCGCCGCCTGGTTCTCGGGCGATTCCTCCGACGGTGCCGCGTCGTGCGGCAAGGTCGCGCTGACCTCGAATCCACCTTCGTGCGGTCCTGCCCGCAGCGTCCCGCCGACCAGCCGGACCCGCTCGCGCAGGCCGATCAGCCCGCGCCTGCCCGACACCCGGCCCGGCAACGGCCCGGCGGGCGGCGCGGCGTTGGTGACCACGACGTCCGTCCGCCCCGCCGACCGCCCGACCCGGACGGTGACGGCGGCACCCGGCGCGTGTTTCACCACGTTCGTGACCGATTCCTGGACCACGCGATACGCGGCGCGGTCGACCATCTGCGGTTCACCGTCGAGCCGCGCGTCCACAGAGGACTCGATCAGTACGCCGGACGCCCTGGTCCGGTCGAGTAGTTCGTCGATGCTCTCGTGCACCGGCTCGGTCGGCGCGTCGTCCTCGCGCAGGACCCCGATGATCTCGCGCAGCCGTTCGGTCGCCGTCGCGGCACTCTGTCGCAGGTCACCGGCGGCCCGCCGCTGCTGCTCGTCGAGCCCGCCCGCGACCTCCAGCGCCGCCGCGCGCACCGCGATGAGGCTCAGCTCGTGGCCCAGCGAGTCGTGCATGTCGCTGGCGATCCTCGTCCGTTCGCGCAGCCGCGCGCGGTCGGCGATGAGCCGCTGACGGCTCTCCATCTCTTCGGCGCGGCGCCAGCCGTCACGCGCCATGTCCTCGCGCTGCCGGATGTAGCGGCCCAGCAGCCACGGCGTCACCGACGCGAAGACCAGGATGCCGAGCAACGCACCCCAGGCCGAGAAGCCGTCTTTGGCCCACACCAGCGCGACGGGAACCGCCACCACCGAGACCGCCGCGAAAACGCGCAGCATCGGCTTCGCGATCGGCTCCCGGTATCCGGCGAGGTAGCTCACCGCGACCAGGAGGAAGCCCTCCCAGATCGGCACCCGCCCGCC
Organism: Amycolatopsis sp. NPDC041971; assembly: GCF_055588925.1. Classification (NCBI taxonomy): domain Bacteria; kingdom Bacillati; phylum Actinomycetota; class Actinomycetes; order Pseudonocardiales; family Pseudonocardiaceae; genus Amycolatopsis; species Amycolatopsis sp. NPDC041971. The sequence goes on along the minus strand of NZ_JBVJCE010000020.1, from coordinate 49,963 downwards.
GAAACTGCCGAGGATCACGAAGCTGGCGAGCATCGCGATGGCGAGTGAGACCACCGGGTAGCGCCGCCACATCCCGACCGCGGCCGTGACCGCGGTCAGCCCGGCGATCAGTTCCCAGCGATTCGGGTTGTTCCCGGCGTCGATGACCACGAACCCGCAGAGCCCGAGCCACAGCGCGACGTCCATGACCAGCCGCCGCCCGCGCCGCACGGGCTCCTCTGCGTCCTTCACAGACCTGGACGCTACAAGCCGTGACGAGCGGACCGCCATGGACGAAAGTAAAGGTCCCCTGCTTCCCGGTCCGATGAGGCATGATGATCCACCATGGCCGAGCGCACACTCACCGGTCAGCTAGGCGGTCCTGTCCCGGCAGGCATCGAAGCGCTGGCCGACAACGAGAAGCAGGACCTCTCCGACGCGCTGCGCGACGCGCGCCACCGTCAGGCCAAGGCCTTGGCCGAAGCGGGCGAAGAGGGCCTGAAGTACGTACCCGCGCTTCTGCGGGGCACCGTTCGCAAGGTGGTGGGCCTGTGACCACCGAAAGCTTCGCCTCGCGGGCGGAGATCCTCAAACTGGCTCGCATCCTCGGCACCACTCCTGAGCGGCTCGCTTACCTGGAGCACGTGGACGCGGCCGAACTCCAGGCGTTCCGCGAGCAGGTCACGGACACGCTGTTCGACGCCAACCGCGCCGCCCTCGAGCGGATGGCGATGGCGAGCAAGCTCGTTCCGAGCCCGATCCTCGCGAAGATCGCCGAGAAGGTCTTCGGCCCGCTTCTGTGCGCGCGGATCGCCGGACTGGTGGACGTCTCCCGGGGCGTCGACGTCGCGAAGCGACTGAAGCCGCCCTTCCTGGCCGACGTCGCGGCCGAACTGGACCCGCGCCGCGCGAGCGCGATCATCGCGCGGATCCCGCTCGACACCGTCGTCGCGGTCGCCGGTGAACTCGTGCGCCGCGAGGATTGGATCACCGTCGGCCGGTTCGTCGGCCACCTGCCCGATCCGACGGTGCGCAGGGCACTCGACGTCATCGGCGACCAGGCGCTGATCCGGATCGCGTTCGTACTCGACGACAAGGGCCGGATCGATCACGTCCTCGGACTGCTCTCCGAAGCCCGGTTCCGCGGCCTGCTGCGGGTCGCGGCCGCCGACGAGGACCTGTGGCCGCCGGTGCTCGACCTGCTCACCCACCTGAGCGAGAAACGGGTCGAGCAGTGGTCCAACCTGCTCGGCGAACTCCCGCCCGCACTACGCCGGCGCATCGAGGAAACCCTCGGCCGAGCCTCCTGATCTCGACGTGGCTCGGCGGGGGAGCAAGGGACCTTTGCTATCGCTTTGCGGCGAAACCGCAGGTCAGAAGCTCCCCGCGTCGCCACACAGCGGCCGTCAGCGGCACTCCTGGCCGGTAGGCGAGGTGCGTGACCGAAGGCGCTTCGAGCACCTGAAGGTCCGCCCGCGCGCCGGGCCGGATGACGCCGACGTCGTCCCTCCGCAGAGCTCGAGCGCCGCCCGCCGTCGCCGACCAGACGGCCTCCTCGATCGTCATCCGCATCTGCAGCACCGCGGTCGTGACGCAGAACGCCATCGACGTCGTGTACGAACTGCCCGGGTTCGCGTTGCTCGCCAGCGCGACCGTCGCCCCCGCGTCCAGGAGCCGCCGCGCCGGCGCCAGCGGCTGCCGGGTCGAGAGGTCACACGCCGGTAGCAAGGTCGCGACAGTGTCCGAAGCAGCGAGAGCCTCTACGTCGGCTTCGCTCAGGTACGTGCAGTGGTCGACACTCGCGGCCCCCAGTGCGACGGCGAGCCGCACGCCCGCCCCCTCCCCCAGCTGGTTCCCGTGCACCCGCAGCCCGAGTCCGCGTTCCCGCGCCGCCTTCAGCACCCGCCCGGACTGCGCCTCGTCGAACGCACCGGTCTCGCAGAACGCGTCCGCCCACCGCACGAGCGGCGCCACCGCGTCGAGCATGTCGCCGCAAACCAGGTCCACATAGGATTCCGCGTCCGCGCCCGGCGGCACCAGATGCGCGCCGAGGAAGGTGACCTCGTCGGCCACGTCGGCGGCGATCCGCGCCGAGCGCACCTCGTCTTCCACGTTGAGCCCGTACCCGGTCTTAGTCTCCAGACACGTCGTGCCCTGCTTCGCAGCTTCGTCGACGTGACGCAGCAGGTTCGCCGCCAGCTGCTCGTCGGAAGCCGATCGCGTCGCGTCGACGGTGACCGCGATCCCCCCGGCGCTGTACGCCTTACCTGCCATCCGAGCCTCGAACTCGGCCGTCCGGTCCCCGGCGAAGACGAGGTGCGTGTGGCTGTCCACCCAGCCGGGCAGCACCGCGCGGCCGTCGACGTCGATCCGCTCGTCCGCGTCGGGCGCGTCCGCCGCCGAACCGGCCCAGGCGATCGTCTCGCCCTCGACGATGACGGCCGCGTCGCGGAGTTTGCCCAGCTCGGCGTCGTTCGTGGTGAGCTCGCCGATACCCGTGATCAGGACTGCCACAATGCCTCGATCTCCTTGGCCAAGACCGTTTCCGGCCGGTCGATCAGCTGATGCGCGCCAGCGCGGACGATCTCACGCCCGGCGACGACGACCTCCCGGACGTCCGCCCCGGAGGCGGCGAACACCACCCCGGACGGCTCGATTCCCGCGGTCCGCACGGAACCGAGGCCGACCGTGACCAGGTCCGCGCCCGCGCCCGGAGCCAGTGCACCGACTTCGTCCCAGCCGATCGCGCCGTGATCCGTCGCCGCCGCGAGCAGTTCCTCCGCGGTGAACCGGCCACGTTTCTCACTGGCGAGCCGCTCGTTCAGTTCCAGCGCCCTGGTCTCCTCGAACGCGTCGACGACCGCGTTGCTGTCGCTGCCGAGCGACAGCCGCACACCCGCGTCCAGCAACGTCCGCGCGGGACCGATGCCGTCGCCGAGGTCCCGTTCGGTCGTCGGGCAGAAGCAGGCACGACTCCGCGCCTCGCCGAGCCGCTTGACGTCATCCGAGGTCAGATGCGTCGCGTGGACCGCGGTCAGCCGCTCGTCGAGTACGCCGTGGTCTTGGAGCAGCCCCGTCGGCGTCCGGCCATAGGCCGCCAGGCATTGCTCGTTCTCGGCCCGCTGCTCGGAAAGATGAATGTGCAACGGGCGGTCCCCACTATCCACTTCGGACAGTTGATCTTCGGGAACGGCGCGCACGGAATGGATCGCGCCACCCACCCGGAACGTCTCGTCCTCCCCCAGTTCGCCGACTCGCCGCGCCCAGTTCGCCGCGGAACCGTCGGAGAACCGCTGCTGCACCTCGTCGGGCCCGACGCCGATGCCGCCCGCGAGGTAGCACGTGTCGAGCAACGTCAGCCGGATCCCGGCGTCCCTCGCCGCCTGTCGCAGGGCCTCGCCCATCGCGTTCGGCTCGGTGTAAGGCTTTCCGCCCGGCGCGTGGTGCAGGTAGTGGAACTCGCCGACACTCGTGTATCCGGCCAGCACCATCTCCGCGTAGACCCCACGCGCCAGCCGGTAGTACGAGTCCGGATCGAGCCGCGACGCGAGAGAGTACATCCGCTCGCGCCACGTCCAGAAGGTCCCGCGATCATGGTGCGTCCGTCCGCGCAGCGCACGGTGGAACGCGTGCGAGTGCCCGTTGGCGAAGCCCGGCAGAGTCAGTCCACTCAGGACAGTCCCTTCACGAGGCGCGTTCGCCGTCACGGAAACGATCGTCCCGCCGCCGACCTCGATCCGGACGGCCTCGGCGACCCCGTCCGGCAGCCAGGCCCGTTCACACCAATATGTCGTCATGTCGACAGTTTCTCCAAGACGTCCGCGAGCGCGCGGGCACCGTGGTCGACGTCCGCCGCTTCCGAGAACTCTTCCGGCGAATGGCTGATCCCGGTCGGATTGCGCACGTAGAGCATCCCGGACGGGACGAACCCGGCGAGGATCGCGGCGTCGTGCCCGGCACCGGTCGGCAGTTCCGGCGGTCCGCCGAGCCAGGTGCCCAGGTCGCGGCGCAGCGCGTCGTCGAAGACCACGTCGTCCGAGTACGACTCCCTGCTGACCTCGACGTGGCAGCCTTCCTGCCCGGCCGCCTCTTCGGCCAGCTTCGCGATCTCCGCGACCAGTTCGGGCGTACCCGTACCCGGCACCCGTGCGTCCAGCCACAGGTCCACAGTGGACGCGATGACGTTGGTGCCACCGGGAGTGGGTACGAGTCTGCCGACGGTGGCCCTGGCGTCAGCGGTCGCCTTCGCCAGTTTCCGCACGGCGAGCACGGTCTCGGCCGCCGGGATCATCGGATCACGACGATCGCCGATCAGCGTCGCACCGGCGTGGTTTCCCTGCCCCTGGAAGGAGAATCGCCACCGGCCGTGCGCGATCACCGTATTGCCGACGGCGACCGGCGAACCGAGATCGATCAGCCCGCGTCCCTGCTCGACGTGCAGTTCGAGGAATCGCCCGATCAGGCCGAGGCGCTCGGCGTCCCGGCCGACCCGATCGGGATCGAGGCCGGATTTCGCCGCCGCTTCGGCGAACGTCACACCGTCCGGGTCACGCAGGCCGCGCGCCTTGTCCGCGTCGATGGTCCCGGTCAGCAGCCGCGAACCCAGGCACGGCACACCGAAACGACCACCCTCCTCTTCCGCGAAGACGACGATCGCGAACGGCTTGGCGGGACGGAATCCCTTGGCCTGCAAGATCTCCACCGCGTCGAGTGCGCTCGCGACGCCGAGCGGGCCGTCGAAGGCGCCGCCGCCGGGCACCGAATCGAGGTGGCTCCCGGTGACGACAGCGTCCGGCCCGGGGGTGCCCCACCAGGCCCAGAGGTTGCCGTTGCGATCGGTCTCGACACCCAGTCCCAACCGTCCCGCGCGTTCGACGAACCACGCGCGCAGTTCGGTTTCGGCCGCGTCGAAGGCGTGGCGGGAGTAGCCGCCGCGTTTCGGGTCGCGGCCGACGTCCGAGATCTCCTCCAGCAGCGAAGACGCGGTCACTCGGCGTCCCGCATCGGCACGCGCACGCCGCGCTCGCCGGCGACGTCGGCGGCGCGGTCGTAGCCGGCGTCGACGTGCCGGATGACGCCCATGCCCGGGTCGTTGGTGAGCACGCGCTCGAGTTTCTGCGCCGCCAGCAGGGTTCCGTCGGCCACGCTGACCTGGCCTGCGTGGATGGAGCGGCCAATACCGACCCCTCCGCCGTGGTGGATCGACACCCAGCTGGCCCCCGACGAGGTGTTGACCAGCGCGTTCAGCAACGGCCAGTCGGCGATCGCGTCGGAACCGTCGGCCATGCCCTCGGTCTCGCGGTACGGCGAGGCGACACTGCCCGAGTCGAGGTGGTCGCGGCCGATGACGACCGGCGCCTTCAGCTCGCCGCTGGCGACCATCTCGTTGAACCGCAGGCCCGCGAGGTGCCGCTCGCCGTAGCCGAGCCAGCAGATCCGCGACGGAAGCCCTTGGAAGGCGACACGTTCGCCAGCCAGCTTGATCCAGCGTGCGAGGGATTCGTTCTCCGGGAACAGTTCCAGCATCGCGCGGTCGGTCGCCGCGATATCCTCCGGATCGCCCGACAGGGCCGCCCAGCGGAACGGGCCGTTGCCCTCGCAGAACAGTGGGCGGATGTAGGCGGGCACGAACCCCGGGAAGTCGAACGCCCGCTCGCAGCCACCGAGTTTCGCCTCGCCGCGCAGGGAGTTGCCGTAGTCGAAGACCTCGGCGCCCTTGTCGAGGAAACCGAGCATCGCGTCCACGTGCTCCGCCATCGACTCGCGGGCGCGCTCGGTGAACTCGTCGGGCTTCTTGTCCGCGTAGTCCTGCCACTCGTCGACGCCGATACCCTTGGGCAGGTACGAAAGCGGGTCGTGTGCGGAAGTCTGGTCGGTGACGATGTCGACCTCGACGCCGCGACGCAGTAGTTCGGGCAGCACCTCGGCGGCGTTGCCGACCACGCCGACGGACAGCGCGCGCTTCTCCTTCTTCGCGGCCTCCACCCGGCGGATCGCGTCGTCGAGGTCGTCGGCGACCTCGTCGAGGTAGCGGGTCTCGACGCGGCGGAGAGCGCGCTGCGGGTCGCATTCGATGACGAGCGCGACGCCGTCGTTCATCGTGACCGCCAGCGGCTGCGCGCCACCCATGCCACCGAGACCGGCGGTGACCGTCAGAGTGCCCTTGAGGCTGCCGTCACCGCGCCCATTCAAAGCAAGCTTCTTGGCGACTGCGGCGAAGGTCTCGTAGGTGCCCTGGAGAATTCCCTGTGTGCCGATGTAGATCCAGGACCCCGCGGTCATCTGGCCGTACATGGTCAGGCCCTGCGCCTCCAGGCGCCGGAACTCCGGCCACGTCGCCCAGTCGCCGACGAGGTTGGAGTTCGCGATGAGCACGCGCGGTGCCCATTCGTGCGTGCGGAACACGCCGACCGGCTTGCCGGACTGGACGAGCAGCGTCTCGTCCTGCTCCAAACTGGTCAGCTCACGGGTGATCGCGTCGAAACTGGCCCAGTTGCGGGCGGCCTTGCCGGTGCCGCCGTAGACGACCAGGTCCTCCGGGCGCTCGGCGACCTCGGGGTCGAGGTTGTTGTGGAACATCCGCAGCGCGGCTTCGGTCTGCCAGTTCTTCGCGGTGAGCGTGGTGCCTCGGGCGGCACGGACCGTGCGGGTCATGAGCTCAGACCTCCAGTTGGGCCGCGGCGAGGACGGCACCCGACGCGATGAGTTCTTCGGCGGCGGCGATCTCCGGCGCCAGATGACGGTCAGGGCCGGGGCCATCGACCTTGGTGCGGACGAGATCCCGGACCCGGCCGGTGACCGGCGACAGGGCCAGGGGCGCGCGCATGTCGAGTGCCCGCGCGGCGGTGAGCAGTTCGATGGCGAGGACGGTGTTGAGCCCCTCGACGGCCTTGCGCAGCTTGCGCGCGGCGGACCAGCCCATGGAGACGTGGTCCTCCTGCATGGCGCTGCTCGGGATCGAATCGACCGACGCCGGCACCGCGAGACGCTTGAGTTCGCTGACGATGGCCGCCTGCGTGTACTGGGCGATCATATGGCCCGAATCGACGCCGGGGTCGAACGCGAGGAACGGCGGCAGACCGTGCGAGCGGGCCTTGTCGAGCATCCGGTCCGTGCGGCGCTCGGCGATGCTGGCGACGTCCGCGAGCGGGATGGCGAGGAAATCGAGCACGTACGCGACCGGGGCGCCGTGGAAGTTGCCGTTCGACTCGACGCGGCCGTCGGACAGCACCACCGGGTTGTCGATCGCGGAGTGAAGCTCACGCTCGGCGACGAGTTCGGCGTGTGTGAGGCTGTCGCGTGCGCCGCCGTGCACCTGGGGGGCGCAGCGGAGGGAGTAAGCGTCCTGGACGCGGTTGCAGTCCGGACCGCGGTGGCTCTCGACGATCTTCGAGTCCTGAAGCGCCGCCCACATGCGCTGGGCGCTCCGCGCCTGCCCGGGGTGGGGGCGCAGCGCCTGGAGATCGGCGGCGAAGGCGCGATCAGTACCGAGGAGCGCTTCGACGCTCATCGCCGCGGTGATGTCGGCGGTGTCGAGAAGCTTGTGCAGGTCGGCCGCGGCGAGCAGAAGCATGCCGAGCATGCCGTCGGTCCCGTTCGTGAGGGCGAGGCCCTCCTTCTCCGCGGGAACGATCGGCTCGATGCCAGCGTGCTTCAGCGCTACGCCGGCCGAGACGACCTCGCCGTTGTACTCGACTTCGCCCTCTCCCATCAGTGCGAGCGCGACAGCGGCGAGAGGCGCGAGGTCACCGGAGCAGCCGAGGGAGCCGTACTCGTGAACGAGCGGGGTGATCCCGGCGTTGAGCAAGGCCGCAAGCGTTTGCGCGGTCTGCGGCCGGATGCCGGTGTACCCGCTGGTGAGGGTGCGGAGACGCAGCAGCATCAGCGCGCGCACCACCTCGGTTTCCACGACCGGGCCCGCGCCCGCCGCATGCGACCGGATAAACGACCGCTGCAGGGCGGTACGACTCTCGAGTGGAATGTGCCTGGTCGCGAGCGCCCCGAAGCCCGTCGAGACGCCGTACGTGGGCATCTCGGCGTGGGCGAGGCTGTCGATGTGCTGACGCGTCGCGGCGAGGTTCTTCTCGGCCGCTTCGCTGACCGCGACGGGCGAGTGATCACGGGCGACCGCGACGACCTGTTCAGGCCGAAGCGGTTCGGAGCCCAGAAGTACGGTTTCCGGCATAGCCCCATTGGACAACGCCATGCCCGCTGGTGGGCGGCCCCAACCGGTGGTTGTGTCTGGTATCCAAGACACGCGCGGTGGTAGCAAGGGACCTTTGCTATCGCGGGCGACGGAGGTGTGTGGATATAGGGACATTCAACGTCCCTATATCCACACACTCTGTACTCCGCGTAGTGATGCGTACTGACTGTGTGGATATTGGTGCGTTGAATGACCCGAGATCCACACGGTCACCACAGCCGTCCCGGCTGAGGACCGGACGATGGGAGCAAAGGTCCCTTGCTACCGCGCCGAGCGAAACAGGAGGTCGGCATGGGTGAGAGCAGCGAAGTACCGGCTCTGCGGCGCGGCCTCGGCATCCTTCGTGCCCTCGCGGCCCGGCCGGGCCCGGTGTCGGCGGCCGCGATCGCGCGCGAACTCGGCCTCCCGCGTTCGACGACATATCACCTACTCGCCGAGCTGGAGGCGGCCGGTTTCGTGGCGCACTTGCCCGCCGAGCGCCGATACGGCCTCGGCATCGCCGCGTTCGAACTCGGCTCGGCCTACCTGCGGCACGACCCACTGGAACGGCTCGCGGTCCCGCTGCTGGGCAAACTCGCCGATCGGGTCGGCCACACCGCGCATCTCGGCGTGCTGCACGGGAACGAGTCGCTCTACCTGGTCAAAGAACGCCCTGCGCGCCCGGAAACCCTGGTCACCGAGGTCGGCGTGCGGCTGCCCGGCCAGCTCACGGCATCGGGCAGGGCCATACTGCGGCACCTGCCATCGCCGCACGTACGCGCACTCTTCCCGGCCGCGTCGGCGTTCGTGCTGCGCACCGGCCGCGGCCCACGCACCCTCGCCGAGCTACGCCGCACGCTGAACGCGGAGGGCAGGCTCGGCTGGGCGGTCGAAGACGGTCACGTCACCGAAGGATTCGCCTCGGTGGCCTGCCCGGTCTTCGACCACGGCGGCCGGCCGATGGCCGCGATCAGCGTGACCCTCCGCCACCTCTGCCCGGGGACCGAGGGATGCGAGGAAACTTGGCCAGACCTCGCCGAAGAGGTCCGTCTGACCGCAGCCGAACTGACCACCCGGATCGGGGGTCAGGTGCGCTGAGCGTGCTTCTTCTGAACTCCCTCGAGCCCGAGCATCGCCAGCAGTTCGGCGCAGTCGAGTGCGTCCGAAGAGTGCCCGGCGACGGTCCTTGCGGCCCTGCCGTTCTGCACGGTGAGGCGGATTTCTTCCTCAGCCCGCACACCTGCCATGCGGCTCTGGTCTTCTGCGGGATCGGGACGACTGGAATGCCTAGCCCAGGTCATCTGCTACCTTCTTCCGGCCCTCCGGCGACACGGGGTCGGTTCGAAAGAGGGCCATGGTCGGACACACAGCATGACATCCCGCCCCGCGACTGTTCCCGGCGAGGGTGAAATTGAGACGAAAATGACCTTGGTTTTGCTACTCTCCGTGATCCAAAAGGTCTCAAGCCGGGTATTGAACGGCTCCTCGACGTCGGACATCAAGTGCCCCATCCCTGTCACGACGTCGCGGACAGCGTCAGCCTTGCCCGCGATCGCGTCGGCGATGACCTCGTACTCCGGCCGATGACCACGAGCATCGGGAAATCCGCCGAGGCCAGCGTATCGAGCGGTAATTCCACGTCTCCCGACGGTCGCATCCCGATCAACGCGCGGACCCCCGCCGCAGCGTTTCCGGCAGCGTTTCCGGCACCGGATCCGGGATGGGCAGCGGCACACCGGCGAGCGGAAAGAAGACCTCGAAGACCTCGCGAGGAACTTCCAGCAAGTCGACGAGGAGGCCCCTCAGCTCGGCGTCCCACGCGCCGACGACCTCGTACGACCCGGCCGTGGGCGGCTCGACCGCGGTGAGCGTCCGGACCATCTCCTGCCGCCGCGCGGCGGCAGGAGATTCGCGACGATCGCGCCGCAGGACAGCCCGACCAGATGCGCGGCGGCCTCGGCCCGTCAGCGACGCCAGGGGTGGCTCGGAGTCTCCGCCGATAGCCGGGCCAGGATGCAGGGCCGGGCCCCGCCGGCACGAGCACCGGCTTCCTTTTCCCTCACACGAAAGTCCTCAAAACCAACGTCGGCGACGTCGAATGACCAGAACACCCCCAAACACCACTAGAATTGATTTCCGCCAGAATCGCATTCTGCTCCGCATCGATCTGACGCTTCCGAATCTCAAGCTCCTGCTTACGGATATGCAGCATCCCAGTATCGACGCGCCACCACTCGATGGACGTCTCCGGAGATGCATCATCGCTGGCCACGACCTCACACTACCTCAAATCGAACAGATGTTCCACCCCGAACAGCCTAGCGAAACAAATCCAAATACACGTGCAGAGAAAGCAGCGAGGCGCGTTTAAAGGCGCGAAGGACCGCAAGGCGCTTTAAGCGCCTTCACAACAGACCACATCCCGACATCCATTACGAAGTCGCGCAAGCGAGGGCGGATCGAGGCCGCACGAAGACGGCGCGACGATAGTAGGGCCGCTGCCTAACCAAGCGCCCAAGCGGGCGACCGGCAACCAGCGGCCGAGCACCGCCACCCCGCCGCACGCCGGACACGAAGAAGCGGCCCTATCCCGAGGGGCAGGGCCGCTTCCGTCGACCAGTGGAGGTGCCGGGAATTGAACCCGGGTCCTCTGGCGTATCACCAGGGCTTCTCCGTGCGCAGTCCGCTATGTCTCTACTTGGCCCCTTCAGTCACGCGAACAAGCTGAAGTGACGAGCCCAGCCACTGTTTGTTTCCCAACCACACCCCGTAGCCGAGTGTGGCGGTAAGCCTCCTAGCTGATGCCGGTGACCGGGTCGGAGGCGACCCCGGACCGACAGAGTCACTCTACTGCTTAGGCAGCAAGAGCGAACTCGCGCTGGCTCTTAGGCTCGGCGCTTATTGGTTTGCGATGACGCTTACGGTGGTCTCTCGCCTGCACCGGCACGCTTCTCCTGATTCAACGTCCAAAGTCGAAACCGTTCACCCCCTTGGTGGGATACAACCTGTACATCATAACTCGGACGGCAACCGGGTTGTTCCCGCAGGTGGGGCTAGCCCCACCCGGGAGATGCCCGCGGGCACCATGTCGCCTGTCCCTCCTGGTGGAACATGCTTGTCTCCTCGCACAGAGAGGAGCACGACCATGAGTTCGCTAGCGGCCGAGCGGGAGCTGAGCAGGTCCGATCCGTCGTTCGGCGGCTCGCTGGTCTACCTGCTGATGAACCTGCCGATGGGCATCGTGGCGTTCGCGCTCCTGATGTCGTTCTTCTGGGTGGGCATCGGCACCGCGATCGTCTGGATCGGGCTGCCGATCCTCGCGTTGGTGATCCTGTCTGTCCGTGGGGCGGCCCGGATGGAGCGCGCCAGGGTGTACGCGCTGCTCGACCGCTACATCGACCTGCCGTACCTTCCGTTGCCCGACGCGGGTCAGTCCGTGCGGTGGAAGGCTCGGCTGAAGGACGGCTCGACGTGGCGCGACCTCGGCTACTTCTTCCTGCTCTTCCCGCTCGGGATCATCGAGTTCGTGCTGGTCACGGCGTTCTGGTCGACCAGTCTCGGTCTCGCCGGCCTGCCGATCTACTACCGCTTCCTGCCTGGCGGCGAGTACCGCTTCCCGACCTGGGAAAACGCCTGGTTCACCGTCGACTCGACGGTTTCGGCGCTGCCTTGGGCCGCTCTCGGAGTGCTGTGCATCGCCCTGTCGGTAGCGTTGACGAAGGCGTTGGCGGGTTCGCATGCCCGGCTGGCGACGGCGCTGCTCGGGCCGACCCACGCCCAGCGCCGCCGTCTGGAGGATTCATGGGGCGAGGTGCACGGATGACGATCGACCAGCAGGTACGGCAGGTGGGGATTCCTCGGCCGCGGCCGTTGCGGTCGATCGTCTACATGATCGTCAGCTTCGTGTTCCGGCTCCTTCAGTTCGTCTTGATCGTCGTGGGCCTGGCGGTCGGCATCGCGACGGCGGTGGTGTGGATCGGCTTCCCGATCCTCATGGCCACGACCAACTTCATCCGCTGGTCCGCCGATCGGGAGCGGGGCTGGGCGCGGACGATGCTCGAGACGCCGCTGGGGCCGATCGAACGGCTTCCCGTCGAAGGTCTTCCGCTGGTCAAGCGCTGGCTGACCCGCCTGACTGACGCGACGACGTGGCGCGACCTCGCCTACCTGATGGCGGCGTTCCCGCTGGCCTGTTTGGAACTCCCGATCGCGATCGCGTCGATCGTGCTGCTGCCGATGGCGATCTGGGTCACCCCGTGGCTCGGCTGGCTGCACGGCAACCTGGCGTTCTCGCTGCTCGGCCCGAACCGCACGCAGCGGCTGGAGCAGAAGGCCGAACGGTTGCAGGCGTCGCGGGCTCGGGGGGTCGACGCCGCCGAGGCCGAACGCCGCCGCATCGAACGCGACCTGCACGACGGCGCGCAGCAGCGCCTGGTCGCCGTCGCGATGAGCCTGGGCCGCGCGAAGTCGAAGTTCGACCACGACCCGGACGCCGTGCGCGAACTGATCGACGAAGCGCACCTCGACGCCAAGCTCGCGGTGTCGGAACTGCGCGATCTCGCCCGCGGGATCTACCCGGCCGTGCTCGGCGACCGCGGCCTCGACGCCGCCTTGTCCGCACAGGCCGCGAAATCGCCGATCCACGTCGACGTCGAGGTGGACGTCGAACCGAGGCCGCCGGCGGCGGTCGAGACGACGGCGTACTTCATCGTCGGAGAGACGCTGACGAACATCGCGAAGCACTCGGGAGCGACCGAAGCGGGTGTGAAGGCGTGGCGCACCGACTCGATGGTCATCGTCGAGATCACCGACAACGGGCACGGTGGCGCCGAAGTCCGGCCGGGTGGCGGCCTCGCGGGGCTCGCCGACCGGGCGGCCACGATCGACGGTGTGATCACCGTCGTCAGCCCGCCCGGCGGCCCGACGGTGATTCGCGCGGACCTGCCGTGCCAGTGGTGACCCGCTCGTGAGTGAATAGGCTCTGCCATTCATTCACGACGCTGGGGGCAGCATGCGGGTTGTCATCGCCGAGGACGCGGTTCTGTTGCGCGCGGGGGTGATCCGCCTCCTCGCCGACGAGAACATCGAGACCGTCGCGGCCGTGGACAACGGTGACGACCTGCTGGTCGCGGTCAAGGAATACCGGCCGGATCTCGCGATCGTCGACGTGCGGATGCCGCCCACCTTCACCGATGAGGGTCTGCGCGCGGCGCTGGGCGCCCGCGAGGTCATCCCGGGCCTGCCTGTTCTCGTGCTTTCCCAGTACGTCGAGGAGAGCTACGCCGTCGAACTGCTGTCCGGCGGCGCGGGCGGAGTCGGTTACCTGCTCAAGGAACGCGTCGCCGACGTCGGGGACTTCCTCGACGCGGTCAAACGCGTCGCCGGCGGCGGCACGGCCATCGATCCGGACGTCATCGCGCAACTGATGGCCCGTGGCCGCAAGAACCCGCTCGACGCGCTCACCGCCCGCGAATCCGAGGTGCTCGGACTGATGGCGCAGGGCCTGTCGAACACCGCGATCGCGAACTCGCTCGTCGTCTCGCACGGCGCGGTCGAGAAGCACATCGGCAACATCTTCTCGAAGCTCGGCCTCGAAGCAAGTTCGGTGGAACATCGCCGGGTCCGCGCGGTGCTCACTTACTTAGGACGCTGAACTGGTAAAAGAGAGCAAGGGACCTTTGCTGTCACTTCCCGGGCCGCGCTACGAAGCAGCCCGAGTAGCTCTTGGTGGCGAACCCGTCACTCACCTAACATGGGCAGACTGGTGGTGAGCGACGAGCCGAACCGAGGAGGACCCATGACCGGCAGGCCCTCCCACAGCGTCCGCTTCTTCGGTGGGCCCCTCGACGGCCGCGTCCAGGAACTCGGTGACACCGAACCGGTCGAGGGCACCGTCCTCAAGCACGTCCATCTGCACGACGGACCGAAGATCGAGACGCGGTACGAACTCGGCCGCGCCGAGGACGACTGCTGGGAATTCCGGCTGTGCGCCGCCCCGGTCCCGGAGCCCGCGCCGCGGCCCGAGCCCGAGCCGGACGGCGTGGGGTAGGGAAAACTCCACCTTCCGAGGGCGAAAACAGGAAGATCGATACGGCGGTCCGCACCGCTGTTTTCGTGGCACTGAAGCACCAGGCTCTTTCCATGCACACGAGCCAGAAACAGGGCCGGGACAGGTTCCTGGACATCGTCCGAGCGGTCGCGATCCTCGCGGTCGTCGTTCAGCACTGGGGAATGCCGGTGCTCTCGTACGCCGACGGCCATCTCTCCACCGGGAACGCGCTCGCGACGCCCGGCTGGTGGGTTTTGACCTGGCTGTCGCAAGTGATGCCCTTGGTCTTCTTCGCGGGCGGCGCGGCGAACCTGATTTCTTTGAGCCGCGCGGAAAGTTCCCGTTCCTGGCTCGCGGCCCGCCTCAAGCGGTTGATGATCCCGGTGCTGCCGCTGGTGGCCGTCTGGCTGTTCGTCCCGGACATCCTGCGCGGGATGGGCATTCCGGAGCAGCCGTTGCAGGTGGGTGGCGCGATCGCCGCGCAACTGCTGTGGTTCCTGGCCGTGTATGTGCTCACCGTGCTGCTCACCCCGCTGATGGCCACCGCGCACCAACGCTGGGGCCTCAAGGTCCCGCTCGTGATGCTCGCCGCGGCCGTCCTCGTCGACGTCGCCCGGTTCAACGACCTCGGCCTGATCGGTTTCGCGAACGCGATCTTCGTCTGGATGGCCGTGCACCAACTCGGTTTCCATTACACGCAGGGCCGTCTCGGTTCACTCGGCCGCCGCGCCGCGTTGGGCATGGCGGGCGCCGGTTTCGGTATCACCGCGCTGATGGTCGCGTTCGGTCCGTACCCGGCCAGCATGATCGGAATGCCGGGTGCCCCGGTGTCGAACATGAGCCCGCCGACCGTGCTGCTGGCCTTCCTCGCGATCGGCCAGATCGGGCTTCTGCTGGCCTTCAAACCGCAGCTGAACGCACTCGCCACCCGGCCGAGTCTCGACGCCGCCCTGAAGTGGATCGGCCCGCGGTTCATGAGCGTCTACCTGTGGCACATGCCGGCGCTGATCGTCGTCTCCGGTGTCGCGGTCTACGGCCTGGGTTACGAGACGCCCGAACCGGGTTCCGTGCTGTGGCTGACGATGGTCCCGGCCTGGCTCGGTGCGTGCGGGCTGGTGCTCCTCGGTCTGCTGCGGCTGTTCGCCCGATTCGAGACACAGAGCTCCGGCCCCGCCTCGACGGCGCACACGCCCCAGTTGGTCGTGGCCGGACTGGCGATCGCCGGGGGTCTGCTCGGTCTCGCCGCGCACGGGTTCGCTCCGCTGAGCGACGGTCTCACGCAAGGCCCGGCGCCGTGGGTGGCGCTGGCGACGGGCGGATTCCTTTTGGCGGGCAAGCAGATCCAGGTCGCGGAGCTGGGGACGCGGCTGCTCGGTCGCGCCGTCTCGGTCACCGAGGTGGCGCAGCTCAAACGCTGAGCAGTTTGGCGGGAGTGTCGTGCAGCACCGCCCGCAGGAACGGCTCACCCAGGCGATCGTCGGCGGCCCAGCCGGCGATCGCCTGAAGCTGTGTGGCGTACGAGTACGGGATGTTGGGGAAGTCGGTGCCGAGCACGACGCGACCGGGGAACTCCGCCAGCAGATCCGTCCAGTCCGGCGGGAGCGGGTTGCCGCGCGAGGTGAACTCCACGCCGACCATCGTGGTGTCGAGGTACACGCGTGGGTACCTTCTGGCCAGCTCGAACGCGAAGTCGATCTCCGGCATACCCGCGTGCGCCAGGACCAGCGTCAGATCCGGATGGCGCACCAGGATCTCTTCGAACAACCGTAGCCCGGTGTAGGCGCCCTTCAACGGGCCGTGTCCACAGTGGACGACCACGGGGACACCGGCGTCCGCCAGCGCGCCCCAGACGCCGTCCAGCAGCTCGTCACGCGGGTCGTAGGCGCCGACCTGGACATGCGCCTTGAAACAGCGGGCACCCGCCCGCAGCGCACCGTCCACAACGGACAACGCCGAGGGCTCCGGGTAGAACGTGCCCGTCGGCACGGCGTCCGGGACGCGTTCGGCGAACTCCAGCGCCCACGACGTCAGCCATTCGGCCATCCCGGGCTTGTGCGGATAGACCAGCGGCGCGAACTTGCGCACGCCGAAGGACCGCAGGGTTTCGACGCGTTCTTTCTCGGACGTGCGGTAGTACACCGGCCAGGCCATGCCGTAATGCTCCTCGGCCCGGTCGAAATAAGCCCACACCTTGTCCATGACCGGCTTCGGCAGGAAGTGCAGGTGAAGGTCCACGAGCCCGTCGATGCCCAGCGCCGAGATCCAGTCAGGGATCTCGGCGTCCGAAGCGGGTCCGTGGATCAATCGTTGTACCGGCCCTTCAGCGCCCGGCCCAAGGCCCGGCTGATGGTGCGCTCCGCGTCGCGCTTGGAGATGTCCTGCCGCTTGTCGTAGGACTTCTTACCCTTGGCGAGCGCGATCTCGACCTTGACCTTGCCGTCCTTGAAGTACATCGACAGCGGGACCAGGGAAAGCCCGCTCTCCTTGGTCTTGCCGATGAGCCGCTCGATCTCCTGGCGGTGCAACAGCAGTTTGCGGGTGCGGCGCGGCGTGTGGTTCGTCCACGTGCCTTGCACGTACTCCGGGATGTGCACGTTGCGCAGCCAGACCTCGCCGTCGTCCACCGTGGCGAACGCGTCGGCCAGCGATGCCCTTCCTTCACGCAGGCTCTTCACCTCGGTACCGACGAGCACGAGACCGGCTTCGTAGGTGTCGAGGATGGAGTAATCGTGGCGAGCCTTGCGGTTCGACACGATCACCTTCTGTCCACGTTCCTTGGGCATAGCGGCGACTCTACGTGAGTTTCTGTGTTCGGGCAGGTGGTTATCGGGGCGGCTAGTGGCGCACGTACAGGCGCAGCGTCACGTAGCCGGTGATCGCGGAGATGATGACCGAGACGGCGATCAGGATCGGCGCCACCGGGAACAGCAATTCGAGCATGCCGACCGCGGGGAACACGTCTCCGGTGAGCACCAAGTCGAGCAACAGCACCTTGGTGAGCACGAGGAAGACGATACCGATGACCGCACCGACCAGGCCGGCGACCACCGCCTCCAGGAGGAACGGCAGCTGCGTGTACCAGCGGGTCGCGCCGACCAGGCGCATGATGCCGACCTCGGTGCGCCGGGTGAACGCCGACACCTGGATCGTGTTGGCGATCAGCAGCAGCGCGGCGACGGCCATGATCAGCGCGGCACCGAAGGCCAGGTTCCGCACACCGTTGAGCGCGTTGAACACGCGATCCAGTGCCTTCTGCTGGTCGTCGACCTTGCTGACACCGGGTTTGCCGGTGTACTCCTGGATGATCGCCTGGCTGCGCTCGGGGTTCTTCAGCTTGACGTGCAGCGACGCGGGCAGCGCCTCCGGCCCGGTCAGCGCGAGCAGTTCCGGCTGGCTCTCGAACATCTTCTTGAACCGCTCGTAGGACTGCTCGCGGTTCTCGAACACGACCGACTCGACGCCGTCGTTGCCCTGCAGGTCCTGGCGCAGGGCCTGGCAGGCGGACTGCGAGCAGTTCGGGTCACCGGAGCTGATGTCGTTGACCAGATAGACCGAAACCTCGACGTCGGCGAGGAAGTTGGCCTTCATCTTGTCGATCGTGCCGACGGCCAGCAGGCCGAAGCCGAGCATGGCGAGGGAGACCGCGGTGGTGAGGATCATCGCGATGGTCATCGTGACGTTCCGGCGCAAGCCGGTGACTACCTCGCTGAAGACGAAACTGGCGCGCATCGGGGTTGATGTCCCTTGGAAGTCGTGGGTAACGGAGGAGGGCGAGGCCGGTCAGCGGCCGATGCCGTAGACGCCTCGGGCGTCGTCACGGATGACCTTGCCGAGCTGGAGCTCGACGACCCTGCGCCGCATCGAGTCCACGATCGAATGGTCGTGGGTGGCCATCAGCACCGTCGTGCCGGTGCGGTTGATCCGCTCCAGCAGCAACATGATGTCCTGGCTGGTGTCGGGGTCCAGGTTCCCGGTCGGCTCGTCGGCGAGCAGCACGAGCGGGCGGTTCACGAACGCGCGGGCGATCGCGACGCGCTGCTGCTCACCACCGGAGAGTTCGTTGGGGAGCCGGTCGGCCTTGCCGTCGAGGCCGACGAGTTCGAGCACCTCGGGCACGACCTTGCGGATCGTGGGGCGCGGCTTGCCGATGACTTCGAGCGCGAAGGCGACGTTCTCGGCGACGGTCTTGTTCGACAGCAGACGGAAATCCTGGAAAACGCAGCCGATGGTCTGCCGCAGACGCGGCACCCGGCGGCGGGCGAGCTTGGCGACGTCGAAGTTGGAGACCATCACGCGACCCTTGCTCGGCACCTCTTCGCGCAGCAGGAGACGCAGGAACGTCGACTTCCCCGACCCTGAGGGGCCGATCAGGAAGACGAACTCACCTTTGTCGATCTCGACCGACACCCTTTCGAGGGCGGGACGGGTCGAGGTCTTGTAGACCTTGGAAACCTCTTCGAGCCGGATCACGGTTCGGCATACTACCCATGCCCACCGTCAAGCCCGGGTAGCCCGGTCCCGGCGGCCAAGCGAGCAAGGGACCTTTGCTCTCACTCTCCGGAAGAGAGCGAGAGCAAAGGTCCCTTGCTCTCTCACGCAGGGTTGCTACGCCGCTCCGGACTGCTTGCGCCAGCGGACGCCCGCCTCCAGGAAACCGTCGATCTCGCCGTCGAGCACGGACGACGGGTTCCCCACCTCGAACTCGGTCCGCAGGTCCTTGACCATCTGGTACGGGTGCAGCACATAGGAGCGCATCTGGTTGCCCCAGCTGGAGCCGCCGTCCTTGAGCGCGTCCATCTCGGCGCGCTCCTCCTCCTTCTTCCGCAGCAGCAGCCGCGCCTGGAGGACCTTCATCGCGGCCGCCTTGTTCTGCAGCTGCGACTTCTCGTTCTGGCACGACACGACCACGCCGGTCGGGATGTGCGTGATCCGCACCGCCGAGTCGGTCGTGTTGACGCTCTGGCCGCCGGGGCCGGACGAGCGGTACACGTCGACACGGATGTCCTTCTCGGGGATGTCGACGTGGTCGACCTCCTCGACCTCGGGCATCACCTCGACGTGCGCGAAGGAGGTCTGGCGGCGGCTCTGGTTGTCGAAGGGCGAGATGCGCACCAGCCGGTGCGTGCCCTGCTCGACCGAAAGGGTGCCGTAGACGTAGGGCGCCGTCACCTTGAACGTGGCGGACTTGATGCCCGCCTCTTCGGCGTAGGAGATGTCGTAGACGTCCGTGGGGTAGTGGTGCCGCTCCGCCCACCGCAGGTACATCCGGAGCAGCATCTCGGCCCAGTCGGCCGCGTCGACGCCGCCCGCTTCGGATCGGATGGTGACCACGGCGTTCCGCGCGTCGTATTCACCCGAGAGCAGGGTGCGGACCTCGAGCCCGTCGATGTCCTTGGTAAGCGCGGTGAGCTCGGTCTCGGTCTCGGCCACACTGGCGGAGTCGCCCTCTGCCTCGGCCAGTTCAGCAAGGATGCCCAGGTCGTCGAGCCGCTGCCGCAGCTCGGAAATGCGTCGCAGCTCACTCTGCCGGTGGGACAACTGGCTGGTGACCTTCTGCGCCGCTTCGGGGTCGTCCCAGAGGTTCGGGCTGGATGCCTGTTCCTCCAGCTCGGCCACCTGGGCACGCAGCGCGTCCAGGTCCATCACCGACTCGATCTGCTTCAGCTTGCCGGCCAGGTCCTTCAGTGCCGCATCGAACTCATCACTCACGTCGGACAAGGTTACGGCAAAACCCACGACCGGTTGCGGGGAACCGGTCGTGGGCACCTGTCCGGGTCAGGACTGGGGGATGGAGTCCAGCAGTTTCAGTGCCGCTTTCGCCTGCGCCTGAGCGAACTCGGCGACAGCCTTGGCGTACGGACCGTCGGCGGTCTTGGTGGCGGCCTTGGCCTCGTCGAGCTGCTGGGTATAGCTGGCGCGCGCCGACTCGAGCAGCGCCGAGCGCTGCTTCACCGTCAGCGAACCGGCGTGCACGAGACGCAGGATCAGCGGGCTGCGGAGGTGGTCAGGGCCGGCTTCGGAGGTCAGCCACGTCTTGAACGCCTTCTTGCCCGCCGCGGTGATGAGGTACTGCTGGCTCGACCGCGGGCCCTGCTTGCCGAGGCGGACGAGGCCCTCCTTCGACAAAGCGGGGAGCTCCCGGTACACCTGGCTGCGGGTCACGCTGAAGAAGGCGCCGAAACGCTCACCCGCCCCCGCGACCAGTTGCCCGCCCGTGGCGGGACCGTCGTGGAGAAGACCGAGCAGTGCGGCGGCTGTTGCATTCAATTCGGACACGTACTCCACGGTCCCACTTTTCGGAACCTGTGTCCACTGTGGTCAGCACATCTGTCCATTGTGGCTAGTGATATGCGCTCATTCGGCCCAACGCACTACGCCTGTCCACAAAGGACCGAACACGCTGCGCAACCGGCGCCGGCCACGGACAGCGGCACACGTCCCCCGCCCGCCCGACAACAGCGGGTCATCGTCCCAACGGGCGCACGGGCCACGGAACCGGAAAAGAAGAAGCGGGGGGGTGGGGGGTTCGCATGCCCACGGTTCGTTCTTTCTGTTGTTGGGGTAGGGGTTGGGGTTGTGCAACCTGGGGTCCGGGCCTCAAGAGACACCCTGATGCTCCCC
>NZ_JBVJCE010000020.1:14523-29119 GCF_055588925.1 Amycolatopsis sp. NPDC041971 | reverse complement strand
CAAACGAAGCGAGGAAAAAAAAAAAAAAGAGAACAAACCCCCCCCCCCCCCCCCCCCCCCCCCCCCGCTTCGTTTTCTCTGTAGCGGGGACAGGATTTGAACCTGCGACCTCTGGGTTATGAGCCCAGCGAGCTACCGAGCTGCTCCACCCCGCGTCGTTGTGTTAATAGATTACATGGGGGCGAAACCCGGTTTCAGGGGGGTACCCTTAACTCGACAAAGGGTCCTTGACCTGCCTTTATGGCGAGACTTTGTCATCGAGCCAGCCGAAGACGCCGTCGAGGACCATGGTCAGCCCGTCGCTGAACCTGCCCTCGACGTCCTCATCGAAGACCCACGCCGTGGGCGTGGTGTCGTAACGAGGGTCGCGTTCGCCTGGAATCGGATAGACGGCCTGCTCTTCGATGGTGAAACCGACGACGTAGCTGTAGACGGTGAACAACGCCCGGCCCGCGAGGTACGGTTCGAGCCCCGCGTCGACGCGCCCTTGAAACGGATTGTCACCGAGAAGGCTGTCATCGGTCATGAAAGTCCCGGAAAAGACCTTCGCCCCGTCACGGTAAGCAAGCATCATTCGGCGCAAGCCCCGTGACGCCAGCTCAAGCGAGCCCCGCTCCCCCAGTCCTTCCGGCACGCGGCCCGGCATCGCGTCGGCGTACATCTGCGTCGCCATCTCGTCGAGCAGCTCCTGCTTGTTCTTCACATGCCAGTACAGCGCGGGCGCCTTGACACCGAGTTCCTGCGCGATCAGGCGGAGCGTCAACCCGTTGAGCCCGACGTCGTTGAGCAGCCGAAGCCCGGCGCGGACGATGTCCTGCCTGGTCAGACCCACGTTCAACCTTCTTCCAGCGGTGACACCTTGACAATTTAACGATGTTAAGTGCAGGCTGGGCGCCAGTCAATTTAACGTTGTTAAGGAGTGGTATGAACAACCTGGGGACGGACGTGGTCGTGGCCGGGGCGGGCCCTACCGGGCTGATGCTGGCCCACGAACTCGCGCTCGCCGGTGTCGATGTCGTGGTACTGGAACGGCTTCACGAGCGCACAGGACTGTCGAAGGCGCTGAACGTGCAGCCGCGTACCGCGGAGATGCTGGCGCTGCGCGGACTTCTGGACGGCGTCGAGGAGCGTTCGTACGCGACGGTGCGGGACGGGCATTTCGCGATGATCCCCGTCGACTACGACGGGTGGGACACTCGATTCCCTTTCCAGCTGGGCATTCCGCAGGCCCAGATCGAGGAGTACCTGGAAGAACGGCTGGCCACGCGCGGAACCAAGGTGATCCGGGGCGCCGAAGTAATCGATTTCGTACAGGACAAGGACTCCGTTTCTGTTCGGCACCGAACAGAAACTGGCGAAAGCCGACTGCACGCTAAGTTCCTCGTCGGCTGCGACGGCTCTCGAAGCGTTGTACGCAAAGGACTCGACGTGGGCTTCCCCGGCGTTGACGGTGAAGGTTTCGGTGTGGTCGCGGACGTCCTGTTCGACAGAATCCCCGACGGTGCGCAAAAACAGTGGCGAACGATGCGGAACATCGGGCAGCCGACCGGTGCGACCACGTTCAAAGGCCTGATTCCGTTGGGAGAACCCGGTCTCTACCGCTTCGTGTACGGCGACAGGGCCTCGCGGCCCGCGGACATCCGGTCCGCCGTCTCCCACGGCGAAGTCCGGCAGGCGCTGCTCGACTCGTACGGCGACTCCGCGACCGTGTCGGAAATCCGATGGGCGTCACAGTTCTCCGACGCCGCGCGGCAGGCAGAGCACTACCGCGGCGGGCGGGTGCTGCTGGCGGGCGATGCCGCGCACATCCATTTCCCGGCCGGCGGGCAGGGATTGAACCTCGGCGTACAGGACGCCATGAACCTGGGCTGGAAGCTCGCCGCGACCGTGCACGGCTGGGCCGGTGACGACCTGCTCGACACCTACGAGGCCGAGCGGCACCCTGTCGGCGCTCAAGTGCTGCACAACGTCGCCGCTCAGCTAGGGCTGACTCCGCGGTCTCACGAGTCTCGCGCGCTTCGGGACTTTTTCGCCGAACTGACCACGCTGCCCGAGGTGAACCGGTACCTGGCGGGCATGGTCTCGGGCCTCGGGATCCGCTACCCGACCTACGGGACGTCGCACCCCGCGCTCGGCTCGCGGCTCAACGACCAGGACGTCGCCACCGAGGCCGGTCCGCTTCGCCCGAGCACGCTCTTCCGCACTGGCGACTTCGTGCTCCTGACAACCACTCAGGCCCACGTCGACGCCGCCCGGGCCCACTCGCCCCGCCTGACCGTCCAACTCGTCACGGACTTGCGGTGGCCTTCCACGGAGGCCGTCCTGTACCGCCCCGACGGCTACGCCTGCTGGGTCGCCCCCGCCGCCCCCACGCGATAGCAAAGGCCCCCCGCTCCCCCGCCACCCCACGCGATACCAAAGGTCCCCCGCTCCCCCGCCACCCCACGCGATACCAAAGGTCCCCTGCTACCTCAGCGCAACTCCGGGCACCCACGCAACCGAACGCACGGGGGTCCAGGGGGCGGAACCCTCCTGGCGGGGGTCCGGGGGTTCGACCCCCGCGTGAAATGCGAAAGAGGCGTGGTCTGCGATTTCCGCAGACCACGCCTCCAACCTCTGTAGCGGGGACAGGATTTGAACCTGCGACCTCTGGGTTATGAGCCCAGCGAGCTACCGAGCTGCTCCACCCCGCGTCGTGACACCTACCTTACGCCTGCGTTTCCAGCAGGCGCAAAGCAGGTGCCCTTTAGTAAGCGACGTCACCCTCCGGGCTGGCCGGAGGTCGGCGGCGCGCCGGTCGCCGGCGGGTTGGCTTTGGCCGACTCGTAAGCCTTGGAGGCTGCTTCGAGGGCGGCCAGGGCGGCACCCTGGTCGGCGTAGTTGCCGGATTGCTGGGCGGCACGGAACTTGAGCCAGGCGTCGTGCATATCGCCCGCCGCCTTGTCGAGTGCCGGGTTGC
This sequence comes from Amycolatopsis sp. NPDC041971, assembly GCF_055588925.1. Taxonomy (NCBI): domain Bacteria; kingdom Bacillati; phylum Actinomycetota; class Actinomycetes; order Pseudonocardiales; family Pseudonocardiaceae; genus Amycolatopsis; species Amycolatopsis sp. NPDC041971. Next base: position 26,160 of record NZ_JBVJCE010000020.1, on the reverse strand, counting down.
CGCTGGCGGGCGGCTGCGGCGTCGTCGCGCCCGGCGGCGGGGCCGCGGGCCCCGGCGTGTCACCGCTCTGCGGCGGTTTGACCCCGGAGCCGGTGCCCGCACCGAAGACCTGGTCGAGCGCTTCGTTCAGTGTCGGCGCGAAGCCGATCTTGGTGCCGTAGGAAACGAGAACCCGCGCCAGCTGCGGGTAGCTGCTGGCCTGGTTTCGCTGCCGGATGTAGACCGGTTCCACGTAGAGGAAGCCGTTCGCGACAGGGAGCGAAATCAGGTTTCCGTAGGTGACGGTGACGTTCGGGTTGTTGAACAGGGTCCGGTCCTGCGCGACTCGTGGGTCACTTTGGAATCTGTTCTGTACCTGAACGGGCCCGTCCACCTGGGTGGAGCCGCTGGCGCCTGTCGGCAGTCTCAGGACGCGCATCTTCCCGTAGTCCTCGGGATCCGAGGACACCGACATCCAGGCCGCCAGGTACTGCCGTTGGAGACCGGTCAGCGAGCTGGTGAGCTGGAATCGCGACTTGGTGTCGCCCGGCGCGGTGGCCAGGACGTAATAGCCCGGCTGGTTGGCGACACCGGTCCCGTTCACGCCGCCTTCCTGCGTCGGGTCTTGCGGGACGCTCCAGAAGGCCTGCTGTGCGTAGAACTCCGCCGGGTTGTTCACGTGGTACTTCGACAGGAGTTCCCGCTGCACCTTGAAGAGGTCTTCGGGGTAGCGGAAGTGCGACCGCAGTTCCGGCGAGATCTCGTTGCTCGGCTTGACCAGGCCGGGGAAGACCTTCTTCCAGGCGTTGAGCACCGGCTCGTTGTCCTCGACCCCGTACAGGGTCACGGTGCCGTCGAACGCGTCGACCGTGGCCTTGACCGAGTTGCGGATGTAGTTGATCGAAGCATTGGCCTGGCGGGTGGTACCGGTGAGCGAGTCGTTGGTCGCCTGGCCGAGCTGGGTCTGCTGGGCGTACGGGAAGTTGTTCATCGTCGTGTAGCCGTCGACGATCCACTTGATCTTGCCGTCGACGACCGCCGGGTACGGATCACCGTCGAGGGTCAGCCACGGGGCGATCTTGGCGACACGATCCCGCGGTTCGCGGTTGAACATGATCTTGGATCCGTCACCGATGGCGTCGGAGAAGAGAATGTTCCGCTCTCCGTACTCGGCGGCGAAGACCAGCCGGTTGAACCAGTTGTCGATCGACACGCCGCCGGAGCCCTTGTAAATGTAGGCGCGGTCCACGGCGGTGTCGTATTCGCCGGGAGCCTGCCCCGCCGTGCCGCCGACGATCGCGTACGCGGCGTCGGTCGCGAGCTCGCCGTAGTAGATGCGAGGCTCCTTCACCTTGATGCCCGGCTTGTTCGGGTCGGTCGAGCCGGCGCCTGCGGGGTTCTGGGTGTCGCTGGTGGTGGCGATCGGGTAACCACCGTCGGAGTTGGCGTCCTTCAGTGCGCGGTCGATCGTGTTGGCCGGCGCGGCAACGAAACCGTTTCCGTGCGTGTAGACGAGGTGCTTGTTGATCCAGTTCGTCTGGTTGCCGGTGAGACCTTCGGTCTTGATTTCCTTGGCCGCGACGATGTAGTCCTGCGTGACACCGTTGAGCGTGTAGCGGTCGATGTCCAGCTTGGACGGGAAGCCGTAGAAGTTCTCACGGCCGACGCGCTGCGTGAAGGTGTCGCTGAGGATGTTCGGGTCGAGGAGCCGGATGTTCGGGACGGTCCCCTTGTCCGCCTTGATCTCCGCGGAGGTCGCCTCGGACTTGCCGGTGTAGTCCTTGTATTCGACGTTGGTCAGGCCGAAAGCCTGCCGGGTCGCGTCCATGTTGCGCTGGATCGACGCGGATTCCTTCTCGTTCGCGTTGGGACGCACCGAGAACTGGTCGAGCACCGCGGGCCACGCGACACCGACGAGCACGTTCGACAGGATCAGCAGCACCAGCGCGATCGCGGGCAGCTGCAGGTTGCGCAGGAACGCGCCGGCGAAGAACGCGACGGCGCAGATCACCGAGATGCACAGGAGGATCAGCTTCGCGGGCAAGACCGCGTTCAGGTCGGTATAGGTCGCACCGATGAACAGCGGCGCTCCCCGATCCGAGAGCAGCAGGTTGTAGCGGTCGAAGAAGTACTCGACAGCCTTCAACAACACGAAGATGCCGATGGTGATGGCGAGCTGGGCGCGGGTCGGGCCGGCGAGCTGGCCGCCCTTACCCGCGAGCCGGATGCCGCCGAAGATGTAGTGCGAGATCAGCGCGCCGAAGAACGCGATGACGACCGCGATGAACAGCCAGCCCAGGACCCAGTTGTAGAACGGCAGGTCGAAGGCGTAGAAGCCGACGTCGTTGCCGAATTCGGGATCGGTCTGCCCGAACGGCGTGCCATTCAGGAACAGCTGCACGACCTGCCACTCGCTCTGCGCGGACGCACCGGCGATGAGCCCGGTGAGCACCGGGATACCGATGCCGAACAACCGGATCCGGCCGACGATCGCCGACCGATAACGCGCGAGCGGGTCGTCGTTGCCGGAAATCGGCACGAAGACGGGCCTGGCGCGGTACGCGATCATCAAACTGATCGCGAGCGCGCCTCCCACCAGGATCCCGACGGCGAAGAACAAGATGACACGGGTGATCAACACCGTGCTGAAAACCGTCCGGGCGCCGACCTCGCCGAACCACAACCAGTCGACATAGGTGTCCAGCAGTCTCGCGCCCAGCAGAAGGGCCAGAATGACTACGGCGGCGATGATGAGCAGTATCCGGCTGCGCCGGGACAGCTTCGGCAGGCTCACGGGGGGCCGAGTGGCCACTGCACACGCTCCTGGTTTGGTGAACTTTTCGCTGGGGCACGCGTACCGCGTGCGGCCCCTGATGCTCTAACTCTACGGATGCCGTCGGAAGTTCCCCGAACCCGCCCAAACCGGACTCGGAAGGCCGCCGCCCCGGCCGCCTGGAACGATGTGCCAATGGCATCGAGTGAGCAGCAGGGCGTGGCCGGCCTGGCCCGCGAAGTCGAGGAGTTCGTCGCCTCCGGAGGATGGGATCAGCCGCCGCAGTTGTTCGCGCTGGTCCCGACCGCGGCACTATTGGACGAACAACCCGAACTGGCCGGTCAGCTCGACGCGTCGGCCCCGCTGACGCCGGTCGCCCAGGAGGCGCTGCCGGAGGGCGACCTGGGTGAGGCGCTAGCGCAGATCGCGTGGCCCGATCTGGTGCTGGGATGCGCGCTCGCGCAGGAGATCATCGTGCTGCCGCCGGACGCCGAAGCCGAGCTTCCGGCCGTGCCCGAGACCGACGCCGAACGCCTGCGTCAAGCGGCCGCCGACCACCCGCGCCGTACCGAAGCCCGGCTCGTCGCCGCTGTCGTGCGGGATGGCGCCGGAGCGTGCGTCATGCGGCTTCGCGGTGCCGGGCAATCCGAAGAGCCCGGTGATGTCCCTGTCGACGAGATCATCGAGAACCCGGAACTGGCTCCCAACCTGCTCGAAGCCCTGAGGGCGACCCTGCTGCCCTGACCTGCGAAAAGAGAGCAAGGGACCTTGGCTGTCGCCAGCCTCAAGACGCGGGCCAGGCGATACCAAAGGTCCCTTGCTCTCTTCGGTCAGACCCGCGAGGCGATAGCAAAGGTCCCTTGCTCCCCCGGCGGTCAGCAGGAGGCGGTGGGCCGTCCCGCCTTGAGGTTCTCGAGCTGCGCGATCGCCTCGTCCAGCGTGGACACCTTGATCAGGTTCAGGCCATCGGGTGCGGCGGTCTTCGCCTCGGCGCAGTTGTGCGCGGGCACGAGGAAGTCGGTGGCGCCGGCCTCGCGAGCGCCGACCACCTTGAACGAGATGCCGCCGATCGCGCCGACGACGCCCTTCTCCGTGATTTCGCCCGTCCCGGCGATATGCCTGCCACCGGCGAGGTCGCCGGGCTCCATCTTGTCGACGATCGCGAGCGCGAACATCAGGCCAGCCGACGGGCCGCCCACGTCCTGCAGCGAGATCTTCACATCGAAGGGGACATCGGCGCGATCCACCGCCGTCAGGCCCATGAAGCCCTCCGGGCCGTCGGGCCGCTGCGCGAGGGTGAGCGGCACGGTGCGTTCCGCTTGCCCCTCGGATTTGAAAGTGATCTGGACGGTCTGTCCGGGCTTCGTCCCGTTCAGCGCGGCGCGCACGTCGGTCGCTTCCTTGACCGTCTGCCCGTTGACCACCAGAAGCCGGTCCCCCGGGGCGAGCACCTTGTCCGCGGGGCTGCCGGAAACGATCGTCTTCGCGAGCACCTTTACCGGGGACTTGCGGCGCAGCGCGGCGACCTGGGCAGCGCTCTGCGAGTCCTGAAGTTGCTGGATGTTCTCCTGGCGGACCTGCTCGTTGGTCTCGCCCGGCTTGAAATACTCCTCGCGCGGCGCCAGCGCGTACCGGCCACTCGCCCAGAGACCAAGCGCGTTGAACAGCGTGATGCCGCCATCGCGCAGGGACACGGTCGTCATCCGCAACTCGCCGGAGGTCTGGAAGATTTCGTGCCCGTTGACCTGGATCACGGACTGTCCGGCAGCGTCCTTGCCGAGCGTGTCGTAGGTCGGTCCGGGGCTGATCGCCACATACGGCACCGGGATGAAGAAGCCGACCAGTGCGAAGGCGACGAACAACGCCCCGCTGACCAGCAGCGTCCAACCGCGCCGGGTCAGCCGCCGCTCGGAGCGGCCCTGGTCACTCGCGGAGCCCGCACGGCTCCGCGCTGCTGTGGTCTGCTCCGAGGGCTCTGTCACGCGTGACAGCGTACGGTGACTGTGTTCGCTTCTCGGTGAAGGCCACGCTCATCAGTCCACTTGACGAGCTCTGGGTCCCACGACCCGCGTACGGTGGTGCCATGAGCAAACCCCCGTTCGGCTTCGGACCGCCCGATCCCGACAAACGAGGCGAGAACGAGCCGTCGGACTCCGGCGGCCAGCCCTCCGGCGCCGAGGCCTTCAATCAGCTCGGTCAGATGCTCAGTCAGCTGGGCCAGATGCTCAGCCAGGCGGGCAGCTCGACCGGACCGGTCAACTACGGCCTGGCGAAACAGATCGCGTTGCAGAACCTCAGCAGCGGCGACGGCGATGACGTCAAGCTCGGCTTTTCGTCATCCAGCGGTGGCGATTCGAGCACGGCCGTCCGTGATGCCGCACACCTGGCAGAGCTGTGGCTCGACGCCGCGACGATCCTGCCCGCCGGAGCGACGTCGACCGTCGCATGGTCCGCGCGCACCTGGGTCGAGAAGACCCTGCCCACCTGGCAGCGCCTCTGCGACCCCGTCGCCCAGCAGGTCTCGGGCGCGTGGGTCCAGGCTCTCCCCGAGGAGGCCAAGCAGGCCGCCGGCCCGCTTCTGTCGATGATGGGACAGATGGGCGGGATGGCCTTCGGCTCCCAGCTCGGTAACGCCCTGGCTCAGTTGGCTTCCGAGGTGCTCACCTCCACCGAGGTCGGTCTTCCGCTCGGCCCCGCGGCCACCTCCGCGCTGCTGCCGGCGAACATCGAGAAGTTCACCGAGGGCCTGGAGCTGCCGATCAGCGAAGTGCTGGTCTTCATAGCCGCGCGCGAGGCCGCCCACCAGCGGCTGTTCGCCCACGTTCCCTGGCTGCGGCAGCGGCTGCTGGCGACGGTCGAGGAGTTCGCGAGCGGCATCTCCGTCGACACCTCGGCACTGGAGCAGCTCGCTGGCCAGATCGACCCGTCGAACCCGGCCAGCATCGAAGAAGCCATGTCCTCCGGCCTGCTCGAGCCGCAGACCTCGCCCGAACAGAAGGCGGCGCTGAACCGCCTGGAGACCCTGCTCGCACTGGTCGAAGGCTGGGTCGACGTCGTGGTCGCCGAGGCGATCGGCGACCGCCTCCCGGGCGCGGACGCGCTCCGCGAGACACTGCGCCGCCGCCGGGCCACAGGTGGCCCGGCCGAGCAGACCTTCGCCACCTTGGTCGGCCTCGAGCTCCGTCCCAGGCGGATGCGGGCGGCTTCCTCACTCTGGAAGCTCCTCGGCGACCAGCACGGCATCGAGAAGCGGGACGGCCTCTGGTCCCACCCCGACCTCATGCCGACCGCCGAGGACCTCGACGAGCCGCTCGACTTCTCCGAACGTCTCGGCGACGGCGAGTCGACGCTCGAAGGCATCGACCCGATCGCCGAGATCGAACGCACTGAGCGCGAGAAGAACAAGCCCAAGGGCGACGAAGACAACAGCTGAGGCACGTCAGTCCTCCGCCGCGATGCCCCAACCGGCGGCGGAGGACAGGCCCTCCAGGTAGCCGATGGCGCGTTCGGTCTTGGGATAACGGCGAACGAGCTCCCAGAACGCCGCGTTGTGCCCTGGTTCCTTCAGATGCGCGAGTTCGTGCACGAGGACGTAGTCCAGCACCCATCCCGGCACCCGGCGCAGGCGATCACTGACCCTGATCGTCGCGTCGACCGGCGTGCAGGACGCCCACCTCGTCCGCATCGGCGGCACCCAGCGAACGCTCGCGGGTATCGCCTTTCCGTCCAGATACTTCGCCGAGAGCACGGCGCAGCGCGCCAGCAGCGCCTCGTCGGAGGCCTTCGGCGGCGAGACCTGTCGCGGGCCCTTGCGCAGCAGCTTGCGCTGCATCTCGGCTACCCAGTGCTTCTCCTCGGCCCGCGTCATCCGGGCAGGGATCAGCACGACGAGGGTGTCCTCGTCCCAGTACGCGGTGACGGTCCGGTGACGGCGCTGGCTACGCCGTACCTCGACCTTCTGTTCGGGAATGTCCGACGGATTCGTCGTGTCCCGGCCCCTTAGTGAGGGCGTCCGTGCTTCGACCACTTGACCACGGTAAGGCCAGTCACCGACAACTCCGAGGGCCGAGAGGTCACAGCCTCGAGTTGTCCACAACGGGGTCAACCTGTGGATAACTCGCGTTTTCTTAGCGGGCGGTTAGCGGGGCGGTGCGATCCTGCGATCATGAACCTGCGCGAACCGGATCTGCGATCGATCATCCTGCCCGCCTTCCCTGCCCTGCTTCCCGGTCTGGAGGTGCTGGAACGGGGAAACGGCGAACTCCAGATCGGCCTCGACCCCGCCCACGCGGTGGTGCTCACCGGAGTCGCCACCGAGGTGGCCGAAGCACTCCGCGGACTGGACGGGACGCGGGCCGCCGACGACGTCGTGCTCGCGCAGAGCGAACACGATGAACAGCTGCGGGACCTGATGACGGACCTGACGGCCCGCGGGCTCGTGACCGACGCCGGACAGCCTCAGCGACATCCGAGACCGAGAGCCGAGACAGGGCTCTGGTCGCTCCGTGCCCGCCATCATCAAGCGGCGATGACGGCACGCCGCAAACGCGCCGCGGTGGCGATCCACGGCGACGGCAGGCTGGCCGTGGCCATCGCCGTCCTGCTCGCCAACGGCGGAGTCGGGCATATCGACATCCGGGCGTCGGGCACGGTTCGCGAACGCGACCTGGGCTCGGGCTACACCGAAGCCGAAGTCGGTATGCCACGCCGGGATGCGATGGCGCAGGTGGTGCACCGCGCCGGGACGGACACGTCGACCACCCGGCTCTACTCGGACCGTCAGCCGGAGCTCGTCCTGCTCACCGACGCGGTCGTGCCTGCCCCCGAAGTGGTCGACGAACTCGTCCGGGACGGGGTCAGTCATCTGCCGGTACGCGTCCGGGACGGGATCGGCATCGTCGGACCGCTGGTGGTACCCGGTCGCAGCAGCTGCCTGCGCTGCGCCGATCTGCACCGCGCCGCCCGTGACGATTCCTGGCCGAGGGTGGCGACCCAGCTCGCGGGACGCGTGCAACGGCCGGATCTCGGCGCCGTGCAAGCGTGCGCCGCGCTGGCCTCGGCACAAGCCCTCCGGCTTCTCTCCCCCGCCGATCAGGCGCCGCCCGCGTGGAACGCCACCCTCGAAATCGACTTCTTCGACGGTGCGATCCGCCATCGCGACTGGCCGCCGCACACCGGATGCGGTTGTGGCGCTCGTTGACACAACGAGCGACGTAGCCCACACGCACGCCCTCAACAGGCTGCGCGGGCGGAGTGAATCAAGGCAGAATCGCGAAGGTGACCGACTCCCGCAGCGCTGAGGACCGTGAAGCCGCCATCCCCCGCAACGGGGCCGCGCGAACGGCGAAGCTGGCCAGTATCCCGCTCGGCATAGCGGGGCGGGCGGTCGGCGGCTGGGGCAGGCGGTTGACCGGGCAAAGCGCCGAAGAGGTCAACGCGACACTGTCGGCCAAGGCGGCGGAGCAGCTCTTCGAGGTCCTGGGCACGCTCAAGGGCGGCGCGATGAAGTTCGGCCAGGCGCTGAGCGTTTTCGAGGCCGCGGTGCCCGACGAGATGGCCAAGCCCTACCGCGAGGCCCTGACGAAGCTTCAGGCGGCCGCACCGCCCATGCCGGTCCGGCAGACCCATCGGGTGCTCGCCGAGCAGCTGGGACGCACCTGGAAGCAGCGGTTCGCGGCCTTCGACGACGAACCGGCCGCGTCCGCGAGTATCGGCCAGGTGCACCGTGCGACCTGGCATGACGGCCGCGAAGTCGCCGTCAAGGTGCAATACCCCGGGGCCGACGACGCCTTGCGCAGTGACCTTCGACAACTCCAGCGTTTCAGCAGGCTGTTCCAGGCCTTCGTGCCGGGAACCGAAGTGAAACCGCTCCTGGCGGAACTCGCCGAGCGGATGAACGAAGAACTCGACTACCAGGCGGAAGCCCAGAACCAGCGCGCTTTTGTGAAGGCGTTCGAAGACGTCCCCGGCTTCGTGATCCCTCGCGTGGTCGCCAGCGCCCCGAAGGTCGTCGTCACGGAGTGGGTCACCGGCACCCCACTGTCGAAGATCATCGCCGGCGGCGACAAGGAGACACGAGACCGCGCCGGCCGCCTGCTCACCGAGTTCCACTACTCGTCGCCGGAACGTGCCCGGCTCCTGCATTCGGACCCGCATCCCGGCAACTTCATGCTGACCGCCGACGGCAGGTTGTGCGTCATCGACTTCGGCGGCGTGTCCCGGCTGCCCGAGGGGATTCCGCAGCACCTCGGCGAGATGACCCGGCTGGCGCTCGACGGCGAGTCCGCGAAGCTCATGCGGCTGCTCAGGGAGTCCGGCTTCATCCGGGCCGACGCGGATTTGCAGGCCGATGACGTGCTCGCGTACCTGGCGCCGTTCACCGAACCGCTGGCGGGCGACACGTTCCACTTCACGCGCCGCTGGATGCAACGACAGGCCGGCCGGGTCGGCGACACCCGCGGCCGGGATTTCCGGATCGGCCGCTCCCTCAACCTGCCGCCCGAGTACCTGATGATCCACCGGGTGACCGCCGGATCGACCGGCATCCTCTGTCAGCTCGACGCGGAGATCCCCGCTCGCGCGATCGTCGAACGGTGGCAGCCGGGCTTCGCGGTCTGAGAAGTTATCCACAGGGGACGGTGCGACTGAGGCGAAATGGGGTTGGTTCGGGCGAGTTGTCCACATCTTCGCGGAAGTGGTTCCACCCGGTCGGCCCAGCGGTCATCCTCGATTCATGGCCACTACACGAAGCGCCCGACTCATGGCGCTCAGTAACACCAGCGAATCCGGGATCATCACCAGCCGCGAGCTGCGCAAGGCGGGCGTCACCGCCCGTTACGCCGCGAAGCTCTGCGGGCCGGGCGGTCCTTGGCGAAGGCTGATGCCGGGTGTGATCCTGTTGCGCGATTCCGCGCCCACCCGGCATCAGCTGTTACAAGCCGCTGTCGCGCGGTTCGGGCCGGACGTGGTGGTGACAGGTGCCGACGCGCTGCGCGCACGGGGCGTCGACTGCCCAGGGACACGGGAGGTCCATCTCCTTGTCCCCGACTATCGGCGCGTCCCGGCGGAGCCTGGCATGCTGCCCCGAAGAACCACGCGGATGCCGCCGCCGACCTTGATCGACGGCGTCCCGTTCGCCCCACCCGTCCGGGCCGCACTCGATCTAGCCCGGCTGGAACTCGATCCCGCGCGAATCGACGAGCTGATCTCGCTACCCCTGTACTGGGGTCTGTGCACGCTCGAAGAACTCAGCGAGGAGCTCGATTCCGGTAACCGGCGAGGTTCTGCCGCGGTCCGCGCGGCTTTGCGGCGCGTCGATCCCGAAGAGACCTACGCGCATGGGCTGGCGAAGAAGGTCCTCAGTGGCTGCCCACTGCCCTCGCCGTCGTGGAACACGACGCTCTGCGACAGACGAGGACGTCCCATCGGCTCTGCGGACGCCTGGTGGGACGACATCGGCCTGGCGTGGCAGTTCCGCGCCCCGAAAGAGGGCGTCGCGAATTTTCACCCGCTGGCGCTGACGGCGACCGGGACCGTGCTGGTCCGCTGCACCATCGACCAGCTGAAGAAGGCCCCGATGGAAGTCGCGGCGGAGCTCGTCAGGGCGTTCGGTGAAGCGGCACGGACACCACGGCCGAAGGTCCGCACGATCGGCCGGATCGACGCCGCCTGAGTGGCTCACCAGTACTCGTCGGGCAGCTTTCCCTCGATGTCGCGGGTGTGGCGGCGAGCGCAGGCAGGGCACATCCAGCGCACGACGTTCTTCTCGCGGGTGGAAACCCACGCGAGCGTCTGCGCGGGCTCCTCATCGACGCCGCGGATCCGGCCGCACAAGGAGCAACCGGCCTGATCACTCACGATCGCCGTCCACAATGGATAGTCTTCGCCCCCAACAGGAACAGATCCCGGCGTGCGCCGAGGAAGGCGGGGTTCGCCGGGTCCACCAACGCTGCCGCGGTCTCGTGGTCCTCGGCGTCGAGGCGGTCGCCTCCCACCTCGTCCAGCCAGGTCACGCGTTCGAGGACGAACTCGCGCAGCGGCTCCGGCCCGGGCGCCGGGTGGTGGATGAGCACGCCGAAGGAATCGACGTCGTCGAGGCCTGCCCGTTGGAGCGCGATGTTCCAGCCGTAGGGCATGGAAATGGAGCCGGGGATTCCTGCCCGCATCTCGGCGAACCACTCGCCGCGCGCGGCGAGCAGCCTTTCCTCGAACCCGGGACGGCCGATGCCGAGATCCCAGGGAAGGCAGTGGAAGTCCAAGCCGCCCTCGGCGATGGCGACCAGCCCACCAGGGCGGGCGAGCCGGGCGAGGGTGCCGATGGCTGCCTGCTGATCGGGCAGGTGATGGACCACGCGGGAAGCCCAGACCAGATCGGCGGGAGGCAGCTTGGCGGGCAGTCCTTCGTCGGCCACGTCGGCGTGGATGGTCTCGACGGCGGCCCCGTCCCCCGCGGCCGCACTGACGACCCGGCGTGCTTCGGCCAGCAGGTGCTCGGTCGCGTCGACCAGCACGATCCTGGCGCCGACAGAAGCAAGCTCCTCGGCGAAAAGCACGCTCATCCCGCCCGCGCCACAGCCGACGTCGAGGATGGTCGGCCTGTCCGGAATGCCCTCCAGCAGCCGCCGGGCCACCGCCCGCATCGGCTCGGCGTCAAGTGCCTCGGCCATGCGAAGCGATCGAAGCCGATCGGCCCAGTCGATGTCGTCATGCGTGTGTACGGCCATTCCCCCAGTGAACACCAAGCCAAACCGCACCACGTCCCAAAAAGGGAGCGGGGGGGGGGTGTTGTTGTGGGGGGGTAAGGAAGGGGGGTCGACTTCCCCCAGGGGTAGGGGGTAGGGAGGTGGTTTTGTCTTTTGTTCCAGCAGGAGGGTTTGTTTGTCCCC
>NZ_JBVJCE010000020.1:0-14513 GCF_055588925.1 Amycolatopsis sp. NPDC041971 | reverse complement strand
CCCCACCCAGGCTCCCGCGCTTCCCCCTGTTTTCTGGGTGGGGGGGGGGGGGGGGGGGGGGGGGTGGGGTGGGGGGCCACACCCCCACCCCCCCCCCCCGCTCCCCCGAGTGGTCAGGCCTGAAGGCGCTCGGCTCGCCGGGTCGCCCAGCGGGCGACCTTGGTCCACCTGCGTGCGGCGCGTGGACCGCTCCGAGCCCGCTGAACGCGGACTCCCTCCTCGAGGTCTCGTATTCGGGCCCTGGACAGTTCTTCATAAAGCAACATTTCGCTGGTCTCCTCGACCTTGATCTCGTTCAACTTGGCCGGCGCGACTGTGCGGTGACCCGTCCGCGCCTCGTAATCCCTGGTGGTGATGAGTTCGACGGTCATGCCGCTGCGCTCCGCTCGACCTTGCGGGCGAGGGGACGAGCCTCGGCGGCGGGCTCGACGACCGAGTTCTTCCGGGGGCGGCCACGGGGCCGCTTCCGCGCGACGACAACACCGCGCTCGAAGATTTCGCCACCCCAGACACCCCACGGCTCCCGCCGCGAAAGGGCGCCCGCGAGGCAGGCGGAGCGGACCGGGCAGTCCGCGCAGAACGCCTTCGCGCGCTCGAGCTCTGCCGGCGACTCGGCGAACCAAAGGTCCGCGTCGCCCGAACGGCAGGGAAGCATCGACTCAGGCGAGTCGATGGCGTCGAGCAAGTCGACGACGCCCGCGTCGACGAAAGGCAGAGCCTCCCCCGGCGCGAAAGCTATGGCCGATGACATAAGTGCACTCCTCTGTGCCGTAACGGATTTCGTACTCACGGTGGAACTGGACAACGCTGAACCCCAATTAGGTTGTGCAGCCAACTTGTTTGTGCAGCAAAAAACACGAAGGCCGCGGATCCGGTAACCCGGTTCCGCGGCCTTCGTGAGCCTCTGATCCTGACTAGGTCAGGAACTTCGCTCCCGTTTGGACAACGGAACACGGAACTGCTTGATGACCGGCAGATCGACGCCACCATTCACGTACGCTCCACCGAAGGCGGCAGCGTGCATGAAGGTCTCGTCGGCGGTGACCCAGCGCCGGTTGAGGCCCTGAGTGCCGCGGGCGGCAAGGATGCTCTCGGGCACGAAAGTGCCCTGGCGCTGTGCCTGCGGGACTTCCGCGACGCAGGACAGACGGGTGCCAGGGTTCGTGAGCATCATGTTGATCGTCATTTCACCGGCACCACCTTTCTCTGTCGCGCGCGAACCGCCCACGGTCTACGCTGTGTTGTAGAAGTTCTTCCCCAGACCAGGCGCGTTCTGCCCGGTACCTGCAGGTTATTGCCCCCAGCCGCGCCGGGGCAACTTATTTTTCAGAAAATCCGTCGAAGTTACGAAGATCGGCTCTGAGCAGCGGGTTCGCCGCGCGGATCAAGCCTGGGACGCGGTCAAGTCTCCACCGAGGCCCGCACGACGTCGAGAACCGCCGCTCCGAAGCGTTCGAGTTTCGTCGCACCGATCCCGGAGATGGCGCACAACGCCGTGTCATCGGTCGGTCGCTGCTCGGCGATGGCGACCAACGTCGCATCGGTGAAAACGACGAAGGCCGGCACCTTGAGCTCACGCGAACGCTCGCCCCGCCAGGACTTCAACTTCTCGAGCAGTTGCTCGTCCACGTTGGACGGACAACGAGAGCAACGGCCCAGCTTGATGTCCAGTGTTTCCAGCAAGGGCCCGCCACACACCCGGCACCGGGCCTTGTTGCCGGACTGCTTCGGCTGTTGCGATCGGGCGACCCTCGCCGCCGGATGATCTTCGGGGATGAGGCCGTAGAGGAAGCGGCTGCGTCGCCGATTGCGGCGGTTTCCCGCCGTCCTGGCCAGGGCCCACGACAGCGAGAGGTGCTCTCGCGCTCGAGTGACACCGACATAGAAGAGACGGCGCTCTTCTTCGATGGCCGCGTCGTCACCGTCAGCGTGCAGGATCGGCACGGTGCCCTCGGCGAGTCCCACGAGGAACACGGCGTCCCATTCGAGACCTTTCGCCGCGTGAAGCGAGGCCAGGGTGATGCCCTCCACCGTCGGCGGATGCTGCGCGGTCGCCCGCTGTTCGAGCTCCGCCACGAAGCGGGGCAGATCCGCGTCATCGACGGTGGAAGCCAGCTCCTCGGCCAATTCGACGATCGACAGAAGCGCGTCCCATCGCTCTTTCGCCGCGCCTCCGGCAGGGGGCTGATCGGTGAGCCCGACCTTCGCCAGGACCGAGCGAACCCGGGTCACGAGCTCGCCGGTGTCGGCATCGGTCGACGCCATCCGCAACGCTGACATCGCCTGCCGGACCTCGGCCCTGGCGAAGAAGCGCTCGCCACCACGGACCAGGTACGGAATGCTCGCCTCCGCAAGCGCCTGCTCATAGGCCTCCGACTGGGCGTTCACGCGGTAAAGCACCGCGATCTCGCTGGCCGCCACTCCACTGTCGAGCAGATCACGGATCCTGCGCGCGACAGCGGCGGCCTCGGCGGTCTCGTCGTCGTATTCGGCGAAACGCGGTGCCGGTCCCGAAGGACGCTGGCCGACGAGCTTCAGCCTCGACCCCGCGGGACGGCCACGCGCGGCACCGATCACCTGATTGGCGAGAGCCACGACCTCCGGAGTCGACCGGTAGTCCCGTTCGAGCCTCACGACCGTCGCCTCGGGGAACCTCCGTGTGAACTCCAACAACGGCCGCGGAGAAGCACCACCGAACGAATAGATGGTCTGGTTGGCGTCACCGACGACGGTCAAGTCGTCGCGGCCACCGAGCCATGCGTCGAGCAGCCGCTGCTGCAGCGGGGTGACGTCCTGATACTCGTCGACGACGAAGCAGCGGTAGCGCTCGCGGAACTCCTGGGCCACCACCGTGTGCTCCTCGAGGACGGCGGTGGTGTGCAGGAGCAGGTCGTCGAAGTCGAGAACCTGGGCGGCGTTCTTGACCTTTTCGTAGTTGCGGTAGACCTCCGCTACCTGCGACGCGGGCGCCGGTGTGTCCCGCTGCGTCCGCGCGGCGACCGCCGGATAGTCGTCCGGCGATACCAAAGAGGCCTTGCTCCACTCGATCTCACTGGCGAGGTCCCGCAGCAGTTCCGTCTCGGTGCCGAGACCGGCCTTGTTGGCGGCTTGGCTGATGTAACGGAACTTGTTCTCGAGCAGCTCCCAAGGCCGGTCCCCGACCACCTGTGGCCAGAAGTACCGAAGCTGGCGGCGGGCAGCCGCGTGGAAGGTGAGCGCCTGAGCGGCGTCGACACCCAGCCCACGAAGGCGAGCGCGCATCTCGCCCGCGGCGCGGGTCGTGAAAGTGACTGCGAGCACCTGACCAGCGGCGACGTGGCCGGAACGGACCAGGTGGGCGATGCGATGCGTGATCGTCCGCGTCTTGCCGGTCCCCGCTCCGGCAAGAACGCAGACCGGCCCCCTCGGCGCGCAGGCGGCGGCGCGTTGCTCAGGATCGAGCCCATCGAGCAGGCCTGGACGACTCTTCGGGGACGATGCGCTAACCACGCCCCGATCCTCGCAGAGGGCCCGACGGGATCGTCGCAGGGCACGCGGCCGTATCCTGGACACATGGCGGGAAAGCAGGACAAGGAAGCAGCGAAGCTGGCCAAGAAGGAGAAGCGTGCCGCGAGCAAGGCTCGCCGCGGGCAGATCTTCGAGGCCTTCAAGATGCAGCGCAAGGAAGACAAGGCGCTCATCCCCTGGATGGTCGGATCGCTCCTGGTCATCACGGGTGTCGTGTTCGGCATCGGGTTCATCTTCGACGTCCACTGGGTCGTGCTGCCGCTGGGCATTCTGCTCGGCGCGCTCGCCGCTGTGATCATCTTCGGTAGGCGGGTCCAGAAGACCGTGTACTCCAAGGCCGACGGACAGCCGGGCGCCGCGGCCTGGGCACTCGAAAACATGCGAGGCCGCTGGAAGGTGACGCCGACCGTCGCCGCGACGACCCAGCTCGACGCCGTGCACCGGGTGCTCGGCGGGCCGGGCGTCGTGCTCGTCGCCGAGGGCGCGCCGCACCGCGTGAAGTCCCTGCTCGCGCAGGAGAAGAAGCGGGTGTCCCGCTTGATCGGTGAAACCCCGATCTACAACGTCATCATCGGGAACGAAGAGCAGCAGGTGCCGCTGAAGAAGCTGCAGAGCTACCTCACGAAGCTCCCGCGGAACCTCAAGCCCGCCCAGGTCGACGCGCTGGAAGCGAAGCTGGCCGCCCTCGGCAGCCGCGGCGCCGCGATGCCCAAGGGTCCGATGCCTGCCGGCGCGAAGATGCGCAACGTCCAGCGCACCATCCGCCGCCGCTGACCAAGCGAGGATCAGGGGTCCTTTGCTACCGAACGCGGTAGCAAAGGACCCCTGATCCATCTCCGGACGAAAAACTGTCGGTGGGTGGTCGCATGATCACTGAATGGACAGAACCTCGAACACCCGGCAGACGGCGCTGGCAGCGATGTTCCCGGACGGCGTGGCCGCCCGGGCGAAACTTGTCGCCCTGGGGCACTCCCATTCCTGGATCTCTCGCCGTTGCCGCGAAGGCGGTCCGTGGCGACGTCCGATCCCCGGCGTCATCCTCCTGACCAATGCCACACCGACCAGGCGTCAACTCCTGAAGATCGCCCTGGCCCACGCAGGCCCGGAGGCGATGCTCACCGGAGTACAAGCCGCCAGGTTGTACGGAGTCCGAAGACTCCCGCCCGAAAGACGGGCTCACACCTTGATTCCCCATCGGAGCAAGGTCTCCACCTGGGGGTCCGCCGTCGTCGAGCGAACGATCCACCTGCCGGAACCAGTCGAGATCGACGGACTGCCCGTAGCCCCACTCGCCCGGGCCCTGATCGATGCGGCTCGGCGCATGGACGAACTCAAGACGGTGCGAGAGATGATCCACGACGCGGTCCATCGTGGGCTCTGCACTCCAGAGGAACTTCGAGTTGAACTGGCGCAAGCCAGCACGATCGGCTCGGCACTACCCCGAGTCGTCGTCAACGCCCTTCAGGACGGCGTCGACTCCGCCGTCGAGCAATGGCTGGAGTCCGTACTCGAGCGCAGCGGCTTGCCCAGCCCCACGCGGAAGGCAGAACTACGAACTTCGGACGGGAAGGTAGTCGGTGTCGCCGACGCCTGGTGGCCGCAAGTCGGCGTCGCCGTGCAAGTTCGCTACGACGAGGTCGCTCTCGAACCGGGCAAGATGTCCGAGACGCCGGTGCTTGTCGCACCGGGCCTTATCGTCGTCCAGGTAAGTCCCGCGCGACTACGGGACGAGCCGCTGGTAGTGATCCAGGAGCTGCGAACAGCCCACCGCCGCGCTCGTCAACGACCACCACCGGATGTCGGCAGCGCTCCTGCAGCACCAGCCGCCTGACCACGGCTGGTTCGGCAGCCGCTTCCTCCGGCGAGAGCAAAGGTCCTTTGCTCTCCATCCGAGGTCATCGCATGCGGATCACGACGGTGCCGGTCAGCCGGTCGAGCCAGCTTCGTCCGTCGATGTTGCGGATCGCCGCCGGAATGATCACGAAGGTCAGCGCCGCCCGCACGACGGCACGCCACACGCCGACCATTTGCGCGCCGTCGAGCCTGGCGACGCGGATTCCGATCGCTGCCATACCGGGGGTGAAGCCGAAGAAAGCCGCGGGAATGACCGTGATCGCCGCCCAGACGCCGACCGACCAGAGATTGAACGTCTGCATGACAGCCGGATCCTGAAGGCTGGGTGTCACGAAGAGGGTGGTGACCAGCGAGGCGAGAACCAAGTCGACGATCAGCCCGAGAAGACGTGCGCCGCCGCCCGCTACCGAGCCGACACCCGATTGAGGCAAGCCGAGTCGCTCACCACGCCAACGCTGCGTACCCTCGCCACCGGCCGTCGTTCCATCCCCGGCTCCGGGTAGCCATTCTCCGGTCCATCTCGCCACCCATCCAGGGTATGCCGGTGGCGCGGGCCACATTCGCCCTGGTCGACTACCCGATATCGCCGCCCCGTTAACACCGGCGAAACATACGGGTGACGGTCGGGCAACACCGCGCTCTTAGCGTGAGCCGAAGAGAGTACTGCCGCCGGCAACGAACGAGAAGGAGTCACCGAGGGTGCCCACTACTCCAGACGACATTCAGCGCCTTATCGCCGACGAGAACGTAGAGGTCGTCGACGTCAGGTTCTGCGACCTGCCCGGCGTTATGCAGCACTTCACCGTTCCGGCGAAGGCGTTCAACGAGGAAGCGTACGAAGAAGGCTTGGCCTTCGACGGCTCCTCGGTGCGCGGGTTCCAGTCGATTCACGAATCCGACATGCTGCTCCTCCCGGACCCCGAAACGGCGCGAATCGACCCGTTCCGCAAGGCGAAGACGCTCTCGCTGAACTTCTTCGTGCACGACCCGTTCACCCGTGAGGCGTACAGCCGCGACCCGCGCAACATCGCGCGCAAGGCCGAGCAGTACATCTCCGAGTACGGCGTCGCCGACAACGTGTTCTTCGGCCCGGAAGCCGAGTTCTACATCTTCGACTCGATCCGGTTCGACTCCGCCGAGCACGCCTCGTTCCACGAGATCGACTCCGTCGAGGGCTGGTGGAACACCGGTGCCGACGTGCCGGGCGGCAACCAGGGATACAAGACGAAGTTCAAGGGCGGCTACTTCCCCGTCCCGCCGGTCGACCACTTCGCCGACCTGCGTGACGACATCGTCCGCAACCTGCAGGGCTCCGGTTTCGAGATCGAGCGCGCGCACCACGAGGTGGGCACCGCCGGTCAAACCGAGATCAACTACAAGTACAACACCCTGCTGCATGCCGCGGACGACCTGCAGCTGTTCAAGTACATCGTGAAGAACACCGTGTTCGCCGCCGGCAAGACCGCGACCTTCATGCCGAAGCCGCTCGCCGGCGACAACGGCTCGGGCATGCACTGCCACCAGTCGCTGTGGAAAGACGGCACGCCGCTGTTCCACGACGAGTCCGGTTACGCCGGGCTGTCGGACACCGCGCGTCACTACATCGGTGGCCTGCTCAAGCACGCCCCGAGCCTGCTGGCGTTCACCAACCCGACCGTCAACTCGTACCACCGGCTCGTGCCGGGCTTCGAGGCCCCGGTCAGCCTGGTGTACTCGCAGCGGAACCGGTCGGCTTGTGTCCGTATCCCCATCACGGGCAACAACCCGAAGGCCAAGCGTGCCGAGTTCCGGTGCCCGGACTCGTCCGGTAACCCGTACTTGGCGTTCTCGGCGATGATGATGGCCGGTCTCGACGGCATCAAGAACAAGATCGAGCCGCCGGAGCCCATCGATAAGGACCTCTACGAGCTGCCGCCGGAAGAGGCCCAGAACGTCAAGCTCGTTCCTGGAGACCTCGGCGCGGTTCTCGACACGCTGGAAGCCGACCACGACTACCTGCTCGAGGGTGGAGTCTTCACCCCCGACGTGATCGACACGTGGATCTCCTACAAGCGGGAGAATGAGATCGACCCGCTGCGGCTGCGCCCGCACCCGTACGAGTTCTCGCTGTATTACGACGTGTGATCCTGCGGTAGGAACACCAAGAGCACGCCGGTGGTGAGGTGCGGAAGCGCCCTCACCACCGGCGTTTCTTTATGGGGTCTGCGCGGCGTGACTACTCCGAAGTGGAAAGAACCTTCAAATCGACGCCCGCTCGCTCGATACGGCCACGCGGATCATCCACGAGTTTGCGTCGCTCGAGATCCATCAGTCCCAAGGTGCACGTGATCTCCGCGGAGAGGGTGCCGTCGACCTTGTAGATGTTCGAGTCCATGTGGAAGGTCTTGCCGGTCCCGAACTTGGCGTCACAAGTCACGTCGACGACATCGCCGGCTCGGAGCTCCCGCCGGAACACGATGTGGGATTCGAGCAGCACGAAGGCAAGATTCGCGTCGCGCATGCCCGAGTTGAGGCCGCCCGCGAGCTCCATCAGCTCGAGTCTGGAGACCTCGCCGTACGAGTGGTAGACGGCGTGGTTGAGATGGCCGAGAGTGTCCAGCTCGTAGTGGCGCACCTTGATCCGGGTGCGAAATGGCTCGCGCACAGTCACCGGTCCACTGTAGGGGCCACTCTCCGTTCGCGGCGCCGAGTGTGAGCAAGGGACCTTTGCTGTCGTCTCCGCAACCTGTGGCAAGTGATAGCAAAGGTCCCTTGCTCATTTACCGCAGGTCAGAGCCGTTCAGCCCTGGTAGAAAAGGGTCTCCACAACCGCGTGGGCACGTCGCGTCGTCCGCCGGTAGGCATCGAGGAACTCGCCCGGATCGTCGTCGGCCGAGTAGCCGAGCACCCGTGCGACCGCGGCGAGGTCTCGGCCGGAGCTGGGTATCTCGTCGACGCCCTTACCCCTGACCAGCATCCCGGCGTTACGGACACGCGTCGCCAGCAACCAGGCCTCCGTCAAGGATTCGATCTCGGCGGGCTCGGCGAGCCCGGCCTCCGCCGCGGCCTTCAGCGCCTCGATCGTCGAGGTGGTTCGCAGCCCTTCGACCTGGTGCCCGTGACGCAGCTGCATGAGCTGCACGGTCCACTCCACGTCGGCAAGCCCTCCACGCCCGAGCTTCGTGTGCCGGGTCGGGTCGGCGCCCTTGGGCATCCGTTCCGTCTCCACCCGCGCCTTGATCCGCCTGATCTCCCTCACCCGGACCGCGTCGAGGCCTTCCTGCGGATAGCGAATGGGATCGATCATCTCGATGAACCGTGCACCGAGGTCGTCGTCACCGGCGATGAACCGGGCGCGGAGCAGCGCCTGCGATTCCCAGACCTCCGCCCACCGCCCGTAGTAGCTGCGGTAGGACTCGAGGGTCCGCACCAACGGGCCGCTCCGCCCCTCCGGCCGGAGATCGGCGTCGACGACCAAAGCCGGGTCGGGGCTGGGCGCACCGAGAATCTTGCGCACCGTCTCGGCAACAGAGGAAGCGAACTTCGCTGCTTCGGAGTCCGACACACCTTCGGCCGGCTCGCATACGAAGAGGACGTCCGCGTCGGATCCATAGCCGAGTTCAGCCCCACCGAGACGCCCCATACCGATGACAGCGATTTTCGCGGGCGTCTGGCCGAGTTCCGCCTGACGCTGGCGAAACGCGGCGGCCAAGGCACCCTGCAACACGGCGGCCCACACGCTCGACAACGCCTCGCAGACCGCCGGGACGTCGAGCAGACCCAGCAGATCTGCCGATGCGATCCGCAACATCTCATGTCGGCGAAGCGATCTCGCGGCCGCGACAGCGGCGTTCAAACCCGGCTGGCGCCGCACTGCGGCTCGCAGAGAGGTGGCCACTTCAGCCGGAGTGCGACCGGTCAGCCGCGCGGGATCACCGAGCAGCTGCAGGACTTCCGGCGCCCTCGCCAGCATGTCGGGCACCAGCCGCGACG
Organism: Amycolatopsis sp. NPDC041971; assembly: GCF_055588925.1. Lineage (NCBI taxonomy): Bacteria > Bacillati > Actinomycetota > Actinomycetes > Pseudonocardiales > Pseudonocardiaceae > Amycolatopsis > Amycolatopsis sp. NPDC041971. The sequence continues at coordinate 5,180 of NZ_JBVJCE010000020.1, read as the reverse complement.
TGCCCAACAGGAACGCGAGCCGCTCGACGACGGCTCCCTCGTCGCGGAGAACCCTGAGATACCAAGGCGTTTCTTCGAGCGCTTCCGAGACCTTCCGGTAGGACAGAAGTCCGCGGTCGGGATCCGGGGTGTCGGCGAGAAGATCCAGCAGGACCGGCAGCAGTGCCTGCTGGATGGCAGCCCGGCGGGACATTCCCGCGGTCAGCGCCTTGATGTGCTGAAGGGCCCCGTCCGGCGCGGCATAACCGAGCGCGGCGAGGCGGCTCTCGGCCTGTTTCGTAGTCAGCCGCAGTGCTTCGGTCGGCACGTTCGCCACCGATTGCAGCAGCGGCCGGTAAAAGAGCTTCTCGTGAAGGCGGCGGATGCTCTGCAGGTGGCGGCGGAATTCCGCCAGCAACACGTCCCCTTCGCTTCTACCGCGGGCGGGCCGTACACCGCTCGCCCTCGCGATCGTTCGCAGCTCGCTGGTGTCCGACGAGGCAGGGAACAGGTGCGTACGCCGTAGTCGGCGAAGCTGGAGCCGATGCTCGATGGTCCGGAGGAACTCGTACGAGGAGGCGAGCTCCGCGGCATCCTTACGGCCGACGTACCCCCCTGCCCCCAAGGCGGCGAGTGCGTCCATCGTGGACGGAGAACGTAAACCCGCGTCGATCCGGCCGTGGACCAGTTGCAGCAACTGCACAGCAAACTCGACGTCGCGAAGGCCTCCACGTCCCAGCTTCAGCTCCCGCTCGGCATGCGCGGACGGCACATGGCCTTCGACGCGGCGCCGCATCTTCTGCACCTCGGGGACGAAATTCTCCCGATCGGCCGCTGCCCACACCTTCGGCGCGACCATCTCCGCGTACTGGCGGCCGAGCTCGGCATCGCCTGCCACCGGCCGTGCCTTGAGCAGGGCCTGGAACTCCCAGGTCTTGGCCCACTTCTGGTAGTAGGCGGCATGTCCGTCGAGAGTCCGGACCAAGGCGCCCGCCTTGCCCTCGGGACGCAGCGCGGCATCGACCTCGAAACAGGCCTTGCCGACCACGCGCATCATCGTGCTGGCCAGCCGCGTGGAAACCGAAAGATCCCCGTCACCGACGAAGATGACATCCACGTCGCTCACATAGTTCAGCTCCCGACCACCGCATTTACCCATCGCGATCACAGCCAGCCGGCCTTCGACACCGGCGCCCACCTCGGCCTCGGCGACCAGTAACCCCACCGTCAGCGCGGCCTCGGCCAGCGTGGTGAGCTGAGCGCCGATCTCGGCATAGGGTGGCTGGCGGAGACCGGGTTCGACCAGATGACCGAGGTCGGCCGCCGCGATTCCGAGGAGCAGTTCGCGATACCCGATGCGAAGAGCCTGCTCCGACTCAAGCCCTGTGAGCAGTTCCCCTTCCGACCGTACATGCTTGAGGAGACTGCTCACGTACTGATCCGGCTCAGCGCTCTTCTCGCGTTCGAGGGTTTTCCAGCAGTCGGTGTTCGCGACCAGGAAGTCCGCAAGTGCGCTCGAAGTGCCCAAGACACCGAGCATGCGGCCGCGGAAGGTGCGGTTGGTGCGGAGCGCCTGGTCGAGCTCGTCCCAGGCCGACGGGTCTGCTTCTCGGATCCGGTCCAGCCCGCTCAAGGCGAGATCGGGATCCGCCGCGCGGGAGAGTGCCGACAACACGTCGGTGACGGAGCCGTCCGGGCCGGATTCGGTCCACCAACGGGCAGCACGCAGCTGCCCGTCGGCACGGGGGTCGGTGAAGCCGTATCTCGCCACGGAAGCGGTCGGCCTGGCGCGCTCAACCATCGGCTTCCACCGTAGTCGCCCTTCCGCCCTTCACCAGACGGACGCGCAAGAGAGCAAGGGACCTTTGGTGTCGCCTTTGCACGGCGATACCAAAGGTCCCTTGCTTCGCTAGGCGGCGATCCTGCCGACTTCCGGGTCAGGAAGAGGCGGGGCGGGAGTGGTGAAGCTGCCTGCGTTGACGGGGCTTCGCCGGGAAAGGAGGTAAATCCCGATGCCGATCGCCAGGCCGGCGACGCCGACGGAGATCGTGCCCACTGTGCCGGTCGAGGTCACGAGACCGGCCCCGGCACCGACGATGGCCGCTGCCGGAAGCGTGAACAGCCAGGCGATCACCATGCGGCCGGCCGTACGCCAGCGGACCGGTGACTCGTTCCTGCCTACACCGGAGCCCACGATGCCTCCAGAACAGACGTGAGTGGTCGAAAGCGGAAAGCCGAAGTTCGTCGAAGCGAGGATGACCACCGCCGAGCTGGTCTGCGCGGCGAAGCCCTGCGGGCCGTCGATGTCCGTCAGGCCCTTACCCAACGTGTAGGTGATTCGCCAGCCGCCCAGGTACGTGCCGAGCGCCAGCGCCAGCGCGGCGCTGACGATCACCCAGAGCGGAGGGCCGGTCCCGGCGGGAAGAGTTCCGGCGGTGATCATCGTCAGCGTGATGACACCCATGGTCTTCTGCGCGTCGTTCGTGCCGTGGGCGAGCGAGACCAGCGAAGCCGAGATGATCTGCCCGACTCGGAAACCGGCAGTGCGGCCGCGGCGGACGAAGATCCGGTAGACGAAGTACGTCACGATCATCGCGAAGAGGCCGGCCAAAACCGGCGACAGCGCCGCGGGAATCAGCACCTTCTCGACGATCTTTCCGAAATGGACGGAGTCCGTTCCGGCCGACACCCACGTGGCGCCGATCAGTCCGCCGAACAGCGCGTGGGACGAGCTGGACGGCAGTCCGACGAACCACGTGACCAGGTTCCACACGATCGCGCCGACCAGCCCACCGAACACGATCGCCGGTCCGATCTTGGTGTCATCGACCAGTCCATTCGAGATGGTCTTGGCCACTTCGACCGAGAGGAAGGCTCCGACCAGGTTCAGGACCGCGGAGATCGTCACCGCGACTTTGGGACGCAACGCACCGGTGGCGATCGACGTCGCCATCGAGTTGGCCGTGTCGTGGAACCCGTTCGTGAAATCGAAAATCAGGGCCGTGACGACGACGAGCACGACCAGCACTGAGGGCTCCACCCCGACCTCCGAACCCTTCGAAATTCCCTTCGCAAGGTACCTGACGGCAAGACCTGAGCGTTAACAACCCATATGCATTCGAGACATAAGCCGTTAAGCCATCGGCAATGTACGTTGACGGTCCGCAGCCGGGGCGAGGTCCCCGGACACCAGTCGGACGAAGCGGTGGGCGAACGGTCGCCAGGTTTCGGTGATATCGGCATGCACCCGGGCCAGATTCTCCGGGGTCAGTACGTCCGGCCGGGTGAGTTCCGCCATTTCCGGCGATTGTCGCGCCCAGTCCAGGACGACGTCCGGCGTCGTCTCGACATGGAACTGGACACCGTAGGCAAAACGGCCGAACCGGAAGGCCTGGTAGGCATACCGCGGTGAGGAGGCCAGAAGTTCGGCGCCCGCGGGCAGGCGCATGATCGCGTCATTCTGGAACTGCAGGACGTCTTGCATCAGAGGCAAGTCCGCGAAGAGCGGGTCGATCCAGGCAGCGTCCTTCTTGGACACGAGTCCCGGGCCGACCTCAGGCCCTTGATCGCCTGTGGCGACGCTGCCGCCCAACGCCACCGCCAAGAGCTGACCGCCTAGGCAGATCGCGAGTGTCGGGATGCGCGCACCAGCAGCCTTCGAAAGAAGCTTCCGCACCTCCGCGAGCCACGGGTGCGCGTTGTCATCGTTGGCGCCCATCCCGCCGCCAAGGCATACGACGCCCCCATACCCATCAAGATCCGTAGGGAGCGTCTGATCGGGCAGCAACCGGATGTCGAGTTCGGCTCCCGCCTCGGTGAGCCAGTCGCCGAGAGGGCCGATCGGGTCTGATGCATCCGGCTGGATGACGAGCAACTTGGGAGCGGTCACCTCCCCAGCCTACGACCGCCGGGAGAGCAGGGGACCTTTGCTATCGCTCCGGGGAGAGGCGGTAGCAAAGGTCCCCTGCTCTCTTTGCTCAGCAGGCGCAGCGCGGGGCGGGCGCGGAGGTGAGGGCGGATGCGAAGGTCTCCCGGTCAACGGGGTAGCCGGCTGCTTGCCAGGCGGTGATGCCGCCGGACAGGCGTTTGACCTTGAAGCCGAGCTCCGCGAGTTTCAGGGCTCCCTTGGTCGCGGCGTTGCAGTGGACGCTCTCGCAGTAGCAGACGTAGACGAGGTCTCGGTCCAGCTCGCCGACCGAGTCGCGCGTCATGTCCCGGTACGGGAGATTGATCGCGCCGGGGATGCGGGCCGCCGCGAAGGCTTCAGGGGCTCGGGTCTCGACGATCACGTAACCGCGCTGAGCACCCGAGGTGAGGTCCTGGACAAGGTCATCGGGGTCCACCTCGAGTGCGAGTTCGGCTCGCAGGTGCGCGGCCGCGGTCGCACTGTCCAGGGCCGGAAACATCAGTACACGGGGTTCGGTCGTCATGCCTCAATCCTGCTGCTCACTGATCAAACCGAACATCGGAGAATCCAGGTATCACCGCCGGTTAGCCTGGAGATCCCTGGCGGGCGTGACGATTGACCTGGAGTTCTGTGAACCTCGATGATCTCGACTGGCAGTTACTCGAATTGCTCCAGTCCGACGGCCGACTGACCTTCTCGGAGCTCGGTCGGCGGGTGTCGCTGTCCGCACCCGCGGTGACCGAGCGAGTCCGTCGGCTCGAGGCGATGGGGATCATCACCGGGTACTCGGCCAGCATCGACCTGAGGAAGCTCGGGCTACCGATCGAGGCAATAGTCCGGGCTAAGGTACGAAGCCTCGACACGGCTCGCTTCCGCGAAACCATCCTCGCGCTGCCACAGGTGCTTGACGCTGATCACGTCACGGGTGTCGAGTGCTGGCTCGTGCGGGTCGCCTGCCGGGACACCGCGGAGTTGGAGGAGCTCGTAGAGCGGATGCAGCGCTATGGGGAGACGACGACTTCGCTGATCTTCTCTTCGCCTGTGCGCCGACGTGCGGTCAGCCGGCGGAGCTCCTGAACAAGGTCGCGGAGAGAGCAAGGGACCTTTGCTATCACCTGGCGGGGTCCAGGTATGGAAAAAAGGTCTGGGACCTGGGAGAACTCGGGGTTCTCGACCAGGTCCCAGACCTTGTTTTCAAGGTTAGTCCGGCGGTGTCCTACTCTCCCACAACCCTTCGGTTGCAGTACCATCGGCGCTGTCAGGCTTAGCTTCCGGGTTCGGAATGGGACCGGGC
>NZ_JBVJCE010000019.1:61598-195762 GCF_055588925.1 Amycolatopsis sp. NPDC041971 | reverse complement strand
GCCTTGTGGTTGGTTCTTTTCTCCCCCCCCCCCCTCTCCCCCCCCCCCCCCCCCCCCCCCCCCCCCCCCCCCCCCCCCCCCCCCACCGCTTTTCGTCGCCCCCTCTCGTGACCTCGCTTGACAAGGGCGGGCGTTTGCCTGCACCCTTTCACTACTTAATTAGTGAAAGGGTTTTGCTGGTGGTCAGCTTCCACTTGGACAAGGGATCGGGCGTCGCGACGTACGTCCAACTCGTCCAGCAGGTCAAGAACGCCCTCCGCCTGGGATTGCTGGAGCCGGGGGACCGGCTGCCGACGGCGAAGGAAGTGGTCGCCGAGCTGGCGATCAATCCCAACACCGTCCTCAAGGCATACCGCGAGCTGGAGCGCGAAGGGCTCGTAGAGGGGAAGCCGGGTCTCGGCACCTTCGTCCAAAAGACGCTCGGAGGCGCTTCGTTCGCGGAGCGCACGCGCCTGCGGAAGAGCCTTGGCGCCTGGGTCCGCGACGCGCGGGAATCGGGGCTGGATCAGGAAGACGTCGAGGCGTTGTTCACTTCCGTGGTGGTCGACGGCTTTCGAGGGGAGCGGACGGCATGACCGATAAGCCTGTCATCGAGGCGACCGGCCTCGGCAAGCGCTACCGCCGCAAATGGGCACTGCGCGACTGCTCGCTCTCCGTCCCGAGAGGGCGCGTCGTCGCCCTTGTCGGGCCCAACGGCGCGGGCAAGACGACCTTCCTGCACCTGGCCGTGGGGCTGCTGGACGCGACCCTCGGCTCGGTCTCGATCCAGGGAACCGCGGCCTTCCTCGCCCAGGACAAGCCGTTGTACCCGGGTTTCAGCATCGCCGAGATGCTCAAGTTCGGCAGGCGCCTCAATCCCGGCTGGGACGACGAGTTCGCGCTCAAGCGCATCGAGTCGCTCGGACTTCCCTTGAAGCACAAGGTCGGCAAGCTTTCCGGCGGCCAGCGGGCGCAGGTCGCGCTCACCCTCACGCTCGCCAAACGCCCGGACCTGCTGGTGCTCGACGAGCCGCTCGCGAACCTCGATCCGCTGGCCCGTCACGAAGTCATGCGCGGCCTGATGGAGGCCGTCGCCGAGACCGGGATGACCGTTCTGCTCTCGTCCCACGTCGTCTCCGACCTGGAGAACACCTGCGATTGGCTGATCGTCCTCAACGGCGGGCGGGTGCAGGTCAGCGGCGACATCGACGAACTCGTCGCCGGGCACCGGATCCTTTCCGGTCCGGTGGAGGAGGCCGACGCGCTAGCCAACCGCGTCGCGATCGTGGACGAGGCGAGGGCCGGCAGGCAGGCGACCGTGTTCGCCCGCACCGAACCGGTCCCGCTGGGTCCACAGTGGACCGAGCGGCCGTCGACCCTGGAGGAACTGGTGCTCGCCTACCTGCGGCGGCCCGAATCCGCGAGCCTGCCTCGTCCGACACTGGCTTCGGCGTAAGGGGAAACGATGCTCTGGCTCACCTACCGTCAACACCGGATGCAGCTGCTGATCACCGCCGGTCTGCTCGTCGTCGTCGGGGTCCTGTTGCTGGTCAACGGAAACGCTGCGGCGGACAGTCCGGACCCGGCGACGCTGTTCTCGGATCTGTACACCTATCTCTCCTGGCTGCAGGTCGTCCCGGTGGCGATCGGAGTCTTCTGGGGTGCCCCGCTGGTCGCGGCGGAATACGAACGCGGCACCACGAAACTCGCGTGGACCCAGTCGATCTCTCGATTCCGCTGGCTCGGCGTGAAACTGGGGTTCCTCGCCGTGCTCGCCACCCTCGGCGGTCTCACGTTCGGCACGATGATGCAGCGCTGGGTGGAGGTCTTCCCCACCGATCGCGGCGACACCGCCTTCACCAGCCGCTTCGACAATCCGGTCCTGTTCGCGATGACCGGCGTCGCGCCCGGCGCGTGGTGGCTCTTCGGGTTCGTACTCGGCACCGCCGCGGGAGCGTTCCTCCGCAAGACCCTGCCCGCCATCGCCGTCACCATCGCGGTGACCGTCGGCCTGATGATCGGCGTGAGCAACTTCCGTGACCTCTACGCCGAACCGAAACTCGTCGCACTGGGTACGGAACCCCCGGGAAGGGTCCTCGAAATGGTGCAGGACGCCGCCGGCGAGATCACCGCGCTCAAGGTCCTGCCCGCGGAGTGGTATTGGCGTTTCCAATGGACCGAAGCCGCGATCCTCGCGGGTGTCTCGCTTCTGCTCGCCGCCGCCGCGACCTTCGCCATCCGGCGTCGTTCCTAGAAAGGCATGTCTTCTTGCTTTGGCTCACTTGGCGGCAGCACCGTACCCAGCTGCTGGTCACCCTGGGATTCCTGGCCGTGCTCGGGGGTGTCCTGTTCCTCGCCGGACAGGTCGCCGTCGACGCCGCGAACGGCAAGACCTCCTTGTACTGCCACGGCGGCGGCATCCCGTGCCGTGAGTACGACGCGGGGCTGGAGGATCTCTATCAGAAGATCTACCCACTGGTCGCGATGGTGCCGTTCGTTCCCTTGCTGGCGGGCGTCTTCTGGGGCGCGCCGCTGCTCGCCAGGGAGTACGAGCGCAACACCCACCAGCTCGCGTGGACGCAGTCGGTCGGCCGCGGGCGCTGGCTGGCCGTCAAATTCGGTGTTCTCGCCGGGTGCGCGATGCTGGCAGGACTCGCTTCGGGGCAGATGTTCGGCGGGTGGTTGGAGATGTTCCCCGGCAAGGCGGAGACCTTCGCCGAGACGTCGTACTTCGGCGCGGTCGGGGCCGCGCCCGCCGCCTGGTGGCTGTTCGCCTTCGCCCTCGGTGCGGCGGCCGGGGTGCTGGTGCGCAAGACCTTGCCCGCCATCGCGATCACGGTCACGGTGTTCCTCGCGGCTTCGATCGCCTTGCTGCTTCTGAGGCCGCATTACGCCGAGCCGGTGCGCACGATCGGCCCGGATGCGGCCGCGAAGGGAGCGCTGATCGTCAATCTGGGCAGGGTCACGCCGGACGGCCGCGAGATGAGTTCACTGGACGACGTGCCCGGCTGCCCGGCGGGGCTGGGGAAGAGCGCGTGCGCTCAGGCGGCGGGGTATCAGGACTTCACCGTCTACCAGCCCGTCGACCGGTTCTGGCGGTTCCAATGGACCGAGGCGGGCATCCTGCTCGCCGCGACCGCGGTGCTCGGGGGAGTCGCGGTAGGGGGCACGGTCCGCCGCCGTCGCTGAGACGGCGGCGGACCGGGTGCTCAATCGAGCCGCAGTTCCGGGGAGTACAGGTCGAACCAGTGGTAGAGGTCCAGCGCCCGGTCGATGCCGGAGCGCTGGGCCGAGGACATCGTGACCGGGTCCACTTCGGACACTCGGTGCAGCCAGTCTCGGTCGAGGAGTTCGAACACCGGATTGTCCCGTTCGGTCAGCGCCTCCTTGGCCTGCTGCTGCAACGCCGCCGCGTAACCGGGGTCCTGAGTGGACGGATACGGGCTCTTGACCCTGTCCCGCACCGACGTCGGCAGCACGTGCTCGGTCGCGTGCCGCAGCAGGCTCTTTTCCCTGCCGTCGAACGTCTTCAGCGACCACGGCGTGTTGTAGACGTACTCGACGAGGCGGTGATCGCAGAACGGCACTCGTACCTCGAGCCCGACGGCCATCGACGCCCGGTCCTTGCGGTCCAGCAGCATCCGCACGAATCGGCTCAGGTGGAGGTTGCAGACCGTCCGCATCTTCCGGTCCTGCTCGCTCTCGCCGTCGAGGTGCTCGACCTGGGCGACGGCGGTGCTGTACTGGTCGGCGATGTAGCCGGGCAGGTCGAGCTTCTCCTGGACCTCGCCGCGCAGGAGGGTGCCCCGCTCGCTGGTGAGCCCCATCCGGAAGGCGAGCCAGGGGAACGTCCCCGAGTTCACCGCGGCTTCGTCGTGGAACCAGCGGTACCCGCCGAAGACCTCGTCCGCGGATTCACCGGACAACGCCACCGTCGATTCCGCGCGGATCGCCTTGAACAGCAGGTACAGCGAGGTGTCCATATCGCCGAGCCCGGCCGGGATGTCCCGCGCGGCCAGCACCTTGCGGCGGACCTCGGGGTCGCTGAGCTCGGCCGGGTTCAGCACGACGTCCTGGTGGTCGGAGCCGACCAGCCGCGCGACATCTCGGATGTAGGGCGAGTCCGGGGTGTCCCGGACCTCGTCCGGCTGGAAATGCTCCTCCTGGCCCTGGAAGTCGACCGAGAACGTGCGTAGCCGTTCGCCCTGTTCGGCCAGCCGCGCTGCGGCGAGACCGGTGACAGCGCTGGAATCGAGCCCGCCGGACAGCAGGACGCAGCGGGGCACGTCGGCGATCAGCTGGCGGTGCACGATGTCGGTCATCAGCTCGCGCACCCGCTCGACCGTGGTCTCCTGGTCGTCCGTGTGCGGTTTCGCGTCGAGCTTCCAGTACGTCCGCGTGCGGATACCGGAGCGATCGACGGTGACGATCGTGCCCGGTCCGACTTCGTGCATGCCCTTCCACAGCGACCAGCCGGGGGCCTTGGTCATGGACATCAGCTCGCGCAGGCCGTCGGTGTCGACCACCCTGCGCGCCAAGGGGTTCGCGAGGATGGCCTTCGGCTCGGAGCCGAAGAGGACGCCGTCCGGGGTCGGGTGGTAGTAGAACGGCTTGATGCCCATGCGGTCGCGGATCATCACAAGCTTCTCGTCGCGTTCGTCCCAGATCGCGAAGGCGTACATGCCGTTGAGGTGATCGACGACCTCGTCGCCCCACTCGAGGTAGCCGTGGAGCACGACCTCGGTGTCGCTGTCGGTCTCGAACTTGTGGCCCCGCCGGGAAAGCTCCTCGCGCAGCTCGGTGAAGTTGTACGCCTCACCGCTGTAGACCATGGCGGCCAGCCCGGCTTCGGCCATCGGCTGCCCGCCGCCCGGCAGATCGATGATCGCGAGACGACGGTGGCCCAGCGCCACGTTCGGCCGGATCCAAGTGCCCGAGTCGTCCGGCCCGCGGCACGCCATGGTCGCGGTCATCGCGTCGACGACCTCACGGCGTTGGGTCAGATCCGTACCGAAGGAGACCCACCCGGCGATTCCGCACATCGCTACCTCCTAATGATTAGTTAGCGCATACAACTATCTGTAACACTGGTGTAACACGCTTCGGTCGGCTTGTCTGCCCGAATTGCACGCTCCGTCCGCAGTGCGTCACCGTGTGTGGGACACGTCACCGGGCATCAAGAAGTCGTAAAGGCACCCGATCGGGGCATCAAGAGGCCGTCAGGCCGCGGTCGCGTCGGTCTGTACCAGGCGCAGTGTTGCGGGGTCCTGGTCACCGATGGGGTGACCTGTCCTGAGAGGTGCCTTGTGGCCGACTTGCTCTACGCCGTGCTCTTGATCGGCGTATTCGTGGTTCTCGCCCTGACCCTTCGCGGTCTGGAGAAGCTGTGACCGGCACGGGAACTCTTGCCAACGTCGTCGGCGGACTGCTGGCGCTGGGGCTGATCGTCTACTTGTTCATCGCACTGGTCAGGCCGGAGAAATTCTGATGCGTCCCGACGTACTTGTTCCCGCGGAGGGACTGGCATGACAGATGTCATGGCCGGCCTCCTGCAGGCCGGCCTCCTTCTCGTCGCGCTCGCCGTGGTCCACCGGCCACTCGGCGACTACATGGCGCGGGTCTTCACTGTCTCCTCGGCCGAGAAGCACACCAAGGCCGAACGCGGCCTGTACCGCCTGTTCCGGGTGAACCCCGGATCGGAACAGCACTGGAAGACCTACGCGTCCGCCGTGATCGGCTTCTCGTTCGTCTCCGTCGTCTTCCTGTACCTGCTTCAGCGACTCCAGGCGATCCTGCCGTGGAGCCTCGGCAAGGAGCCGGTCTCGCCGGCGGTCGCCTTCAACACCGCCGTCAGTTTCGTGACCAACACGAACTGGCAGTCCTACAGCCCCGAAGCGACCATGGGTCACTTCGTGCAGATGGCCGGCCTGACCGTGCAGAACTTCCTGTCCGCGGCCGTCGGGCTCGCGGTCGCCATCGCGGTCGTCCGCGGATTCGTCCGCTCGAAGACCGACCGTCTCGGCAACTTCTGGGTGGACCTGACGCGCGGCACGGTCCGGATCCTGCTGCCGATCGCGTTCGTGGCGGCGCTCGCGTTGATCACGCTCGGCGTCGTCCAGAGCCTCAAAAGCGGCGTCGACGTCCTCAACCCGGACGGCAGCACGAGCAAGATCGCGCTCGCGCCCGCCGCCAGTCAAGAGGCCATCAAGGAACTCGGCACCAACGGCGGCGGCGTCTTCAACGCCAACTCTTCGCATCCGTTCGAGAACCCCAACGCTTGGACCAACCTGATCGAGATCTTCCTGATCCTGGTCATCCCGGTCTCGCTCACCCGCACCTTCGGCAAGCTCGTCGGCAACACGCGGCAGGGCTACGTCCTGCTTTCGGTGATGGCCGGGCTCTTCACCGCGATGCTCACGGTGACCTGGCTGTCCGAAGCCCACGCGAGCGGACCGGCGGCATCGGCCGCCGGGGCGAACATGGAGGGCAAGGAACAGCGGTTCGGCATCGGCCTGAGTTCGCTGTTCGCCAACGCCACCACCGGCACGTCGACCGGCGCGGTCAACAGCATGCACGACAGCTACAGCGGACTCGGCGGCGGCGGAGCGCTGCTCAACATGCTGCTGGGCGAGATCTCGCCGGGCGGGGTGGGCACCGGTCTTTACGGCATCCTCGTGATGGCCGTGATCGCGATGTTCCTCGCCGGGCTGATGGTCGGCCGGACACCGGAGTACCTGGGGAAGAAACTCGGCAAACGCGAGGTCACCTGTGCGGCGGTCTCGATGCTCGCGATGCCGACGGTGGTGCTGCTCGGCTCCGGTATCGCGCTGATGAACCCCGGCAACCTGGCCGCTTTGAACAACTCAGGCGCGCACGGCCTCTCCGAGGTGCTCTACGCCTACGCCTCGGCGGGCAACAACAACGGCAGCGCGTTCGCCGGGATCACCGTCACCAACGACTGGTTCCAGTCCTCCCTCGGCGTGGCGATGCTGCTCGGCCGGTTCGTCCCGATCCTCGCCGTGCTGTGCCTGGCCGGATCCCTTGCCTCCCAGCGGAAGGTTCCGGAGACCGCCGGCACGCTGCCCACCACCGGACCGCTCTTCGCCGCGATGCTCGCGGGCACGATCGTGCTCGTCGCGGCCCTCACCTTCATCCCGGCGCTCGCGCTCGGGCCGATAGCAGAGGCACTTGCATGAGCCGCGGTACGCATCGAGACCACCACGCGCGCGCGAGTCGGCAGACCCCGCTATCGGGGCGGCAAGGCGCCATTTCATCGGACTCGCGCTTCATCCGGAAACCGCGTCTTGGCGACGCGATCGCGGTCGCGCGCAAACTCGCGAAGGGCACAGCACTCGCATGACCGTCACCCAGGAACGCACCCCCGAAGAGACAACGCAGCACCACGTGGAGAACACGGGCCGGGTCGGCGCGGGGATCTTCAGTCCACGTCAGCTCCTGACCTCACTTCCCGAGGCGCTGCGCAAGCTGAACCCCAAGCATCAGCTCGGCAACCCGGTCATGTTCGTGGTGTGGATCGGCTCGGCGCTGACCACGGTCTTCGCGATCACCGATCCGAGCGTGTTCACCGTCCTCATCACGATCTGGCTGTGGTTCACCGTCCTGTTCGCGAATCTCGCCGAGGCCGTCGCGGAGGGCCGGGGCAAGGCGCAGGCGGAAACCCTGCGGCGCAGCAAGAAGGAGACCGTCGCCCGCCGCCTCACCGAGGACGGCGACGAGGAGACCGTGCCGGGTGCCGACCTGCGCGTCGGTGATCTCGTGGTCGTCGAGGCCGGACAGGTCATCCCGGGCGACGGCGACGTCGTCGAGGGCATCGCGACCGTCGACGAAGCGGCCATCACCGGCGAGTCGGCCCCGGTCATCCGCGAATCGGGCGGCGACCGGTGCGCGGTCACCGGTGGCACCACGGTGCTCTCGGACCGCGTCGTCGTGAAGATCACCACCAAACCCGGCGAGTCCTTTGTGGACCGCATGATCGCCTTGGTGGAGGGTGCTTCCCGGCAGAAGACACCGAACGAGATCGCGCTGACGATCCTGCTCTCGACGCTGACGATCATCTTCCTGCTCGCCGTCGTGGCGTTGCAGCCGATGGCGGGCTACTCCGGCAGCCAGCAGTCCGTGATCGTGCTGACCGCGTTGCTGGTGTGCCTGATCCCGACGACGATCGGCGCTCTGCTGTCCGCGATCGGCATCGCCGGGATGGACCGGCTGGTCCAGCGCAACGTCCTCGCGACGAGCGGTCGCGCGGTCGAAGCCGCCGGTGACGTCTCGACGCTTCTGCTGGACAAGACGGGCACGATCACCTTCGGCAACCGCAAGGCCACCGAGCTGATCCCGGTCGGACAGTCCACTATGGACGACATCGCCAGGGCCGCCCGGTTGTCGAGCCTCGCCGACGGCACGCCGGAAGGCCGCAGCATCGTCGAACTCGTCGCGAGGGAACACGGGCTCGGCCAGACCGCGTCCGACGGCGAGAAGCTCGCGGACTTCGTCGAATTCACCGCGCAGACCCGGATGAGCGGCATCGACATCGGCGAGCGGCAGGTCCGCAAGGGCGCCACCGCCGCCGTGCGGGAATGGGTCCGCGAACGCGGCGGCGACATGCCGGACGAGACCGAACGCGTCGTCGACGAGATCAGCCGGCAGGGTGGGACCCCGCTGGTGGTCGCGGAGTACGACGGCGTGAAAGCGTTCGTGCGCGGCGTGATCCGGCTGTCCGATGTGGTCAAACCGGGGATGAAGGAGCGGTTCGTCCAGCTCCGCGCGATGGGGATCAAGACCGTCATGATCACCGGCGACAACCCGCTCACCGCCAAGGCCATCGCCAGGGACGCGGGCGTCGACGACTACCTCGCCGAAGCCAAGCCCGAAGACAAGATGGCGCTGATCAAGAAGGAGCAGGAGGGCGGACGGCTGGTCGCGATGACCGGTGACGGCACCAACGACGCCCCGGCGCTGGCACAGTCCGACGTCGGCGTCGCGATGAACACCGGGACCTCCGCCGCCAAGGAGGCGGGGAACATGGTGGACCTCGACTCCGACCCGACGAAGCTGATCGAGATCGTCGAGATCGGCAAACAGCTGCTGATCACGCGCGGCGCGCTGACCACCTTCAGCGTCGCCAACGACCTCGCGAAGTACTTCGCCATCCTGCCCGCGATGTTCACCGGCATCTTCGCCCAGCTCGGCGCGCTCAACGTCATGCAGCTGGCGACACCGAAGTCGGCGATCCTCTCGGCGGTCATCTTCAACGCCCTGATCATCGTCGGGCTGATCCCGCTCGCCCTGCGCGGCGTCCGGTACAAACCGTCGTCGGCCTCGACGCTGCTGCGCCGGAACCTGCTGGTCTACGGCCTCGGCGGCATCGTCAGCCCGTTCCTCGGGATCTGGCTGATCGACCTGCTCGTCCGTCTCATCCCTGGAATCGGGTGACCCATGAACGCACTTTTGAAGCAGACCCTCGCCGGGCTGCGCGTCCTGCTCGTCTTCACGGTCCTCCTCGGCGTCGTCTACCCGCTAGGCGTGTGGGCGGTCTCCCGGATCCCCGGCCTCGAGAGCAACGCGGAAGGCTCGATCGTCACCCAGGACGGGCAGGCCGTCGGCTCCTCACTGATCGGGATCGACCCGGTCGCGGCCGACCCGGCCAAGGATCCGTGGTTCCACAACCGCCCGTCCGCGGGATCGAAGGACGTCCTCGGCCCCGGTGACCCGTCGTCGTCCGGCGCGTCGAACAAGGGCCCGTACAACGAGGACCTGGTCGCCGCGATCGTCGAACGCAAGAAGCTCATCGCCGCCCGTGAGGGTGTCCAGGAGTCGCAGGTGCCCGCCGACGCGGTGACGGCGTCGAGCTCCGGGATGGATCCGGCGATCAGCGTCGCCTACGCCGACCTCCAGATCCCGCGAGTGGCCAGGAACACGGGCTTGCCCGAGGAAAAGGTCCGGCAGCTCGTGGCCGACAACTCCAGCGGCGCCGGGATCGGTGTGCCGGGAGTCAATGTGCTGAAGGTCAACTTGGCCGTGCGCGACGCGGCCGGAGGAGCACACTGACAGACGTGGACGAGAACACGACCAAGCCGCGCCGGGGTGAGCTGAGGATCTACCTCGGCGCGGCCCCGGGCGTCGGCAAGACCTACGCGATGCTGGGCGAGGCGCGACGCCGCCTCGACCGGGGCACCGACGTGGTCGTCGGCCTGGTCGAAACGCACGGGCGGAAGAAGACCGCGGAACTCGTCGACGGGCTCGAGACGGTGCCGCGCCGCCGGTCCGCCCACCGGGACCACGAGTTCGAGGAGATGGACCTCGACGCGTTGCTCGCCCGTGCCCCCGAGGTCGCCGTGGTCGACGAACTCGCCCACACCAACGTGCCGGGATCGCGCAACGAGAAACGCTGGCAGGACATCGACGAGCTGCTCGACGCCGGGATCGACGTCCTCTCCACGGTCAACGTGCAGCATCTGCAGAGCCTCAACGACGTCGTCGAGCGGATCACCGGCGTCACCCAGCAGGAGACGGTGCCCGACGAGGTCGTGCGGCGCGCCGAGCAGCTGGAGCTGGTCGACATCACGCCCGAAGCACTGCGACGGCGTCTGGCGCACGGCAACGTCTACCCGGCCGAGCGGATCGACGCGGCGCTGGGCAACTACTTCCGGCCCGGCAACCTCACCGCGCTGCGGGAGCTCGCGCTGCTGTGGGTCGCCGACCAGGTCGACGTGGCGTTGCAGCGATACCGGGCCGAGCAGAAGATCACCGACACGTGGGAAGCACGCGAACGGGTGGTCGTGTCCATCACCGGCGGCCCGGAAAGCGAGACGCTGATCCGCCGCGCGAGCCGCATCGCGAACCGCGCGGGCGCCGAACTGCAGGTGCTGCACATCCTGCGCGGCGACGGGCTCGCCGGAATGGGGCCGACGGCGGTCGGCAAGTACCGGAAGCTGGCCGAAGAGGTCGGCGCGACCTTCCACACCGTCGTCGGCGACGACGTGCCGACGGCGCTGCTCGACTTCGCGCGCGGGGTGAACGCGACCCAGCTGGTGGTCGGGACCTCGCGGCGGTCGCGGGTGGCGCGGTTGTTCGACGAGGGCATCGGCGCGGCCGTGGTCCAGCGGTCCGGCCCGATCGACGTCCACATGGTCACGCACGCCCAAGCGGGTGGACGGCTGCGCGCCCGGTTCAATCGGAGCCCGCTCGCGCCTTCGCGACGGCTGGCAGGCTGGGCGCTCGCCGTCGTCCTGCCCGTCCTGGCGACGGTGCTCGGCGTCCTGCTGGAGGAGCAGCTCGACTTCTCGACCGACATGGTCGCCTACATGCTGGCGACGGTGCTCGTCGCGCTCGTGGGCGGGCTCGGGCCCGCGCTGCTCGCGGCGGTGGTCTCGGCCGGGTTGCTGAACTTCTTCTTCACCCCGCCGCTGTACACCCTGACCGTCCACGAACCGCGCAACGTGATCACGCTGGTCGCGATGGTGCTGGTGGCGATCCTCGTCGCGGCGGTCGTCGACACCGCCGCCCGGCGCGCGGCGCAGGCGGCACGGGCGCGGACCGAGGCGGCGCTGCTCGCCTCGTACGCGCGGACAGTGCTCACGCACACCAACCCGATCGAGCGGCTGCTGGAGAAGGTCCGCGAGAATTTCGGCCTGACTTCGGTGACCCTGCTGGAAAAGCGGGACGGGAAGTGGAAACGGGTGGCGAGTGCCGGCGCGGATCCCTGCGCCGACCCGGATCAGGCCGACGCCGACATCGCGGTCACCGCCGACGTCCACCTGACGCTGCGGGGCCGCGCGCTGCCCGCGTCGGACCGGGGAGTGCTCGAAGCCGTCGCGGGGCAAGCGCTGCTGGCCTTGCGGCAGCAGCGGACGGCGAAGGCGGCCGTCCGGGCCGAACGCAAGGCCGAGGCGACCGAACTGCGCACGGCCCTCCTGTCTGCCGTGGGCCATGACCTCCGTACTCCGCTGACGTCCATCAAGGCGTCCATCGGCAGCCTGCGCGCGACCGACATCTCACTGTCCGAAGAGGACACCGACGAGCTGCTCGAGGCGATCGAGGAATCGGCGGACCGGCTCGCCGGGTTGATCGACAACCTGCTCGACTCGTCGCGGTTGGCGACCGGCGCGGTGCGCCCGCACCTGCGCCCGGTCGGCTACGACGAGGTGGTCTCACACGCCTTGTCCAATGTGGACAACTCGGCTTCGGTCGTGGTCGCGATCGACTCACGGCTGCCATCGGTGTGCGCCGATCCCGGGCTGCTGGAACGGGTCGTGGCGAACGTGATCGACAACGCGCTGCGGCACGGGAGGTCGCGCGAGCCGGTCTCGGCCCGCGCCAGCACGCATTCGGACCATGTCGAGCTGCGCATCGTCGATCACGGGCGCGGGCTCAAGAAGGGCACCGCGGACTCGGCGTTCGCGCCGTTCCAGCGGCTCGGGGGAGATCGGGACAGCGTGCCCGGCGTGGGACTGGGGCTGTCGGTCGCCAAGGGGTTCACCGAGGCGATGGGCGGGCGGATCCGGGCGGAGGACACGCCCGGCGGCGGACTCACCGTCGTCATCTCGCTGCCCGCATATGTTGGTCAGGATCCGGAAAAGAGCCTCCTCGCGTTCGACGACGAGGGTCTGGAGAACGAAGAGGAGGAGCGAGTGCGATGAGCGCAGACACCGCGTCGGCGACCGTCCTGGTCGTCGACGACGAACCGCAGATCGTGCGAGCCCTGCGGATCAACCTGTCGGCCCGCGGCTACAAGGTGATCACCGCGCACGACGGGACGGCCGCGCTGAAGGCCGTCGCCGAGACCAAACCCGACGTCGTCGTCCTCGACCTCGGCCTGCCCGACCTCGACGGCACCGAGGTGATCGCCGGCCTGCGCGGCTGGACGACGGTGCCGATCATCGTGCTGTCCGCGCGCGGCGACTCGGCCGACAAGGTCGAGGCCCTCGACGCCGGCGCCGACGACTACGTCACCAAACCCTTCGGCATGGACGAACTGCTGGCGCGGCTCCGCGCCGCCGTCCGGCGATCGGCGTCGTCCGGTGTGGACGGTGCGGACGCGGTGGTGGACACGGGATCGTTCCGCATCGACCTGGCGGCGAAGAAGGTGCGCCGGGACGGCAAGGAAGTACACCTCACCAAGACCGAATGGGGTGTGCTGGAGCTGCTGGTGCGCAACCGCGGCCGCCTGGTGGCGCAGAAACAACTGCTGCACGAGGTGTGGGGACCGAGCTACGAGACCGAATCGCACTACCTGCGGGTGTACCTGGCGCAGTTGCGGCGGAAGCTCGAACCGGAACCCTCGCGGCCGCGGCACCTGCTGACGGAACCGGGGATGGGGTACCGCTTCGAAATGTGAGCTCTTCGGGCAGGCTCGCCCGCCGCCACCCGTCCCGCGGGAATGCCATGAACGGTCCGTTCCTGGCAAATTTCGCAAGGAACGGACCGTTCATGGCGCGTGGGTGACCGTCGAAGCGCCGCAAGTAGGTGGCTGTCGCGACCACGCCCCAAAGTAGTGAAGGCCTCCTTTCCTACCCTCAAGGTAGGCAAGGAGGCCTTCACGGACCAAAGGCTTACTGGGCGCTGCTTGCGGAGATGCCGGAGGTGCTGGACCGGCCCGGCGAAGAGTCGGGGGCGCCACTGGTGCTGGAGCCGCCACCCGTGGTGGTAGTGGTCGCCGGAGGGGTTCCGGTCGAAGTCTCCGGCGGAGTGCTCGGCGGCGGCGTCGTCTTCGTCGAGCTGGGTGGCAGCTTCGTCGGCGTGGGGTTCGGGTTCGGCCCCGGGCCGGGACCAGGGCCCGGGTTCGGGTTCGGGTTCGGCGGCGCGATCGGCGGAGGCGGCATGACGACGCTCGTCGTCTCCTTGCCGTCCGGGCCGACCGAGGTCACCGTGGTCGGCGGCGCCGTCGAGCTGGAGGGCGCGCCGGGGATCGGCGAACCGCTGACGGTCATCGGGCCGCCGGGGACGGCGTTGCCCGGGATCACCTGCGCGCCGGCGGGGGCGATGCCCTGTCCGCCGCCGGGGCCGCCGGTGCCGCCCGCGGTGGCGGAGACGCCGGGACTCGCGAGTTCGGCGATCGCGGCGAAGGCCGTCGCCACCACGAGGCCGCTGACGCCGAGTACGGCGTAGCCGGCGCGGTTGAGCTTGCCGGTGGCGCCGCGCGGGGGTGCCACGGACACGCGTGCGCTCGGATCAGACCCGTCGGGACGGGGCATGTGCTGGCTCCTCGGATGGGGGACTTCGGGGAGTGCGAGACGGCAGACGAGTATGCCAAGCCGCCTCCGGCTACCCGGGCGAGGTAGCCCGAGTGGGGACCCGGCGCGGAGATTATCACCGCTGCTCAACCGTCTGCGAACGACAGCGAACGTGGTGTTCACCCTCCGCGTTCATGCGCATGGTGCACGATGGGGAATGTGAGTGAAGAAGTAACGCACATCAGGCTGACCGCGTGGGTGCACGGCCGCGTGCAGGGTGTCGGTTTCCGCTGGTGGACCCGCAGTCGGGCGCTTGAGCTGGGGTTGGCGGGCAGCGCGGCCAATCTGGCCGACGGGCGTGTCGAGGTGATAGCGGAGGGTGTTCGTGAACACTGTGAGCGGCTTTTGACGGCTTTGCGGTCCGGGGAATCACCCGGAAGTGTGGATCACGTCGTCGAGCGGTGGTCGCCCGCGAAAGGCGGGCTTCGCGGGTTCGTGGAGCGCTGAGGCCCCGCGTCCCACGATCACCGTGAGCACACAGGTAGCCTGGGTCGATTGAAAGACCGGTTCCCGCAGCCAGAGGGGTCAGCACGACGTGCACCTGAAGAGCCTGACGCTCAAGGGCTTCAAGTCCTTCGCCTCGGCGACGACGTTGCGTTTCGAGCCGGGTATCACCTGTGTGGTCGGACCGAACGGCTCCGGCAAGTCGAACGTCCTCGACGCGCTCCGCTGGGTCATGGGCACCCAGGGCGCGAAGGACCTGCGCGGCGGCAAGATGGAGGACGTCATCTTCGCCGGGACCGCCGGCCGTGCCCCGCTCGGGCGCGCCGAGGTCACCCTCACCATCGACAACGCCGACGGCGCGCTGCCCATCGAGTACTCCGAGGTGTCGATCACCCGCCGGATGTTCCGTGACGGCGCGAGCGAATACGAGATCAACGGCGACCGCTGCCGTCTGATGGACGTGCAGGAACTGCTGTCGGACTCCGGTATCGGCCGCGAGATGCACGTCATCGTCGGGCAGGGTCAGCTTTCGGCGATCCTCGAATCCAAGCCCGAGGAGCGCCGCGCCTTCATCGAGGAGGCCGCCGGTGTCCTCAAGCACCGCAAGCGCAAGGAACAGACCCTGCGCAAGCTCGCGAACATGCAGGGCAACCTCGACCGCCTCGGCGATCTCACCACCGAGCTCCGCCGTCAGCTCAAACCGCTGGGCAAGCAGGCCGAGATCGCCCGCAAGGCGCAGTGGGTGCAGTCCGAACTACGCGACGCGCGGCTGCGGCTGTTCGCCCACGACCTGGTCACCCAGCGCGATGGCCTCGCCAAGGAAGAGGCCGACGAGCGCGTCGCCCGCCAGCGGCGCGCCGAAGTCGAGCAGACACTGGAGATCGTCGCCGCCGAGGAGGCCGAGCTCGAAGCGTCGCTCGCCGAGGACGCGCCGAAGCTGGCCGCCGCACAGGAGACCTGGTACAAGCTTTCCGCACTGACGGAGCGGTTGCGCGGTACCGTGCGGCTCGCGCTGGAGCGTCAGCGGCACCTGTCGTCCGACGTGCAGCAGGCGAGCACCGGCCGCGACCCCGACGAGCTGCTCGCCGAGGCCGAGCAGGTCGCCGAGCGGGAGCAGGAGCTCAACGAGGCCGTCGCCGAGGCCCGGATGATGCTTTCGGAGACCGTCCAGCGGCGTGAGCGGCTCGAACACCTCGTCCAGGCCGCCGAGCGGGCGCATATGGCCGCGGTCCGCGCGATCGCCGACCGCAGGGAAGGGCTCGCGAAGCTCTCCGGTCAGGTCGAGGCACTGCGCAGCAAGAACGGCGCCACCTCCGACGAGATCGACAGGCTCACCGTGTCGCTCGAAGAGGCCGCCGAGCGGGCGGAGATCGCCGTCGAGGAACTCGAAGAGGCCAAGGCCGCGGGTGGTGTCGAGGAATCCGACGACTCCGACCTCCAGGCCCACCACGACCGCGCGGTGGAGGCCAACAACGCCGCCAAGGCGCGGGTCGAGGAGCTGGTCAAGGCCGAGCGGGCCGCCGAACGCGAGATAGCGTCGGAGAAGGCTCGCGTCGAGGCGCTCTCGATGGGCCTGCGCCGCAAGGACGGTGCCGGCGCGCTGCTCGGCGCGCAGCACGAACTGCCGGGTCTGCTCGGCTCGGTGGCCGCGCTGCTCACCGTCGAGGCCGGCCACGAGGTCGCGCTGGCCGCCGCGCTCGGCCCCGTCGCCGACGCGGTCGCGGTCAACGGCGGTGAAGACGCGCTCGCCGCGTTGAAGTTCTTGAAAGACAACGACTCCGGCCGCGCGGGTATCCTGCTCGGCGCACTGGAGTCCACTGTGGACACCAGTGCGTGGCCGTCGCTGCCCGAGGGCGCGCGCTGGGCACGCGAAGTCGTCACGGCGCCGCCCGCGTTGCGCTCGGCCGTCGAGCACGCGCTCGACCGGGTGGCCATTGTGGACGGTCTGGAATCCGCGCGCCGTCTCGTCGAGGTCCATCCCGGGGTCAGCACGGTCACACCGGAGGGTGACGTCTTCGGGGCCCGCTGGGCGGTCGGCGGTTCGGCCCGGAGCGAGAGCGTCATCGAGGTGCAGGCCGCGGTCGACGAGGCGGGCGATCGGCTGAACGCCGCCGAGCGCGCGCTGGAACGCACCGCCGCGGAACTCGAAGGCGCCCGTGCCGGACAGGCCGCCCGGCGCGAAGAGGTCGGCAGGGCCAAGGAAGCGCTCGGGGACGCGAAGGTCCGCAAGGCCCGCTCGTCCGAGCGTCTGAACCGGATGCAGCAGGCCGCCCGTGCCGCGCAGGCGGAAATGGACCGGCTGAGCAACCAGCGCGCCAAGGTCGAGCAGAGCCGCGAAGAAGCGCTGCGGCAGCTCGCCGAACTCGAAGAGCGCCTGGCCGCCGTCGCCGAACAGGAAGTCGACGAGGATCCGGACACCGACGAGCGCGACCAGGCCGCCGAGGACCTCGGCACGGTCCGCCAGGAGGAGATGGAATCCCGGCTCGCGCTGCGCACCGCCGAGGAGCGCGCGCGGAGTATCCAGGGCAAGGCCGAATCGCTCCGCCGCGCCGCGCATGCCGAGCAGCAGGCGCGTGAACGCGCCGAAAAGTCCAGGGCCGCGCGGAAACGCGGCGCCGAGATCGCCAACGCGGTGGTCAACGGCGGCGAGATCGCGCTGGAGCGCATCGAGGTCTCCGTGCAGCGCGCCGCCCGCGAACGGGACGAGGCGCAGGCGCAGCGGCAGTCGCGGGAGACCGCGCTGACCCAGGTCCGCAGCAAGGTCCGGGAGCTGACCGGCGAGCTGGAGAAGCTCACCGACGCCGTCCACCGCGACGAGGTGCTGCGCGCCGAGCAGCGGCTGCGGCTGGAACAGCTCGAAACCAAGATCGCCGAGGACTTCGGGATCGGCCTCGAGGACCTCGTCGCCGAGTACGGCCCGGACGTTCCCGTGCCGCCGAGCGCGGGGGAAATGGCCGAGTACGAGGCCGCCAAGGAACGCGGCGAGGACGTGACCCCGCCGCCGCCCATGCCGTTCGACCGCGACACGCAGGCCCGCCGGGCGAAGCGCGCGGAGAAGGACCTGAGCCTGCTGGGCAAGGTCAACCCGTTGGCGCTGGAGGAGTTCGCGGCGCTGGAGGAGCGGTACAAGTTCCTCTCGACCCAGCTCGAGGACCTCAAGGACACCCGTAAGGACCTCGAAGCCGTCATCAAGCAGGTCGACGAGAAGATCCTCGAGGTCTTCGAGTCGGCGTACGAGGACGTCGCGCGCGAGTTCGAGACCGTGTTCAGCGTGCTGTTCCCGGGCGGCGAGGGGCGCATGGTGCTCACCCAGCCCAACGACCTGCTCTCCACCGGCGTCGACGTCGAAGCGCGGCCGCCGGGTAAGAAGGTCAAGCGGCTCTCGCTGCTCTCCGGTGGCGAGAAGTCGCTCGTCGCCGTCGGCATGTTGGTGGCGATCTTCCGCGCCCGGCCTTCGCCCTTCTACGTCATGGACGAGGTCGAGGCCGCGCTCGACGACACCAACATGCGACGGTTGATCGGGCTGCTGGAGCAGCTGCGGGACTCCTCGCAGCTGATCATCATCACCCACCAGAAGCCGACCATGGAGATCGCCGACGCGCTGTACGGCGTTTCGATGCAGGGCGACGGCATCACGAAGGTGATCTCGCAGCGGCTGCGGACGTCCGAAGAGGACCCTGTTCCCGCTTAGCGCATGCTAGGAACGGTCCGTTCCTTGCGAAATTTGCAAGGAACGGACCGTTCCTAGCGTTCGAAAGGGGGTTAAACCGGTGTCGACTCCTTCACGTCCGGCTCCGCCAGCGGATCCACACTCCCGTGCCGCAGCGACAGCAACCCGCCCACCACGAGCGTGATCACCACGCCGCACAACGTGTACCAGGGCCATGCCAGCGCCACCGTGTTCCCCGACGACTTGCCGAAGTCGACCCCGATCAGACTGCCGTCCGGTTTGTTGAATTTCACGCCCAAGATGATGAAGGCCATCACGATCACCGTCGACGCGAACGCCACGATCGCGTCCACCTGCCTCGCCCGTTTGAACAGCAGGCCCAGCAGGAACGCGCCGAGCAACGCGCCGTAGGTGTACCCGGTGATGCCGAGCGCCTGCACCACGATCGGGTCGGCCGAGGTCTTGTTGGAGGAGGCGAAGAAGCCCGCGCACAGGATCAGCGCGCCCGCCCAGACGATCGTCCAGATCCGGCCGTGCTTCAGCCGGTCGGCTTCCGGCAGCTGCCTGCCGATCACCCGTTCGTAGACGTCGGTCACCGTCGAGGAGGCCAGCGCGCCGAGCGAAGAACTCAGTGCGGCGGCGAGGATCCCGGCGATCACGAAACCGGACAGGCCGCTCGGCAGGTCGTTCACGATGAAGTTCGCGAACAGTTCGTCCTTGTTGGCCAGCCCGAGACCTTCCGGCTTCGGCTTCGTCGGGGCCAGGCCGTTGTAGAGCGCCCACAGCAGCACGCCGATGAACAGGAACAGCGCGAACTGGATGAACACCACGAAACCACTGGCGACCAAGGCCTTCCGCGCGGCACGCAGGTCGTTGGTGGCCTGGAGGCGCTGCACGATCAGCTGGTCCGAGCCGTGCGAGGCCATCGAGAGCACGGCGCCACCGATCAACGCGGTGAAGAACGCGTACTGCCCGGTGAGCATGTTCGAGGAGAAGTCGAAGATCTGGAACTTGTTCGCGTCGACGGCTTTTCCGAACCAGCCGTCCGGCAGCCTGCTGGAGATCGCCCAGATCACCACGACCGCGCCGAGGATGTACCAGAGCATTTGGATCGCGTCGACCCAGACGACCGCGCGGACCCCGCCGAAGAAGCTGTAGACCACCATCGCGATACCGAGTCCGATGACGATGGTCCAGTACGAGACGCTCAAACCGTAGGCGGCGAGCACCACCTTGATCGGGATCGCGGTGGCGAACAGCCGGATACCGTCGGCCAGTGTGCGGGTGAGCAGGAAGGTCACCGACGCGGTGCCCTGCAGCCCGTTGCCGAACCGTTTGCCCAGGAAGGCGTACGCGGTGACGAGGTTGCCTGCCACGTAGCGGGGCAACAGCACCATCGACACCACGATCCGGCCGGCGATGTAGCCGACCGCCAGCGCCAGGTACGTCATCCCGCCTTCACCCGGGGTGGCGATGTAGGCCACGGTCGGCACGGAGAGCACGGTGAGGGTGGACGTCTCCGCGGAGACCACCGAGAGGCAAGCCACCCACCACGAGATCTTGCCTTCGCCGACGAAGTAGTCGGAGCCGGATTTCTGTTTGCCGCCGATCCAGATGCCCAGCAGGGGCATCCCGACCAGAAAAAGCCCGATGATCGCGAGGTCAAGTGCGCGCATCCGTATCTCCTATCGCTCGCCGGTCGTCGCCGCTACCCGTAGCCGGGTCACGGTTGAGGTATGCGGGGCGGGGAGCCGCAGGGGCCCCGCACCCGGGGTGATGCTGCCGAGCAGCCGGTCGCCGCGGGCACCGGTCGCCGACGGGAGGTTCCCGGGGACACCGGACCAGGTCAGCCAGCCCAGCAGAATGGTCAGGTATGCCTCTTTGCCCGCACGTGGTAGCCCGTGGTCGTCGCTGGTTTTCAGCGCCGCCCCCGGCAGATTCCTGGCGAGCGAGGCCATCAGGGCCGGGTTGTCGGCGCCGCCGCCGGAGACGATCACCGTGGCGACCCGGTGGCGACGGCATTCCGCGGCGATCGTCACCGCGGTCAGTTCGGTCAGCGTCGCCAGCAGGTCTTCCGCGCCGACCGGCGGAAGACCGTCGAGCGCCGCGTCGAGATACGCGGCGTGGAACAATTCCTTACCGGTGGACTTCGGCGGCGCGGCCGCGTAATACGGGTCGAGCAGGAGTTTCGCCAGCAGATCGGGCCGTACGTTCCCGCGCAGGGCGAGTGCCCCGCCGATGTCGGCACGCAGTCCGGTGACGCGGTGCGCGGCGATGTCCATCAACGCGTTGCCGGGGCCGGTGTCGTAGGCAAGCACGGCACCGCTCGCGGGGACCACGGTGATGTTCGCGATCCCGCCGATGTTCAGTGCCGCGACCGGGCCGGAAGCGGTCATTTCCCGTAACCACAACGCGTCCAGCGTGCTGGCGAGCGGTGCGCCGTGCCCGCCGGCGGCGACGTCGCGGACGCGCAGGTCGGCCACCACCGGCAGTCCGGTGCGCTCGGCGATCCACGCCGGATTCCCCAGTTGCAGCGTGCCGCGGGCGGTGCCGTCCTCGACCCAGTGGAACACCGTCTGGCCCAGCGAGGCGACGACGTCCGCGGTACCGCCGGCCAATTCCTCGACGCCACGCGCGGCGGCCTCGCCGAAGGCCTGGCCCACCAGGGTGTCGAGTTTCGTGAGCTGTTCGGCGCTACAGGGATTCGGCGGCAGGGCGTCGAGCAAGGCGTCGCGGAGCGTTTCGGGATACGGGACTTCGAGCCCGCCGAGCGGGGAGAGCACCACGGTATCCCCGTCGGCGCGCAGTTCGGCGGCCGCCACGTCGATCCCGTCGATCGACGTGCCGGAGATGAGTCCGATCACCCGGACCCCAGTGCCGGAGAAAACCGTCATTCGGGTGGTCTAGCCCTCGATCCGGAGGCCGCGCAAGCAACACTGTTTCTTCTTGTCCGAAATGAGTCCTATCCAGTGGGTGCTTGACAAGATCGGCTCGCTTCCCGTGGGGCGTCTGAACGCGACGGTATGCGGATGCGAGGATGGCGCCGTGTCGAGTACCCCCTGGTTCTGGATCGTTGTCGTTGCCGTCGTGGTCCTGGTCGCCGTTCTGGTGGCCGGGCTGTTCATCGCGCGCCGCCGCCGGATCAGCCTGGACGAGTCCAAGGCTGCCGATGTCGTCGAGAAGCCGAAGGGCGGCGGCTATGCCGCGACAGGCGGGATCGCGCTCGTCCCCGGTGGTGAGAAGACCGAAGAAGCCGAGGAACCCGGGCATCCGGTCGAGGATCGCCCGGAGGCCGACGGCCAGCCCGCCGTCGGCGACGACGCCTCGGTGCCGAGGGATTCCGCGCAGCGCACGGTGCGCGACGTCGAACTTCCCGAACCGGCCGAAGAGGCGGCGCCCGCTCCCGCGCCCGCCGACGAGATCGCCCCGGCCACCGGACGCCTGGAGCGCCTGCGCGGCAGACTGGGCAAGTCCCGTTCGATGTTCGGGCAGAGCCTGCTCGGCCTGCTGGGCGCCGGTGACCTGGACGAGGACTCCTGGCAGGACGTCGAAGACACGCTGCTCATGGCGGACCTGGGTGCCGCGACGACCACCGAGATCGTCGAGCGCCTTCGTGGCGAGCTGAAGCGTCGCGCCGTGCGGACCTCCGAGGAAGCGCGCGCGGTGTTGCAGGAGGTGCTGACCTCCGCCCTGTCGACCGACGCGGTCCGGGCCGTCCGCGCGCTGCCGCACCTTGTCGACGGCGTGAAGCAGCCCGCCGTCGTGCTGGTCGCCGGGGTCAACGGCACCGGCAAGACCACCACCACCGGCAAACTCGCCAGGGTGCTCGTCGCGCAGGGGAGCACCGTGGTGCTCGGCGCGGCCGACACCTTCCGCGCCGCCGCGGCGGACCAGTTGCAGACGTGGGCCGAGCGCGTGGGCGCGGAGGTCGTCCGCGGCAAGGAAGGCGCGGACCCGGCGGCGGTCGCGTTCGACGCCGTCAAACGCGGCATCGAGGCGGGCGTGGACGCCGTCCTGGTCGACACCGCCGGCCGTCTGCACACCAAGACCGGTCTGATGGACGAGCTGGGCAAGGTCAAGCGAGTCGTCGAGAAGCAGGCGAAGGTCGACGAGGTGCTGCTGGTGCTCGACGCCACCACCGGGCAGAACGGGCTGATGCAGGCCCGCGTGTTCTCGGAGGTCATCGACGTCACCGGCATCGTGCTGACCAAGTTGGACGGCACGGCGAAGGGCGGCATCGTCTTCCAGGTGCAGCGCGAACTCGGGGTGCCGGTCAAGCTGGTCGGTCTCGGCGAGGGGCCGGACGACCTGGCGCCGTTCGAGCCGGGCGCGTTCGTCGAGGCCCTGCTCAGCAACTAGCCCGGAAACGCTATGAACGGTCCGTTACTTGCAAAATTTGCAAGTAACGGACCGTTCATGGCGCGCGTCAGGCCGTGACAGGGACGTTCTCGTCGGTCGAAACCGGGGCGGGCTTCTTGTCCCGCAACACCAGGAACGCGACCACCGCCGCGGCCAGTACGCCCACGGCGCTCACGAGGAACGTCGTCGACATCGCCGAGGTGAACGACTCGCGGGCCGCGGTGATGAGCCCGCCGTCACCGGTGGCGAAGGCGTCACCGATCGAAAGCCGAGCCTGCGCCGGGGCGGACTCGGGCATCTGCGCGGTGAACAGGCTCGACACGACGCTGCCCAGGATCGCGATGCCGAGCGCGGCGCCCAGTTGCTGGATGGTGTCGTTGAGCGCGGAGCCGACGCCGGCCTGCTCCTCCGGCACCTCGCCCATCAGTGCCGCGATCGCCGCCGGCATCGCCAATCCGCCGCCCGCGCCGAGCAGGAAGAGCGCGGCCGCCGGCAGCAGGAAGCCTTCGTGCGCCGACAGCGTCGCGAGCATGCCGAACCCGGCGGCCATCACGATCATCCCGGCGGTGGTCAGCGCTCGGTTGCCGATTTTCTGGCCCAGCGTGGCGCCGAGGGTGTTGCAGAGCAGCGCCGCGACGGCCATCGGGATGAAGGCCAGGCCAGCCTGGGTCGGGGTGTAGCCGAGCACGAACTGCAGGTACTGGGTCAGGAGCAGCAGCAGGCCGCCGTTGCCGATCTGCACGAGCGTGAGCGACAGGCTGCCGCCACTGAAGTTGCGCTTGCGGAACAGCTTCAGCGGGACCATCGGCGAAGGCGTATGCCGCTCCCAGAGCACGAAGCCGATCAGGCTCACCACCGCGATCGCCAGCGGGACGAGGGTTCCGGCCTCGGTGATGCCGTGTTTGGGCAGTTCGATGATCGTCCAGACCAGCGCCGTCATGCCGGTGGCGGAAAGGATCGCGCCGAGCGGGTCCGGTTTCTGCCACGGGCCCTTGGATTCCGGCATCAGCGTGAGCGCGGCGATCACCGCGATGACGACGATCGGCACGTTGATCAGGAACACCGCGCCCCACCAGAACCAGGCGATCAGCACGCCGCCCAGTACCGGGCCGCCGATCATGCCGAGCATCGCGACCGCGCTCCACGCCGCCATCGCCTTGCGGCGCTCCTCTTCGTCGAAGACGGTGATGAGGATCGACAGGGTGCTCGGCATGATCAGCGCGCCGCCGACACCCATCACCGCTCGCGACAGGATCAGCTCGAGCGGGTTCGCGGCGAACGCGGCGACGAGTGAGGCCACCCCGAACAGGACGAGCCCGATGAGCATCACCTTCCGGCGCCCGAACCGGTCTCCGAGGCTGCCCGAGGTGAGCAGCAGGCCCGCGAACACGAGGATGTAGGAGTCCAGGATCCACTGCGTGTCCTGGGCGCTCGCCCCGAGGTCTCCGGCCAGCGGCGGCACGGCGACCGTCAGCACCATGTTGTCCACGACCAGCACGAGCGTGCTCAGGCACAGCACGATCAGGATCCACCAGCGGCGTGGATCGCGTGTGGGCGATTCGTTCATCGGGATACCCCCAGAAGAGTCTGCGTACGTTGTTCCGTTGTTGCGCACACTGTACGCAGATGGAAACGCCG
Organism: Amycolatopsis sp. NPDC041971; assembly: GCF_055588925.1. Lineage (NCBI taxonomy): Bacteria > Bacillati > Actinomycetota > Actinomycetes > Pseudonocardiales > Pseudonocardiaceae > Amycolatopsis > Amycolatopsis sp. NPDC041971. The sequence goes on along the minus strand of NZ_JBVJCE010000019.1, from coordinate 171,423 downwards.
TACGCAAGGGGGTACTTCGTGCGCTAGGGTGGAGGCATGTCCGTGGAAGAACAGCCGATCCAGTCGGTGTGGACCCGTCCTCGACGGAAGCGGGATCAGCCCGCGCTGAGTCAGGCGCAGATCGTCGCCGAGGCCGTCCGGCTCCTGGATGTCGAAGGTGTCGACGCGCTGAGCATGCGCAGGCTCGGCACCGCGCTGAACGCGGGCGCGACCTCGCTCTACCGGCATGTGGCGAATCGCGACGAGCTGATCGAGCTGGTCGTCGACGAGGTCTACGGCGAGATCACCGTGCCGGACGGCGATGATCCGGCTCGGTGGCGGGAAGCGGCCGTCGTGGGCGCGGAAAGCGTCCGCGCGATGATCCTGCGGCACCCGTGGGTCGCTTCACTGCTCGGCTCGGTCGGCCTGTCGTACCTCGGGCCGAACGTCATGCGGCTCAACGAGCGGCTGCTGGCCGTCTTCGTGGCCGCGGGATTCCCCGGCGACGAGGCGGATCAGGCGATCAGCGCGGTGATCTCGTACGTCATCGGCATGGGGGCGACCGAGGCGGCCTGGCTCACGGCCGTCGCGAAGAGCGGCCAGAGCGAACCTGAGTGGGCGCAGCGACTGCGCCCCGCCGTCGAGGAGGCGGCACGGGACCACCCGCACCAGCGGGAGATGCTCGCCAGGGCCGCCGTCGAAACCGATCCGGTCCGGCTTCGTGACGAGAAGTTCCGCTACGGGCTGGAAAGGATGCTCGACGGCTTGGAGACCAGGCTCAAACGGTGACCCCGTCCCGCGAAAGGGTCGAGCCGAGCGAGGTCGCGATCCGCTGGACGACCGGCGCGATCCGCTCGACGGCCTCCATCGTGAGCCGTCCCGAAGGCCCGGACACCGAGACCGCCGCCGGCACCGGCGCGCCCGGGACCGCGACGGCCACGCAGCGGACGCCCAGTTCCTGCTCCGCTTCGTCGAGCGCGTAACCCTGCTGGGCGATTTTCGCCAGCTCACGCAGGAGCGCGTCCTGGTCGGTGAAGGTGTGCTCGGTGTAGGACGGCATGCCTGTCCGGGCGAGCAGCGCCGTGACGTCGTCGGAGGGAAGATGCGCGAGCATCGCCTTCCCCACGCCGGTGCCGTGCGGCAAGAGACGCCGTCCGACCTCGGTGAACATCCGCATCGAGTGCTTCGACGGCACCTGCGCGACGTAGACGACCTCGTCCCGCTCCAGCACCGCGAGGTTCGCGGTCTCGCCGACCTCGTCGACCAGTTCCGCGAGCAGCGGCCGTGCCCACGAGCCGAACTGCATGCTGGCGTTCTCACCCAGCCGGATGAGCCGGGCGCCCAGCGCGTACCGGCGGTTGGTGTTCTGCCGGACGTAGCCCAGGTCCACCAGTGTCCTGATCAGCCGGTGGATGGTCGGCATCGGCAGTCCGGACAGCGTCGCCAGCTCCGAAAGGCTGGCCTCGCCGCCGGTGTCCGCGAGATGTTCGAGGAGCTCGAAGGCCCGCTGAAGGGACTGGACGCCGCCGTCGCGCCCGTTCTTCTCCGCTGCCACCGTGGTACTCCTTACGTCCGCGTTGATGTTCCGCTATGCAGAAACTATAGTCCGTCAGGTAAAACCGTAGGGACGTCTTGTATTAGGGATGTCACTGTTTATCCGAACTCGGGGTGTTGCTCATGTCTGAAGCTCAGGTGCTCGGCGATCCGGTCGAGCGCGGGGACGAAATCCTCACGCCGGAGGCGCTCGCCTTCCTCGCCGGCCTGCACGAGGCCTTCGCCGCCCGCCGTGACGAGCTGCTGCAGGCCAGGGGCAAGCGCCGGGAGGAGGCCAGGACCACCGGCAAACTCGATTTCCTGCCCGAGACCAAGGAGATCCGCGAGGGCGACTGGAAGGTGGCCGAGGCCCCGCCCGCGCTGCGCGACCGCCGCGTCGAGATCACCGGTCCGACCGACCGCAAGATGACCATCAACGCGCTGAACTCCGGTGCCAAGGTCTGGCTCGCCGACCTCGAGGACGCCAACACGCCGCACTGGGCGAACGTCGTCTCCGGCCAGGTCAACCTGTACGACGCGGTTCGCGAGACCATCACGCTGGAGAGCGGCGGCAAGAGCTACGCGCTGAAGGACGATGTCGAGCACGCGACCATCGTCGTCCGCCCGCGCGGCTGGCACCTCGACGAGCGTGGCCTGTCCTTCGCCGGACGCCAGGCCGTCGGCGCGCTGGTCGACTTCGGCCTGTACTTCTTCCACAACGCGCAGGAGCTGCTCAACCGCGGCAAAGGCCCGTACTTCTACCTGCCGAAGATGGAGAGCCACCTCGAAGCGCGGCTCTGGAACGACGTTTTCACCCACGCGGAGAAGACACTCGGCATCTCCCGCGGCACCGTCCGCGCGACCGTGCTGATCGAGACCATCCCGGCCGCGTTCGAGATGGAGGAGATCCTCTACGAACTGCGCGAGCACGCCTCCGGCCTGAACGCCGGCCGCTGGGACTACCTGTTCAGCGTCATCAAGTACTTCCGCGACGCGGGTGAGAAGTTCGTGCTGCCGGACCGCAACTCGGTCACCATGACCGCGCCGTTCATGCGCGCGTACACCGAACTTCTGGTGCGCACCTGCCACAAGCGGGGCGCGTTCGCGATCGGCGGCATGGCCGCGTTCATCCCGAACCGCAAGGACCCGGAGGTCACCGCGGCCGCGCTCGACAAGGTCCGCGCCGACAAGAGCCGCGAGGCGGGCGACGGCTTCGACGGTTCCTGGGTCGCGCACCCCGGCATGGTGGACATCTGCCGCGAGGAGTTCGACAAGGTCCTCGGCGACAAGCCGAACCAGCTCGACCGCACCCGCGACGAGGTGTCCGTCACCGCCGACCAGCTCCTCGACGCGGCTTCGACGCCGGGTGGCGCCACCGCGGCCGGTCTGCGTGCCGCCGTCGACGTCGGCATCCGCTACATCGCCTCCTGGCTGAGCGGGAACGGCGCGGCGGCCATCCACAACCTGATGGAGGACGCGGCGACCGCGGAGATCTCGCGTTCGCAGGTGTGGCAGTGGGTGCGCAACGGCACGCGGCTCGACACCGGAGACAAGGTCACCGAAGAGCTGGTGCGCGGTGTTTTGACCGAAATCCGTCAGGAACTGGCCGCCGAGATCAAGCCGGAACTGCTGGAGCCCGCCGTCGAGCTGTTCGAGCAGGTCGCGCTCGCCGACGAGTTCCCGGACTTCCTGACCCTGCCCGCCTACGAACGGATCAAGTAGACAGATGGGGAACGGGCGGCTCACCGAGGACGTTTACACCGCCGCTGACGCGCGTCTGGCCGAGGCCGATGCGCGCGTCGCGGCCAAGTATCCCGGTGAGCCGCCCGGCCGCCGGCCCGTGCACACCGTGTACGTGCCGGCGTCGCAGTACAAGACGAGGCTCGTGGCGGACTGGGGCAAGCGGGCCCTGCGGGTCTTCGGCGAGCACGCCGATCAACTGGGTCTGGACGCGGACATCGCCGGCCGGGTCCGGACCAAACTCCTCACCGAGCCGATCGAGGATCTGCGGATCGACTTCGAGGACGGCCTCGGCAGACCGGGCGACGACGAGGAGGACGCCGTCGCGCTCGCCGCGGGGCGGACCCTCGCCGTCACGGGCGGAACGCCGTTCGTCGGCATCCGGTTCAAGAGCTTCGAACAGGCGACCCGCCGTCGCGGCATCCGCACACTCGACCTTTTTCTGGCCGGGTTGCTGGAAAGCGGCCCGCTGCCCGAAGGCTTCGTCGTCACGCTGCCGAAGGTGACCGCTGTCGAACAGGTCGCAGTGGCGGCGGATGTCTTGGAGCGCCTCGAATCCGCGTACGGCCTGTCCGACGGCACCCTGCGGTTCGAGGTCCAGATCGAGACCGCGCAGTCCATTGTGGACCTCGACGGGACGGTGGCGGTGCCGCGGATCATCGAAGCCGCGCGCGGGCGCTGTTCGGGGCTGCACTACGGGACCTACGACTACAGTGCCGGGCTCGGGATCAGCGCCGAGTACCAGAGCATGGAGCATCCGGCCGCCGACTTCGCCAAGCAGCTCATGCAGGTTTCGGCCGCGGGGACCGGCGTCCGCCTTTCGGATGGCTCGACGAACAAGCTGCCCGTCGGCGACGCGATCCTTCCCGCCTGGCGCGAGCATCTGCGACTGGTGCGGCGATCCCTGGAACGCGGCTTCTACCAGGGCTGGGACCTGCACCCGCACCAGCTGCCGACCCGGTTCGCCGCCACCTACGCGTTCTTCCGCGAGGGCTTCCCGGCGGCGCTGGGCCGGTTGCGGGACTACGCGGACCAGACCGGGCGCGGGGTCTTGGACGAACCGGCGACCGCGCAGGCTCTGGCGAGCTTCCTGTTGCGCGGGCTGGATTGCGGAGCCTTGGATGCGGGGGAGCTTTCGTTCTCCCGGGCGGAGCTGGACGGTTACGCGCGGCGCGCCTCGTGATACGCGGCGAGGACTTCGTCGAGTGGACCTCGGGTCCGGATGCGGCCCTCGTCCATCCAGAGTGCAGTGGTGCACAGTTCGCGCAGTAGCTCGTCGGCGTGCGAGGCGAACACCAGCACCCCGGAGCGGCGGGCGAGGTCGACCAGCCGTTCGCGGGCCTTGGCAAGGAACGCGGCGTCGATCGCGCCGAGTCCCTCGTCGAGGATGAGGATCTCGGGGTCGATGGTGGTCACCACGCCGAGGGCGAGCCGCACTCGCATGCCGGCGGAGTAGGTGCGCAGGGGCATGCTCAGGTAATCGCCGAGTTCGGTGAACTCGGCGATGTCATCGACCCGTTTCGCCATCTCCTTGCGCGACATGCCGAGGAACAGGCCCCGGATCAGGATGTTCTCGTGGCCCGAGACCTCGGGATCCAGCCCCACGCCGAGGTCGAACACCGGCGCGATCCTGCCGACGACCCGCGCGCTACCCCGCGTCGGTTCGTAGATGCCGGACAGCAGCCGCAGCAGAGTGGACTTCCCGGCGCCGTTGTGCCCGATCAGGCCGACTCGGTCGCCGTGGCTCAGTGACAGCGAGATATCCCGCAGGGCCTCGATGATCGGGACCTTCGCGTCGGTGCCGATGTTGCCGCCGACCTTGCCGAGCACCTGTTTCTTGAGTGACCGGGTCTTGGCGTCGAAGATCGGGAAATCGACGTAGGCGCCCTCTACCTCGATGCTCACCATGGCGCTGCCTCCTTTGTCGGGAAAATGCGAACGAAAGTTATCATTCGCATCTGGGTGCGGTAACGTGCGCCCGGTGAGCCAGCCATCCGTCGATCAGGGCTTCCGCCCGCCACAGCAGGCCCGGAGCCGGGAGTCCTTGCAGAAGGTGCTGGCCGCGGCCGAGCACGTACTGGCAGCCCAAGGCATCGAGGAGTTCACCGTCGGGGCCGTCGCCGAGCGGGCGGGGATGTCGGTGGGCACGATCTATCGCCGGTTCGTGGGGAAGAACCAGCTGCTGTACGCGGTCAAGGATCAGTTGCTCGGGCAGTTGGAGGCTGGTGTCGGCGAAGCGCTTCGCTCCGCGGAGCCCGGACTGAACGGTGTCGTGGGCGCGTTCACACAGGCTTTGGCGCGGACCTTCGCCCGGCACGACCGGATCTTCCCCGAACTGCTCGACAGTCAGCGCGCCGAGGGACGCGAACGTGGTCTCCAAGCGCTGGCCACTATCCAGCGCGATTTCGTGGACGCGGCTCAGCCTTGTCTTGGGGAGATTCGCCGGTCGGACGGGCAGCGGGCGATCCGCATGGTGAGCCGGACGATCATCGGATCGTGTGTGCACCGGGCCGCCAGTGGCCGGTATTGGCCCGATGACTTGAGCTGGGACGTTTGGGCGAGTGAGACGACCGAGATGGCGTTGGCTTACCTGGGGCCGGAGTCTGTTTAGTGCGGTGTCCTTCAGGGCGGCCGCGTCCAGTCGTTCCGCATTTAGTCCTCTCGATGCGGGCAATGCGGGACCGTGTGGATTTTGGTGCGTTGGATGACCCGAAATCCACACGGTCGTGCGTGATCGGTCCGGTCACGCGGGTCGCTTCGGTCGGGGGTTTTGTTGGCTCTGGATCGTCGTTCCGTGAAGGGCCCCTTGAGGGACTCTGGGTCTCTCAAGGGGGCCTTCACGGAACGGGCACATCCCCACGAGGCTCAGCGGTACCGGCAGTCACAACTTGAGCGCGTGAAGGACCCCTTCCTGTGCCTGGGCACAAGGAAGGGGTCCTTCACGTACTTCGAGCGGGCAGAGGTGGGGCTCGTCCGGGAGACTCGCCATCTCCAAGTCGGCATCCTGTCGTGAGATGAGGGCGCCGCAGATCACGAGAAGGTGCCTAAACAAGGGCCGCTGGAACACGCTCCCTTGGCCCACGGTCGTCCTCCGGGCATGCCGAGGGGCCCGTCGCCGGTGTGGCTGGCGGGCTCCTCGGGCATGCGGGTCAGGTATGGGTGCGGTGGAGGGTGTTGCGGCGGGGTTTTCGGAGCGGATCTCGGTATTGGGGTGGGATGAACTCGGGTAACCCGTCGGTGGCCATCCGGACTTGCCAATCACCGTGGTGGATCAGCCGGTGGTGGAAACCGCACAGCAGCACGAGATTCCGGAGATCGGTGGGGCCTCCGTCTGCCCAGTGCTGAATATGGTGTGCGTGGCAATTCTTCGGCCGCCGGTGGCAGCCGGGGAACGCGCAGCCGCCATCCCGAATGTTGAGGGCTCGTCTCTGGCCGGGGGTGACGAACCGTCGCAACCGCCCCACATCCAAGGGTTCACCGGCGGCGCTCATCACGACCGGCAGCATCAGGCAGTCGCAGGCAGCAAGGCGGGCCTCGCGGGCGGTCATGGTCCCGACGAAGTCGAGGCAGGCAGTCCTGAGACCGGATTTGAGTTCGTCGAGTCCGATGGTGACATGCAGCAGAGTGCGGTAGCCGTTGGTCCCGGGTTGGTCGGGGCAGGCGATCGCGAGGTCGAGGATGTCGACCCAGGCGTCGCCCATGCGTTCGCATTTCATCCGGAGATCGGCTTGGCCGAACTCGTCCACCGGGCGTGGTTGCGCGTAGGCCTCGAGCGCGGCGGCGGTGCGGGCACCGGTTTCGTCGTCGAGAAGACCGGTCAGTTTCCAGTAACCGTCTTTGCGGCGCTCCAGGGTGATTTCGCGGCGTGGTTGGGCGGGTTCGGGGTCTTTCGGTTCGTTGCCGTCTGGGTCGAGCCAGGCGAGAAGGTTCTGCTCGGCGTCGGCGAGTTGGCGGGGTCCGGCGTCGCGGGCGAGGGTGGCGAGGATCTTCTCCGCACTCGCCCGATCCTCACCCGAGGTATCGGCCGGAAGCTTCTTCAAAATTTCCAGGATCTGGTCGATCCGCTCATTCCCGACCTGTCCTTCGGCGGCGACAGCGGCGGTGGCGGGTGCGACAGCGGAACTTCGGTGCCGTCCAGAGCGCGCGTCGGGTTCAGGGCGATGGCCCGGTTCACCACCGCACCCGCCTCACCAACCGACAACCCCGCTATATCCGCGAACCAGTTCGCGGTACGGCCATAGCCGTACAAGTCTTTGACGCCACGAGATTCGATCTCCGCCAGGAATTGTCCCAGTCCGGCGGTGGCCATCCTGATCACCTACAAGGACTGTTGCACGCCATGGGCAAGCTCCAGCTTGCCGGCGTGCCACAGCTCCTGCGGCAACTCGGGAAGGAAGGTCTCGGACACCCCTCAAGAATACCGCAAAACAATCGAACAAGCGTTCGTAATTTTAAGCGACAGCGAAATCGAACGAACAACACCGAAGGGTGAATCGCTGGGACGGGACCCAGTACTCTACGGTGATCGACGCAATTAGTCGGCTAATTGCGAAATTCAAGCAACCGTCTTCACGTAACGCCGACAGGGCGCCGAAATCAGCCCATCCAGGCCGGGGACGCGGTTGTCGAACTCGCCCTCGTCAACCCACCCGCACCGCTCGTAAAACCGCCGCGCTCGGGCATTCCCGGGCACCACCGCGAGCCAAGCGCGCGAATGGCCGCCTGTGCTCACCAGTCGTTCGGCTTCCGCGAGCAGCACGCCGGCCACTCCACTCCCGCGATGGTCCGACGAAACGTAGACCTGTTCGACCTCGTTGCCGACGACCATCACGAAACCCGCCACCTCGCCACCCATCACGGCGACGGTCGTGTCGCCGACCTGTTGCGCCGCCCGGGTCCAGAACGACTCGCGGGTGCGGATGCGGACGAGCTCGTCGGGCACGTTGCCGAGGTGGCCGTCCTGCCAGCCGTGGTACCAGATTTTCGCGACGGCGTCGGCGTCCGCGGACGTCGCCGCCCGGAGCACTGCGGAGGTAGACATGGCGCCAGTTTAACGGGCGAGAGTCGACTGATTCCTCAGGAAACCAGCGCGCCGATCCGCCGCTCCGCCTCGTCCGCGCTCGCGTTTCCGGCGACCAGCGTCACGACCCGTTCCCCCTCGTCGGTGGGCAAGGCGGCGAGCAGGGTCGGGTATCCGGTGACGCCCAATTCCCGCGCCCGCCGGAAATCGGCCGCCGCGGAAACCCGGTCCAGCGCGGTCTCGACGGCGTCTCCGTCCAGTCCCGCCCGCTGCGCGACCACGCGATAGGTCGAGACCTCGGACAGGCTCAGGCCATCGAGATAGAAGGCCTCCTGCAACAAGGCCGCGAGCCGCACCGCGCGGTCCGGCGCGACCTCGCGCAACGCCGCCATCCCGTGGGCGGCGGCCTCGGAGTCCATGACGAAGTCGCCGTCCGCGATGAGCCGTTCGTAACTTTCCCCGAACGGCGCGCCGGTCAGGCGGGTGATCTCGGCGTTGGCTCCTTGGACGTAGCCGAATTGCCGGATCGGTACGCGGCGCCCGCCGAGGAACAGGCCGCCGGACACCACTTCGACCGGTAGGTCCGGATGCCGGTGCGCGACGTCGGCCATGGTCCTGGCGAAGCCGTAGGACCAGCCGCAGTACGCGTCGAAGACATAGATGAGCCTCATGTCGAGCTCCAACGATGCCTGAGCAGTCAGGTATTCCTATCGGAGCTTGGGGAGTGCGTCACGTGCCGAATGGCTCAGCGTCCGCAGGTCCTGGGTGAACTGTTCACGGTGATCGGCGGGCAGCGGGTCGAGGAACTGCCGCTGGATGTTCTCGACGTGCACCCGCGCGGCCCGCACGGTCGTCTCCTCGCCCTTGCCCGTCAGCCGGACGAGTTGCACGCGGCGGTCTTCGGGATCGTTGGCGCGCACGACGAGGCCGAGCGTCGTCATCCGGTCGACCAGGCGGGTCGCACCACCGGTGGTCAGCACCTGCTCCTGCGCGATCGCGCGCATGCTCATCCCGGCCTCGCCCGACCGGCCGACGATCAGCAGTACTTCGAACATCAGATGCGAGATCCCGCATTCGGCCTCCAGCGCGCGGCCGAGCAGGTATTCGAGCCGGTTCGCCGCGCCCATCATCCGCCCGAAGGCGACGACACGCGGGTCGTAGGCGGCTTCTTTCGCCGTGGTGATGCCCATTTCAGCTCCCTGCCGACAAGGCCAAATAGACGTCGAGCTGTTCGGTGAACTCGGTCAGGTCGGTGCCGAGCAGTTCGCTGGCCCGGCCGATCCGGTACCGCAAGGTGTTGACGTGGATATGCAGCGCCCGCGCGGCCCGCGTCGGGGAGCCGGAACATTCGAGGAAGACGCGCAAGGTGTGCACCAGATCGGTGCCCTGTTCGGCGTCGTAACTCAGCAGCGGGCCCAGCACCCGTCGCCGCAACGCCGCCCGGAGATCGTCGGGCGCGCCTGCCAGCAGCAGCCGGTGCATGCCGATCTCGCCGCCGGGGATTACTTCGATCGTGCCGGGGCGTTCCGCCGCGACGGCCAGCGCGTAGCGCGCGACCTCTTTCGCGCCCCGCAGCACGGAGACCGGGGAACGGTCGCTGATTCCGATCAGCACCCGGCGGCACGGCAGCAGTGACGCGACTCCTGTCAGGGTGGTCGTCACCGTCGCGGGCCAGTCTTCCGGCCATTCGCCGTCGTCCTCGGCCACGGCCCAGGTCGTTTCCCCCGCGGGCCCGACGAGGGCGCCCGGAGGCAGTAATTCGGTCAGGATCCCGCGTGCCGCTTCGGATCCCTCGGCGCGGGCGACGACGACGCGCAGATCGCCGCGCAGCCCGGTCGCGGTCAGCGCCGCGTGCGGATCGCTTCCCTCGTCGAGGGCGGCGAGCAGCGGTTCGAGCACCCTGTCGGTGACCGCGCGGACCTGGTCCGCTCGCGTACGCGCCAGCCCGATCAATCCGGCGAGTTCCTCGGCGATCTCGGCCTGGGCGGCCGTGAGCGCGCCGCCGATCGCGAGCAGCCACGGCACCGCGTGCCTGCCGCCGATCGGCCGCACGGTGACGTCGTCCGCCTCCAGGGAGCGTCCGCCCGCGGCGACGAACCGCCGCACCAGATCCGACGGCGTCCCGGCGGGTACCACCCAGCAGGGGAGGCCGATCTCCTCGCGTGCCCGCTCCAGCAGTGTTTCCACCGACGCGTCTTCCGTCGCCGCTGAAAGCAAACGTTTGCGGGCGCTTTCCGCGGCCGCGGCCAACGCCAGTACCACCCGTTCGGTGACGACGGAGAACGACAGGTCCGCCGGCACCTCCAGCAACGGAATTCCGTGTCGCGTGCAGGCTTCGACGAGGTCCACGGGGATTCCGTCGGAATCCGCTCCGGAAGCCGCGAGCGCCGCCGCCCCGGCCTTCGCCAGCGCGGCGACGAAAGCCTCGGAATCACCCGGACCGCGCCACCACAGCAACCCGCTCAGGACGAATTCGCCCGCCGACACGTACCGCCCCGGGTCGGGCAGTTCGGTGACGTAGATCCGGGACACCGGACGGTCGAGCAGAGCCGTCCCGGCGCGGACGCGCAAGCGCAGCCCGGGTAACGCGAGCAGAGTCTTCACGGTCGTCATCAGGTTTGTAGGAAAGCACAAAACGACCCGGCCGGGCAGGGGAGATTTCATGCTTCGGCACCGTTGCCGCCCTACGGGCGCAGGGCGTCTACTGAGGCAGCCGTCACAGAACACCGCCGAACCGAGGAGCCCGAGAGTGGATTTCCTGCGCCCCAGCTCGCTGACCGAGGCGCTCGCCGTCAAGGCCGAGCGACCCGACGCGGTGCCCATCGCGGGCGGTACGGACGTCATGGTGGAGCTCAACTTCGACCACCGCCGCCCCGGCGCGCTGCTCGATCTCAACCGCGTCACCGAACTCGCCGAGTGGACCGAGAGCGACGGCGAGATCCGCCTCGGCGCGTCAGTGCCCTACGTCCGGGTGATCGCTGAGCTGGGTGAAGTTCTGCCCGCGTTGGCCATGGCCTCGCGCACCGTCGGCTCGCCGCAGATCCGCAACCGCGGCACCGTCGGCGGCAACCTGGGCGCCGCTTCGCCGGCCGGTGACACCCATCCGGTGCTGCTCGTCCTCGGCGCCGAGGTCGAGGTCGCGTCGATGCGCGGCACGCGGAGGATCCCGGCCGAGGAGTTCTACCTCGGGGTCAAACGCAACGCCCTCGAACCCGACGAGCTGATCACCGCGGTGCGGCTGCCCGCCGCGGTCGGCCCGCAGCAGTTCGCCAAGGTCGGAACCCGCAACGCGATGGTCATCGCGGTCTGCTCGTTCGCGCTGGCACTGCACCTGGACTCCCGCGAGATCCGCGCCGCCGTCGGTTCGGCGGCGCCGACGCCGCGCCGCGCGACCGCCGCCGAGGAGTTCCTCACCGCCGAACTGCCCTGGTCCACCAAGGCTTCTCTCACGGATTCGGTCAAACGCCGGTTCGGCGAGCTGGTCGCCGAGGCGTCGTCGCCGATCGACGACGTCCGTGGCAGCGCCGACTACCGCAAGCACGCGTTGTCCGTCCTGGCGCGGCGGACGCTGACCTGGGCGTGGAACGACTTCCAGAAGGGTGAACGCGAGTGCGCGTGAATGTGACGATCAACGGTGAGTCCCGCCAGGCCGACGACGTCTGGGAGGGCGAGAGCCTGCTATACGTGCTCCGCGAACGGCTCGGTCTCCCGGGCTCGAAGAACGCCTGTGAGCAGGGCGAATGCGGTTCCTGCACGGTGTACCTCGACGACGTTCCGGTGTGTTCGTGCCTGGTCGCGGCCGGTCAGGTCGAGGGCCGCGAAGTCCGCACGGTCGAAGGGCTCGCGGACGGGGATCGGCTGGACCGAGTCCAGCAGTCCTTTGTGGACGCGGGAGCCGTCCAGTGTGGTTTCTGCACGCCCGGCCTCGTGGTGGCCGCGCACGATCTGCTCGACCGCGTCGAAAACCCGGCCGACGAGGAGATTCGCGAGGCGCTGGCGGGGAACCTCTGCAGGTGTACCGGATACGAGAAAATCCTCGACGCCGTCCGGTTGGCCGCGACCAGGGGAGAGACCAAGTGAAGACCGTCATCGAGAACGTCGCGATCGCCACCGTCGATCCTGCGGGCACCGAGCACACCTCGGGCCATGTCGTCATCGAGAACGACCGCATCGCGGCGGTCGGTGCCGGGAAGGCGCCCCACGGCGAGTACGACGAACGCGTCGACGGCTCCGGCTGCCTGGTCACGCCCGGTCTGGTCAACACCCATCACCACCTCTACCAGTGGGCCACGCGCGGCCTCGCCGCCGACCACACTCTCTTCGAGTGGCTGGTCGCGCTGTACCCGATCTGGGGCAGACTCGACGCCGAGATCACGCACGCCGCCGCCACGGCGGGCCTCACGCGGCTCGCGACCACCGGCTGCACCACCGTCGCCGACCACCACTACGTCTTCCCGCGTGACGGTGGCGACCAGGTCGAAGCCCTCGCCGCCGCCCGGATCCGCGTCGGGGTGCGGTTGCACGTCGTGCGCGGCTCGATGGACCGGGGCGAGTCGCAAGGCGGGCTTCCGCCGGACAACCTCGCCGAGGAGACCGAGGCCGCGCTGCTCGGCACCGAAGCCGCGATCGACCGGTTCCACGACAGTTCCCCTGGCGCGCATCTGCAGATCGCGGCCGGCCCGTGCTCGCCGTTCTCGGTGAGCGAGCGGCTGATGACCGGCGCGGCCGAACTGGCACGCCGCAAGGGAGTCCGGCTCCACACGCACCTCGCCGAGACGGCCGACGAGGAGAAGCAGTGCCTCGCCGAAGTCGGTTGCACGCCCGCGGAGTACGCCGACAAACTCGGCTGGCTCGCCGACGACGTCTGGCTCGCGCACTCGATCCACCTCGCCCCGGAAGCGATCCGGCGACTGGGCGCCACCGGCACCGGCGCGGCACACTGCCCGACGTCGAACGGGCGCATCGGTGCCGGGATCGCCCCGGTCCGGCAGTTGCTCGACGCCGGGGTCGCGGTCGGGCTGGGAGTCGACGGCGCCGCGTCCAACGAATCCGGTGGCCTCGGCGAGGAACTGCGCCAGTCGCTGCTGCAGGCACGCCAGCGCGGCGGACCGCGTGCGCTGACCACGCGCGAGGCGCTGTGGATGGGCACGATGGGCGGCGCGCGCTGCCTGGGCCGCGAGAAGGACTTGGGCTCGATCGAGACGGGCAAGCTCGCCGACCTCGCTGTCTGGGACCTGAACGGCTTGAACTACGCCGGGATCACCGACCCCGTGGCGGCTTTGGTGCTCGGCGCCACCCCGCCGGTCGAGCGGCTGTTCGTCGGCGGCGCGACCGTGGTGACCGGCGGGTCGCCGCGTGCGGAATCCGAAGACGAGATCGCCCGCGAGCTGGCCGTGGCCAGTGCCCGGCTGAGGGAGACGGTATGACCTCGACACAGACGACGACCGTGACCGACAACGGAGTGGGCGCGAGCCCGCGGCGGCCCGACGGCACGGTCAAGGTGCGCGGCGAATTCGCCTACTCCTCGGACCTGTGGCACGAGGACATGCTGTGGGGCGCGACCCTGCGCAGCCCGCATCCGTACGCGCGGATCACCGGTGTCGACATCGCCGAAGCCCTTGCCGTGCAAGGGGTCTACGCGGTCTTGACGCATGAAGACGTGCCCGGTGTGAACAAGTACGGCCTGGAGCACTCCGATCAGCCGGTGCTCGCCGTCGACGTCGTGCGCTATCAGGGCGAGCCCGTCGCACTCGTCGCCGCGGACCACCCCGAGACCGCTCGCCGCGCGATGAAGCGGATCAAGGTCTCTTATGATGTCCTCGAGCCGGTGACGGATTCCGAGAAGGCCGCCGCCGGCGAGGGAGCCGAACTGCACCCCGGCGGGAACGTCGTGCGCCACGCGAAGATCCGGCACGGCGACCAGTCGGTGAAGGCCGACGTCGTGGTGTCCGGGGTCTACGAGGTCGGCATGCAGGATCAGGCCTTCCTCGGCCCTGAGTCCGGCATGGCGATCCCGGACACCGAAGGCGGTGTCGACCTTTACGTGGCCACGCAGTGGCTTCACGTCGACCAGCAGCAGATCGTCGCCGCGCTGGGGCTGCCCAAGGACAAGGTGCGGCTGACGCTCGGCGGGGTCGGCGGCGCGTTCGGTGGCCGCGAGGACCTCTCCATCCAGGTCCACGCGTGTCTGCTGGCGCTGCACACCGGCAAACCGGTCAAGATGGTCTACAACCGCGAGGAATCCTTCTACGGACACGTGCATCGCCACCCGGCGAAGATGTACTACGAGCACGGGGCCGACAAGGACGGCCGACTCGTCTATGTGCAGGCGAAGCTGTACCTGGACGGGGGCGCGTACGCCTCGTCCACCGGCGCGGTGGTGGCGAACGCCGCCACCCTCGGCGTCGGTCCGTACAATGTGGACAGTGCTTCGATCGACTGCTGGGGGGTGTACACCAACAACCCGCCTTGCGGTGCGATGCGTGGTTTCGGCGCGGTACAGGCGGCCTTCGCCTACGAGTCCCAGATGGACAAGCTCGCCGAGGCGTGCGGGGTCGACCCGGTCGACATCCGGATCCGTAATGCGATGGCCGAAGGCAGCGTCATGCCGACCGGTCAGATCGTCGACTCGGCCGCCCCGGTCGCCGAACTGCTGGAACGCCTGCGCGCGAAACCGTTTCCTGTCCAGGATAAGGCTCTCGACCTGCGCCGCATGCCCGGCGGGGTCTCCAACACCACGCACGGCGAAGGCGTCGTCCGCGGGGTCGGGTACGCGGTCGGCATCAAGAACATCTGCTTCTCCGAGGGCTTCGACGACTACTCGACGGCCCGCGTCCGGCTGCAACTCGTCGGCGGCGAACCCGCGGCGACCGTGCACACCGCGGCCTGCGAGGTCGGCCAGGGTCTGGTCACGATCATGCAGCAGATCGTGCGGACCGAACTCGGCATCGAGCAGGTGACGATCCTGCCGATGGACACCACCATCGGCAACGGCGGTTCGACATCGGCCTCCCGGCAGAGCTATGTCACCGGCGGGGCCGTCCAGGCCGCGTGCGCCGCGGTGCGATCCGGGCTGCACAAGCATCTTGCCGGCAGGCTCGCCGCCGACGGGAAGCTGAACGTCGTCGGGAACAAGGTCGTCTCGGCCGACGGCAGGGTGCTCGCGGACCTCGCCGACGTCCTCGGCGACGAGGTCTTCGACGAGACCGTGGAATGGCGCCACCGTCCGACCGCGCCCATCGATCCCGAGACAGGGCAAGGGAACGCGCACGTCCAGTACGGCTTCGCGGCACACCGCGCGGTCGTGGACGTCGACACCGAACTCGGGCTGATCAAGGTCGTCGCGCTCGACTGCGCGCAGGACGTCGGCAAAGCGCTCAACCCGCAGGCTGTGCTCGGCCAGATCCAGGGCGGCTCCGCGCAGGGGCTCGGGCTCGCGGTGATGGAGGAGATCCAGACCGACGGCGGGAAGATCCGCAACCCGTCGTTCACCGACTACCTGATCCCGACCGTGCTGGACATGCCGCCGATGGATATCGACGTCCTGGAACGGCCCGACCCCAACGCGCCGTATGGTCTGCGCGGGGTCGGTGAACCGCCGACGATCTCGTCCACCCCGGCGATCGTCGCGGCCATCCGCGCGGCCACCGGGCTGGCGCTGCCTCGTGTCCCGGTGCGACCGGAACACCTCACCGGCACCTGATACTCCGTACTTTTCGAGCTAGGAGCACATCCGTGGGTACCCGTCTGTCCATTTCGGAGTCCGACGAGCAGAAATGGCTCGCCGATGCCGTCCAGTTGGCCACCACGAACGTCGAACGCGGTGGCGGGCCGTTCGGCGCGATGATCGTCCGGGACGGTTCGGTGCTGGCCACCGGGACCAACCAGGTGACACCGGCGCTGGATCCGACGGCGCACGCCGAGGTGGTCGCGATCCGCGCGGCCTGCCAGGCGATCGGCGACTACAAACTCGACGGCTGTGTCCTCGTGACCTCCTGCGAGCCCTGCCCGCTCTGTCTTTCCGCCGCGCTGTGGGCGCGTGTCGGCAAGGTCGTCTACGCCGCGGACCGCCACGACGCGGCCGAGGCGGGCTTCGACGACCGCGAGTTCTACGACCTCTTTTCCCGCCCGCGCGAGACCTGGTCACTACCCGTCGGCCAACTGTCCCTTCCGGACTCCTTCGCGCCTTTCCAGGCCTGGCTGTCGAAACCCGACAAGAAGGCCTACTAGCCAGGCTTCATCCCTCGCGCCACAACGTTGTGGAGGCAGGCGTGACCCAGTTGCGCGAAGAACGTCCCCAGTACCACCCCGAACCGGAAAGGATTTCCGGGCTCGACCGCTGGTTCAAGATCTCCCACCGCGGCAGCACGATCGGCCGCGAGGTGCGCGGCGGGATCACCACCTTCGTCGCGATGTGCTACATCGTGTTGCTCAACCCGCTCATCCTCGGCGCGTCGGCCGACATCACCGGCGCCCGGCTGAGCACCGAGGCGATCACCACCGCGACCGCGCTGGCGGCGGGAGTCACCACGATCCTGATGGGACTCGTCGGCAACGCGCCGCTGGCCCTCGCGGCGGGCCTCGGCGTCAACGGTGTCGTCGCCTTCCAGATGGCTCCGGCCATGACCTGGGCGCAGGCCTTCGGCCTCGTCGTCCTCGAAGGCTTCTGCATCGTGTTGATGGCCGTTTCCGGCATCCGGGAACGGATCATCAACGCGATCCCGATGGCGCTCAAGGTCGCGATCACCGTCGGCATCGGGCTTTACATCGCGCTGGTCGGCCTGGTCAGCGCCGGCTTCGTGACGCGGACACCGGACGCCGCCCAGTCGACGGTGCCGGTACGGATGGGGATCGCCGGCCATCTGGAGGGCTGGCCGATCGCGATCTTCTGCCTCGGGTTGCTGCTGATGATCGTGCTCGTGAGCCGCGGGGTGCCGGGCGCGGTGCTGATCAGCATCGCGGTCGCGACCGGGCTCGCGGTGCTGGTCAACAGCGTGTTCCACGTCGAAGGCTGGGGACTGGTCGAACCCGACGTGCCCGACCGGATCGTGGCGCATCCCGATTTCAGTCTGCTGGGGGACATCGACCTCTTCGGCGGCTTCGCGTCGGCGGGCGCGGTGACGGCGGCGGTGTTCCTGTTCACGCTGGTGCTTTCCGGGTTCTTCGACGCGATGGGCACGATCACGTCCGTCTCGGAGGAAGCGGGGCTGGTCAAGGACGGCAAGGTCGAGGGGATGGGCCGCATCCTGCTGGTCGACGGCGCGGGCGCGCTCGCGGGCGGGGTCACCGGATCGGCGCCGAACACGGTGTTCCTCGAATCGGCCGCCGGGGTCGGCGAAGGCGCGCGGACCGGGCTGGCGAGCATCGTCACCGGCGGGCTGTTCACCGCCACGTTGTTCCTGACGCCGATCGCGGCCATCGTCCCGGCTCAGGCAGCGGCACCCGCGCTGGTGGTCATCGGCGGCATGATGATGGCGCAATGCGCGCGGATCCCCTGGCGAGACCTGGATTTCGCGATCCCGGTGTTCCTGACCATCGCGTTGATCCCGTTCACCTACTCGATCACCAACGGGATCGGCGCCGGACTGGTCGCCTACGTGCTGATCAAGATCTGCAAGGGCAAGATCCGCGATATCGGCTGGATCCTCGGGATCCTGGCGGCGGTGTTCGGGGTGTACTTCGGGATCGAGGGGATCATGTCATGGTTCTGATGTTCCTCAACGGCGGCGGGATGCGTGGCGGACCGCTGCACGCACAATTGCGGGGCACGCCGTTGTGCTGTGTGGCCCGATCCGCGCCCAAGTACCACTACTTCTCCGTGGGCGACCGGTTCCCGGCGATGTACGAAGGTGGTTCCGCCTCCGTGGTCGGCGAGGTCTACGACCTGCCGCTTTCGGTGCTGCGGGACCATCTGATCCCCGCCGAACCACCGGAACTGGAGCTCGGCGTCGTCGAACTGGAGGACGGCGCGGCCTGCCTCGCGACCGTCCTGCGTTCGTCCTTTGTGGACTCCGCCGAGCTGACGGACATCTCGGCGGTGGGGGACTGGCGGGCGTACCTCGCGTCCCGCTGACGCCGAACTCGCGTGATCAGGAGCCGAACTCACGTGATTGGAGGCGTGACTCACGTGATTGAACGGCGAACACGCGAGATCGCCGTTCAATCACGCGAGTTCGCCTCCTGATCACGCGAGTCACGTCTCTGATCACGCGAGTCCCGCGGAAGGTCAGAGCACGAAGACGAGGTTGCTTGCCGCGGGGTGGAACATGCGGTGAGTAGTGCGGCGGCGATGGTGCCGAGCTAGGCCGGCCGGAAGTCGTTGCCCGGCGCGGGGAAAACCCGCTGTTCAGCAGTCCGCCGTCGGTGCTTCACGCATCGGGGAGCAGGGTGCGTGCCAAGGCGACGGACGACAGCCCCGCGACCTCGAGCGCTTCGGTGTTACGCAGCGATCGGCTCAGCACGAACGCTCCTTCGAGGCTGTTCACCAAAGCGATCGTGAGCCGCCGGGCGGCCGCGGGTTCGAGGCCGTACTTGCCCAGCTTCTCGGTTCCGGTCTCGATCCAGGCCGTGAACACGTCGGCCGTCGCGACCCGCAGCTTTTCGTTGGTACTGGCGACCTCCAGCGCGACCGTCGCGATGGGGCACGCGTCGGCGTAGTCGGTCGCTTTCAGCGTCTCGGCCGCGCTGGCGAAGCATGCCTCGATACCGTGGACGAGGTCCGGTTCGTCGGCGAAGAAGATCTCGAACAGCGCGAGGTACATCATCCCCGACGTGCGGATGATCTCCTCGCCGAGCTGCTCCTTGCCGCCGGGGAAGAAGTGGTAGAGCGAGCCGAAGGGCGCTTTCGCGGCTTCGACGATCTGCTTCACCCCGGTGCCGGTGTACCCGTTCCGGCGGAGCAGTTCGGCGCCGGCGTTCACGATGCGTTCCCGCGTTCCAGTCACGTCTCCATGATAGAGCGTTCTATCTAACCCGTGAAATGTGAAGGATGCTCACATAAGGCCGAAGCCGACCTGATCTTCAAGGCACCGGGCGGAACCACCCCGGTGTCCACGAAGGCCCCGGACGCGCGCAAACGCGACCACCGCGGCGGGACTTGTGCCTCGGTCCTAGCCGTCCCTCGATCCTTGGTTCACCTTCCGGCGCTACCTGCGGTCGATGTTCGCGTGGTGTGCCCGGCTCTAGCGTCGTGAGCCGTTGGGAAACCGAGGAAAAAGGGGGAAGAAGATGAAGCGACTATTGGCCGCCGGGATGCTCCCGGTGATCGTGGGCGGGCTGCTCGCCGGAGCCACACCGGCTTCGGCGGGCGTCCCGGCTCACTACGCCGGCCAGAAGCTGGCGTGGCATCCCTGCGCCGAGGAGGAGCTGCTCTCGTTGCCGCCGGGCACCGACATCGGCGGGCTCGAATGCGCGGCCTACCGCACGCCTCGCGACTGGGATCGCCCGCACGAGCGGCAGGATCTGACCATCGCGGTCAGCAGGCTGAAAGCGACCGGGCCGTCGTCGGCCTCGGTGCTCACCAACCCCGGTGGACCGGGCGGCATCGGCCGTTGGCAGCCGACGATGTTCCGCGCGCAGGAGAAGCTGCGCGAACACCAGGACATCATCGGCATCGACGTGCGCGGGACCGGCAAGAGCACCAACGTCACCTGCCGGGGCGCCGTCGACGCCATCCGGCAACTGGACCCGCGTGACCGCGACCCGCGCAACCTGGACCAGATCCTGGCCACCGCCGAGCACGCGGCCAAGTCCTGCCAGACCGCCGGCGGCGAACTCGGGCCGCTGATCACCACCTACCAGACGATCAGGGACTTCGACCTGCTCCGGGCGCTGCTCGGCCGGGAGAAGATCAACTGGGTGGGATATTCGGGCGGCACCTGGCTGGGGGCGCATTACGCGCAGCAGTTCCCCCAGCGGACGGGACGCTTCGTGCTGGACTCCTCGGCGGAGTTCACCGCGGACTGGCAGAAGACGTTCGACCGCCAGCCGATCGGCTTCGAACGGCGCTGGCGGCAGGACTTCCTGCCGTGGATGGCGCGTTACGACGCCAAGTACCACTTCGGCACCAGCGGCGAAGAGGCTCGGCAGACCTATGAACGGGTCCGCTATGCCTTGTCCCGCAACCCGATGGACGGGAAGGGACCGGTACAGCTGGAGCTCGCTGTCGGCTACATGCTGTACAAGAAGGCGACCTTCCCGGCGCTGGCCGACCTGCTGGTCAAGGTCCGGGACGCGATGGAAAACCCGCTGGCGAAGGCCGAGGCCAAGGCCGCCGTCGAGGCGGCGGGCGACTTCTCCGACGCGCAGGACGCCACCTTCTGGAACACCGTCTGTGGTGAAGGAAAGTTCATCGGCACCCGCGAGTCGCGGATCCGCGAGTCACAGCGGAACCTCGACCGCGGTCTGCTCCTGGCCGGCGGCGGCGTACTGAACGCTTCGGTCTGCATGTTCTGGGACAAGGAGCCGCGTCCGCTGCCGAAGCTGGACGGCAAGGGAGTGCCGCCGGTCCTGATCGTCCACTCGGAACACGACCCGGCCACCACGATCGAAGGCGCCAGGCGGGCACACGCGAAGTTCGCGAACTCGCGGATGCTGACCGTGACCGGTGAAGGTGACCATGGGCTCTACGCGGACGGGAACCCCGCGGTCGACAAGATCGTGAACGCCTATCTGGTCGACGGGATCGTCCCCGCCGACCAGAGCGTCCCCGGTATGCCGTTGCCCGTGCCCTAGAAAGCGGCGAGGGTGTGCCAGGCCAGGCCCGGATCCTTCGCGTCATCGCGGAGGACGACCCCCTCGATCAGGCCGTACGGACGGTCCGCGGCGTAGAAGACCTCGTTGTCGTTCTTCAGCCCGAACGGCGAAAGGTCCACCAGGAAGTGGTGCTTGTTCGGCAGTGAAAGCCGGACTTCGGCGACCTCTTCGCGCTCCTTGAGCACAGCCTCTCCCATCGCGTACAGCGTCTGCTGCAGGGAGAGGCTGTGCTTGTCCGCGAAGGTCTCCAGCAGGATCCGCCGCACTTCGGCGTGGCTTGTGGCCCAGTCGATCCCGTCGCCCTGGTAGCGCCAGCGCGCGGTCACGGCGGTGGCGAGGATCCGGTCGTTCGTTTCGGCCAGCGTCGTGTACTCGTCGCGAGGGAAACCGTGGAACTCCGAGCCGGTCGACTTGAGCACCACGAGATCGTCCAAACCGGACACCACCCAGGCCTGCTCCCCCTGAACGGTCACCGCGGTCGTGCGCGTTTCGCCACCCGCCTGGGAGAACGCGTGGTCGTGGCCGGAGATGCGGTTCCAGCCGTGTTCGTCGATCAGGATCCGGGCGCCGGTGATGTGCTCGAACGAATCGACGAAATGCCGCCCGAGCCGCAGCGCGAAGTCCTCGATCTCGCCGACGGGGGCCTCCTTGGCGAAGGCGTACACGGTGTTCTTCTGGGTGTCCGTCGCGACGACGTCGGCGTTGTCGCCGGTGAGGTGCGTGGCCGCCAGGTCGCCGCGCAGCGACGTCGAAACGGTGAGGTCCTTGAGGTGGTGGACGGCGCCTTCGCGCTGCACGGTGACGAGCCGGACTTCGGCCTTGCCGTACTGGTTGGGGCCCAGGGTGATGGCCATGGGCGATCAGCTCCCTCGATAGGTGGAATAGGCGAACGGGCTCAGCAGCAACGGCACGTGGTGGTGCTCGGTCCCGTCGGCGATGCGAAAGTTCAGGGTGACTTCGGGGAAGAAGGCGTCCGGGCCGAGGTGGGCACCGGTGTCGAAGACCAGCCGGTAGACCCCCGGTTCCAGGGTGTCCGGGCCGAGGTCGCGGATCCGGCCGTCGGCGTCGGTCCGCCCTTCGGCGACGGGTTCACCCGCGCCGGTTTCGAGGCGGACTCCCACGCCCGCCGCGGGCCGTCCCGCGGCGGTGTCGAGGATGTGCGTGGTCACGAGGCTCATGCCGTCACCGCCTTTTCCAGCCGCAGCGCGGCGATCTTGGCCAGCTCTCGGCCGGCCACTTCGAGTTCCTTCTCGGGGTCGTTCGAGAGCCTGGAACGCAGGTTCTCCAGCAGTTCGGCGCCGCTCCGGCCGCTCGCGCAGACCAGGAAGACATGTCCGAACGTCGCCTCGTACTCGGCGTTGGCCGCGGCGAACTCGCTCGCCGCGTCACCGTCCACACCGGACTGCTCCGAGCGTGACCAGCCCGCCTCGGTGCTTTCGCCACCTGCTTTCTCCCCGATCCGGGGATGGGCCGCCATGGCGCGCCGAACCTCTTCGGGACGCAACGGGGCGAGCGCCTCGGCCGTGGCGAGCAAGGCGGCGAGGTCGGCGTACGGGCGCTTGGCCAGCAGGGTTTCCACCCAGCGCGGGACATCGAGGCAGGCGGTCAGCGCCGGCCGGACGTCCTGAGCGGGAGCCTGGTCGAACTCTCGAATGGTGAGCGGCACGGGAACCGACGGTACGGCGACGCTTCCACCGTCGTCAACATTTTGTTGAAACAGCTCTTCATTCTTGTTCGCGGTTGAGGTAGTTGTAGACCGTGAACCTCGTGACCCCCAGTGCCTCGGCGACGGTCGACACCGATTTGCGGAGACCGAACGCGCCGCGTTCCTTGAGCAGCCGCACCGCGCGCTGCTTGGCGGCACGGTCGAGGGTGTCGAGTTTGCCGCCGAGTTCGCGTTCGGCGTCGCCGATGAGCCGGGCCAGGGCGCTGTGCAGTTCGAGGGCACCGCGCAGTTCGGCGGCGGGCTCGGTCGTCTCGTCGTCACCGACCTGCCGGAGCTGGAGGGTCACGCGGGTCGCGCCACCGTTCAGCGCCGCCCTGGCGATGGCGGGGAGCGCGTCGAGCAGGGCGTCGGCGTCGCCGCGGACGAGCGTGCCGAGCGGGCCGAAGTCGGCGGACAGACCCGCGTCCTCCGCGGTGTCGCGGGCTTTGACGGCGTGTTCGGGGGGCGGACCCTCGCCGTGGAACGGTTCGCTGGTGAACTCGGCTTCTAACTGCACCCAGCGAAGGTAACGCCGCCAGGGCTCGTTGACGAGCAGGGTGGCCGGAGCTAATGTCGGAGTGCGAAACCTCGATTCCACTCAGTGGAAATTGGAGGCTCTAGATGGACTTGGTGTTCAAGGCCGCCCGAGCGGTGACGGCCGCCGGAGAAGTACCCGCGACCATCGGTGTCGACGGGGGTCGCATCGTCGCGGTGGAGCCGGCCGGAGCGGATCTGGACGGCGACCGGATACTCGAACTCGGCGAGGACGTCGTCCTGCTGCCGGGTCTCGTGGACACCCACGTGCACGTCAACGACCCGGGCCGGACCGAATGGGAGGGTTTCGCTTCGGCGACGCGCGCGGCCGCGGCGGGCGGGGTCACCACGATCGTGGACATGCCGCTGAACAGCCTGCCGCCGACGGTCGACGTCGCGGCGCTGGAGGTGAAGCGCGAGACCGCCGAGGGCCGGGTGCACGTCGACGTCGGGTTCTGGGGCGGTGCGATTCCCGGCAACCTCGCGGATCTGCGCGTCCTGCACGAGGCTGGGGTGTTCGGTTTCAAGTCCTTCCTGCTGCATTCCGGTGTCGACGAGTTCCCGCCACTGGACGCGCGGGGTCTCGAAGAGGCGATGACCGAACTGCGGACCTTCGACGGCATGATCATCGTGCACGCGGAGGACTCCGACGCGATCGATCACGCGCCCGACCCGCACGGCGAGAAGTACGACGACTTCCTGCGCTCGCGGCCACGCGGCGCGGAGAACGTGGCGATCGCGCAGGTCATCGAGCTCGCGAGGAAGACCGGTGTCCGCGCGCACATCCTGCACCTGTCCTCTTCGGACGCGCTGCCGATGGTCGAGAGCGCGCGACGCGATGGAGTCCGGCTGACCGCCGAGACCTGCCCGCACTACTTGAGTTTCACCGCGGAGGAGATCGGCGACGGCGCCACGCAGTTCAAATGCTGTCCGCCGATCCGCGAGGCCGGGAACCGCGAACTGTTGTGGCAGGGCCTCGCGGACGGCGTCATCGACTGCGTCGTGACCGACCATTCGCCATGCACGCCGGAGCTGAAACGCTTCGACAGCGGCGATTTCGGGCTCGCCTGGGGTGGGATCGCCGGCCTGCAACTCGGCCTGCCCGCCGTCTGGACCCAGGCGCGGCAGCGCGGGTTCGCCCTCACCGACGTCGTCCGCTGGATGGCCGAGCATCCGGCCGCGCAGGCGGGCATGCGCCGCAAGGGTCGTCTCGCGCCGGGCTACGACGCCGACTTCAGCGTGTTCGCACCTGACGAGGCTTTCGTCGTCGACGTCGCGAAGTTGAAGCACCGCAACCCGGTCAGCGCCTACCACGGACGGCCGCTCGCCGGTGTCGTCCGGAGCACGTGGCTGCGGGGCGAAGAGATCACCGGCGAAGACCCGGCGGGCGTTCTGCTGACCCGGGGTGACTGCTGAGATGGAGGATGTCGTGAACGACCGTCCTGAGTGGACAGCCCTGCCCGATCTGGCCTCGCGCAAGTTCGGCGGAACCGTGATGTGGGCGACGGACGAGTTGTTCGCCGAGAAGGAGAACCTGGTCAATCCCTGGGTTCCCGCGCATCGGACGGAGACCTTCGGGCCCAAGGGGCAGGTCTACGATGGCTGGGAGACCCGGCGGCATCGTGAGCCCGGAGACGACCAGGCCGTCGTCCGGCTCGGCATGGCGGGCGCGATCACCGGCGTCATCGTGGACACCGCGTTCTTCAAGGGCAACTACCCGCCGTTCGTCTCGGTGGAGGCGTGTGCCGTCGACGGCTATCCCAACGCCGCCGAACTGTCCGAAGTGGACTGGGATGTGCTGGTGAAACGCGGCGCGGCGGCGGGGCACACGGAGAACTTCTTCGAGATCGGCGGGAGCAGGCGCTACACGCACGTCCGGCTGACCATGCATCCGGACGGCGGCGTGGCCCGGCTGCGGGTGCACGGCACGCCGATCCCGGATCCTCGTCTGCTCGATTCCGGCGCGCTCGACCTCGCCGCGCTGGAGAACGGCGCGGTGGTCACCGGATGCAGCAACATGTTCTATTCCTCGCCCAGCAACCTCTTCTCGCCAGGGCTCGCCGCGCATCAGGCCGAAGGCTGGGAGACCGCGCGGCGCCGGGACGACGGGAACGACTGGGTCACGGTGCGGCTAGCCGGCGCGGGCGTCGTCCGGTTCGCCGAACTGGACAACAGCAATCTCAAGGGGAACGCGCCTGGTTGGGCGTCGCTGAGCGGCCGGGACGGCGATGGTGAGTGGGTCGAGCTGTTGCCGAAGACGCGTCTGCAACCGGACACCCGGCACCGGTTCGCGCTCGATCCGGGGCCGGAGGTGACCGAAGTCCGTCTCGATATCCATCCCGACGGCGGGATGGCGCGCCTACGTCTCTTCGGCGCGCTGACCGACCGGGGCCGCGCAGGCCTCACCTCGCGCTTCGAAGCCGCGCGCTCCTGACGCGTTTCGTCCTCTGAATGCGGTAGTTGGCACCGAGAACTACCGCATTCAGAGGACGAAACGCGGGGGTCAGGGGCGGGCGCCCGGCCGGTTCAGGTACGCGGAGAACAGCGATAGGACGATCCCGACCGAGAAGATCGCGGTGAGCCACACCGCGCCGCCGATGGACAGGTTCCACACCAGGGCACCCGCCATGAGCAGTGCCATGACGATGTTCCTGATCTGCAGCGGCGTCGGTTTGGCCATACCGCCACCTTCTCACGCGTCCGGATTTTTTCGAGCGGCGGGCAACCCTCGCGGGTGTGACATGCGTAACCGACATGTCAACTTCATCCATCTGCTGGGGAGACCGAAGTGCAAGCCGAAACCCGAAGAATTCCGCGGCGGGGCCTCGTGCTTTTCGCCGCTTGCCTCGCCGGGAGCGCCGTGTTCACCGCCCCCGCGCAAGCGACGTCGCCCGAAACCGTGGCGCGTTCGCAGCACAAGCCGGTCGAGATGCGCTCGGAACGCACCGAGAACTCGTCCACCTTCGCCAATCCCGACGGTTCCCGCACCACCCAGGTGCACGGCGGTCCGGTCCACGTCCGCCGCGGTGGTGACTGGGTGCCCGTCGACCTGACGCTGGAGAAGAGCGCAGACGGGCTCGTCCGGCCGAAGGCGCATCCACGCGAACTCGTGCTGGCCGGCGCGAGCGCGAAGAGCGGGGATCTCGCCACCGTGCGGAGCCGGGACGGGAACGTCGCCCTGCAGTATCCGGGCGCGCTGCCCGAGCCGGTGCTGACCGGCGGGACCGCCACCTATCCGGAGGTCCAGCCCGGCGTCGACCTGCAGGTCAAGGCCACTCGAACCGGTTTCGAACAGTTCTTCGTCGTCAAACGCCGTCCCGATCGCGCGCTGACGTTCACACTCCCGCTGCGGGCCACCGGGCTCACGCCGCGCACCGACGCGGACGGGAACACGCGGCTGATCACGGCGTCCGGCGCGGTGGTGGGCAGCGTGCCCGCCGCCGAGATGTGGGACTCACGGATCGACCAGCGCAGTGGCGACCCCGTCGCCAAGGTGAAGGTCGGGAAAGTGGTGTCCGCCAAGGCACACGGAGCGCTCGGCTTGAACGTGACGCCGGACACGGGGTACTTCGCCGACCCGGCGCGGTCCTATCCGGTCATCGTCGATCCGGGTGTCTCGGTGTGGACGAACTTCGACACCTTCACGCAGTCGAACATCGCGACCACCGACCAGTCGGGTGCCACCGAACTTCGCATCGGCACCTATGACGGGGGAGCCACGAAAGCACGGTCGTATCTCCACTTCGACGTGGCGCGGTTCCGCGGCGCCGCGATCGAGTCGGCCACGTTGTCGTTGTGGGGCAACCATTCCTACTCCTGCTCGCCGCGCAACTGGGAGATCTGGGACTCCTTGCCCGCCGACACGGGCACTCGCTGGGCGAACCAGCCGCCGCCCCGCACCCGATGGGCGACGACGAACGCGACCCGCGGCTACAGCGCGGCCTGCGCGGCCGACTGGGTCCGGACCCCGATCGGGAACCTGATCGGAGCCTGGGCCGGTTCGGGGGTCGTCACCGGTTCGATGGTGCTGAAGGCGGAGAACGAGTCGGATTCCTTCGGCTGGAAGAAGTTCTCGTCCGGCGAGGGCGGCAAGTCGCCGTACATCGAGGTGACCTACCGGAACCAGCGGCCGAATCCCGCCGCCGGGCACGACATCTCGGACCGCGTCGACATCGGCGGCGTCACCCACACGAAGTCCCTCAGCCCGACGCTGCGCTTCACGCCGACGGACCCCGACGGCGGTAACGTCACCGCGGTCTTCTACGTCTACGAAGGCGAAACGATGATCGGGGACTACTGGCAGTGGAACGTCCCCTCCGGTGCCGCCGCGACGTGGACGGTGCCGCCGGGACTGTTGCGGGAAAACCACGGCTACCGGTTCCGGGCCACCACGTTCGACCCGGGCGAAGAGTTCGGCGACGACGCCTGGGTTTCACTGCAGGCGGTGTCGAGCGGGCTCTACGCCGATGTCGCCGCGTGCGGCTGGAACAACGGGACCAAGGTGCAGCAATGGCCGTCGAACGGCGCGGACTGCCAGAAGTTCTTCCCCTGGGGCACCGGTGACGGCTACTACCAGTTCCGTGCCAAGCATTCCGGGCAGGTCTTGGACAACACCGGCTGCCATACGGCCGGTGGGAACCCGGTCACCACCTATGACCGCGTCGCGGGCGCGTGCCAGAAATGGACGATCGAACCGCAGACGGTCGGCACGGGGGTGTACCGGTACGCCGTCCAGAACGCGGGCAAGCTGCTGGACCAGGGCTGCACCGCGGGCCAGGGGGCACCACTGTTCATCTGGGACCGGATCCCCGGCCGCGGCTGCCAGAACTGGCGGATGCCGGTTTCGCCGGCGAACGGGGTCACCGTGCAGTGGCTGCCGTTCACGGTGAGCACCGCGGCGGAGTAACCCTCAGGGGCGGACTGACGTCGCGAGCTGATCACGCCGGTGGTGAGATCGGCGAGGTCCGTGAAGGCCTCCTTGAGGGACCCAGAGTCCCTCAAGGAGGCCTTCACGGACTTTCGCGAGGCAGGGGGACGAGGGGAAGGGGAATACGGACGCTAGCCGAGAGCCCCGCGAAGTCGCCGGTCTCGTTCTTCCGGGGTCTGCCGGGGGCAACTGGCGCACTTCGGGTTGCCCGCCTCGTAGATCAGGCAGCAGGAAGCACGGCGCACCACGGTGTTCCGCCCGATCCGGGTGAACCGCGGCGACGGCATGCCGAGTCCGATCGCGGCCACGAGCGGCACCGCCAGCGCGATCGCCCGTGCGGTGTCGCCGGTCCACAGCAGGCGGTTGCCGATCGAATCCGTCGCGATCGCGCCCAGCGCGCGCGGATTCGCCCCGGTGACGGCCGAGATCGTGTCGATCGCCGTACCCAGCGTTCCGGCGAACGCGTCGCCGAGTTCGGCCAGACCGCCGGAGAGGACCCGTGACGATCGGGCACCGGTGAAGCGCCCGTCCGGGACGAGATCGATGGTGACGGCATCGAGCGAAGGATCCAGCGGCTCACCACGCACGAGCGATTCGACGGAGGGCGCGACGAGGACCGAAGACAGCGAGTACCACCAGATCGTGCCTAGCACTTCGGGCCGTGAGCAGCCGTAGAGCTTCGCCGCGCCGCCGATGCGGGCGCTGACCCAGGCGGCGTCGGCGAGCAGGGTCGCGGGCGCCTCCATCAGGGCACCGGCCGGTACAGCGTGACGCTGAACGACGTGGTGACGTCGACCGGTTCGGCGATCGCGTCGAGCCGTTCGCGGCGACCGTCGCGGTGAAGGTGATGCGCGCTCGGGCCCATCTCGACGACCTGGCGGATCCGCGCGGGCGGCAACGTCACCCCATGGGTGACATCGTGCCGGTCCACCCGGGTGAAGTGCTCGCCGAGGGTGTCCTCCAGCCGTGCGTCCTTGCCGCGGTCGACGGAGATCACCAGGTCGCCCAGTTCCCGGAGGTGCCCGGGGTTCGGCGTCGCGACGACGAGCAGGCCGTCCGCGGTCAGGACGCGGTGGAACTGCGGGGCGTTGCGGGGCGCGAAGACATTGAGGATCAGTGACGCGCTCGAGTCCGCCACCGGCCAGGGTTCCCACAGGTTCCACACGGCCGCGCCCGCGCGCGTGTGTGCGCGAGAAGCCCGGCGCAGGGCGACGGCCGAGACGTCGAGCGCCAGTCCGTACGCGCCGGGGACGGCGTCGAGTACGTGCGCGAGGTAGTACCCCGTACCCGCGCCGGCGTCGACGACCATCCCGCTCTCGACATGCTCCGAAGCCACCTTCGCGAGGGCGTCGGCGAGAGGCAGATAGGCGCCCGAAGAGAGGAGGTCGACGCGAGCCGCGACCATCGGCGCCGTGTCCGCGGTGCCGGCCGGGATGCGCGCGTGCAGAAGGTTGACGTAACCCTGCTTCGCCACGTCGAACGAGTGCCCTCTCCCGCAACGCACCGTGCGGTCGGTTGCCCCGACCGGGTCACCACAGACCGAACACCGCAGCGACCGGACGATCTCCGGTGGCAGCGGGTCATGGCCGGATACACGTGCGTTCATGGACCTATTCGACCACGAGGTTTCGCAACCGGACAGAACGCACCAGGTCTCCGGAAACCTGGACGTAACAACGCCGTACCGACCGTTCACGCGGGTGAAACCTGAATCGACGCCCGAGGAAACACCGCGGCCCAAAAATTCCTGCGCAGTACACCCCAGGCACGGGAGGAAGATTGTGCTGAACGCAGGAGACACGGCATGGGTATTGATCAGCGCCGCGCTGGTCATGCTCATGACACCGGGATTGGCGTTCTTCTACGGCGGCATGGTCCGCGCGAAGAGCGTCCTGAACATGTTGATGATGAACTTCATCGCGCTCGCCGTGGTCGGCGTCCTCTGGACGCTTTACGGCTTCACGATGGCGTTCGGCAACGACGTGGGCGGCGGGTTGCTCGGTAATTTCGACTTCGCGGGTCTCTCGACCATTTCCGGCGATCTCGCCGGATTCGCGACCGCCGCGACCGGTAGCACGCCCGAGGTCGCGTGGCCCGGCGCGGACGCGCTGCCGCTGTTCGCCTTCGTGATGTTCCAGCTGATGTTCGCGATCATCACGCCCGCGCTGATCTCCGGTGCCATCGCCGACCGCGCCAAGTTCTGGGGCTGGACGCTGTTCGTCGCGGTGTGGGTGACCGTCGTGTACTTCCCGGTCGCGCACTGGGTGTTCTCGTTCGACGGGTTCATCAGCGCCGATTCGGTCGGCGGCTGGATCGCCAACGAGCTCAAGGCGCTCGACTTCGCCGGTGGTACCGCGGTCCACATCAACGCCGGTGCGGCGGGCCTGGCGCTCGCGATCGTGCTCGGCAAGCGCAAGGGCTGGCCGAAGGGCACGGGACGCCCGCACAATGTGCCGTTCGTGCTCCTGGGCGCCGCTTTGCTGTGGTTCGGCTGGTACGGCTTCAACGCCGGTTCGGCGCTGGCCGCCAACGACCTCGCCGCCGTCGCGTTCACCAACACCACCGTCGCGACCGCGGCCGCCATCCTCGGCTGGCTGATCATCGAGCAGGTCAAGGTCGGCAAGCCGACCACCCTGGGCGCCGCCTCCGGTGCCGTCGCGGGTCTCGTCGCGATCACCCCGGCGGCCGGATTCGTCAGCCCGCTCGGTGCCATCGCCATCGGTCTCATCGCCGGTGCCCTGTGCGCGCTGGCGATCGGCCTCAAGTTCCGCTTCGGTTTCGACGACTCCCTCGACGTCGTCGGCGTCCACCTCGTCGGTGGTCTCGTCGGCACGCTGCTCATCGGTTTCTTCGGCACCACCAGCGTCAACTCGCTCGGCGTCGACGGCCTCTTCTACGGCGGCGGCCTCGGCCAGCTCGGCAAGCAGGCACTCGCGGCGGCCGCGGTCCTCTTGTACTCGTTCGTGCTCACCTTCGTCATCGGCTGGGTGATCAAGAAGCTCGGCGGGTTCCGCGTCAGCGCGGAGGACGAGGTCAGTGGTATCGATGAGGCCCAGCACGCGGAGAGCGCGTACGACTTCACCGGATCGGGCGGCGGCCTCGGCCAGCAGAGCTCCATCCCGGTCAGGTCGTCCACCGGCAACGCGGCCACGAAACTCGAGGAGAGCAAGGCATGAAGCTGATCACCGCGATCGTCAAGCCGTTCACGCTCGACGACGTCCGTTCCGCGCTGGAGCAGCTGGGAGTGCTCGGCATGACGGTCAGCGAGGTACAGGGCTACGGCAGGCAGAAGGGCCACACCGAGGTCTACCGGGGGGCGGAGTACTCCGTGGACTTCGTGGCGAAGCTGAGGGTCGAGGTCGTCACCGACGATTCCAACGTGGAGAAGGTGCTCGACGCGATCACCACGGCCGCCCACACCGGCAAGATCGGTGACGGCAAGATCTGGGTCACGCCGGTGGAGACGGTCATCCGGGTACGCACCGGCGAACGCGGCTCGGACGCCCTATAGGCGTCACGGATGGCCGACGGGGGTGAACTGGTCAAGGCCACCGAGCGGTTGCTCGAGGGCAGGCACGGGAGGCTGGGAGCGTCCGCGTTGCGGGCGGCCCTAGTCGACCTCTACGAATTCTGGTTGGGCAAGGGCGCCGCGGCGGCCGGTGTCGACACCGCTGAACCCGGTGTCGCGCTGGCCGCCGTCGGTGGCCTCGGGCGCAGCGAACTGGTGCCCTTCTCCGACCTCGACCTGTTGTTGCTGCACAACGGGAACGCGCGTGTCGGCGACATCGCCGACGCGATCTGGTATCCGTTGTGGGACGCCAAGATCGGTCTCGACCACTCGGTCCGCACGCCGGGCGAGGCGCTGAAGGTGGCGTCCGAGGATCTGCGGACCGCGATGGGACTGCTCGACATCCGGCATATCGCCGGGGACGCCGAGATCACCGCCAGGCTGGCCGCCGCGGCACGGGACCAATGGCGGCGGACCGCCAGGAAACGGCTCGGCGAACTGTCGGACGCGGTGCGTCAGCGCTGGGCTCGCAGTGGTGAGATCGCGCAGTCCGCCGAGCCGGATCTCAAACACGGCCGAGGCGGGCTTCGCGACTTCGCCATCCTGGAGGCGTTGGCGGCGGCGCAGCTGACAGCGAGGCCCGGCGAGGAACTGCTGGCGGCCAAGAGCCTGTTGCTCGACGTCCGGACGGAGTTGCGCCGCGAACTGCGCCGGGAGCGGGACATCCTGAGCGCGCCGGAGGCCGAGACGGTCGCGGGTGAACTCGGGTTCGGCGATCGGTTCACCCTGGCGCGCAAGCTTTCCGGGGTCGGGCGGACGATCGCGTACGCGGTCGACGTGGCACTTCGGTCCACTGTGGAACCACCCAAGGCGCGGTTCGGGCGGCGGCCGGTGCGGACGCCGCTCGACGAAGGTGTCGTGCTGCACGGGAACGAGGTCGCGCTGGCGCGGGACGCGGTGCCCGCCAAGGATCCGGCGCTGCTGCTGCGGGTCGCCGCGGCGTCGGCCCGGATCCGGAAGCCCATCGCGCACGGGACTTTGCGGGCGCTCGCCGAAACCGCGCCGGAACTGCGTGCGCCGTGGCCCGCCGACGCCCTCAAGGCGCTGGTGGAACTGCTCGGCGCGGGCGAGGGGCTCGTCGACGCCGTGGAGGCGCTGGACCGCACCGGTCTGTGGGCGCGGCTGTTCCCCGAATGGGGTGCGGTGCGGGATCTCCCGCCGAGGTCACCGGTGCATTCGTGGACCGTCGACAGACATCTCGTGCGTGCCGCTGTCGAGGCGTCGAAACTGACGACCACCGTTTCGCGGCCGGATCTGCTGCTGATCGGCGCGCTGCTGCACGACATCGGCAAGGGACGCGACGCGGACCATTCCGAACTCGGCGCGAAGATCAGCGCCCAGGTGGTGGCCCGGCTCGGGTTGTCGGACGCGGATTCCGCGCTGGTGTCGGCGGTGGTGCGGCACCACCTGCTGCTGCCGCATACCGCGACGCGGCGGGACATCAGCGATCCCGCCACGATCCAACGGGTGACGAAGACGCTCGACGAGAACGTCGTCCTGCTGGAACTGCTGCACGCGCTGACGACCGCCGATTCGCTGGCCACCGGGCCGGGCGTGTGGACCGACTGGAAGGCGCGACTGCTCGCCGAACTCGTGTCCGGCTGCGAAGAAGCGTTGCACGGCAAGGGATTCGTACCACCGGAGCCGATGGGCGCCGAACAGCGGGAGCTCGTCGCCGAAGCCGTCGCGTCCGGCCGCGGTGAGGTGCGCATCACCGCCGCCGGCAAGGTCGTGACCGTGGTGCTCGCGGTCCCGGCCCGCGCCGAGCTGCTGGCTCCCGCCGCCGGTGTGCTCGCGCTCAATTCCTTGGAGGTCCACGCGGCGGTGCTGCGCGGGCACGACGGGGGGCGGGCGGGTGTGTTCACGGCGTCGCCGAAGTTCGGCTCGCTGCCCGACGTCACCCTGCTGCGTGAGCAGTTCGCGCGGGCGGTGGCCGGGACGCTCCCGCTCACCCAGCGGCTCGCGGCGAAAGAACGGGATTACGGCGGTGGCGAGACGCCGTCCGCGGGCGCGAAGGTGATCTGGTTCGACGACGAGACCAGCGGGCGGGACACGGTGGTGGTCGAACTGCGGGCCGCGAACCGGATCGGGTTGCTCTACCGGGTCGCGGGCGCACTGCGCCGGTGCGAGGCCGAGGTGCGCTGGGCGAAGGTGGCCACCCTAGGTGGCGCCGTCGTCGACTCGTTCGCCGTCGCGCCGAGGACCGGCAGGGGCGACCAAGCGTGGCGGTCGAAGATCGAGGCCGCGTTGCTGGCCGCCGCTTCTTGACTCGGAAGTCCTCGAAATTACGGTTCTCGTTCCGGAAAGCCCCCTTCGCTACGGATCCGGTCCGCGCTGTTCCGGGATCGGGGTGTCGCGCGAAGGACGGAGGGTGACGGTGGCAGGATGTGCGCGGTCAAAACCCGAAGGATCCGGAGGGGGTGAGCGCGTGCTCGGTCACGAGCCGAATTCGCCCGGGCCACAGCGGATCACGCTGCCGCCGACCGTCGTCGCCTCGCACCTCCGCGCGTGCGCGGACGACCTCGCCGTTTCCCTGACCGCGTCGGGTACCGCGGCGACGGTGCCCGAACTGCTCAAAGTGGTCCGGCACCTGGTCGCGGGCCAGCAGGCGCTCGCCATCGCGCTCGAAGGCATGGCGGGCCGGGTCGAAGGCGGGGGCCAAGGCGCACTGTCCACCGCCCCGATGGTCGACGTCGAGGTCGTCGCGGAAGTACTCCGAGCGGCGGCCACCGCTGTCGACTGTTCGGCCGAGGCGCTCGCCGAATCGCGTCCGTCATTCGAATGTGTGAGCGATTCAGTCGCCCCTGACACCCGTTTGTAGCTGTCCTGCCGCTTTGGCGCGTGGATACGCTGACCAGGCGGAGGTGGGCCATGCGAGCGGTGTGGAAAGGCACGATCGGCTGCGGGACCTATGCCATTCCGGTGAAGGCGTACAGCGCGACCGAAGAGCACGACGTCCCCCTGCACCAGGTGCACGAGCCGGACGGCGGCCGGGTGCGGGTGAAGTGGGTCTGCGAGGTCGACGGCGCCGAGGTGCCCGCGGCCGAAATCGTCAAGGGGCATCCCGTCCCCAACGGTGACGTCGTCCTGCTGACCGCCGCGGACTTCGCGTCGCTGCTCGCGCCGACCACGCAGTCGATGGACGTCGTCGGATTCACCCCGGCCGAGCAGGTGGACTCGATGTACTTCGCGCGCAGTTACTTCCTCGAACCGGAGCCGGCGGGTACCAAGCCGTACGTGCTGTTGAGCGAGGCGCTGCGGCAGTCCGGGCGCATCGCGATCGTGAAGGTGACGCTGCGGCAGCGTGAGAGGCTGGCCGCGCTGCGCGTGCGGGATCAGGTGATCGTGCTCGAGACGATGCTGTGGCCCGACGAGATCCGGCGGCCCGACTTCCCGTTCCTGCACGAGGACGTCGACCTGCGGCGCGGGGAACTGCGGAACGCGGTTTCGCTGATCGAGGACCTCACGCGGGATTTCGAACCCGGCCGGTACACCGATCGCTACCGGGAGGCGCTCGAAGCGCTCATCCAGGCCAAGGTGGACGGGGACGACGTCCTCCAGCCGACCGCCGCCGAGCAGACTGAGGGCGTGACGCGACTGCTGGCGGCCCTGCAGCAGAACGCGGTCGAAGCCGATCGCGCTCCGGTCGAGAAAGCCAAGGAAGCGGCGGCCAAGGCACGCCAGGCGCGGACACGGGCGAAGAAGGCCTCGTCGTCGTCGGCGTCGTCGGCGAAGACCAGTTGAGTAGTTCTACTCAGCGATAGTTGAGGGTCTTCACGCTGCCGTGACCCCGCGGTGACCGGGCATTCTCATGTCATCGCGCGGCGAGAGCGCGGGAGCGAATCGCCTGGTACTGGGGGTCTGGCGAAACCGGGTCCCGCGAAACTCGCCAAGTGCTTACGGTCGGCTCGCGGGGAGGCGAGCCTTCCGTAGGGGCTCCGGTACCGGTCTGCGAGGGGCGACCGGTCCCGGAGCCCTGTTTTCGCGCTGAGGTGAGCTTCCCGCCTTGGAGTCGCCTCACCGGAGAGACCCGGCACTTGTTGCCAAGAGTTGTCCTATGTGGACGCTCAGTGCGCGGCAGGCTCCCGTGGCCAGTCCAGAATCATGCCGCGAAGGGGGCCACGCCCGCCTTCGGTGACACCCTGATGTACGTCGCCCAGAGCCCGTCTCGCGTGCAAACGAAATCGAAGGACTTGACGCCCTTCGACGAGGTCATGCGTGTCCTCGGGCCGCTGCTGCTCGGCCTGGCGCCGCCGTCCGTCCGCAACCACGTCAAACGCCGACCCCGGACACCGACTACCCTGGAAAGCCGTCGGTCCGTACCGGCAAGCCACGACGACCCAGCTGGAGCGTGCACACCCGTGTTCGACACCCTCTCCGATCGGCTCACGTCCGCCCTGCAGACCCTGTCTCGCAAGGGCAGGCTCTCCGACGCCGACATCGACGCCACCGCGCGTGAGATCCGGATCGCGCTGCTCGAGGCGGATGTCGCGCTGTCGGTGGTCAAGGACTTCATCGCCCGGATCAAGGAGCGCGCCAAGGGCGCCGAGGTACACGGCGCGCTGAACCCGGCGCAGCAGGTCATCAAGATCGTCAATGAGGAACTCGTCACCATCCTCGGCGGCGAGACCAGGCGGCTCACGTTCGCGAAGAACCCGCCGACGGTCATCATGCTCGCGGGTCTGCAGGGTGCCGGTAAGACCACGCTCGCGGGCAAGCTCGCGATGTGGCTGAAGAAGCAGGGCCACGCGCCGATGCTGGTCGCCTGTGACCTCCAGCGCCCCAACGCGGTCACGCAGCTGCAGGTCGTCGGCGAGCGGGCGGGCGTCACCACCTTCGCGCCCGAGCCCGGCAACGGCGTCGGTGACCCGGTCGACGTCGCCCGCCGCGCCATCGACGAAGCCAAACGCGCCCAGCACGACATCGTCCTCGTCGACACCGCCGGCCGTCTCGGCGTCGACGAAGAGCTGATGAAGCAGGCCGCGGACATCCGCGACGCCGTTTCGCCGGACGAGACGCTGTTCGTCGTCGACGCCATGATCGGTCAGGACGCGGTCACCACGGCCGAGGCGTTCCGCGACGGCGTCGGCTTCACCGGTGTCGTGCTCACCAAGCTCGACGGTGACGCCCGCGGTGGTGCCGCGCTGTCGGTCCGCCAGGTCACCGGCCAGCCGATCCTGTTCGCCTCGAACGGTGAGAAGCTCGAGGACTTCGACCTCTTCCACCCGGACCGGATGGCCGGCCGGATCCTCGGCATGGGCGACGTGCTCAGCCTCATCGAACAGGCCGAACAGCACTTCGACCAGGAGAAGGCCGAGCAGACCGCGGCCAAGCTCGGCAGCGGTCAGCTCACCCTCGAAGACTTCCTCGAGCAGATGCTCGCGGTCCGCAAGATGGGCCCGATCGGCAACCTGCTCGGCATGCTGCCCGGCGCCGGGCAGATGAAGGACCAGCTCGCGCAGGTCGACGACAAGCAGCTCGACAAGCTGCAGGCGATCATCCGCGGCATGACCCCCGCCGAGCGGGCGGACCCGAAGATCATCAACGCCTCGCGCCGCGTCCGGATCTCGAAGGGGTCCGGCGTCGCCGTCCGCGACGTCAACGACCTGGTCAACCGGTTCTTCGAAGCGCGCAAGATGATGGCGCAGATGGCGGGCCGCTTCGGCTTCGGCGGCGGAGGCGGCGGCGGCAAGAACCGCAAGGGCAAGAAGGGGAAGAAGGGCAAGGGGCGCGGTCCGACGCAGCCCAAGGTCCGCGGTGGCTTCCCCGGCGGCATGCCGATGCTGCCCCCGGGCGGGATGCCCGGCGCCGGTGGCGGGATGCCCGACCTCTCCCAGCTCGGCGGCATGAACGACGTACCCGGGTTCGACCCGAAGAAGTTCAAGCTGCCGAAGGACAAGTAGTCCGTGGAGGCGCTGCACCTGGCAGGCGTCGTCCTGCCGGACGGCGAGCACCGTGAACTGTGGATCACCGGTGGCCGGATCACCAGCGAGCCGGTCGCCGGAGCGGAAACCGTGGTCCGGGAAGGCTTTCTCGTTCCCGGACTGGTCGACGCGCACTGTCATCCCGGCATCGGGGTCGGCGGCGCGACCACCCTCGAAGAGGCCGCCGAGCAGGCGATCGTCGATCGCGACGCCGGGACGCTGCTGATCCGCGACTGCGGGCTGCCGATCGACGTCCGGCCGCTGCAGGAGCGTGCCGACCTGCCGCGGATCATCCGCGCCGGACGGCATCTCGCCCTGCGCAAGCGCTACATCCCGGGCCTCGGCATCGAACTCGAAGACCCCGCCGAACTGCCGAAGGCGGTCGCCGAACAGGCCCGCGACGGCGACGGCTGGGTCAAACTCGTCGGCGACTGGATCGACCGCGGCGTCGGCGATCTGGCGCCGCTGTGGCCCGACGACGTCCTCGCCGAGGCCATCGCCGTCGCGCACGCCGAGGGCGCCAAGGTGACGGCGCACGTGTTCGGCCAGGCCGCGTTGCCGGGTTTGCTCGAGGCGGGGATCGACTGCCTCGAACACGGCACGGAACTCTCACCGGACCAGCTGGACGTCCTCGCCGAACGCGGGATCGCGCTCGTGCCGACGCTGATCAACATCGAGAACTTCCCCGGGATCGCCGACAAGGCTGGCAAATACCCGGCGTACGCCGACCACATGCGGGCGCTGCACGCCGGCGTGGGGGAGATGGTGTCGACGGCGATCGAGGCGGGCGTGCGGGTGTACGCCGGAAGCGACGCGGGCGGCATGGTCGAACACGGCAGGCTCGTCGACGAGATCGAAGCACTCCACAAGGCGGGTATGTCCGCGGAACAGGCGCTGGCTTCGGCTTCGTGGGCGGCCCGCGAGTGGTTGGGCGTGCCCGGAATCGCCGACGGCGCTTCGGCCGATCTGCTCGTCTACCCGTCCGACCCGCGTAAGGATCTCGCGGTGCTGCGGCATCCGAGCCATATCGTCCTGCGTGGCAAGATCTACGCCTAGCTGAAGGGGACTTTCCCCGAATCTCAAGAGGCGAAGGGCGCTTTGCCCCATCGCATGCGGGTAGAGCGTCCTTCAGCTCCCCTGACCCGACTCCATCCGTGACCGGAGCGGCACCGGGCCGTGTCCTGTGGGTCTTGTCCGCGGTCTCCGCGCCCAAGCGGTCCCTGGCGGCACGGGCGATCCGACCGAGTACAACCCGGTACGAGGCCGAATCGCCCGTGCCGCCAGGAACCACCCGGATCACGAAGCCCATCGAACAAGACTCACAGGACACGGCCTAGCGTGGAGGCGTGGTGGACGACGAGCAGGCTCGCGAGCGTCTGGTGCTCGGAGCGCACTGGGGCTTTGTAGCGTTCTTCGCGGGCATCGCCGGATATCACCTCGTCACGCTCGTCATGAGCTTCGTGATGTCAGGCCGCTTCGGCGGCTACGACCCGCTTGAACTCCGTGACGTCGGCCCGCTGCTGATCCTCGCGTTCCTGCCGACCCTCGTACTCGGTCTCGGTCCGGCGGTCGGCTCCCGCCTTTGGGGGCAAGGGCTTCGCGAAGACTTCGGGCTCAAGCCCACCTGGCGCGACGTCCGGATCGGGCTCGCCTGCGGAGCGGCCGCGCTCGCCGCCGGTTACCTCCTCAACCTGCTCCTGCTCGCCGTCTACGGAACCGACAGCGACGACAGGACCTTCTCCGACGTCTCACCCGGCCCGATCACCGAACTGTCCGGCACCACCGAAGGCGACACGGTCTGGCTGGTGCTGGCCGCGGTCATCGTCGTCCTCGCCGCCCCGGTCACCGAAGAACTGCTCTTCCGCGGCACCTTGTGGAACGCGATGGGCTTCCACCGCCTGCCCTCGTGGGTGATCCTGCTGGTCACCGCGCTGGTTTTCGCCCAGCTCCACGGGGAAGCCGCGCGCACGATCGCGCTGTTCGGCCAAGGCATCGCCATCGGCCTCGCCCGTTATCTTTCCGGCCGGGTGAGCGCGGCCGTGATCGCGCACGCGGCCAACAACCTCCCACCGGCTGTATTGCTCTTCGCGGCGAGGTGATCGCCGGTCCAGGCGGCTAGAGTCTTCGAGTAACCGAACGATCACCGGAGGATCGGCGTGACCGTATCTCAGCCAAGGGAGCCGATCCCCGAGGCCGCGCCGCCGGACGAACTCGCTGCCGGAGGTGAGGTGGCCGCGCTCGACACACCACCGCCGCATCGCTGGGGATTCGGGGCGTTCCTCTTGGTGGAAGCCGTCCTCCTGGCGTCGGCGGCGTTCATCAGCGTCCTGCTCGGCGACGTCCAGCCCGGCCAGCCCCTGCCGATGCGCGTGGTCCTGCTGGGCACCATGGTGCCGACGATGATCGCGGCAGGCGTCGCGCTGCTGATCACCCGGCTGCGTGGCAACGGCCCGTTCACCGACCTGCGGATCGGCTGGAGCTGGGCCGACGTCAAAATCGGGCTCAAGCTCGGCGTGCTCGGGCTCGGGTTCACCTCGCTCGCCGCCTACGTCTGGACGCAGGTCGTCGGCAACGAGAACGCGACCTCGGCCATCAGCGCGCTCGTCGAAGACCGGCGGATGTCGGTCTCGGCGGCCATCGTCATGTTCATCTACCTGTGGCTGGTCGGGCCGATCTGCGAGGAGATCATCTACCGCGGCCTGCTGTGGGGCGCGGTGGAACGGCTGACGTGGCGCACCGAACGCTGGGGGAGGATCGCGGCGTTCCTGGTCTCCACGGCCATTTTCGCGGCGAGCCATCTCGAACCGCTGCGCACCACGCTGCTGCTGGTGATCGCGATCCCGATCGGGCTCGCCAGGGTCTTCACCGGACGGCTGCTCGGCAGCGTCGTCGCCCATCAGGTGAACAACTTCCTCCCGGCCGTGACGATCCTGCTCGCCTCGCTCGGGATAGCCGCGTTCTGACGGCCCGCCGGCGTCTGGCAGAATGTACGCTTGCCTGCTTTGGCCGGACCCTCTCACCGTGCCCGAGCTTCGGACCTTCGGGTGTGCGCAGCCGTTCCCCACTCGGCCGGCGTACACCTTCCACCTGCATCAGAGAGAACTGAGGAGTACCCA
This sequence comes from Amycolatopsis sp. NPDC041971, assembly GCF_055588925.1. Lineage (NCBI taxonomy): Bacteria > Bacillati > Actinomycetota > Actinomycetes > Pseudonocardiales > Pseudonocardiaceae > Amycolatopsis > Amycolatopsis sp. NPDC041971. The sequence goes on along the minus strand of NZ_JBVJCE010000019.1, from coordinate 130,624 downwards.
CACCCGTGGCCGTCAAGATCAAGCTGCAGCGTCTCGGCAAGATCCGTGCGCCGTACTACCGCATCATCGTCGCCGACGCGCGCACTCGCCGTGATGGCAAGGCCATCGAGACGATCGGCAAGTACCACCCGAAGGAAGAGCCCAGCTTCATCGAGGTCGACACCGAGCGTGCCCAGCACTGGCTGTCCGTCGGCGCCCAGCCGACCGAGCCGGTCCAGCGCATCCTCGAGATCACCGGCGACTGGCAGAAGTTCAAGGGTCTGCCGGGCGCCGAGGGCACCCTGAAGGTCGCCGAGCCGAAGCCGTCGAAGCAGGACCTGTTCAACGCCGCGCTCGCCGCCGCCGGTGACTCGGCCTCCGCCGAGGCCACCACGCCGAAGAAGAAGTCCGCCCCGAAGAAGGTCGAAGCCGACAAGGCCGAGGCCGCCGAGGGTGACAAGGCCGAGGCGTGAGCTTCCTCGCCGACTCCCTCGAGCACCTGGTGCGCGGGATCGTCGACAACCCGGACGAGGTCCGGGTCGAGCTGCTGACCACTCGCCGTGGCCGCACGCTCGAGGTGCACGTGCACCCCGACGATCTCGGCAAGGTGATCGGCCGGGGCGGTCGTACCGCGACCGCCCTGCGCACCGTCATGGGCGGCATCGGTGGCCGCGGCGTCCGGGTGGACGTCGTCGACACCGATCGCTGACCAAGGACACAGGAACACAGGAACACAGGAACACACCGGGATGGACGTCGTAGTAGGCCGGATCGCCAAGGCGCACGGAATCCGCGGGGAACTCGCGGTGGACGTGCGCACGGACTCGCCGGAACAGCGGTTCGCGGTCGGTTCGGCCGTCACGACGAGGCTGCGTGACGGCAGCAGCGGAAACCTCACCATCGCAGCCGCCCGCGAACACAGCGGGCGGCTGCTGGTGCGTTTCGAAGAGGTGCTGACCAGGGATGTCGCGGAGACCCTCCGCGGCGCGCTGCTGATCGCCGACACCTCGACGCTGCCGCCGACCGAAGACCCCGACGAGTTCTACGATCACGAACTCGAAGGGCTGCGGGCCGAACTCGCCGACGGCACGGTCATCGGCAAGGTGCTCGAAATCGTGCATTCGGCCGCCGGGGAACTGCTGTCGATCGAGCACGACGGACGCGAGGTGCTGGTGCCGTTCGTGAAGGCGATCGTCCCGGTGGTCGACGTGCCGGGCGGCCGTGTGGTCCTCGACCCGCCGGAAGGCCTGCTGGACGCCTGATGCGCCTCGACGTCGTCACGATCTTCCCCGAATACCTCGACCCCCTCCGTGCCGCTCTGCTCGGCCGTGCGATCGACCGCGGTCTCATCGAGGTCGGCGTGCACGACCTGCGGAACTGGACGCACGACGTCCACCGCGCGGTCGACGACGCGCCGTACGGCGGCGGGCCCGGAATGGTGATGAAACCGCAGATCTGGGGCCCCGCCCTGGACGACGTCTGCGGCGAGAACACCCGCCTCGTGGTCCCCACCCCCGCCGGACGGCCGTTCACCCAGGCCATGGCCCGCCAGTACGCCGCCGAGGAGCACCTCGTGTTCGCGTGCGGGCGCTACGAGGGTATCGACCAGCGGGTGATCGACGACGCCGCGCGGCGGATGCCCGTCGACGAGGTCTCGATCGGCGACTACGTGCTGGTCGGCGGCGAGGCCGCGGTGCTGGTGATGGTCGAGGCCGTCGTCCGGCTGCTGCCCGGCGTCCTCGGCAACGCCCGCTCCGCCGAGGAGGACTCGTTCTCCGACGGCCTGCTCGAAGGCCCCAGCTACACCCGGCCGGAGGTCTGGCGGGAACTGGCCGTGCCGGACGTCCTGCGTTCGGGAAACCACGCGCTGATCGACCGCTGGCGCCGTGACCAGGCACTGGAACGCACCGTCCGGCGCAGGCCCGAACTGATCGGGCAACTGCCGGAAGGTAGTCTCGACAAGCACGATCTCGGGGTCCTCGAGCGGTTGCACGAGGGCACCGGCCAGGCCGGGTCAAACGCCTGAGACCTGGTCTGCAATACTTGACAGGTTGGCGTGAGTGGACGCGCGGCTTCACAGCCGCCGCCGTACACCGGAACGCCATCAGCCCCCGGGTAGGTCGCAGTGCCTGACACTGCGCGCCCAAGCTGCACGTAAGCCATACGAAGACGAGGACGGACCACCGATGAACACCCTGGACGCGCTGGACGCGCAGTCACTGCGTTCCGACATCCCGGACTTCCGACCGGGCGACACGCTCAAGGTTCACGTCCGCGTCATCGAGGGCAACCGCGAGCGTAACCAGATCTTCCAGGGCGTCGTGCTGCGTCGCCAGGGCGGCGGCATCCGCGAGACCTTCACGGTCCGCAAGGTGTCGTTCGGCATCGGCGTGGAGCGCACCTTCCCGGTGCACTCGCCGAACATCGCCGAGGTCGAGGTCTTCAAGCGCGGCGACGTCCGCCGGGCGAAGCTGTACTACCTCCGCGAGCTGCGCGGCAAGGCCGCCAAGATCAAGGAACGCCGCGAAAATCGCGAGACGACCTCCGCCAAGTAGGTAGCCACACGGTTACAGGTAACCTGGCGTCGTGGTCGAACCCGTGTCCCAGAACACGTCCGAAGATGAGCCCGATCGCCCCGAAGAGGAGCGCCCGACCAGGGCCTCCCGACGGGGCCGGTCCGGGTCCAAGAAATTCGGCAAGGTCAACAAGAAGCGGTCGTTCTGGAAGGAACTGCCGATCCTGATCGTCGTCGCGCTCGTGCTGACGATCTTGATCCAGCAGTTCCTCGCCAAGGTCTACATGATCCCCTCGGGATCCATGGAGTCCACTTTGCACGGCTGCGCGGGATGCACGGGCGACCGGATCCTGGTCGACCGGATCACGTACGACTTCACCGATCCCGGCCCCGGCGACGTGGTGGTTTTCAAGGGCCCGCCCGCGTGGGTCGGCGAGATCGAGACGCCGGAGTCCAGCAACATCTTCGTCAGCGGTTTCCGCGCGCTGGGATCCCTGATCGGGTTCGCGCCGCCGGACGAGCGTGACTTCGTCAAGCGGATCATCGCGGTCGGCGGTCAGACGGTCCAGTGTTGCGACGACAACCGCGTGGTCGTGGACGGCAAGGCGCTCGACGAGCCGTACATCCACTGGGAAGAGGGCTTGCCGCCCACCCAGAAGACGTTCGACCCGGTCAAGGTGCCCGCCGGATACGTCTGGATGATGGGCGACAACCGCAACAACTCGAGCGACTCCCGGTTCCAGGGCAACGGCGGCGTGAACGGCGCCGTTCCCGTGGACAACATCATCGGCAAGGCGCGCGTCATCGTGCTCCCGCCCGGCCGCTGGGGTGGCGTTTCGGACCACAACCCGCAGGCGAACGCACAGCCACTGGCGCTGGGAGCGCCGGCCTGGCAGCAGGGGCTTCCCCTCGGGGTCGGCATCGCCGCGGCGTGGCCGGTGGTCTTCCTCGGCAGGCGGATGTCATCCGGGGTGCGCAAGGCGGTCGACCGGAGGCGGTAAGGCCTTGAGAGTTCCTGTACCGCTCACACCGGCCGAGCCGCTTCGGCCGCCGCGGGCAGTGGTGCGTGGCGACCTCTTCTGGGGGTTGCAGGGTGCGCTGGACCGGCGGGGCCTCGGGCCCGTCGCCGGTGTCGACGAAGCAGGGCGCGGTGCTTGCGCCGGCCCGCTCGTCGTGGCCGCCTGTGTCCTGCGCCCCGGCGACGCCGCGCGGCTACCCGAGCTCACCGACTCGAAGGTGCTCACGGCCAAGGCCCGCGACCGGGTCTACGACCGGGTCGTCCAGCGTGCCGTCGACTACTCGGTCATCGTCGTCCCGGCGGCCGAGGTCGACCTGTTCGGCATCCACGTCATGAACCTCGAAGGCATGCGACGTGCGGTTTCGGCGTTGCGGACCACGCCGGGCTACGTCCTGACCGACGGATTCCGCGTATCCGGCCTGCCCGCCCCGAGCATCCCCGTGATCAAGGGGGACAAGGCCATCGCGTGTGTGGCGGCGGCGTCCGTGCTGGCCAAGGTCACCCGGGACCGGATCATGGGCGACCTGCACGACGTCCACCCGCATTACGGCTTCGACGTGCACAAGGGGTACAGCACCACCGACCACGGCGCCGCCCTGAGCACTCACGGTCCGAGCCCGGTCCATCGCTGGTCGTACGCCAATGTGGCCACCGCGGCGGCCGCGCACCGGGTGCGGCCGCCTCACCCGGTCGTGCTCACCGTGGCGGCTCTGGAAAACCCGAGCGTGCCGATACGTGCCCTCGGCCCGTACGTGGGTAACAATGAACGCTCCGCCGCTGGAACAGCAGCAAAATCGCGAGGAGGGGCGCGGATTTCATGAGCGCAGAGGATCTCGAGAAGTACGAGACCGAGATGGAGCTCTCGCTTTACCGCGAGTATCGCGACATAGTCGGCCAATTCTCGTACGTGGTGGAGACCGAGCGGCGGTTCTATCTGGCCAACGCCGTCGACGTGCAGGTGCGCGACGGCGGCGGTGAGGTGTACTTCGAGGTCCGCATGTCCGACGCGTGGGTCTGGGACATGTACCGGCCCGCACGGTTCGTCAAGCACGTCCGGGTCATCACGTTCAAGGACGTCAACGTCGAGGAGCTCGACAAGCCGGATCTCCGGTTGCCGGAAGAAGGGCCGTTCTCCGGCTGACCTTCGAACTACCTGAAGGCCCTCTTCATCGTGTCCAGGCACGTGAAGGGGGCCTTCAGGTATTCGCGGGGCGACTTAGCACAGACCACCGACGATTCCGTCCGGTGAGCTCCCGCGACGCCCGAACCATCCACAACACCCCAGTTGTCCACAGGCGCCGGAATCGAGCCTGTTCGGCATCCGCTCACCCTGGCAGCGTTGATCGCACACGCACTGTGACGATCGCCGAGGGAGATCGAGATGATGAACACGGCCGAACAGCCGTCCGCCGGGGCACCGCACATCGAGCTGGGCCGCTGGGGCGAGGAACTCGCGGTCCGGCATCTGGAGAAGGCGGGCTACGTCGTACTGAGCCGTAATTGGCGTTGCCGTGACGGCGAACTGGATCTCGTCGCGACGGACAAGAAACGGCTGATCTTCTGCGAGGTGAAGACGAGGACGGGGGTCGGCTTCGGTACCCCCGCCGAGGCGGTGACCCCGGAGAAGGCCGACCGCATCCGCCGTCTCGCGCACCAATGGCAGCGCGCGTTCATGCTCCGCTGGTGCCCGGTCCGCTACGACATCATCGCGATCGTCGCCCGGCCCGACGCCCGGCCTCAGGTGCGCCATATCAAGGCGGCGTTCTGAATGGCGCTGGCGAAAGCCTGGTCCGTCGCGCTGCTCGGCGTCGAGGGCAGGATGATCGAGATCGAGGCCGACATCGGCGGCGGCGCGCCGAAGGTGACGATGGTCGGGTTGCCCGACACCGGACTGAAAGAGGCCAAGGACCGGGTCCGCTCGGCCGTCCGCAATTCAGGGCGGACGTGGCCGGACGAGCGGGTGATCCTCGGCCTTTCCCCGGCGAATCTGCCGAAGGTGGGATCCGGTTACGACCTGGGCATCGCGGCCGCGGTATTGGCCGCGACGGGATCTGTTCCGGCCACCAAGCTGCTCAACACCGTGCTGCTCGGCGAGCTCGCCCTCGACGGCCGGGTGCGGGCCGTCCGCGGCGTGCTGCCGGGGCTGCTGGCGGCGCGCAATGCCGGATACCGGCGGGCGGTCGTCCCCGCCGAGTCGCTGTTCGAAGCGGCACTCGTGGACGGGCTGGAGGTCGGCGGGGTAACCCGGCTAAGTGAATTCGCGGACTGGCTCAAAGACGAAGGGGAACTCACCCGGCCCGAGCCTTCCGTCGTCCAGGAGCCGCCGCGGGTGCCCGACCTCGCCGACGTCGTGGGACAGCCGGAAGCGCGGTGGGCCTTGGAGGTGGCCGCGGCGGGTGGTCATCACCTGCTCATGACCGGCCCGCCCGGGGTGGGCAAGACGATGCTCGCGAAACGACTTCCCGGACTTCTCCCCCGTCTGACCGCCGAGGAGTCGTTGCAGGTGACAGCGGTTCATTCGATCGACGGCTCGCTTTCGCGGTCCGAACCGCTGGTCACCGTGCCGCCGTTCGTCGCGCCGCATCATTCGATCAGCGTGCCCGCCCTGATCGGCGGTGGCAGTGGCCTGGCCGTGCCCGGCGCCATCAGCCGGGCACACCGGGGAATCCTGTTCCTCGACGAGGTGTGCGAATTCGGCCCGGAACGGCTGGAGTCGCTGCGCACAGTGCTCGAAGAGGGCGAAGTGCGAATCGCGAGGGTCAAAGGCTCTGTGCGGTACCCGGCACGCTTCCAACTGGTGCTGGCGACCAATCCGTGTCCTTGCGCCCCGACGAAAGACGCCGACTGCACGTGTTCGGCGACCGTGCGAAGGCGGTACATGGGCAGGCTGTCCGGGCCCTTACTCGATCGGGTGGATCTGCGGGTTCGGTTGCGTCCGCTTTCCGTGCTCAGCGCACATCTGAGCGAGCCGCCCGAATCGTCGGCGGTCGTCCGGGAACGGGTGCTGGAGGCACGCGAGCGGGCCGGAAAACGGTGGTCGGAGCAGGGCTGGCTCACGAACGCGGAGGTGCCGGGTCCGGCACTGCGTCGCGAGTTCGCGCTGCCTCCGCAGGTCACGGCGTTGCTGGACCGCGCGTTGGAACGCGGCGCGATCACCGCGCGCGGCGCGGACCGCTGCCTTCGCATCGCTTGGACGCTCGCCGATTTGAAGGGCGCCGACAAACCGGAAGCGGACGAGGTCGCGGCGGCCCTGAACTTCCGGGAAAGGTCATCCGGATGAGTGAATTCGAAGCCGAGCGGATCGCGCGGTCGTACCTTCTGCGCGTTGCGGAGCCTCCGGCGCCCGCTTTGGCAGGCTTCGTCGGTGAACACGGTCCTGTCGTCGCCGCGGAACGAGTGAGACGTGCCGAATGCCCGCCGAAGGTGCGCGACGAGACGGCCGCGAGGCGAGCACACGACTACGCGGAGCGGGATCTGGAGCGCGCGGCCGCCGATGAGACCCGGCTCGTCATCCCGGAAGACGACGAATGGCCGGCCTGGCCGTTGCTTTCCCTGACTCTGGCCCAGAGCAGGGGCGTCTCCGGGGCGGCACCTCCGCTGGCGCTGTGGGTACGCGGTCCGGCCAGGCTCGACGAGTCCGTGGACCAGGCGATCGCGATCGTCGGTGCCCGCGCGGCGACCGGGTACGGCGAGCACAACGCGGCCGAGGTGGGCTATCACCTCGCGAGCCGGGGCATCCCGGTGTTCTCGGGGGCGGCGTACGGCATCGACGGCGCGGCCCATCGGGGCGCGTTGAGTGCCGACGGGACGACGGTCGCGCTGCTCGGCTGTGGAGTCGACGTCGGCTATCCGGCACAGCACGCGACCTTGCTGCGCACCATCGCGAAGACCGGCGCGGTGGTCAGCGAGTATCCGCCGGGCACCTCGCCCGCGAGGCATCGCTTCCTCGTGCGGAACAGGCTCATCGCGGCGCTCACGGAAGGGACCGTCGTGGTCGAGGCGGGCAGGCGCAGTGGCGCGCGGAACACCGCGACCACGGCAGGGGCCCTCGGCAAGGTCGTGATGGCGATGCCGGGACCGGTGTCGTCGGGGATGTCGGCCGGCTGCCACGCGCTGATCCGCGAAGGCGAAGCAACGCTGGTGACCTCGGTCGACGAGATCCTCGAGACCGCCGGACGGCTGGGTTCGGCGGGCGCGGATCCGTCGAAACCGCACCGCCGCACCGATCGGCTCGGCCCGGAGGCACTGCGAGTACACGACGCGCTGTCCGACCGGTCAGCGAGACCCGAGGAACGGATCGCGGCCGAGTCCGGGATCCCGCTCGAGCGGGTCCGCTCGCTGCTTCCCGAACTGGAACTCGACGGCTTCGCGGAAAGGAGTGACGCAGGGTGGCGAGGACGGGCCGCCAAGACCTGACTGGCCTACACCTGAGGCGCCATCCCGGCACGATCCGACCACGGACACCGCAACAGGGTGCGGCGATACTTGACCATCCGCCATACATCGCGCAGCGTGATCGGCATGCCGTCGACCGAAGGTCCCCACGGCACGGGGAAACACGCCCGCAGACCCGATCTGCGCGCCGCCCGTGCCGCGCTGCCGGAGCCTGTCCGGAAGCTGATCGACGACTACGAGCGACACCTTTCGCTGGAACGCGGGCTGTCCGCGCATACGGTGCGTGCCTACCTCGGCGACGTGGTCTCGCTGATGGGTTTCGTGGACGGGAACGGCGGCCGGTTCTCCGATCTCGACATCGGGACACTGCGTGGCTGGCTCGCCCGGCAACGCGAGGAAGGGGCCAGCCGGACGACACTCGCGAGGCGAGCGGCGGCGGCCCGCACCTTCACCGCGTGGGCCCATCGAGGTGGGGCGCTCGCGTCGGATCCGGGCGGACGGTTGGTGGCGCCACGCGCGCACCGCAAGCTTCCCGGAGTCCTCCGAGCGGAGCAGGCCAGCGACGTCATGCGCTTCTCAGCCGCCGGTGCCGAACAGCGCGACCCGGTGGCCTTGAGGGACAGTGCCATCGTGGAACTGCTCTACGCGACCGGTGTGCGGGTCTCGGAACTGTGCGGGCTGGATGTGGGAGACGTCGACTTCTCCCGCCGGGTCGTGCTCGTGCTGGGCAAAGGCGGCAAGGAGCGAGTCGTGCCGTTCGGTGTCCCCGCCGAAGCGGCCTTGCGGCTGTGGCTGGACGAGGGCAGGGGAAAGCTCGCCGTCGAAACGACGGGGCCGGCGCAAGCGGCGCTCTTCCTGGGAGCACGAGGCGGCAGGCTCGATCCGCGGGCGGCCCGCCGGGTCGTCCACGACGCCGTCGGCTCGGTGCCGGGCGCGAACGACATGGGGCCGCACGGCCTCAGGCATTCGGCGGCCACTCATCTGCTCGAAGGCGGCGCCGATCTTCGGAGCGTTCAGGAACTGCTTGGTCACGCTACGCTGGCTACAACGCAGCTCTACACTCATGTGACCGTCGATCGGCTGAAGGCGATCCACGACCGCGCGCACCCCCGGGCCCGATGATGCCGGGGAGGACTCGGCAGGTGACCCGGCGGCCCGAACCGGCGGCGCACGCGCATCCGCACGAGCACGGAGACCACCCTGAGTCGCATGCTGAGAACGGCGGCCCCATGACCGCCGACCCACATGTCACCGAAGCCGCCGGGAAACACCGTCCCGGCGGTGACGGTCCTGCCGTCGCGCCCGAAACGCGGACCAGTTACGAAGTGGACGCAGGAATCCAAGCCTTGTGGCGGGAGTTCACCGAGTCGCCGGACCAGATGGTGCGCGACAGGCTCGTGCTGCACTACGCCCCGCTCGTCAAGTACGTCGCGGGGCGAGTCGGTACCGGGTTGCCGACCCATGTCGACGTCGGTGACCTGATCCAGTCCGGGATCTTCGGCCTGGTCGACGCGATCGAGAAGTTCGAACCCGCCAGAGGCCTGCGGTTCGAGACCTACGCCATGCAACGCATCCGTGGCGCGATCCTCGACGATCTCCGCTCCCAGGACTGGGTTCCCCGGGCGGTGCGCAGCAAGGCCCGTGAGGCCGAGCGTGCCTTGGAACGCCTCGGCGCCCGGCTGAACCGCACCCCGACCGACGCCGAATTGGCGGCCGAGCTCGAAATCAGCGTCGACGACCTGCGCGAGTTCTACGGCCAGCTGCAACTGACCAGCATCATCGCGCTGGAAGACCTGGTCGCCGCGGGCAAGGACAGCGGCTCGCTGGTCGACACCCTGCCCGACGATGGCGCCGTCGACCCGGTGGCCGTCCTGGTCGACCAGGACAACCGCCGCCAGCTGGCGCAGGCCATCGCCCAGCTCACCGAACGCGACCGGATCGTGGTCGGCCTCTACTACTTCGAGAGCCTGACGCTCGCCGAGATCGGCAAGGTCCTCGGCGTCACCGAATCGCGGGTCAGCCAGCTGCACACCCGCGCCGTCATGCGCCTGCGCGCCAAACTCGTCGAGCAAGCCTAACCACCGTCCTGTCCCGCGATGATCAGGCGAGTTGCCGCCTGCGCAGGGTCCGCAGGGTCCGCTTTGGGCGAGCTGCGAGGCCCGAAGCTCGCGTCTTGCCGCGCTACCGGAGGCTCCCTTTCTTGCGTGAGTGCGTCGCACTCTCCCGCCGGGAGGGACGGCACGTGTGTCCAGCCGGACGGCACGTGTGCTCGGGCGGACGACACGCGTGAATCCGGGTCACGTGTGTCCAGCCAGAACATCCGGTGTGGAGTCCGGCCCCGGCGTGTTCGCTCTCCGATCACGCGTGTTCGGTCCCCAATCACGCGTGTCCCGTGTCTGGACACGTGAATCACGCCATCCGCCGAGACGGGGAGCAAGGGGCAAGGGGCCAGCAGGACCATGCCAGGGAACAAAACGAGGGGCCACGCGACCTACCCTGCGACCTCGCGGGCAACCCTCGGCGACACCACGCGACCCCGCCCCGAAAGACTCCGCGACCAACGGCATCGCTTTCCCGGAACGCTCAATCTCCTTCCCACGGTTTAAGGCGGATCACGGACGGTTCACCGATCAAGGCGAGCGGATCGACGTACTCCTCGCCCTTCCGGATGCCGAAATGCAGGCATGCCTGCTCCGGGCAGCCCGGATGGCCCGCCGCGAGTGTTCCCAGCACCTGACCCCGGTAGATCTGATCACCCGCGGTGACGGTCGGGGCGAGTGGCTGGTAGGTGGTGCGCAAGCCTCCTTCGTGATCGATCGAAACCACCCCGCGGCCCGCCACCTGACCGGCGAACATCACCACTCCTTCGGCGGCCGCGAGCACGTTCGTGCCCGGCGCCGCGGCGAGGTCGACGCCCCGGTGACCTGGGCCGTACGGCGTCGAGGGTGGCTCGAAGTACCTGGTGACGCTCGGTGCCGACGGGAGCGGCCAAGAGAGGCGCCCTCGCGGTGTGGGCGCGCCTCTGGCCGTTCCCGGCATCGCCGCCGAAGCGAAGATCGCGAGCACGGTCGCGAGGATCGCGAGACGGGGAAGGCGTCGAGGGTGCACCGGGCGGCGGTGCCTGCCGCCGGTGCGGTCGATCGCGAAGGAATGCCTGGTGACAGGGCGGGAACAGCTCGTCATCGTCATGTGTTCCAGGCTGGGGGAGTGACGGAGCGGAGGGGGCCGGGCGGTGAAATCCGTGGATAACCGAGGCGGTTGTGGACAACCCCTCTCATCAGGGGCTGCCGGTGCGGTACCCGGTGACGACAGGGAGTAGACTCTTTTGCGCGGTCCGCGTCAGCGGGCTGACTTCGCGTGCACGTGCGCGCCCCCGATGGCCGATCTCCTCACGGAGGGTCAGGACAGCCGGGGGCACACGGCCCGGCGGTCCCTGGATTCACTTCACTCCCGGGTCCGGGCCCGAGCATCGGCACCAGGGCGATCGGCCACCCGGGCCGAGAGCGACGAACCGAGCAAGCGCGTCCCGGCGGAGCCGGGCGCGCACGACACAGAAGAGGTCGATTCCGGCAATGGCCGTCGTCACCATGAAGCAGCTGCTCGACAGCGGCGTGCACTTCGGGCACCAGACCCGTCGGTGGAACCCGAAGATGAAGCGCTACATCTTCACCGAGCGCAACGGCATCTACATCATCGACCTGCAGCAGACGCTGACGTACATCGACCGTGCGTACGAGTTCATCAAGGAAACCGTCGCGCACGGCGGCACCATCATGTTCGTCGGCACGAAGAAGCAGGCTCAGGAAGCCATCGCCTCCGAGGCCGCGCGCGTGGGCATGCCCTACGTGAACCAGCGCTGGCTCGGCGGCATGCTGACCAACTTCCAGACGGTGCACAAGCGTCTTCTCCGTCTGAAGGAGCTCGAGTCGCAGGAGCAGACCGGTGGTTTCGCCGGCCTGACCAAGCGCGAGATCCTCACGCTCACCCGTGAGAAGGACAAGCTCGAGAAGACCCTCGGCGGTATCCGCGACATGGCCAAGGTGCCGAGCATCGTGTGGATCGTCGACACGAAGAAGGAGCACATCGCCGTCGGCGAGGCTCGCAAGCTGAACATCCCGGTCGTCGCGATCCTGGACACCAACTGCGACCCGGACGAGGTCGACTACCCGATTCCGGGTAACGACGACGCGATCCGTTCGGCCGCGCTGCTGACCAAGGTCGTGGCCGAGGCCGCCGCCGCCGGTCTGATGGCCCGCTCCAGCCGCAACGGTTCCTCCGCCGACGCCAAGCCCGAAGCCGGCGTCGCCACGGACGAGCCGCTGGCCGAGTGGGAGAAGGAGCTGCTCGCCGGCTCCGAGACCGCCGCCGCGGACGCCAAGGAAGCGGCCGCCGCGACCGGTGCTCCCATCGAGGCCCCGGCCGAGGCTCCCACCGAGGCCCCCGCCGAGGCTCCTGCTGAAGCTCCGGCCGAGCAGGCCACCGCCTCCTCCTGATCCACCCAGCCCGTGGGGCCGCCTCCGGGCGGCCCCACGGGTGACTTTCCCCACAGACTTTTCTCGTACCTGAAAAAGGACGGACACACCCACGATGGCGAACTACACCGCCGCAGATGTGAAGCGTCTCCGCGAGCTGACCGGCTCCGGCATGATGAACTGCAAGAAGGCGCTGGAAGAGAACGACGGCGACTTCGACAAGGCCGTCGAGTTCCTGCGTATCAAGGGCGCCAAGGACGTCGGCAAGCGCGCCGAGCGCGCCACCGCCGAGGGCCTCGTCGCCGGTGACGGCGGCGTGCTGATCGAGCTCGACTCCGAGACCGACTTCGTCGCGAAGAACGAGGACTTCCAGACCCTCGCCGCGAAGATCGTCGAGGTCGCGCAGGCCGAGAAGACCAGCGACGTCGAGAAGCTGAAGGCCGCCACGTTCGACGGCAAGACCGTCGACGAGCACGTCCAGGCGCTGGCCGCCCGCATCGGTGAGAAGCTCGAGCTGCGCCGCGTCGCCGCCTACGAGGGCACCACCACCACGTACCTGCACCGTCGCGGTGCCGACCTCCCGCCCGCCGTCGGCGTGCTCATCGAGTACACCGGTGAGGGCGAGGCCGCCGCCGAGGCCGCCCGTGGCGCCGCCATGCAGGTCGCCGCGCTCAAGGCCAAATACCTCACCCGTGACGAGGTCCCGGCCGAGATCGTCGAGAACGAGCGTCGCGTCGCCGAGGCGACCGCCCGTGAAGAGGGCAAGCCGGAGCAGGCCATGCCCAAGATCATCGAGGGCAAGGTCAACGCGTACTACAAGGACAACGTCCTGCTCGAGCAGCCGTCGGTCAAGGACAACAAGAAGACCGTCAAGGCCCTGCTCGACGAGGCCGGCGTGACCGTGAGCCGGTTCGCCCGGTTCGAGGTCGGCCAGGCCTGATCCAGGCGCGGAACACAAGAATCACCACTGTGCCCCGTCTCCGTCCATCGGGGACGGGGCACAGTCGGGTTCGGAGCATTAGGGAGGGCGACATGGGTGTCCGGGTCGAAGGCGGATACCGGCGGGTGCTGTTGAAGCTGGGCGGCGAGATGTTCGGCGGCGGTTCCATCGGGGTTGATCCGGATGTGGTGCACTCGGTCGCTCAGCAGATCGCCGACGTCGCGCGGACGGGCGTGCAGATCGCCGTCGTGATCGGCGGTGGCAACTACTTCCGCGGCGCGGAGTTGTCGCAGCGCGGTATGGACCGCGACCGCGCGGACTACATGGCGATGCTCGGCACCGTCATGAACTGCCTGGCGCTGCAGGACTTCCTGGAGAAGGAGGGCCTGCCCACCCGCGTGCAGACCGCCATCACCATGGGGCAGGTCGCCGAGCCGTACATCCCGCGCCGTGCCGAGCGCCACCTGGAGAAGGGCCGTGTCGTCATCTTCGGCGCCGGGGTCGGCATGCCGTACTTCTCCACGGACACCGCCGCCGCGCAGCGCGCGCTCGAACTCGGCTGCGAAGCCGTCTTGATGGCGAAGGCCGTCGACGGCGTCTACACCGCGGACCCGAAGAGCGACCCGACGGCCGAGATGTTCCACGAGATCAGCCACCGCGAGGTGCTGGAACGGGACCTCAAGGTCGCCGACGCCACCGCGTTCAGCCTGTGCATGGACAACAACATGCCGATCATCGTGTTCAATCTGCTCACCGAGGGGAACATCGCCCGCGCGGTCGGTGGTGAGAGGATCGGCACCCTGGTCGACACCCCCGCCGACGGGGTGCCCGCGTAGTCCTGCTCTGATCTTCGCAATCGGTACGAATACACAACTACGGGAGTTGCCGTGATCGACGAGACCCTCCTCGACGCCGAGGAGAAGATGGAAAAAGCGGTGTCCGTCGCCAAGGAGGACCTGTCGTCGGTACGCACCGGCCGGGCTCACCCTGGGATGTTCTCGCGCGTTGTCGTCGACTACTACGGCGCGCCGACCCCGCTGAACCAGTTGGCGGGCGTCAACATCCCGGAAGCCCGGATGGCGTTGATCAAGCCCTACGACCAGAGCTCGCTCAACGCCATCGAGAAGGCGATCCGCGAGTCGGACCTCGGCGTCAACCCGAGCAACGACGGCAACGTGATCCGCATCGTCATCCCGCAGCTCACCGAAGAGCGCCGCAAGGAGATGGTGAAGGTCGCCAAGGCCAAGGGTGAGGACGCCCGCGTCTCGATCCGCAGCGTCCGCCGCAAGGCCAAGGAAGAGCTCGACCGGATCAAGAAGGACGGCGAGGCCGGCGAGGACGAGGTCGTCCACGCCGAGAAGGAACTCCAGAATCTCACCGACACCTACAGCCACAAGGTCGACGAGCTGGTGAAACACAAGGAAGCCGAGCTACTCGAGGTCTGATGAGTCAGGTGAGCGAGGAACGCGAGGACCGGGTGGACGCCCCGGAACCGGTTCCGGCCGAGAAGCCGGAACCGGCGCAGAAGGTTTCCCGCGCCGGCCGCAACCTGCCCGCCGCGATCGGGGTCGGGCTGCTGCTGGGGGCGGCGATCATCACGTCCCTGCTCACCGTGCGCTTTCTGTTCATCGGCATCATCGCGATCGCGATCGCGGTCGGCACGATCGAGCTGGCCGGGGCCTTGAAGCGCGCGGCGGGCATCCGGATCGCGCTGGTCCCGGTGCTCGTCGGCGGTCAAGCGATGATCTGGCTGGCGTGGCCGTACGGCCGCGAAGGCGCGCTGACGGCGTTCGTGCTGACGGTGCTCGTCTGCCTGCTGTGGCGGTTGCCCGGCGGCGCGGACGGCTATCTGCGCGACATCAGCGCGTCGATCTTCGCCGTCGCGTACATCCCGCTTTTCGGCGCCTTCGCCGCCATGCTCGTCCCGCCGGAGGACGGCGTCGGCCGGGTGCTGGCGTTCATGATCGGCGTCGTCGCCTCGGACACCGGCGGCTACATCGCCGGTGTACTGGGCGGCAAGCATCCGATGGCGCCCAGTATCAGCCCGAAGAAGACCTGGGAAGGTTTCGCCGGTTCGCTCGTGGCCGGTGTGGTCGCCGGCGCGCTGACCCTGAGCCTGCTGCTCGACGGCCACGCCTGGCAGGGTGTGCTGTTCGGCGCGGCGATCGTCTGCACGGCGACGCTGGGCGACCTCGTCGAGTCCCTGATCAAGCGTGATCTCGGGGTCAAGGACATGGGGAACATGCTGCCGGGGCACGGCGGGCTGATGGACCGGCTCGATTCGTTGCTCCCTTCGGCCGTGGTCTCCTGGTTGCTGCTTTCGGCGTTCGTCCCCGTTTAGCCGAACCGCAGGTGACAAGCCTGGAGTGCCGGGCCAAGCTCGGAGTATGCGCACTCGACGGATGAGTAAGCGACTTCTGGCCATGGCACTGAGCGTGGTGACGCTCGGCGCCCTGACGACGACCGTGGCGGAAGCGGGCGCGAGTCCGGTCGTCCGCACGGATTCCGGTCCCGTTCGGGGCGTGAGTACCGGCGAATACCGGAGTTTCCAAGGCATTCCCTTCGCCGCGCCGCCGGTCGGCGACCTGCGCTGGGCGCCGCCACGGAGACCCGAGCCGTGGACCGCCGTGCGGGACGCGGCCAAGCCGGGGCCTCGATGCGCGCAGGGAGCGGGCCTCGGTTCGGCACCGAGCGACGCCGAGGATTGTCTGTACCTCAACGTGATCAGCCCGGCCGGGCCGGGGCGCGAACCGCGTCCGGTGATGGTCTGGGTGCACGGTGGCAGCTTCACCTCCGGTGCGGGCAGCGACTACGACTTCAAGCGTATGGCGCTCGGCGGGGACGTCGTTGTGGTGACCGTGAACTACCGGCTGGGTGTGTTCGGCTTCTTCGGGCATCCGGAACTCGGCCGCGACTCCGGCGTTTTCGGTCTCCAAGACCAGCAAGCCGCCCTTCGCTGGGTGCAGCGCAACGCGCGTGCCTTCGGCGGCGATCCCCGGAACGTCACGTTGTTCGGCGAATCCGCCGGTGCGATGAGCACTTGTGCCCAATTGGTCTCCCCTTCGGCCGCGGGGCTGTTCCACCGCGCGATCATCCAGAGCGGTCCGTGCACGCTGACCTGGCCCGACGGCGGTTTCTTCCCCGGCGTACCCGCGGGCTCGCCGTATCTGCCCCGCGCCGTCGTCGAAGCGATGGGCGCTGAAGGAGCCGAGAAACTCGGCTGCGCCGACGTCGCCTGCCTGCGGAGGCTTCCGGTCAAGGATCTGGTGAACCAGCCGCTCGGGACGCCCGCGTTCGGCACCGGCCTGCTGCCCGAGCATCCGGCCGACGCGCTGAAGGCGGGCCGCTTCACCCGCGTGCCGGTGCTGTCAGGGGTCACCAGGGACGAGGCGAGACTGTTCGTTTCCCTGTTCCCGGGCCAGCCCTTCACCGAGGAGCATTACCAAGAGCTGCTGCGGACCGCGTTCAAGGAGAAGGCGCCGCTCGTCGCCGCACGGTACCCGTCGGCGAAGCATGGCGGTCCGGCGATGGCGTTCGCGGACGCGATGACCGGCCGGATCTGGGGCTGTCCGCAGGTGGGGACCGAACGGTTGCTGCGCGAGCGCACGCGGACCTTCGGCTACGAGTTCGCCGACCGGGACGCGCCGCCGCTTTTCCCCGCTCCGCCGGGAATGCGCTCCGGCGCCGCCCACGGATCCGAACTGGCTTATTTGTCTGATTTGGCCGGGTTTCCGGCGAAATTGACGCCAGCGCAGCAGGAACTCGCGGCGCACATGATTCAGTACTGGACGGCGTTCGCGCGAACCGGGAATCCGAACGGCGAAGAACTGCCGAAGTGGCGTCCCTCGCCGCGGACGCAGTCGCTGGCGCCGGGCGAGATCGGCCCGGTCGACCTCGCGGCCGTGCACGACTGCGGGTTCTGGGCGGGACTCTGACGAAAGAGCCCGGGTGACGGCGTCGCCCCGGCTCTTCGGTTCAGTCGTCGTAAGGATCGTCGACTTCGGCGGTGCCCCAGCCCTCGGTGGCCCGGGAGTGGTCGATCACGGCGAACACCGAACCGTCCGGGTCGGCGAGGATCGCCATCCGGCCGTACGGGGTGTCGTAGGGCTGGACCACGACGGTGCCGCCGAGCATCAAGGCCTGCCCCGCCGCGGCGTCGGCGCCGCGAGCCGGGTCGAGTTCGAGGTAGACCATCCAGTGCGGGGGAGTGTCCGGCCGATATTCCGAGCCCATCACATACCGGTACAGCACCGGTTCGTGCTCGATGAGCCATTCGGCGTAGTCGAGCGCCGCGCCGTCGCCGATCTGGTGGCTGGTGTAGTTGAAAAGACGGCAGTAGAAGTGATCCGCGGCCGCGCCGTCGTGGGTGTTGAGATCAGCGCCGCTGAAGGTGTTGGGCACCCCGGTCGCGAACTGCCAGGTGGCGGGCGGCTCCCAGAAGACGACGTGCGCGCCGCACGCGTCGATGGCGTGGATGATGTTGCCACGATGGGGAATCGTCATCGGCCCGAGAGTGACCCGGCCACCGAGACTGTCCACCCATTCGGCGGCCGCGGCCACCTGGGGCACTGAGATGTGGACGCTCCAGCCGGTCGGCCCGTCCGCGCCCGCGCGGTACAGACCACCGGTGGGGACCTCGTTCAGCGTCGCGATCGAGTATCGGCCGGTCGGCGTCGCCGGATCACGCTGAACGGTGAACTCCCAGTCGAACAGCCCGCTGTAGAAGGCTTGTGCGGCCGCTTCGTCTCGGCACGCGAGCTCGATCCAGCACGGGATTCCTGACGGGATGACGGAAGTTTGGGCGGCCGAGCCAAGCGACATGCGGTTCTCCCTTTCCGGTGGGAGTAAAGTCTAGTCGCTGACCGCGTTGTTTCTGTTAAGGATTCGACCCGGATGAGCATGGAACCCAGCCCGGTGTCCCGTCGTTGGAGCTTCCGTGCGCTGGTTTCCCCGAGCTGTCTCCTCCTTCCGCCGCAGCGGTGACGAGGTGCTGCCGAGTCCGAACATCTGGTACTACCAAAAGGCCTACGAGGTCGAGAACCGCGCGCAGGACGTCGATGACGAGATCTGGCGCGTGCTCGGCGGATGTCGCGACTGGTCCGGTGAGGACGTCCTCGACATCGGCTGTGGTGACGGGTTCCATCTGCGGCGGTTCGCCGCGACGGCGCGGTCGGTGGTCGGGGTCGAACCCCATGAGCCACTCGTGCGCGACGCGCGAAGCCGGGTGAGGGAACTGTCGAACGTCGAGGTGCGGCAAGGCCGTGCGCAGCGGCTTCCCTTGCCGGACGCGGCTTTCGACGTCGTTCACGCGCGCACCGCGTACTTCTTCGGTCCAGGCTGTGAACCCGGTCTTCGCGAAGCGGAGCGGGTGCTGCGGCCGGGCGGGACCCTGATGATCGTGGATCTCGATGTGGCGAGTGAACCCTACGGACGTTGGATGCGGCTGGATCTGCCGCGGTACGACCCGCCCGGGGTCGAGAAGTTCTTCGCTCGTCAGGGATTCGACTGCCGCAAGGTGCTGACGCGGTGGCTGTTCGAGGACGCCGCCGCGATGGAAGCGGTGCTGAAGATCGAATTCAGCGCTCCGGTCGCGGCGAAGGCGATCGCGGAGGTCCGGCGCCTCAACGAGGTTTCGTCAGGTGCCGGGGAGCGGCACCTGACGCTGCCGGTGGGCTATCGCGTGCACACGCGTACCAAGCCCACCGGCCTCGTCGTGCCAGGTCACTCCGTGTCCTCGGCGGATGCCTCGTCCGGAGTGCCGTCCTCGGCCTCGCCGAGGATGCCGTAGATCGTCCGGCGTGCCTCGTTGAGCACGTCGACGGTGCGGGCCTGCTGGCTTTCGCTGCCGGCGTGCATGACCTGCCCGACCGCCGCGGCCAGGGTCGCGCCCGCCTTGCGCAGGTTCACCTCGACCGGGTCGACGTCGTGGGCGATCTGCTCCCACGGCGGGACGGCGTCCTGTTGTTCGGCCGACGCCCGGCCGGATTCGGTGAGTTCGAACAGCTTCTTGCCGTTCTCGTCCTTGCTGATCACCAGGCCTTCGTCGGCCAGCATCTGCAGGGTCGGGTAGACCGAGCCGGGACTCGGCTTCCAGAAGCCGCCGCTGCGCTCGCCGATCTCGCGGATGATCTCGTACCCGTGCCTCGGCTGTTCGGAAAGCAGCGCGAGGATCGCGGCGCGGACGTCACCGCGTTTGCCGCGTCGTCCGCCGGGGCCACCGCGACGGCCGTGGCGATGCCGGTGTCCCGGCCCGCCCGGTCCTGGAGGGAAGTCGCCGAAGCCGCCGCGTGCCCAAGGCCCGAAGGCGGGTCGGCCGTGTTCTGGAGGGAAAGGTCGTCGTCGCATGATGTAAATCCTCTCTACGTACTGTTTCGACACGTTCACGATATATCGGAACCAGTCGACTCAGCAACCACTTCTGTGTGAATTGGGTCTCAGAGCCTTGTGTGGAAGCGGTGAACCGGGGCGGCCCGGGTGCGTCGGAGATGGACATGGGACACTGGTTGGGCTATGACTGCCCTCCCTCTCATCTTCGACGCGCCCAAGCGTGGCCTTCCGCCGCGTCACCTCGCCGACCTCACCGCCGCCGAGCGGGCCGCCGCCGTCGCTGAGCTGGGTGAGAAGCCGTTCCGCGCGAAGCAGTTGTCGAACCACTACTTCTCGCGGCTTACGGTGAACCCGGAGGAGATGACCGACATCCCGGCGGCGTCGCGGGAGAAGCTCGTCGGCGATCTGATGCCGACGCTGCTCACCGAGATCAAGGCACTCGCCTGCGACGACGGCACCACCCGCAAGACCCTGTGGCGCGCGCACGACGGGACGCTTTTGGAGAGCGTGCTGATGCGCTACCCGGATCGCGCGACCCTGTGCATCTCGAGCCAGGCCGGCTGCGGCATGGCGTGCCCGTTCTGCGCGACCGGGCAGGGTGGCCTCGACCGGAACCTTTCGACCGCGGAGATCGTCGACCAGGTCCGCTCCGCCTCCGCCGTGATGCGCGACGGGCTGATGACCGGCGGCCCCGGCCGTCTGTCGAACATCGTCTTCATGGGTATGGGCGAGCCGCTGGCGAACTACAAGCGAGTGGTCGCGGCGGTCCGGCGGATCACGGATCCCTCCCCGGAGGGGCTCGGGATCGGCCAGCGTTCGGTGACGGTGTCGACGGTGGGCCTCGCCCCGGCGATCCGCAAGCTCGCGGACGAGAAGATGCAGGTGCGGCTGGCGGTTTCGCTGCACACGCCGGACGACGAGTTGCGGGACACGCTGGTGCCGGTGAACGAGCGTTGGTCGGTGGACGAGGTGCTGTCCGCGGCCCGGTACTACGCGAACACCTCCGGCCGGCGGGTCTCGATCGAGTACGCGTTGATCCGGGACATCAACGATCAGCCTTGGCGGGCCGAGCTGCTGGCGAAGCGGCTCCGTCAGCACCTGGGGCAATTGGTGCATGTGAACGTGATCCCGTTGAACCCGACCCCGGGTTCGAAGTGGGACGCCTCGCCGAAGCCGGTGGAGCGGGAGTTCGTCCGGCTGGTGAACGCGGGCGGAGTAGCGTGCACGGTGCGTGACACGCGTGGCCAGGAGATCGCGGCGGCGTGCGGTCAGCTCGCCGCCGAGAACTGAGTTTTCCTTTCGATGATGGAGAAACTGTCGTGATGTATGCCCCCAGCCTGCTGGATCCGGCTGCGGAGGAGCTGAAGCTCGCGGACGTGATCGGCCATGGCGCGACAGGTGTCGCGCGCGAGGCCAGGACGTTGCTCGGTGAGCGGTTCAGCTCGGTGACCTTCACGTACGTCCTGATGCGGGCGTTCGAGGTGGAGTACATGGCGGCGCGGGACGCTTCGCGCTGGCACGAGTTCCACCGCGGGCCGTACGCGCTTTCGGATGCCGACCTCGAGACGTTGCTCGCCCCTTGGCTCCGCCGCTGACGGCGGCCGCGGCCTGATCTGTCCAGTGTGGACGATCAGCCGACTCGACGCGAGAGCTCCTGGGTGCGCCGTGATCGTGACAGAATGCGGGCGTGTATCGCCTGCAAGCCGTCATCGTCACCGAGTCCGCGCGCGGTGACGTGATCGATTCGTTCTCCGGCGCCCGGCTCGTTTCGCTCGGATGGCGCCTGTCACTGATGCCGTTGACCGAGGCGCTGTTCGACACCGGGGTGCCCGACCTCGGGGAGTTCTGGACGTCACCCGCTCGCTTCGGGCGACTGCTCGTCGAGTGCTCCCAGCGCGGTGCCGTGGCGTACGTCGAAGCCGAGTACTTCGGCGGAGCAGGCACGCAATCCGCGCAGGTGTGGGACAGCGGTGAGACGGTCCTCGGCCCGCTGCATCCGGCTGAAGACGAGCCCGACGGCAGTCCGATTTCTCGGGCGCTTCGGTGGCTCGGCGTGCTCAAGGGCGACCACTTCGACGAGTTCGAAGCCGCCGGGCTCGGCAGGCACCGCGACACGGAAGACTGGCTCCTCGCTTAGGCGTTTTCGCTTCGCGTTGGGCCGGACGGACCAGTCACCCGGCGGTCTTCGCCTTCGGCCGTGACACTCGGTTGAAGACACAGAAGGAAGGTGAACCGGATGTCCGAGACCAAGGCGAAACAGGTGCGCCACAACAAGGCCGTCCAGGTGTTCGGACGGATCGGGATGGGCTGTTACGGCCTGGTGTACCTGCTCATCGGGTACCTCGCGGTGCGTGTCGCCGTCGGCGGTGGCAGCCAGGAGGCCGATGGGCGCGGCGCGATCACCGAGGTCGGTTCGACCCCGGTGGGCGGCGTGCTGTTATGGGTGCTGGCGGTGGGATTGGTGGCGTACGGCCTGTGGCAGGCGCTGCTGGCCGCGGTCGGCTACACCTGGATCGACAAGCAGCGGACCCGGACCGTCAAGCGGGTTTCGTCCGGAGCGCGCTGCCTGGTGGGGATCTCGCTGGGCTTCTACGCGGCCAAGGTCGCCGCGGGCGCGGGAGAACAGGGCAGCGGTGACCAGAAGCAGCAGGAGTTCACCGCGCGGTTGCTGGAGTTGCCCGCCGGGCCGTTCCTGGTGATCGTGGTGGCCGTCATCGTGTTCGGCGTCGCGGTGGCTTCGGTGGTGAACGGGGTGCGCCGGAACTTCGTGCGCGATCTCGATCTCTCGTCGCTGCCGTCGGGGACCCGGCGGTGGGTGGAGCGGCTCGGGAGGATCGGTTATGTGGCAAGGGGTGTCGTGTTCGGCGTGGTCGCGGTACTGGTGGGATACGCGGCGCTGACGCACGACGCGTCTCGTTCCGGCGGGCTCGACGCCGCCCTGCGCACATTGGCCGCTCAGCCGTTCGGCACGGTGCTGCTCATCGTGGTCGCCGTCGGGGTCGCGGCTTTCGGCGCGTACTGCCTCGGGGCGGCACGGGCACAACGGGGCTGAGGACCGGCCTTCTCCCGCCTCGGCCAGGCAAGGAACCGAGGCGGGAGAAGGAAACTGCTCGACGGCCAGTTCGCGGGTCAGTTCGAGACAGCGGCGCGGTAATCCCTCGGCGACGTGCCGAGCAGCCGGGTGAACATGGTGGAGAACGCGGCCGGGCTCTCGTAGCCGAGCGAGGCGGCGATGCCGGCGATCGGACGGCCATCCGAAAGCAGTGACAGGGAATGCAGGACACAGGCCCGTTGCCGCCAGCGGGCGAACCCCATCCCCGTCTCGGCGGTGAACATCCGGTTCAGGGTCCGCTCGCTGACATGGAGGCGGGATGCCCAGGCGCTCACCGGCTCGTGGATGTCCGGATCGTCCAAAAAGGACTCGCACAGCGCGCGGAGCCGTTCGTGCTTCGGCAGCGGGAGGTCGAGCTGGACCGGGGCGGAGCGGCGGATCTCGTGCAGGGTCAGGCCGATGACCGCGGCATCCCGTCCGCGTGGGGTGTACAGCTCGGGCACGCCGACGGCCTCGTTCAGCAGCTCCCGCAGCAGTGAGGAGACTTCGACGACCTGGCACCGCCGCGGGAACCACGGCACCGTCTTCGGCTCGATGTACAGGCTGCGGGTGCTCACGGTCGTCGTGAAGACCTGATGGGTGGTCTCCGGCGGCACGAGCACCGCGCGCCGGGTCGGGATGGTCCAGGTGCCGTCGACCGTTTCGACCCGCATCGATCCGGTCGCGCTGTAGAGGAACTGCGAGCGGCGGTGCCGATGCGGGGGGATCCGGTGCCCCGGCGGGTAATCGGTGCGGATCGCCACCACCGCGCGGTCGAGGTGGTCGACCTCGTCGATGGGGATGTCGCGCACCTCACCCAGGCTACGCCGGGTGTCCGATCCGCGAAAGAAACTGGCGCTCTTTCGAATGCCCGCCGCACCGGGAGTGCCTACCGTCGAAGGAGTGCTGATCGAGATCTCGGTGCTCCTCGGGTTCGGCTGCCTGAGCGGGGCCACCACCGTCCTTTTCGGATTCGGCGGCGGATTCATCACCGTGCCCGTCGTCTACGCCTTCGCGCGCGCCGAGCCGGCCCACGCCCTGGGCGCGATGCACGTGGCGGTGGCCACCTCGACCGCGGTGATGGTGGTCAACGCCGGGAGCGCGACCCTCGCCCAGCTGCGCACGGGGCGGCTTCGTCGCGACTATCTGTGGCCGCTCATCGCCTTCGTCGGTCTGGGCGCCGTGCTCGGTTCTTTCGCCGCCACGGTGGCCGACGAAAGTGTCCTGCGCTGGCTCTTCGTCGCCTACCTCGCGCTGACCATCACCGACAGCGTGGTTCGGAAAGGATTCGTGAGCAGGCGAAACGACCTCCGGCCGCGTGCGCTCGGCGCGATCACCACCACCGCCGGCGGGGCCGGGATCGGCGCGGTGGCGAGTTTCCTCGGGGTCGGCGGCAGCGTGCTCACCGTCCCGCTCATGCGGCGTAAGGGCCTGCCGATGGCCGACGCGACCGCACTGGCGAACCCGCTGAGCCTGCCGGTGGCGGTGATCGGCACGGCCGTCTACGCCTTCGCGGCGACGGGCACGCCTTCGGGCACCGCTCACCTCGGCTACATCGACCTGGTGGCCGCGGGCGCGCTGCTGTGCGGCTCGCTACCGACCATCGCCGTGACGCGCCGGATGGCAGGCCGGATCCCTGACCGCGCGCACGCGATCGCGTACCTCGCCCTGCTCGCCGCCGCGTCGATCGCGATCATCGTCCGCTGAATGATCGGATGAGTACCGGTGTTGTCAAGCCTTCGACAACGGATATGTGCAATGGCAAGGGGTTATCGGCAGGCAAAGATCCGACGAATCCTCTATCTCTTTTTCGGATCTTGCGCCAAGATCTCCCGCATGAAACTGAGATCGATCACCAAACGCATGTTCGTTCTCGGGCTGCTGACGGTTCTCGGGACCACCGGGGCGACGTCGGTGGCCACCGCCGAGCCCCAGCGACCGCCCGCGGACGTCAACGCGACCGGGCTGCCGCGCGGCGGCTGGGAACCGGTCGGCCCGAACAGCGTCGGCGGCCTGCTGGCCGCTTCGGCCGCCGGGCTCGCGATGATGCAGCCGAGTCCGCCCACGCTGTGGCTCTCCGGCGATCGCGGCGCTTCGTGGTCCGCGCGCCGGAGCCTGCCCGCGGAAACCGTCATCCAGGGGTTCTTCGCCGATCCGGTGAACCCGGACCGGATGCTCGCGGTGGGCAACAAACCCGCGGGCTTCCAAGGCGAGTGGCGCGGCCTCCTGCTGAGCACCACCGACCGCGGGCAGACCTGGGAGACCCTGCGCGAGTGGTACCCCGACGGCGCGTTCGGCATGGCCACGGATCCGGCGGGCCGCGTCGTCGTAGTGCAGAACCTCGATTCGCTGAGCGTCAGCATCGACGGCGGCGTGCACTGGAACGACGTGCCGAGGAGCTGGCCGCGCGAGGGGATCGCCGCGCCGGTCGGCGCGCTCAAACTCACGCTGGTCGGCGACGACGCCTACTTCACGACCGTCTACCCGGAGTACGCGCTCTGGGCGGTCCGCGGGGTCAGCGGCAAGGAGCGGCGGGCCGAACTCGTGTACCGGACCAACGGCGAGGTGGGACAGGTCGCTTCGGACGGCAAGCTGCTCGCGGTCACGGTCGGCCCCGAACTGCACGGCTCCACCGACGGCGGCAAGACCTGGACGGTGCTGCGCCGCGAACCCGGCGGGCAGCCCTTGCGCGAACCGCGTTTCGTCGGCGGGCGTTTGTACGTCTCGACGTATAACGACATAGACGTCAGCGCGGACGGCGGCCGCACCTGGACCCGCAAACCGGTGCCCGCCCCGGGCGAGGGCGTCCGCGACATGATCGATCTCCCCGCCGCGGCCGGTAAAGCCGCCACCACGCTGATCTCCTCGCTCTACCGCGGTGTGTACGCGGACGCCGGCAAGAGCGGCTACCGGCAGATCGGTGTACCCGGCGAATCCATTCGCGACCTCGTGACCACCGGGAACCTCCTGCGGGAGCACGTCGTCGCGGCCGGTGTGCAGGAGATCTACAACACCCCGCTCCCGCGCGGCAAGGTCTCCGCGGCGGACAGGGTCTGGCAGTCGCATCCCACCGACCGGCTGCACGAGGACGCGCGCGTGTCCGTTTCGCCCGGCCGTCCGGACGTTGTCTGGCAGGTCACCCGGAACGGTTTCGCGCTCGACGTGCTCCGCAGCGGTGACGGCGGGCGGACCTGGCAGTTCGCGGCGAAGGCGAAGGAGGGTCTTCCCAGGGCGATCTTCGCCCATCCGGCCGACCCGAACAGGCTTCTCGTCTCGGCCTTCGCGCCCAGCGGCTACGTGCTTTACCGCAGTGACGACGCCGGGAAGACCTGGGAGAAGCTCGCGACCGACAGCGGCTTCATCGCCTTCGCCGGTGACCCGTGGAACCCGAACCGCGTCTGGGGCGGGGACTCCCGGGGCCTGTCCCGGTCGGACGACGGCGGCAAGACCTGGACCCATGTCTCCGGCGAACCGGTCAGTTCGATCTCGGTCGGCCGATGGGGTGGCGGACGCGTCCTCGCCGGCGGCGCGGGCATCCTGCTCAGCGAAGACGACGGCCGGACGTTCCGCCGCGTCCGTGACGGCGAGAATCCTCTCCAGATCAGCCGGATCCTGCCGCATCCGTTCGACTTCCGGGTGTGGTTCGCGAGCGACTCGACCGGGGGAGGCGTGCTGCGCAGCACGGACTTCGGCCGCACCTGGTCGCCCGTGCCCGGCGCGCTGCCCGACACCAGGGTGCTGTCGATGGCGATCAGCGCGGACGGCCGGTACCTGTTCGCGGGCACCGCGCAGTCCGGGGCGTACCGGCTGAACCTGTACTGAGCCCGGGACGCTTCGTGGCCGGTGAAAGTTCCGGCCACGAAGCGTTTACCCGGTCCCGCACCGGATGCCAGAGTCGGGGGCATGGCCATCGACGTCGCCGCCCTCCGGCTTCACTTCCCATCCCTCGCCGAGGGAACCGCCTTCTTCGACGGACCCGCGGGTACCCAGACACCCCGGCCCGTCGCCGACGCCATCGCCGGGACATTGACCTCTCCACTGTCGAACCGGGGCACGGTCAGCCCGTCCGAACGCAACGCGGAGCGAGTCGTTTCGGACTTCCGCGCCGCCTACGCCGACTTCTTGAACGTCCCTGCCGAGGGTGTCGTCCACGGCCGCAGCGCCACCCAGCTGACGTACGACTTTTCCCGGCACCTGGCCAAGGACTGGCGTGAAGGTGACGAGATCGTCGTCAGCCGTCTCGATCACGACGCCAATGTCCGGCCCTGGGTGCAGGCCGCCGAACGTATCGGGATGACCGTCCGCTGGCTCGACATCGATCCGGAAACCACCGAACTCGATCTCGATTCCCTCGTCCTCACCGAGAGGACGAGGCTGGTCGCGGTCACGGCGGCCTCGAACGTCCTCGGCACCAAGCCGCCGATCCGCCGGATCGCCGAGCTGGCCCACGACGCCGGGGCGCTGGTGTTCGTGGACGGCGTGCACTACGCCGCCCACGAACACGTGGACGTTCCCGCGCTGGGAGCGGACTTCTTCGTCTGCTCGCCGTACAAATTCCTCGGCCCGCACTGCGGGGTGCTCGGCGCGTCTCCCGCCCTCCTGGAAACCGTCGAGCCGGACAAGCTCATGCCGTCACCCGGCACCGTGCCGGAACGGTTCGAATTCGGCACGCTGCCCTACGAGCTGCTCGCGGGCGCGACGGCGGCGGTGGACTTCCTCGCCGCGCTCGACCCCGGAGCGGGCGGAGCACGGCGGGAGCGCCTGGCGAACTCGATGGACTCGTTGCACGAGCACGAAAGCACGCTGCGCGCCAGACTGGAAAAGGGACTGGGCGACGCCGTCACCGTGCATGGGAAGGCGGCCGACCGGACCCCGACGGTCCTGATGAGCCTCGGCGGCCGCGAGCGGGAGGCACAACGGCATCTCGCCGAAAGGAAGATCGTCGCCCCCGCGGGCTCCTTCTATGCCTACGAAGTCTTCGCCGCCTTGAAACTGCAGGATCCGGCGCTCCGGGTCGGGCCGGCGCCCTACACCAGCGCCGAGGACGTCGACAGGTTGCTGGACGGGCTTTCCACGTTCGGGTGAAGACCACAGTGGACGGTTCGAGCAGCGTCCCGGCTGCGGGGGTCGTGAGTGACAAGTCGTCCTATTGAGGGGTGACGCAGAGGTGTCGGGTCGGGGGGGCTCGCGGCCGTGGGGTGACGGTGTCGCGAAAGCCACTTTCGGGACGTCAGGTGTCGCGAAAGTGGCTTTCGCGACACATCTCGACTATGGGTTCGGCGAGGGCCGCGGCACGGGCGTAGCGATGGCCCCCTCTTCGCGACCGTACCTCTGGGTGAAGAACCGGACCCGGTTTGGGGCCGATCACAAGATCCGTTCGCCCGATCTTGTGATCGGCCCCATGGACCTGCGGTGACCGGACCGACACCCTGGGAAGGGAACGTCGCGGGCAACGGGCCCCCGACGGAACAGGACGGTGACCCATGATGGGGAAACTTCGCGCACGGACACTGGTCGCCGGGATGGTGGCGCTCGCGACGATGGGTCTCGCGCCCGCCGCGACGGCGGCGCCTGCCGCGCCGACCGGGATCGCGGATCAGTGGAGCAAACCCGGTCCCTTCGCGGTGACCGTCGAAGCACTTGACAGCACTCACACCGTGTACCGGCCTTCGCGGCTGGAGAAGCATCCGGTGATCCTCTGGGGTAACGGGACCGGCGCGAACCCGAAGAGCTACGACGGCCTTCTGCGGCATCTGGCCTCTCACGGTTTCGTGGTCGCGGCGGCCGACACACCGAACGCCGGGTCCGGTCAGGAGATGCTCGCCGGAGCTACGACCTTGATCGCCGAGAACTCCCGCCCCGGCAGCCGCTTCCAAGGCAAGATCGATACCGCGCACATCGGCGCCACCGGCCACTCCCAGGGCGGTGGCGGGGCGATCGTCGCCGGTGCCGACGCCCGCGTCACCACCACGATCCCGATCGAGCCGGGGCCGCAGGGTTCCGCCACGGCGCTGAAGGGGCCTTCGTTCTTCCTCGGCGGCGAGTTCGACACCATCGTCGTTCCTGGGCTGCTGGTGATCCCGCGATATCGCGCCGCGGACCAGGTGCCCGCGCTCTACGGCGAACTCGGCGGGGCGGGCCACTTCACGCCTGTCGGCAACGGCGGCGGTTTCCGCGGCGCGATCACGGCGTGGTTCCGGTTCTGGCTTTCCGGTGACGAACGCGCCCGCGCGGAGTTCTTCGGCCCCTCCTGCGGATTGTGCCGTGACGGGGCGTGGTCCGACGTCCGGCGCAACGCGAAGGCGCTGGCCGTCCCCGGCGCTTGATCGCCGGTTCTTGTCGGTGCTCCGGGTTAAGGTCTGCCGCAGCAGCCTGACCAGGAGGGACACCACGTCATGACCACTCTCGACAACCGGCCGAACACCGCGCTCCTCGTAGTCGATGTCCAGAACGGCGTCGTCGACGAGGGCCACGAGCGCGACGCGGTGGTCGCGAACATCGGCGGACTCGTCGGCAGGGCACGACGGGAAGGCGTCCCGGTCGTGTGGGTTCAGCATGCCGACGAGGAACTCGTGCGCGGCAGCGAAGAATGGCGCATCGTCGGCGAGCTGAGCCGGGAGGACGCTGAGCCGCTCGTCGAGAAGGCCTATGGGGACTCGTTCGAGGGCACCGATCTGGAGCGGGTCCTGGCCGAACGCGGGGTCGGGCGGCTCGTGGTCGTCGGGGCGGAGACCGACGCCTGCATCCGCTCGACACTGCACGGCGCCATGGTCCGCGGATACGACGCGACGCTGGTGGGTGACGCGCACACCACCGTGGACAAAACCACGTGGGGAGCGCCCGCGCCGGAGCAGGTCATCGCCCATACGAATCTGTACTGGCGGTATCAGGCCGCGCCGGGCAGGAAGGGAGGGACGGTCAAGACCGAAGACGTGGACTTCATCGGCTGAATCGCGTCACGGCCTGCCGGGCCAGTGAGCGATCAGCAGACCGGCGTCTCCGGTGAAAGCGCCGCGGCAGTGGGACTTCGCCGCCTGGAGCACGCGCCGGGCGGTCTCGGGCGGTAGCTGCTCCGCATTGGCGTTCAGGCATTCGGCGAACCCGAACCGTTCGCCGTCGGCGGCACGCGCTCCCGAGAGGCCTTCGGTGTGCAGGAAGAGGAGGTCTCCGGGCCGGAGCCGGGTGGTCATGATCCGGCCGGGTGGTCCGGCGCCGAACGGCGACCGCGGCGCACTGTCCACTGTGGACACGTCATTCGACGAGGCCGGCTCGTGCTCGGTGCCGAGCACGAGCGGGGGCGGCCCGCCCGCTTCCAGATGGCGCAGGTCGCCCTGGGCGAGGTCCACTTCGGCCAGCGTGCCGCGGACGGCGGGGCCGTCACCGAACTGTGTCGAGAGCGCTTTGTCGACAGCGATCTCCTGGCCGCGCAGGTCCTGGCCCTCGCGGCGGGCGGACCGGTAGGCCGCGAGCGCCGTCGAGACCACGAGACCCGCGGACGGGCTGTCCCGGCCGGCGTCGAAGATGGCCAGCCACGCCGTCGTTGCGGAAAGGGCGTAGTCGAAGGTGACACCACGAAGGTCGTAGGCGGGCTCGACACCGCCCGCCAGCATCACGTCGCGCGTCGCCGCCGTCAACGGGGGCAGGTTCTGCCAGAGCAGTTCCGCGGTGGGGCCACGTCGTCGTCCACGCCGCCTCATGTCGAGGGCGTCGCCGTAACGCATCGCGGCGGCGACGAGATGGCCTGCCAGGGACGCGAGCCATTCGCACTGGGTTCGCAGGGCGGGGTCGTGGAGGTCGGCGTCCGCACCGGCCTCGATCTCGAGCACGCCCATGCGCTCGTCGCCGTCGAGCAGCACGGTCCACAACCGCGGTCCTTCCGGCTCCTCGGTCAGCAGGGTCTCGACGTGCCGATAGGCCTGACCGGCGGTGCCCGTCTCGATGGGCAACGGTCGCCGTCCGCGTACCGGCCCGGGCAGTGGGACGAGGTGACGCTGGTCGTAATCGGCGAGGTAGACGGCGATCTCGAGGTCCAGCGCACGGCCCGAGGCGGCGATGACCTCGGGCAACCGCTCCGGGGCGGCATGGTGGGCGCCGTCCAGGAGTTCCAGCAGGGCGGCCAAAGTACCGCGAGGACGAGTGCTCTCACCGGTCTCGCGGCTGTAAGGCGCCCGTCGTACGCCGGGGAGTTCATCGAGTCGTTCGTTGACCGCGTGGGTCACCATGTCCCGCTGGATTCTGGGCAAAGGCAGCACGCCCTGCAGGAACGCGTCCAGTTCGACTTCGCTGACGTCGCCGCCCAGGGCGAAGTACCTCAGCCACAGTTGCTCCACGGTGAGCCCGCTTCGAGCGAAGCACGCCGCAATGATCCGTCGTTGCTCCTCGGCGTGGACGGAGGACACGGTGATCACCCCCGGTTCTTGGCGACACCCGCCTGGTTACCAACCAAAACCCGGGATGAAACATGAGTCGGCACGCGATCGGCCGTCTCGTCGAGGAGTGCTGAAGATTACGCCAGGTGGGCGAACGATTCGGGGCCGTCTGGACCGGAGGAAGCGATCCGGGACAGGCCGAACGTGGGTCGCGGTAGGCGGGGTGAGCGCATTCGGCTAAGGTCGTTTTCCGAAAGCGGTTCTGAGCGTTGAGAAGTTAGCGCCGATCCGCCGGTAACCGGGTTGGTTGCGGCGGTTGATGGTGCGCGCTCGGCGCCGGTTCCTGCCGGTGACTCCCGTGGTGCATCACGCCGATGTGCAGAAGTGGGAGAGGCGGGCTTTGGCTGATGAATTCGACTGGCAGCAGGACAAGAACCGATTCGTCGAGGATGTCGGCGACGGCGAACTGCCGGTGACCTCTGAGAAAGGCGTCCGGCTCGTCGCCGGGCCACTGGTCACCCAGTTCGTAGCCCTGACCAGGGCGTTGCTGGATTCCGGTTCGATCGGGGCGGTCCTCGAGCGGGTGGTTTTCGCGACGCGCGACCTGGTGCCGGGCGCGGATCTGGTCAGCGTCACCCTCCTCGATCCCGACGGCGGGTTCCACACGCCGGTGCGGACCGACGAGATCGCCGGCGAGCTGGACCAGTTGCAGTACCAGTACGGTGAGGGCGCTTGCGTCGAGGCGGCGCGGATCTCGGGACCGGCGGCGGCGTTCAGCGACAACCTCGCGGAGGACGCTCGTTGGCCGCGCTTCGGCCCGGCCGCCGCGGCGCTCGGTTTCCATTCGCTGGTCTCGACGGCCCTGCTGCCGGAAGCGTCGAGTTCGCAGCTTTCCGGCGCGCTGAACGTCTACTCGCGGCGTCCGCACGGCATCGCCAGGGCCGACCGCGACGTGCTGTTACTCCTGGCGACGCACGCGTCACTCGCCTTGGCGACCACGCACGCGGTCACGCGCGGGCAGCTCCAGGAGGAACAGCTCCAGCAGGCGCTGGACAGCAGGGACGCGATCGGGCAGGCCAAGGGCATCCTGATGGCGCGGCGCGGGATCGACGCCGCGGAGGCGTTCGAGGTGCTGCGGCACACGTCACAGAACATGAACGTCAAACTCCGGGAATTGGCGGAGATGCTGTCCAAACGGCACGCGGAGCTGCAACTGCCCGACTGACCGCCCGGCCGCGACTACGATCGCGACCATGGGTTTCGGCGAGCTGGAGTTGTCGCGGACGTTCGACTGGCGTGGCCGTTCGGTGGCGTGGGAACGCCTCGGCGAAGGCGCCCCGGTGGTGCTGTGCCACGGAACACCGTGGTCGGCGCGACTGTGGGCGCCTTTCGCACGAGCGCTCAGCGAAGAGTTCGCCGTGTACGTCTGGGACATGCCGGGGTACGGCCGTTCGTCGAAGGAACCCGGCCACGCCGTCGACCTCGGGACGCAGGGCGAGCTTTTCGCCGACCTGCTCGGGTATTGGGGGCTGACGGCTCCGCACGTGATCGCCCATGACTACGGCGGCGCGGTTTCCCTGCGCGCGAACCTGCTGCACGGTGCCGAGTACGCCTCGCTCGCCCTGGTGGACGTCGTCGCGCTGCGGCCATGGGGTTCGGAATTCTTCCGGCTCGTCGCGGAGAACGCCGAGGTCTTCCAGGCGCAGCCCCCGGCCGTGCACCGGGGCGCACTGGAGTCCTACATCGCGACGGCCTCCCATCGTGGTCTCACCGGCGCGCAACTGGCCACCCTGACCGAGCCGTGGCTGGACGCGGAGGGGCAACGCGCCTTCTACCGGCAGATCGCCGAGGCGGACGTCCGGTACACCGACGAGATCCAAGACCGCTATCCGGAACTCGCGTTGCCGGTGAAGGTGATCTGGGGCGCGGACGACACCTGGATCCCGGTGGACCGGGCGGAGCGGCTCGCCGACGCGATTCCCGGCGCCCTCCTGGACGTCATCCCCGATGCGGGGCATCTGATCCAGTACGACGCGCCGGTCGAACTCGCCTTGTCCCTGCATCGGTGGCTCACGGCGGAAGTGGACCGATGGGGACCGGCAGGGAGCGGGCGCTGAAAGGCGCCGTCAAGATCATCGTTCCCTTCGGATCATAGAAGTCGCCTACGTGCGTCGACGGCCCCAAATCGATCGGAACCCCATGTCCGACGGTGTACCGATAGGACGATCGCGACGCACACTGGGCGACCACGCAAGTCGTGGAAATATCTTCGCCGAAGAGGATTCCATAGTGATCGCCGGTGCAGTCGCGCGGCGGCCGGGAATCCGGCCGTCGAAAAGGCGGTCACGACCAAAGTCGCGATTGTTCTTCATGCTTTCTCCCGCGCCTCGTTCCCAATGGAAAGCCCAAATCGGCCGCGCTGAAGAATTGTCGTGAATTCATCGGGCGGGGGAAACGGAGATCGCGTGCGATGAACCGCGCCGCTCCTGAAGAGCGTCGCCGCACCCCTTCTGAGTCCCCACCTCCCCTTTGGCCTAGCGTCGCCGGTACTGCGCCGGGGAGGTGATCGTGGCCCGGTCCTCATAGGACCCCGGCCTGCCGCGGTCGACGTGGAACGTCGTCAGGGTGCTCACCGGTGAACGCGGGTCGCGCCGGTCGCCGATCACGCGCATGTGGGTGCTCCAGCGGCGCGGGGTGACCTCATAGACGTCGTAGCCATACCGGTTACCCTCGAAGTACTTGAGGTGCGGGTTCGCCGCGCCCATCTTCGGCCCGTTCGTGGCGTTCCATTCGGGAGAGTAGGCGCCGGAAGTGACCGAATGCGCGGTGAACTCCGTGCCGATCACCGGGGTGGCCGGATCCGCGAAATCCGGGCGGATGTCGTCGACGAACGCCGAATGCCAATCGCCGGTGATCACCACGAGGTCTTCGAGGCCGCTCTTGGCCACATGGGTCAGCACCTCCTTGCGTTCGGCGAGGAAGCCGTCCCATTGGTCTGTGAACATGTAGCCGCCGCCGGGTTTCGCCAGCTGGCTCAGCATGATCGAGTTCACCCAGCAGTGCCACGCCTCACCCGCGCCGGTCACCTGATCCTTGAGCCACGCCTTCTGGTCCGCGCCGAGGATCGTGCCGTCGGACAGGTTCTGTGCCGACCGGTACTGCCTGAGGTCCAAAATGGACAGATCGAGCAGGTCGCCCCAGCGGCGCTGCCGGTGGATCCTCGGCGTCGACGGATGGTCGGGGCGTACCGGCATGTGCTCGAACCAGGCCTGGTACGCCGCCGAGCGCCGCGCCCGCAACGACGGGGTGGTACCGCTGTAGTCGTTGACGACCTCATGATCGTCCCAGGTGATGAACCAGGGATGGGCCGCGTGGGCGTCCCGCAGCGACGGGTCGGACTTGTAGAGCGCGTGGCGCCGCCGGTACGCCGGCAGCGTCAGCACCTCGGGGCCTTCGTGGTCGCGCAGCGGATTGCCGCCGACCTGGCCGTGCTCGTAGACGTAGTCGCCGAGGTGGACGACGAAATCGAGCTCCTCCCTGGCGATCCCGGCGTGCGCCGCGTAGAACCCGTCGTGGAACGCCTGGCAGTTCGCCGAGGCGAACCGCACCCGCCGGACCGGCCCGACCGGCGCGGTACGGGTGCGGCCGACCCGGCTGACCTTGCCGAGCGCGTGGAAGCGGTAGTAGTACTGCGAGCCCGGTTCCAGTCCGGAAACCGGGACGTGCACGCTGTGCCCGAGCCCGGCGGTCGCGGCCGTCGTCCCGCGCGCCACGCGGCGGCGGAACCCGCGGTCGGTGGCGACCTCCCAGGCGACCTCGACGGTGTCGTCGAGCGGCTGCTCGAACTCCATCGGCTTCGGCGCGAGCCTGGTCCAGAGGGCGACGCCGTACGGCACCGGGTCACCGGACGCGACACCGAGCGTGAACGGCGCTTCGTCCCAGGTCGCGCCCAGCGCCACCGCGGCCTCCTCGGCCTGCGCGACCGTCATCCGCGAACTCAACGGCCAGGCCAGCCCCAGCGCACCGGCGGTGGCGGCGCCTCGCAACAGGTCCCGGCGGTTGACGGACATCGGTGTTCTCCCTCGGTCTTCAGCGGATCGCTCCCCGAGAGCGAACACTCTCAAGATGGCCGGAGGCCGACGTGGGGGAGAACATCAGATGGTGATGACGATCTTGCCGCGGGCGTGCCCTTCACGCACGTAACGGATGGCTTCGGGTACCTCGACCAGCGAGAAGGAACGGTCGATGACCGGCGTCAGTTTTTCCGCCTCGATGAGCGCCCGCAGCGTCTGGAGATCGTCCTGGTTCTCCGCGGAGAACAGGCCGCGGAGCTTCTGCTTCACGAACGGCCCGAGCAGCAGTGCCCGCAGGTTGCGACCCACCGGGCCGATCCATCGCCCCTTGCCTTCGCCGCCGACGATGACGAGAGTGCCTTGCGGGGTAAGAGATTCGCGCAGCGACGTCAGCGAGCGGTTGCCCGCGGTGTCGAGGATGAGGTCGTAGCCGCCGCCGAAATCCTCACGGGTGTAATCGAAAACCCGGGCCGCGCCGAGCGAGCGGACGAGCTCCACCTTGCCGGTGCCGCATACGCCGTCCACCTCGGCGCCGAACGCTTTGGCGATCTGCACCGCGAAGGTGCCCACGCCGCCACCCGCGCCGATCACCAGGACCTTTTGCCGCGGTGCGACCTGCCCTCGGTTCCGGAGCGCTTGAAGCGCGGTGAAAGCGGAGATGGGGACCGAGGCCGCTTCTTCGAAGCTCAGCCGATCGGGCTTTTTGGCGAGTCTGTCCACTGTGGTCAGTGCGTATTCGGCGAAAGAACCTTCGCAGGTACCGAAAACCTCGTCGCCGAGCCGGAATCGCGTCACGTTGGCACCGACGGCATGCACCACACCGGCGAAATCCAGCCCGCGAACCCGCGCCTTCGGTCTCCGTACCCCGAACCCCATGAGCCGCACCAGGTACGGCGTGCCCTCCATGAGGTGCCAGACTCCGGGGTCGACCGCCGCCGCCCGGATTCGCACGACCACGCCGTCCGGTCCGGCTTCGGGTTCGGGCAGGTCGGTCAGTGTCAGGACGTCGGTGGTGCCGTACTCGTTTTGGGCGATCGCCTTCACGGGGGCCTCATTCCTGGTCTGGGTACTGGAAAACGTCGTCGAGCCCGACGCCGAACACCCGGGCGATCCGGAAAGCCATCTCCAAGGACGGCGAGTAGCGGCCCTGTTCGATGGCGATCACCGTCTGGCGGGTGACGTCGATCCGGTCCGCGAGTTCCGCTTGGGTCATCTCACCCTTCGCGAACCGCAGGGCGCGGATGGAGTTCGTGACCTTGGTCGGCTTCACCATGCTTGGAATCCCCGGCGGTAGGCGGCGATCTTCGCGATCGAGCCGAGCAGGGCGGACAGGACGAAGGCGAGGTACACGGTGTTGGCGATCCAGAAGTGGTCCAGCTCCGCCATCGCCATGGCGAGTGCCGCGACACCGCCGATCACGACGAACGACTGTCCGATGTGCTCACCGAACCGGCCGATCTCGCGGTCGCGCTGGTCCTTGCGGCCGGCGTCACGTGGTGCGGCGATCGCCGCGGCGACGTGCAGCACGATCGAGGCCACGATGGCCGCCCCGACGGTCCACAGCAACGGTGCCACGTAAGGGACATCGACGACCGGGCCGGAGCTTGCCCGGCCGAAGACGACGATCAGGTACGCCACGTAGGCGAAGACCGTCACCACCGCCATGATCCATGCGCGTTTCTCTTCCAAGGCCACGAGAGCCAAGGTAAAGAGTTCTAGACACCATGTCAAATATTCTTTACTCCGGCACCGCCAAGTGGTCGCCGCGTGACGACGAGGGCCGCTGGGTCGGTGGTTCGCCGGGGCAATGGGTCGAGGAGCTGGTTCCGGTGATGCGAGCAACTCGCCCGAAGTTGACCCGGCCGGGTGTTAACGGTCCGCGGTCCGGGCGCGACTCCTCTCGGTCTCACTGTCTCAGAGTGGAGTCCGGGAATGCGAAAGACCGTCGCGCTGATCCTCGTCGCCGGTGTCGCCGTGCTGACCGCTTGCGGTACCCCGGGTACGCGGCCGGGGGCGCCGTCGACGGTGACCGAGACGTCCGTGAGTGTTCAGCGACCGGCGGAGACCAGCGGACCCGCGTCCTCCGCCGCTCGTCTGATCGTCGTCCCCGATGTTTCGGGGATGAACCATCAGGACGCGCAGGACGCGATGCAGGCGGCGGGCCTGTACAACCTGCGCGAAGTCGACGGAACAGGGAAAGGCCGGATGCTCGCGCTGGACCGGAACTGGGTCCAGACCGGACAGGATCCGGCGCCGGGGACGAAGGTGGCCGCCGACGCGGTGATCACCCTGACCGCCGTCAAAATCGGCGAGAAGTGAGACCGCCGGGCTTCACGCCCCGACGGTGAGCGTCTCTTCGAGGGTCGCCCGATGCGTGGGCTTCGCCTCTTCGTAGCGACGGCGGCCTTCGTCGGTCACGATGACGAAGATCCCGCGCCGGTCCGACTCGCAGAGCGAGCGCTGGACGAGCCCCTCGCGTTCGAGGCGGGCGACGAGACGTGAGGTGGCGCTCTGGCTCAGGTGGACGACCTCGGTCAGGTCGGCCGCGCGGCATTTGCCGACGACGCAGTTCACCAGCCGTTCGAGGGCTTCGAACTCGGTGACGCCGAGGCCGTGGCGCTCTTGGAGCCGGCACTCGAGGCGCCCGAAGACCGCCGCGTGCCGGGCGGACAGGTCGTGCCATTCCCGCAGCAGGTCTTGTTCGGCGTCGTCGCTCACGCGGCCCAAGATAGCATGCACGTGAATTTTATGCAAAGTCATTTAATGCACTTGCATTAGATGCGCGTGCATGTACTGTACGGATCATGAGTTCTTCCGTGCAGCTGTCCACCAGCTCGACAAGGTGGGACGCGCGCCTCTGGGGTGTCCTGCTCACTGTGTCCGTCGTCGTGGGCCTCGACGCGCTCGACGTGTCGATGGTCGCCGTCGCCCTCCCGTCCATCCAGGCCGAACTCGGCCTTTCCACCGGTGCCCTGCAATGGATCATCAGCGCCTACGTGCTCGGCTACGGCGGCCTGCTGCTCCTCGGCGGGCGCACCGCCGACCTGCTCGGCAGGCGCCGGGTCTTCCTCATCGCCGTCGCGGTCTTCGCGCTCGCCTCCCTGCTCGGCGGCCTCGTCGACGACGGCGCGCTGCTGATCGCCACCCGCTTCATCAAGGGCCTCGCGGCAGCGTTCACCGCGCCGGCGGCCCTGTCCATCATCACCACGACCTTCCACGAAGGCCCCGCCCGCAACCGGGCGATCAGCATCTTCGCCGTGTTCGGTGCCAGCGGTTACTCCGCGGGCCTCGTCTTTTCCGGTCTGCTCACCGAGGTGGGCTGGCGCTGGACGTTCCTGCTGCCGGTGCCGATCGCGCTCGCCGCGTTCGTCGCCGCGATCAAGCTGATCCCGTCCTACCAGCCACAGACCGGTGGCGGCTATGACTTCCCGGGCGCGATCACCGGTGCCGCCGGTTCGCTCCTGCTGGTCTTCGCCGTGGTCGAGGCGCCGGAGATCGGCTGGGCCGCCCCGCGGACCCTGATCTCGTTCGCGCTCGCGCTCGCCCTGCTCGTCACGTTCGTGTTCATCGAGAAGCGCAGCAAGCACCCGCTGCTCCGCCTGGGCATCCTGCGTTCCGGCCCGCTGGCCCGCGCCAACCTCGGCGGCGCGACGTTCTTCGGCGCCTACATCGGTTTCCAGTTCGTGGTCATGCTGTACCTGCAGAACGTGCTGGGCTGGTCCGCGTTGCAGACCGCGCTCGGGTTCCTGCCCGCCGCGCTGATCGTGGCCTTCGGTTCGCCCAGGATCGAGCCGCTGATCGACCGGCTCGGCACGCCGCGCACGATCCTCGCCGGTGTCGTCGCCCACGTCATCGGGTACGCGCTGTTCCTGCGGATCGACGAGAGTTCCAGCTACGCGGGTTCGGTGCTGCCCAGCATGATCCTGCTGGGTATCGGCTTCATGCTGGCGTTCTCCTCGCTGAACATCCAGGCGACCAACGGCATCTCCGACGACGAGCAGGGGCTCGCCGGCGGGTTGCTGAACACGTCGATCCAGGTCGGCGGCGCGATCGGCCTCGCCGTGGTGACCGCCGTCCTGACCGGCAACGCGGATGGCGCCACCGGCCCGGCCGCGCTGCTGAACGGTTTGGCGCCCGCGCTGACCGTCGTCACCGGTATCGCCGTGATCAGTGTCCTGGTGGCGCTGTCCGGAGTCGTCGGCCTGCGCAAGGCCGAAGCGCGATCCACCGTCGCCGAGCCGGAGTTCGCCGCGGCCGAATGATCAGGGGGTGAGGGCCCCTTCCCGCGCTTGGGGGGGGCGGGAAGGGGCTCAGCGCCGCCAGCGGATCGGCAGTGACTTCAGCCCGTTCTGGAAGTTCGACCGCAACCGCACCGGTTCCCCGGCGAGTTCGACTTCGCCGAGCAGGTCCAGGACCGCTTCGAACATCGCGCGCAGCTGCACCCTGGCGAGCTGGGCGCCGAGGCAGAAATGCGGGCCGTGCCCGAAGGTCAGGTGATCGTTGGGCGTGCGGCCGATGTCGAAGCGGTCCGGATCCTCGAAAACGGCCTCGTCGCGGTTCGCGGCGGAGAACCAGACGACGACCTTGTCACCCGCCTGGATGTCCACGTCGGACAGAACGACGTCTTCGGTCGCGGTCCGGCGGAAGTGCATGACCGGCGTCCACCAGCGGAGCATCTCTTCCACCGCGCCGGGAAGCAGTGACCGGTCGGCCAGCAGCCGCCGGTACTGATCCGGATGCGAAAGCAGCGCCAGCATCCCTCCCGGGATGCCGTTGCGCAGGGTTTCGTTGCCTGCCACGGAAAACAGCCAGAACAGGTTCTCGAACTCCGCGATCGACACCCGGCCACCGGCCGTGTCGCCGCCCACGTGCCCCATCAGGTTGCTCATCACGTCGTCGCCGGGGTTACGGCGTTTGTACTCACCGAGCGCGGTGGCGTATGTGTAGAGATCCGGCATCCCCGCGCGAGTGCGCGGATCGGGCATCGACCCGTCCGGCCCCGGAACCGGCCGGACGGCGAGCGCCGCCCGCGCGAGATCGGTGACCTCGTCCGCCTCGACGGTCGCGCTCACCGCGTAGTCGGCGTCCTGGTAGCCGATCACGCGATTGCTCCAGTCGTACATCAGCCGCCGGTCCTGTTCGGGGATCCCGAAGACCTCGGCGAGCGTCAGCAGCGGGAGATCGGCGGCGACGGCGGCGAAGTCACATCGGCCGTCGGCGGCGACCCCGGTGACCAGCTCCCTCGCCCAGCCGTGGATCCGCTCGGTCAGCCTGCCGACCGCACGCGGCGTGAACGCCTTGGTGAGCAGGCCGCGCAGCCGGGCGTGCTCGGGCGGATCCATGTTGAGCATCATCCGCCGGACGTAACCGAGGTCCTGCTCGGTCGCCGGGTCCCGGATCTGCGTCCCGCCCAGGTGCGACGAGAACAGCTTCGGGTTCTTCAGCACGTGCTTGACGTCGGAATGCCGCAGCACGGCCCAGAAATCGTCCACCCGCGTGACCGGCGACTCCCGGCGCAGCGACGCGAGGTGCTCGTACGGCACGCCCCGGGTGTACACGTCCGGATCGGTGATCACGGCCTCGACACTAGCTCGCGGACCGCCGACTGGGGAAAGATCGGTAGCTGTGGAGACACTGAAGATGCGCACCGCCGGAACCGACGGCCCCACCGTCCTGCTGCTGCACGGCCTCGGCGCGACGGGCGCGGTGTGGGACGGCCTGATGCTGCAGCCCGGCTACCGTTGGCTGGCACCCGACCT
This sequence comes from Amycolatopsis sp. NPDC041971, assembly GCF_055588925.1. Lineage (NCBI taxonomy): Bacteria > Bacillati > Actinomycetota > Actinomycetes > Pseudonocardiales > Pseudonocardiaceae > Amycolatopsis > Amycolatopsis sp. NPDC041971. The sequence continues at coordinate 89,686 of NZ_JBVJCE010000019.1, read as the reverse complement.
GCCCGGGCACGGCGCCTCACCGCGGTTGGCGCACTATGCTTTCGGAAGCCTCGCCGGAGCGGTCGCCGACTCGCTACCGGAACGCGGTCCGCTGCTGGTGATCGGTCACTCCCTGGGGGGAGTGGTCGGGCTCGCGCTGGCCAGTGGCTGGTTCGGGCTCCGGATAGACGGGCTGCTCGCGATCGGCGTCAAGGTCGAGTGGAGCGAGTCAGACCTCGCCAAGGCCGCCGACATGGCGGCGAAACCGCCCAGGGTGTTCCAGGACCGTGAGGACGCCGAACGCGCGTTCCTCAAGATCGCCGGCCTGACCGGGCTGGCCGAAGCGGACCCCGACGGCATCGTCGAAACCGAAGGCGGGTGGCGGCTGACCCTGGACTCTCGCGCGTTCGCCGTCGGCGCGCCGGACATGCCCGGCCTACTCGGCGCGGCGCGCTGCCCGGTCGCCCTCGCCGCCGGTGAGCACGATCCGATGAGCCGGCCCGAACAGCTTCGCGCCCTCAGCCCGGCTTCCGCCGAGCTTCCCGGACTGGGCCATAACGCCCACGTCGAAGACCCGGCCGTACTGCTGGCTTTCCTCCAGCATTTAGTCCTCTGAATGCGGTCGTTCGCCGTCGAACCACCGCATTCAGAGGACGAAACGCGAGGGAGACTAGCGCCGAAGCCGCCCCAGGACGGCGATGCCCTCGGCGATGTCACTCGCCGGGCTCGCCCCGTAGCCGAGGACCAGGCCGGGATTCATCGGCCGCTGGCAATGCCACGACAGCGGCTGCACCTTCACGCCCTGCTCCAGCGCGGCGGCGGCGAGGTCGAGATCGGAGAAGTCGGCGTCGAAGGTGATCGTCAGGTGCAGCCCCGCGGCGGCGCCGTGCACCACGGCGTCCGGGAGATGCGTCCGGAGCGCGTCGATCATCGCGTCCCGCCGGCGGCGGTGCCGTTTGCGCACGAACCGCAGTTGCCGCTCCATCTCGCCGGACTCCATGAGATGCGCGAGCACCAGCTGCGGGAGGACGGCGTTGCCCAGGTCGGCGAACCGTTTGGCCGCGACCACCTCGTCCCGGTACCGCGGCGGCACCAGCATCCAGCCCACCCGGAGCGCGGGTGCCAGCCACTTCGACACGCTGCCCGCGTAACAGACCTGTTCGGCGAGCATGGAGCGCAGCGCGGGCACCGGCGGACGGTCGTAGCGGTGCTCGGCGTCGTAGTCGTCTTCGATGATCAGCCCGCCGTCCGCGGCCCAGCGCATGAGCTCGCGACGGCGTTCCCCGCCGAGCACGACACCGGTCGGGAACTGATGCGCGGGTGTGAGCAGTACGGCGGGCGCGCCACCGCGCACGAGCTCGCCGACGTCGATGCCGTCGTCGTCGACCCGGATCGGCGGTGTCGCCAGCCGCCGGTCGTGCAGATGCTGCCGCGCGCCCAGCGAACTCGGATCCTCGACGGCGATCTCGGAGATCCCGTTGTCGCAGAGCACCTGCGCCAGCAACCCGAGGCCTTGCGCGACACCGGCGACGATCAGCACGTCGTCCGCGTCGGCGGTGATACCGCGGGTGCGGGCGATCCAGTGCGCGATGGCCAGCCGCAACGCGGGCGCGCCTCGCGGGTCGCCGTAGCCGAAGGCCGCCGCCGAGAGGTCGTTGAGCACGGTGCGCTCGGCGCGTAACCAGGCCGTTCGCGGGAAGGCCGTCAGATCCGGCACGCCGGGGGACAGGTCGGTCCTCGCCGGGGTCGACCGCAACGAGTCGAAGACGCCGATCCCGGGAGCGGGCTGGAAGATCGTGCCCGCGGACGGCGGCCCGGGCGTCGTCCGCTCCTTCGTCTGTGCCGGCGCCGCGACGACCACCGTGCCCGCCCGGCCCCGCCCGGCGACGTGGCCGTCCTCGACGAGGCGCTGATAGGCCTCGGTGACCACGCCACGAGAGACCCGCAGGTCCGCGGCCAGCGCCCTGGTCGCGGGCAGCCTGCTGCCGACCGGCAGACGGCCGTCGGAGATGGCGTGCCGCAACCGCGACGCCAGCCAGTCCGACCGGCGCCCCGGCGGGGCGTCCCCGATGTCCAGCTGCAGGAAGTCCGAGCCCTCGGCAGTCACCCGATCATTGTGTCATTCGGGTTCGTAGGCGAGGTTCGGCCGCAGCCACTGCTCCATAGTGGACAGTTCGAGACCGCGGCGGGCGGCGTAATCCTCGACCTGGTCCTTGCCCAGCCGTCCGACGGTGAAGTACCGCGAATCGGGGTGAGCGAAGATCAGCCCGCTGACACTCGCCGCCGGCGTCATCGCGAAAGACTCGGTCAGCCCCATTCCGAGCCGGTCCGAGTCGAGCAGGTCGAACAGCTCCTGCTTCTCGCTGTGGTCCGGGCTGGCCGGGTAACCCAGCGCCGGGCGGATGCCGCGGAAGCGTTCGGCGTGCAGGTCCTCCAGCTTCGGATCGGCGTCCGGCTCGAACCAGTCCCGTCGCGCCTGGAGGTGGAGGTACTCGGCGAACGCCTCGGCGAACCGGTCCGCGAGCGCCTTCACCATGATGGCGCGGTAATCGTCCTGCTTCGCCTCGAACTCGGCCGCGAAGTCCTCGGCCCCGAGGATGGTGACCGCGAACCCGCCGAGGTGGTCGCCCGCGCCCGCCGGGGCGATGTAATCCGCCAGGCAGCGGTTGGGCCGCGACAGCGGTTTCTTGGTCTGCTGGCGCAGCATCGGGAACTTGACGCCCGACTCCAGGATGATGTCGTCGCCCTCGGAATGCGCCGGCCAGAACGCGTACGCGCCCTTCGCCTGGAACCGTTCCTCGGCGATGATCTGGTCCATCAGGGTGCTCGCGTCGTCGAACAGCTCCCGCGCCACCGGGTTGTTCAGGATCGCCGGATACTTGCCCTTCAGTTCCCAGGCGAGGAACAGGAAGGTCCAGTCGATCATCTCACGCAATTCGGTGAGCGACGGCGAGACATACCGGACACCGGTGAACGTGGGCGTCGGGATGTCGTCGAAGGAGACCTTCTCCGGGTTGGCCCTCGCCTGCTCGACCGTCAGCAGCGGCGTCCGCTGCTTGTTCGCGTGCTGCACCCGCAGCTCTTCCTGGTCCTGACGGTTCTTCTTGTCGAGGATTTCGGCGCGGTCCGCGTCGAGCAGGTCACCGACGACGCCCACGACGCGCGAGGCGTCCAGGACGTGCACCGTCGTGTGCTCGTACGCGGGCGCGATGCGGACCGCGGTGTGCTGGCGTGACGTGGTCGCGCCGCCGATCAGCAGCGGCAGCTTCAACCCGCGCCGCTCCATTTCGGCGGCCACGTTGACCATCTCGTCCAGCGACGGCGTGATCAGGCCGGAGAGCCCGATGGCGTCGGCGCCCTCGGAGACGGCCGTGTCCAGGATGACCGAAGCCGGGACCATCACGCCGAGGTCGATCACCTCGTAGTTGTTGCAGCCGAGGACGACGCCGACGATGTTCTTGCCGATGTCGTGCACGTCGCCCTTGACCGTCGCCAGGACGACCTTTCCGTTGCCCTGGCGGGTTTCGACCCGGCCTTCGAGGCGCGCCTTCTCCTTCTCGGCCTCCATGAACGGTTCGAGGTAGGCCACGGACCGTTTCATCACGCGCGCGCTCTTGACCACCTGCGGCAGGAACATCTTCCCGGCCCCGAACAGGTCGCCGACGATCTTCATGCCGTCCATCAGCGGGCCCTCGATGACCTCGAGCGGCTTCGGCAGCTTCTGGCGTGCTTCCTCGGTGTCCTCTTCGATGTAGTCGACGATGCCGTGCACCAGTGCGTGGCTGAGGCGCGCCTCGACCGTGTTCTCGCGCCAGGAAAGGTCGACCGTGCGCTGGGTTCCCTTGCCGTTGACCGTTTCCGCGAAGGTGACCAGCCTGTCGGTGGCGTCTTCGCGACGGTCGAAGAGCACGTCCTCGACCAGCTCCAGCAGATCCTTGGGGATGTCCTCGTAGACCGCGAGCTGCCCCGCGTTGACGATGCCCATGTCCAGCCCGGCGCGCACCGCGTGCAGCAGGAAGGCCGAGTGCATCGCCTCGCGCACGACGTTGTTGCCGCGGAAGGAGAACGACAGGTTCGAGATACCGCCGCTGATGTGCACGCCGGGGCAGCGTTCCTTGATCCGCGGCAGCGCGTCGATGAACGCCTTGGCGTACCCGTTGTGCTCGGCGATACCGGTCGCGACCGCGAGCACGTTCGGGTCGAAGATGATGTCCTCGGCGACGAAACCGGCCTTCTGGGTCAGCAGATCGTAGGCGCGCCCGCAGATGTCGACCTTCCGGTCGGCGGTGTCGGCCTGGCCCTGCTCGTCGAAGGCCATCACGACCACGCCCGCGCCGTAATCGCGGATGCGCCGGGCCTGCTGGAGGAACTGCTCCTCGCCTTCCTTGAGGCTGATGGAGTTGACGACTCCCTTGCCCTGCACACATTTCAGTCCGGCTTCGAGCACCGTCCAGCGCGAGCTGTCGATCATGATCGGCAGCCGGGCGACCTCGGGTTCGGTGGCGATGAGGTTCAGGAACGTGGTCATCGCCTTTTCGCTGTCGAGCAGGTCGGCGTCCATGTTGACGTCCAGCAGGTTCGCCCCGCCACGCACCTGCTCCAGCGCGACGTCGACGGCGGCCTGGTGATCGTCGGCCTCGATCAGCTTGCGGAACTTGGCGGAACCGGTGACGTTGGTCCGCTCGCCGATCATGACGAAGCCGGTGTCCCTGCCGATCTCGAACGGCTCGAGCCCGCTGAACCGGGTGTTCGCCTTCGGCTCCGGAACGGTCCGCGGCGCCATCCCGTGGACGGCGTCGGCGATCTTCTTGATGTGCGCCGGAGTCGTGCCGCAGCAGCCGCCGACGACGTTGACCATCCCGGCCGTGGCGAAGTCACCGAGCAGCCCGCCGGTCTCGTCGGGCGTCTGGTCGTACCCGCCGAACGCGTTCGGCAGTCCGGCGTTCGGGTGGCAGGCCGTGTAGGTGCCCGCGAGGCGGGACAGTTCGGCGATGTGCGGGCGCATTTCCTCGGCGCCCAGCGAACAGTTGACGCCGACCAGCAGCGGATCGGCGTGCTCGATGGAACTCCAGAACGCCTCGACCGTCTGCCCCGACAGCGTCCGCCCGCTCAGGTCGACGATCGTCACCGAGATCCACAGCGGCAGATGCGGCGCGACGTCGCGGGCGGCGGCGATCGCGGCCTTGCAGTTGAGGGTGTCGAAGATCGTCTCGATCAGCAGCAGGTCTACGCCGCCTTCGGCGAGCGCCTTGACCTGATCCGCGTACGCGGCGTACACCTCGTCGAAGGTCACCGCGCGGAACGCCGGGTCCTCGACCTTGGGCGACAGCGACAACGTGACGTTCAGCGGCCCGACCGACCCGGCGACGAACTTCCCGCCCGCCGCGTCCGCCGCCTCGCGCGCGATCTGGGCGCCGCGGAGGTTCATTTCGTAAGCGAGGTTCTCGAGCCCGTAGTCCGCCTGACCGATGGTGGTGGCGGTGAACGTGTTCGTCGTCGTGATGTCCGCGCCGGCGTCCAGATACTGGCGGTGGATGTCGAGGACGACGTCCGGCCGGGTGATGTTCAGCAGGTCGGGGTCGCCGGTGATGTCACGAGGATGGTCCTGGAACCGCTCTGTGCGGTAGTCCTCAGGCTTGAGGCCGGCGTTCTGGAGCATCGACCCCCACGCGCCGTCGAGCACGACGATGCGCTCATCCAGCAGCTTTCGCAGGGCGGTCGTTTCCATCCAGCGCTCCTCCCATGTCGTGGGAGGCGCCCTTGCGGTGATGTCCGGGGCCGAGCGTGGCGGACCCGCGGTCCGTTGCAGCGCCTCTCGACCTCGGCGACCAGAGTACCGGACCGCACAAGGGTGATCCGCCCGAATCGCTCAGCTCCTGGCCAGGGCGGGTTCGGCTTCCCGCACTGTGGGATCGGGCCGAACGGGCGTGCGCCGGGCGACCACCTTGCGCCCCACGTCGATCATCGGCACCTCGACCCAACGGTAGAGCACGTCAGAGATGACGAGCGCGACGACGGTCACGACGATCGCGGTCAGGGTCCGGTGGGCCGCCAGCTGAGGGATCGAAAGGGCGACCACGGTCGCCGCCACCCCCTGCAACAGGTACACCGAGTACGACCGCTCGCCGATGAACCGCATCGGCGGCGTGGAGAAGAACCAAGCGATCGGACCACGCGGGATCAGCGACGTGATGAACAGCGCGACCAGCACCGCGTACGTCGTGCCGCCGATCGTGCCGCCGTCCTTGAAGAAGGCCTCGATGTCCGTCACGTGGATCTGGAGGACCACGAGCGCCGCCAGCAGGACGAAGCTCGCCAGCGGGTGGGTGAAGAAACGGAGGACCGCGAAACCCTTGCGGTAGTGGAGGCCGATGGCGAGCGCGCAACCGATGAGGATGGGGGAGTAGGCGCCGGCGTACGGCATCACCGGGATCAGCGCGATCATGAGCGCGATCAGGCCGATCGCCAGGCCGAGCCGCTTCGGGAAGCTCAGCGCCGCGACGCCGAAGGCGAGGAACGGCCAGACGAGGTAGAACTTCTGCTCAACGCCCAGCGTCCACGACTGACCGAAAGGCGCGTTATGGGCGAATTCGTTGGTGAACGTCAGGAAGTACGGCATCGCGCCGGAGAGCCCGCTCGAGGTGTACTGGCCACGCAGATAGGTGAACACCACGATGATGCCCAAAACCGCGAAATACACCGGAAGAATGCGGAACGCGCGACGGATGTAGAAGTTGGCGAGCGAAATCCTGCCGTTTCGGTCTTCTTCGCGCAGTGCCAGCGTGGTGATCAGGAAGCCCGAGAGAACGAAGAACAGGTGGACACCGATCCACCCGTTGGCCATGGCCCAGGACGGTCCTCCGTAGTGGAACACCACCACGAGGAGCGCGGCGATCGCGCGCAACCCGTCGAGCGCCGGAAATCTCTTGGTGGACAAGTACTGCTCGTGAGTCATCATCGTGGGCCCCCAGGAACGGCACCGGCGGACTGACCGGTAAGGATGCGCCACTCTAAAGGGTGAAATGCTCGTTCCTGTGAGGGGGCTGTGGTTTTCCTGTGCCGGTAGTGGTTGCCGTCACACTGCGTCCTTTGACGGTCGCCGCTGGTTGCTGGTTGGCGGCCTGTCGCCATTCATGGCGATCTGGCAACCGAGCCCGGGTGCCCCTTTCGGTGTGACGGTAGACACTCCTTCTGAGGTGGCATGTCCACCAGTAGGGACGACGTTCGTCGGACGTAGGCCGAACAGTTCAATTGTAATGTGAAGCAGTGGGAAAGGGTGGGTACGCGAGCTTCCGGATGGGCGATTCCGGTTTTATGGGGAATTGCTGAAGCGCGAACGTCGGGGGAGATGACATGAGACAGTGGATCATAGTGGAAATTCATTATGATCGATGGTGAGGGTAACTGCACGGGGATGTGGTCGGTGAGACAAGGTCAATGATGCTGGCCGTGGTCAAGGCTGAGGTTTCACGAGAGGCGGCCACGGATTGGGCGATGGACCGCATCAGGGGAGGAGTGCGTGAATACGCGAAAGACGATGCTGTCTGGACTGCCCTTGATCGATTGGACGGCGCGGACCTTCAAGTGGCACCCAACGCGTATCTCCATGGTCGGGTAGACCTTGAATGCATCGCAATATTATTCTTTCGGTGGGCATTAAAGGCTTTTCGGGTTTCGATGAGCAGTACCCTGCTGGATTTTGGCAAGAATTCGCAGATGAGTGCTGCTGTCGACTCCGGGTGCTTGCCCTTAGAAACCGAGGGTCGCCTTCTGGATCTTCACCGGCTTCGCGGGCAGTCCATCCTGAGGCCCGTTCGGATCGGTCGGGATGATGCCGTTCGCCACGATCCGGTCCAGCACCTCCATGCCGCGCACGACCTTGCCCATCACCGAGTAGTTCTTCGGGATGTTCGCGAACGAGTGCACGATGAAGAACTCGCTGCCGTTGGTGCCGGGGCCCTGGTTGCCCATGGCGATGGTGCCGCGTTCGTAGGTCTCGGTGCCGTCGACCTCGTCCGGGAACTTGTAGCCCGGTCCGCCCTTCTCGGCTTCGTAGATGTCGCCGCACTGAAGGACGCCGAGGCGCGACGAGTTCGTCAGGCGCCAGCACTGGCTGCGGTCGTAGAAGCGCTGCAGGGCCAGGCTCGCCAGGTTGTGGACCGCGCACGGAGCGGCGCTGGCGCGGTTCAGGCGCACGGTCACGGGGCCGTAGTTGAAGCGGAACGTGACGTCGACGGTGCCGCGGGTCAGGGCGAAGGGGAGCGGGCGCAGCACCGGGCGGGCGGCGGGGTTTTCCGGCGTCGGCGTGAACTCGCAGCGCACGATCGGTACCGAAGACGCGGGCGCGGCGGTGGCGACGCCGGGCAGGAGCACGGCGGCGAGAGCGGAAACGACAGCGGTGACACCCCAGCGCAGCTTCATGAGGGGGAACCTAACTCAAAAGGGTGGTCATCGGGTAGCGCCTCACGCAGGCGTGCTGTCCAGGTGGTCGTGAGTGGCGATTCGGGTTAGAACACGAATCGTCACTCACGACCACCCACCGAACGGTCACCGCATATGCTGAGCTCACTCACCGCCGCGTACCTCGCCTTCTCCTTCACGCTGGTCCCGCCGAGCGAAATCCGGCCTGATCAGGTCGAACACGTCGCCTTGCCGTGCGTCCAGGCGGGCGCGTCCGCCGCCGACGCGAACGCCGCCAAGAGCCTCAACCAGCAACTCGCCACCAAGATGCGCCGCTACATGAACCCGTACAACACCTCGTGCGCCAGAGTCATCGTCGAGACCGTCCAGAGGTCGGGGTTCAACGATCGCGCGGCGGCCATCGCGATCGCCACGGTGATCGTCGAGTCGAGTATCGCCAACCTCGACGGCGGCCTCGGTGACTCGGTCGGGCTCTTCCAGCAGCGCGCGAGCTGGGGTTCCTTCGCCCAGCGGACCGACCCGGTCTGGGCGACCGGCAGGTTCCTCGCCGTGATGCGGCAGTTCTACCCGAACGACACGTGGAACACCGTCGCCATCGGGGACGTCGCCGCGGCGGTCCAGCGGCCGGCGGCGAAGTATCGGCATCGCTACGGGGTCGAGGCGGGCGACGCGGTCAAGATCGTCAAGGAGCTGTGGTCCCAGGACGGCAAGCGACCCCCGTCTCCAAAGGAGAACGGGGGCCGCTGAGCCGTGAAGGAGCTACTTGCGCCAGGCGGTGCGCTGCTTGCGCATGTCGAGCACCAGTCCGAAGATCAGCGTCAGGGACAGACCGATCAGCCACAGGTCCTCGGTCCAGCCGTGGTGGTTGCCGTACAGCATCACCAGCAGGATGATCGCGGTCAGCCAGCCCGCGATCCGCGTCGCCTTCGGGAAGGAACCGTGCCAGCCCCACTCGGCCGACGGCTCGTCGCGGGGGTCAACGGTGTCGACGCCCACCCGGCCGCGCTTTTCGACCGCCTTGCTCGCCACGATCAACTCCTCAAAACCCGATGGTTCGCTTGCCCGCGAATGATCCCACACCTGGCTGCACGCGTCCGACGGGGCCCGCGCGACAATGGCACCCGATGACTACCTCGCGAAGTGTGCTCGTGCTCGGTTCGACCGGATCGGTCGGCGCCCAGGCCCTCGACGTCGCGGCCCGTAATCCGGAGCTGTTCCGGGTCGCCGGGATCGCCGCGGGCGGCTCCGACCCCGCCGCGCTGGCCGCGCAGGCCCTGGCGCACCAGGTCGACGTCGTCGCCATCAGCAGGCCGACGGCCGTGGAAGACCTGCAGCTCGCGTTGTACGCCGAGGCGCAGAAGCGCGGCTACAACCGTGGCGACTTCAAACTCCCGCGCATCTTCGCGGGAGCCGACGCGGTCGTCGAGATGATCGACGCCACCCCGGTCGACGTCGTGCTCAACGCGCTCCCCGGTTCACAAGGGCTCCCGCCTACCCTGCGCGCGCTCGCCAGCGGCGCCACGCTCGCGCTGGCCAACAAGGAGTCGCTGATCGCGGGCGGACCGCTCGTGCTGGCCGCGGCCAAACCCGGCCAGCTGGTTCCGGTCGATTCCGAGCACTCCGCGATCGCGCAGGCCCTTCGCGCCGGCCGCGAGTCCGAGGTCGCCCGGCTGGTCCTCACCGCCTCGGGCGGCCCGTTCCGCGGCCGCAGACGCGAGGAGCTGGCGGATGTCACGGTCGAGCAGGCGATGGCGCATCCGACCTGGTCGATGGGTCCGCTCATCACGATCAACTCGTCCACTTTGGTCAACAAGGGGCTGGAGCTGATCGAGGCGAAGCTCCTGTTCGACATCGAGACCGACCGGATCGACGTGGTCGTCCACCCGCAGTCGATCATTCACTCGATGGTGACCTTCGTGGACGGCTCGACGATCGCCCAGGCCAGCCCGCCCGACATGCGGCTGCCGATCGCGCTGGCCCTGCACTGGCCGGACCGTGTGCCCGGCGCCGCGGCGGCGTGCGTCTGGGACAAGCCCGCGAGCTGGACTTTCGAGCCGCTGGACAACGACGCGTTCCCCGCCGTCGAGCTCGCGAGGCACGCCGGAAACGTCGGCGGCTGTATCCCGGCGGTCTACAACGCGGCGAACGAGGAGCTGGTGGCCGCTTTCCTGGCACAGAACACCGGCTTCACCTCGATTGTGGACACTATTGCCCAGGTGGTGGAAGCCGCCGACGAATGGCGTCGCGAACCTCGCGACGTCGATGACGTACTTGCCGCCGAGCGCTGGGCTCGCGCGCGTGCCGGTGCGCTGATCGGTAAGGGGAAGTAGCGCGTGCTCTGGTTCATTCTCGGGATCGTGCTGTTCGCGCTGGGTATCTGCCTGTCGGTCGCGTTGCACGAGGCCGGTCACATGTGGGCGGCCAAGGCCTTCGGCATGAAGGTCCGGCGCTACTTCATCGGCTTCGGGCCGACGATCTTCTCCTTCCGCCGCGGCGAGACCGAGTACGGCGTGAAGTGGATCCCGCTCGGCGGGTTCTGCGACATCGCGGGTATGACCGCGCTCGACGAGGTCACGCCGGAAGAGTCGAAGCGCGCGATGTGGCGCTTCAAGACCTGGAAGCGCACCGTCGTCATGTCGGCGGGTTCGGCGATGCACTTCATCCTCGGTTTCATCATTCTGTACTTGATGGCCGTCACCATGGGCCTGCCGGACCCGGAGGCGCAGGCCGCTCCCACCCAGCCGGTGATCAACAGCACTTCCTGTGCCCGGGCGGCCACCACCGTGGAGCAGCTTCAAGACACGACCTGCCCGGCGGACGCGCCGACTCCGGCGAAGACCGCCGGTATCCAGGCCGGTGACAAGATCGTGTCGGTCGCCGGCAAGCCGACGCCCGCCTGGACCGACGTGCTCGCGGCCGTCCAGGTCGCCGGTGGTCCGACGCCGTTCGTGGTCGAGCGCGGCGGGCAGCGGCTGAACCTGACCGTCGACGTGCCGCGGGTGCAGCGTGTCGTCGCCGAGGGCGACAAGACCACGGTCAAGGAAGTCGGCATGATCGGCGCCTCACCGGTACCGAGGACGCTGGTGGCGACCTACGGCCCGGTCGACGCGGTCGGGGCGACGGTCAGCTTCACCGGCACGATGTTCTCCGAGACCGCCAAACGGCTGGTCGAGTTCCCGTCGCGGATCCCCGCGGTGGTGGAGTCCATCTTCGGCGGCGAGCGTGACCCGAACACCCCGGTCAGTGTGGTCGGCGCCAGCCGCATCGGTGGCGAGGCCGCCGAGCGCGGTCTGTGGGAGATCTTCGTGCTCCTGCTGGCGAGCCTGAACTTCTTCATCGGCGTGTTCAACCTGCTGCCGCTGCTCCCGCTCGACGGTGGGCACATCGCGGTCGTCTGGTACGAGCGGGTGCGGGACTGGATCCGCAAACTGCGCGGCAAGACGGCGGGTGGTCCGGTCGACTACACGAAGCTGTCCGCGGTCACCATGGTGCTCGTTTTCATCGGCGGCGCGGTGACTCTGCTCACCGTCACCGCCGACATCGTGAACCCGGTCAAGCTGTTCCAGTGACGCGGGAGGACGGTTACGGAGCGCGCTGTCAGCACCGTTGGGCTGCCCAGGTAATGCTGCTCACCGTGACGGCTGACGTCGTGGATGTCCGCCGATCGGGGTAGGTACGCTTGAAGACGTGACTGTCGCTCTAGGTATGCCAGCGCTTCCTCCTCCCGTCCTCTCCGAGCGTCGCAAGACCCGACAGCTGCAGGTCGGGCCGGTCGGCGTCGGTAGTGAGCACCCGATTTCGGTGCAGTCGATGACCACCACCCTTACTTCGGACGTCAACGCGACCCTGCAGCAGATCGCCGAGCTGACCGCTGCGGGCTGTGACATCGTGCGCGTCGCGTGCCCGTCGGCGGATGACGCCGAGGCGTTGCCCGCGATCGCGCGGAAGTCGCAGATCCCGGTGATCGCCGACATCCATTTCCAGCCGAAGTACGTCTTCGCCGCGATCGAGGCGGGCTGCGCGGCGGTCCGGGTGAACCCGGGCAACATCCGCAAGTTCGACGACCAGGTCAAGGAGATCGCGCGGGCCGCGAAGGACCACGGCACCCCGATCCGGATCGGCGTCAACGCGGGTTCGCTGGACAAGCGGATCATGGACAAGTACGGCAAGGCGACCCCGGAGGCGCTGGCCGAGTCGGCGCTGTGGGAGGCGTCGCTGTTCGCCGAGCACGACTTCTACGACGTCAAGATCTCCGTGAAGCACAACGACCCGGTGGTCATGGTGCGCGCCTACGAGATCCTCGCCGAGCAGTGCGACTACCCCCTGCACCTCGGTGTCACCGAGGCGGGCCCGGCGTTCCAGGGCACCATCAAGTCGGCCGTCGCCTTCGGCGCGCTGCTGCGGCAGGGGATCGGCGACACCATCCGCGTGTCGCTGTCGGCGCCGCCGGTGGAAGAGGTCAAGGTCGGGATCCAGATCCTGCAGTCGCTGAACCTCAAGGAGCGCAAGCTCGAGATCGTGTCCTGTCCCTCGTGCGGCCGCGCGCAGGTGGACGTCTACACCCTCGCCGAGCAGGTCACCGCCGGGCTGGAGGGCATGGAGATCCCGCTGCGCGTCGCGGTCATGGGCTGCGTCGTCAACGGGCCCGGCGAGGCGCGCGAGGCCGACCTCGGTGTCGCTTCGGGCAACGGCAAGGGCCAGATCTTCGTCAAGGGCGAGGTCATCAAGACCGTGCCCGAGCACGCGATCGTCGAGACGCTGATCGAAGAGGCCATGCGGATCGCCGAGGAGTCGGGCCAGGCGATCGGTGAAGGCGAGCCGACCGTCACCGTCGGCTGATTGGTCGAGACCACGCTAGGAACGGTCCGTTCCTTGCAAATTTCGCAAGGAACGGACCGTTCCTAGCGTTTGATGGCCCCGACCTGGCCTCCACCTGCTCGGGTTCTCTCAGCGTGTCGTAAAGCTTGCGTTCCGTTTATGCCGCTGATCTGGCACCCTGGAGTGGTGTTGCGGCTTGCAGGTGCACGGCTGCTCGATGATCGGGACTACCCCGCGGTCCGTGCCGCGCTCGCCACAGACCCGGTCGGCAGCTGCATGGTCAGTGCCAGGGTGGAGACCGCGGGTCTCGACCCCTGGCGGCTCGGTGGTGAGCTTTGGGCCGCCGATTCCCGTCCGGTCCGCGCGGGCAGGCTCCAGGGGCTGTGCTTCTCCGGGCCGAATCTGATCCCGTTGCGCGGCAACGCCTCCGCTTTGCGTTCCTTCGCCGATCGCGCCCTGCGCCGCCAGCGAAGCTGTTCGTCACTGGTCGGCCCGGCCGAGCAGGTGCTGGGGCTGTGGAACGAACTCGAGCCGGAATGGGGCCCCGCCCGCGAAGTCCGGCACGACCAGCCGCTGATGGCGCTCGACGGGGTCCCGTCCGTCGCCGCCGATCCGCTGGTCCGCGCGGTGCGCCCGGAGGAGCTCGACAGGTATCTTCCGGCCGCCATCGCCATGTTCGTCGAAGAGGTCGGCGTCGACCCCCGCAATGGAGACGGTGGCGCCGGTTATCGCGCTCGCGTCGCGGAACTGATCGCCGGCGGCCGGGCGTTCGCGCGGTTCGAGGACGGCGAGGTCGTCTTCAAGGCCGAGATCGGCGCGATGTCCTCCACGGTCGGCCAGATCCAGGGGGTCTGGGTGCATCCGGAGCGCCGGAGCGGCGGCCTCGGCACGGCGGGAACGGCGTCCGTGGTGAACAGGCTCGTCCGCGGGATGGGCCGCACCGCGAGCCTCTACGTCAACGGCTACAACAGCCCGGCGCTCGCCGCCTACCGCAAGATCGGCTTCCAGCAGGTGGGGCAGTACGCGACGGTTCTTTTCTAGGCCGTGTCGCGTCCGGCCGGAACGGGCCGGGACTGGCAGGATCTCCTGGCATGCCAGCAGGTCGTCGTTTCGCCGTCGTCGTGCTCGCGGGGGTGGTGGGCCTCTCGGCCGCCGGGTGCGGACTCTTCGCCGATTCCGGACCCGAAGACGCCGTCACGGGTTTTCTCGGCGGACTCTCTTCCGGTGACGTCGCCGCCGCGGCTTCGTTCACCGATTCGCCGGATGCCGCCCGCGCGGTACTGGAGATGGCGCGGAAAACGCTTGCCCCCGAGTCGATCGAGATCGTGGACAAGCAGGTCCGGCATTCGTCCGGGGCGGACAACGGGACGGCGACCTACCAGCTCACCTGGAATCTCCCACGCGGCCGGGCCTGGACGTACAAGGCCGACGCGCAGGTCCAGTCCACCCAGGACGGCTGGAAGGTGCGCTGGCTGCCCACCGCGCTCCATCCGCAACTGGCCGCGCAGCAGAGCATCGCGCTGAAGGCCGACCCGCCGGATCTCGCGCCGGTGCTGGACCGCGACGGGCTGCCGTTGCTGCGTCCGCAGACCGTCGTCAGTGTGGTGCTCGACCCGGCGAAGGCGGGAGACCTGGTGGCGGTCACCGACAAACTCGGCGCGGCGCTCAACCGGTTCGAAGCGTCGGTGACCGGTCAGTCGATCCGTGACGGGGTGAAGACGCTCAAGCCCGGGTCCGGCTATCCGGTGGTGAGCCTGCGGGCTGCCGGCTACCAAGAGGTGAAACCCGAGATCTACGACCTGCCCGGCGTCCGGTTCAGCCAGCAGGAAAGGCTGCTGCCCGACGACAAGAACTTCGGCAAGCAGGTCCTGCCCGCGGTCCGGTCGCTCGTCGAGGACCAGGTGGAGGGCTTGGCGGGCTGGCGCGTCGTCACACTCGACACGGGCGGCGGCGAGATCGTCGATCTGCACTCCGAAAACCCCAAGCCGGCGCCCGCGGTCGTCAGCACGCTCAGCGTGAAGGCGCAGGGTTCGGCGGAACGGGCGCTCGCCCCGGTTCCGACGGCTTCCGCGCTGGTCGCGATCCAGCCGTCGACGGGCGAACTGCTGGCGGTGGCGCAGAACGCCCCGGCCGACACACAGGGCGCGATCGCGCTCACCGGCCGGTTCCCGCCGGGCTCCACGTTCAAGATGGCCACCGCCGTCGCGGCGCTGTCGGCGGGTTCGGCGCGGACGGACAGCCCCGTCGACTGCCCCGGCACGGCCACCTTCGAGAACCGGACGGTGCCGAACGAGGGCAAGTTCGCCCTCGGTGTCGTCCCGCTGTCCACGGCGTTCGCCAAGTCCTGCAACACGACGTTCGCGAAACTCGCGACCGATCTGCCGCCCGCGGCGCTGACCGACGCCGCGCGCGACCTCGGCGTCGGCGCCGACTTCGTGATCCCCGGCCTGACCACGATCACCGGCTCGGTGCCGCCGGCGAACACCGTCGCGCAGCGGGCGGAGAACGGTTTCGGTCAGGGGACCGTCGTGGCGAGCCCGTTCGGGCTGGCCGTCGCCACCGCGACGGTCCAAGCCGGGAAGGTGCCGGTGCCGACGCTGGTGCGGGGGATGGCCGCGACGTCGTCCGGACTCGGCAAACCGATCCGGCCGGAGGTGCTCGACGGGCTCCGCGGGATGATGCGCGAGGTCGTCACCGACGGCACGGCGACACTGCTCAAGCCTTCGCCGGACGTGCGGGGCAAGACCGGGACGGCCCAGTTCGGCGACGGGACGCGTGCGCACGGCTGGTTCGTCGGCTACACCGGGGATCTGGCCTTCGCGGTCCTGACCACCGACGCGGGAACGTCCAAACCCGCGGTCGAGACCGCCCAGCGCTTCCTGGCGGGACTCGGCTAGCCGTCAGGTCGTAGGCTGGGAGCATGTCCGTTCGATCCCCCTTGAAGCCCGGCGTCCAGACGCCGAGGCGAGTCGTCCCCGCCGGCATCGCCCGTCCCGAGTACGTCGACCGGCCGGCGCCGAAACGCGACACGGGCAACGGGGTGCGCACGCCCGAGGTGATCGAGGCGATGCGTGTCGCGGGCCGGATCGCGGCGCAGGCGCTCGAGGAGGGCGGCAAGGCCGTCAAACCCGGCGCGACCACCGACGACATCGACAAGGTGATCCACGAGTTCCTGCTGGACAACCACGCGTACCCGTCGACGCTGGGCTACCGCGCTTTCCCGAAGTCGTGCTGTACCTCGCTCAACGAGGTGATCTGCCACGGCATCCCGGACTCGACGGTGATCGAGGACGGCGACATCTGCAACATCGACGTCACCGCGTTCATCGGCGGCGTCCACGGCGACACGAACGCGACGTTCCTGGCGGGTGACGTCTCGGAGGAGGCGCGGCTGCTGGTCGAGCGCACGCGTGAGGCGACGATGCGCGCCATCAAGGCCGTCCGCCCCGGCAGGCAGCTCAACGTGATCGGCCGCGTCATCGAGGCGTACGCGAAGCGGTTCGGCTACGGCGTCGTCCGTGACTTCACCGGCCACGGCGTCGGTCCGGCGTTCCACACCGCGCCGACCGTCCTGCACTACGAGGAACCGTCGGTCGACACGGTCATCGAGCAGGGCATGACCTTCACGATCGAGCCGATGATCACCCTCGGCACCATCGACTACGACATCTGGGCCGACGACTGGACCGTCACCACCAAGGACAAGAAGTGGACGGCCCAGTTCGAGCACACCCTCTTGGTGACCGAAGACGGCGCCGAAATCTTGACTATTCCCTGATCGCGCCTACGGAAACACGCCGAAGGGGCGCCGTATCGTACGCAACTCACGTTGTGTGCGAAGGCGCCCCTTCATCGTGTTTCCGTAGGCCTCCGGCCCAAAAGAGGGCGCCCGACGGGTGAAGTCTCCGCCGGGCGAGACCGTGTGGTCGGCCGGAGGGCTCGTTGCGCTCTTACTCGTCCTGCTCCACCCTGGCCAGGAGTTCGTCCAGGAAACCGCACGCCTCGCTGGCGGCCCGGTCCGCGTCGCGGTCGGCGATGGCCTCGGCGAGCCCCTCGTGCCCTATCTCCGGCAGGTACTCGCCTCCCGGCGTCACGTTAGAGGTCGCGGCCACGCTGGCCGTGATCACCTCGGTGAGCCCCCGGTACATCTCGGTCAGCAGGGTGTTGTGTCCACTTTGGACGACAGCGAAGTGGAATTCCGCGTCGAGGCGGGCGAAATCCTCCCAGTGGCGCTCCCGCAGTTCGGCATTGCGGCGTTCGAGCAGCGAGCGGAGTTCGGCCACTTCCTCTTCGGTCCGCGACACGGCCGCCAGCCGGGCGCCCTCGACCTCGAGGATGCGCCGCACTTGCAGCACCTCGCGCAGTTCCGAACCGCACAACCGCCGGATGGCGCCGGAGACCTCGCTCGTCGCCCGCACGTAGGTCCCGTCGCCCTGGCGGACCTCGAGCAGTCCCGTGTGTGCGAGCGCGCGAACGGCCTCACGGACGGTGTTGCGCCCGACGCCGAGCTGTCCTGCCAGCTCCGGTTCGGTCGGAATCCGCTGCCCGATGGGCCATTCTCCCTGCGTGACGGCGTCACGCAGCTGCTCGATGACCTGATCTACCAGGCCGGCACGGCGCGTGGTGGCCAATGGCACAGCGTTGTCCCTTCATCCAATCATCCTATGTATGTGATACTAGCCGACGTGCGTGCCGACTCCCGAGGATCCGTTTCCCCGTTCGATGAAAGTCTTGAACTCGAAGGCTCGATCGAAACGGAGTGGCGACCGGGGGTGATCACCGGCGGCGTCCTGCTCGCCGTCGCGGTGATCCTGGTTGCCTTCAACCTGCGCCCGGCGATCACCAGTGTCGGCCCCATCCTCGGCGAGATGCGTGACGACCTCGGTGCCACGGCGACCTGGGCCGGCGTGCTCACCACGCTTCCCGGCCTCTGTTTCGCCGCCGCCGGATTCGCCGCGCCCGCGCTGGCCCGCCGGTTCGGTATCGGCGCGGCCATCGCGTCCGCGCTGTCGGTGCTGGGCGTCGGCCTGGTGCTGCGCGTGCTCGACGGACCGTACGTCGTGCTCGGGGGGACCCTGGTCGCCACGGCGGGGATCGCCTTGGCGAACGTGCTGATCCCGGTCGTCATCAAGGACTCCTTCCCGGCGCGTGTTGGCATGATGACCGGCGTGTACACCGCCGCTTTGCAGGGCGGAGGCGCCCTGGGATCCGCGCTCACCCCTCCCTTGGAGAACGCGTTCGGCGGCTGGCGCCAAGGTCTCGGCGCCTGGTCGGTGCTGGCGGTGCTCGCACTCCTCGTCTGGATTCTCGCGGCCCGCGGCGCGGGGCGGGTGCCCGTTCCGGAGGCAGGCAAGCAGGGTAGCGGGCGATCGCTGCTGCGGAGCCCCCTTGCGTGGATGGTCACGCTTTTCTTCGGCACTCAGGCCTTTTTGGCCTACGTCGTGATGGGCTGGCTGCCGGAGGTGTTGATCGACGCGGGGGTGAGCAAGGGTGATTCCGGGTTGCTGCTCGGGTTGATCTCGCTCATCGCCGTCCCGATCAGTCTCGTGGTGGCGCCGATGGCCGCGCGGCACAAGAGCCAGAGCCCGTGGATCGTCGGGCTGGGCGTTCCCGGCTTCGTCGGCATGATCGGCATGATGGTCGCGCCCGCCGCCTCTCCCTTGCTGTGGTGCCTTCTCATCGGGCTCGGGATGAGCGTCTTCTCGCTCGCGCTGACGGTGATCGCGCTGCGGGCCCGCTCCGGTGGGGACACCGCGCGGTTGTCGGGGATGGCGCAAGGCATCGGCTACCTGATGGCGGCCATCGGACCGTTCCTCTTCGGGCTGCTCCACGATCTCACCCACGGCTGGACGGTGCCCTGGATCATGATGCTCGTCGTCTTCGTCGCGCAGATGACCTTCGGCGCCTTCGCCGGTCGCCGCCGCTTCGTCTGAACGCGTTCAAAAAACTTCTTGACTCCGCCGGTGGCGGAGCCATAGCCTGACCGAGTTGAACCTGTTCAAAACTCGGTTCCGGGGGGTCGGCGTGGTGGAGGGAACGGCGTACGGGGCAGCACTGGCGTGTTTCGCCGCGGTGTGCGTCGCCTTGGCGCCACAACGGCCCGAGGCGGTGGTCTCGCCGCACGAGTTCTACCGCGCCGTGGACCGGGTGTGCGTGCAGGTGGGGAAGGACAGCAGGGCGGCGATCCAGCGCTACTGGCCGGACCCGGAGGGGGACGTCGCGACGGAGCTGCGCAAGTGGCAGCACTACGTCGCGACGAAGGTGGACGACGCCAGGGACGTCCTCAAGGGGGCGACGGGGGTCCGCGCGGTGCCTGGAGGGGCGGCATCCGCGCGGGAGGACTTCCTGGCGGCGATCCGCCGATACGTCGAGGCGGGGGAGCGGTTCCAGCGGGACGGAGCCCGCTCGCCCGCCTTGATGGACGCCTCGGACATCGAGATGAACGCGGTGAGCGCGCTCGCGGCGCGGTACGGGGCCCGCAACTGCGACTGCGTCGTCTGAGCGCCCGCCGATTGCAAGGAACGGTCCGTTCCTTGCGAATTTCGCAAGGAACGGACCGTTCATAGCGCGCGTGGTGACCGAAGACGTCAGTCCAGCGGCAGGTTCAGCAGCGCGTTCTCGACCAGTTCCGGCATCGCCGGGTGGATCCAGTACTGCCCGCGCGCCATGCTCTTCGCGTCCAGGCCGAAGCTCATCGCCTGGATCAGCGGCTGGATCACCGACGACGACTGCGGGCCGATGATGTGCGCGCCCAGCAATTGCCCGGTGGCCGGGTCGGCGAGCAGCTTCGCGAAGCCGGTGGTGTCCTCCATCGCCCAGCCGTAGGCGATGCCCGCGTAGTCCTGGTGCGACGTCACGTACGAGACGCCGCGCTCGCGGGCCTCGCGTTCGGTCAGCCCGACCGAAGCGACCTGCGGCGAGGTGAACACCGCGTGCGGGACGAACCGGTGGTCGGCCTCGATCCGCTCGTCCGGGTGCAGCAGGTTGTGCTGTACGACGCGCTGCTCGTGGTTCGCGACGTGCTTCAGCTCGAGCACCGACGAGATGTCACCGAGCGCGTAGATCCCGTCGACCACGGTCTGCTGGTACTCGTCGACCACGACGTGCCCACGCTCGCCGGTGGTCACCCCGGTGGCGGCGACGTCGAGGAGGTCGGAATTCGGCTTGCGGCCGGTGGCGACCAGCAGCACGTCGGCCTCGACGGTCTCGGCGCCTTCCGGGCCTTCGAGGTCCAAAGCGACGCCTGACGCGGTCTTGCGCGCGCGGACGGTCTTCCGGTCGAGCCGGACGTCGAACCGCTGCGCGGCCAGTTCGGTGAACCGGGCGCTGACGTCGTCGTCCTCGGACCGAAGCAGCGCGCCGGACCGGTTGACCATGGTCACGTCCACGCCGAACGAGGCGAAGACGTGCGCGAACTCGGCCGCGATGTAGCCGCCGCCGAGGATCACGATGCTCGACGGCAGTTCGTCGAGCCGCATCACCGTGTCGGAGGTGTGGTAGCCGGTTTCGGCGAGGCCGGGGATGTCCGGGATCACCGGGCGCCCGCCCGCGGCGAGCACGAACTTGTCGGCGGTGATCGTCTCGGCGGGGCGGCCGTCGGCGTAGCTGACCCGCAGTTCCTTGTGCCCGGTGAAGCGGCCTTCGCCCTCGTACACGGCGACGTTCTTGTTGTCCTCGTGCTCGACGCGGTAC
This sequence comes from Amycolatopsis sp. NPDC041971, assembly GCF_055588925.1. Taxonomy (NCBI): domain Bacteria; kingdom Bacillati; phylum Actinomycetota; class Actinomycetes; order Pseudonocardiales; family Pseudonocardiaceae; genus Amycolatopsis; species Amycolatopsis sp. NPDC041971. The sequence goes on along the minus strand of NZ_JBVJCE010000019.1, from coordinate 68,776 downwards.
TCGCGCCCACCGGCGGCGATCGGGTCGATCCGCCCGAAGATCCGGTCGCGCACGTCGCGCCAGCGGACCCCGGTCAGCGCTTCGTCGACGCCGAACTTCGACGACGAAGCGGGGGTGGCCGCGACATTGGCGGCGTGCACGAACATCTTGGTCGGGATGCAGCCCACGTTCAGGCAGGTGCCGCCGAACGTGCCCTTCTCCACGATCGCCGTGTTCCAGTCCGCGAAGCGCGGGTCGAGGATCGAGTTACCCGATCCGGTACCGACGATCACCAGGTCGTAGTGGGGCACGCTGTTTTCCTTTGCGGCGGGAGCGGGTGGTTCCGACTCTAGCCAACTTGCCACGACGGCCGGTTGTTCCCGCTTCAGCGCCCGTCGGCGCTGAAGTGCATCCGGTCCTTCGGCGTCGTCCAGGTGCCGCCCCAGGTCCAGCCGATCGCGGCGAACGCGGCCACGGTCCGGTCGCCGGGGACGATCATCCCGGGCCGGGGGTTCCCTCGGTCGAGGTAGGCCGACGCGAGCTCGGGCAGGACGAGGTCGCCCTTGGTGTACGGGTTGCAGAAGGGGTCGACGTCGATCGCGAGCCCGTAGGCGTGCGCGGACCAGTTCGTCTGGCCGCGGGCCGGACGGCAGACGAAGGCGGTGGGTGTTGTTCCCGTCACCCGTCGGGGGAGCGGTGAGTTCGGCGGGAGCGGTCACGCGCATTTCTTCGATCGGGAACTTCGCGGCGAACAACTGCTCGAATACGGTGACGACGGCGTTCGCCACGGAAGCGTTCACGAGCATTTCCCCGGTGTGCGCGCGACCGTCGAAACCCCAGAAGGACAACGTGAGGTAGCGCAGCGCACCGGCGTCGACCGGGCAGCCCGCCCGCCAGGTGCTGCGCGCGAGCACGTCGGCCGGAACGGGAGTGACCGTGCTCGCGAACCGGTTTCCGGTGGGCGGGGGAAGCAGGTCGGTGGTCGGCAGGGAACGGCCGGCCAGTACGGGAGGAGTCGGGAGGATCTGTCCGAAACCGTCACCGCGCAAGGGAAGCGGTGTCGCGCCGACCCGCCAGGCCGGCGTGGTTGACGCGGGCGGCGCGGCCGGTGTGCTCGGTGTGCTCGGAGTGCTCGGAGTCGTTGCCGCCGAAGGGGTTTGCGGCGGACCGCTGGTGACGGTCGGGCTTGAACACGAGAAAAGCAAAAGGGTCGTAGCCGCCAGAATCGTCGCCGTCACCCGCACGAGGTTCAGCGTGACAGATGCGTTCGGTGAGCACAGGTCCACTCGTTTCAGTGACACCACATCGGGCTTTTTGCGATTAAGGTATGCGCGACCGCTCGTGTACGCGCTGGAGTCGAATGACTTCCCAGGGTTTGACCGTACGTACGCCCCGGTGAAGGGAAAGAACATGCCCAAGAAGTCACGTCGCGCCCTGCTGCTCGCGGTCGGAGCGGTCCTCGCGACGGCCGTGATGGTCCCGGTCGCGGTCACCAGCGCGTCGGCGGACGACAGCGCGGTGCACGGACCGGACAACGCCGCGCAGCCGAGGATCGTCGGCGGCGGCAAGGCGTCGATCTCGCAGCACCCGTACGCGGTCTACTTGGCCGATCGCGGCGGCAACCAGTACTGCGGCGCCGTGATCGTCAGCTCCACGACGGTCGCGACGGCGGCGCATTGCGCGGTCGCGGTCAACCGTGCCGACGTCCGGGTGGTCGCCGGACGCGAGGACAAACGCACAAAGGACGGCTTGGAGCTGCGTGTCTCGAAGATGTGGGTCAGTCCCGGCTACCAGGGAGACCCCGGCAAGGGCGACGACATCGCGGTGATGACGGTCAGCGGTCAACTGCCGTACCAGCCCGCGAAGGTCGCGGACAGCGGCAACGCCGACCTGTACAGCGAAGGCACGAAGGCGACTGTGCTCGGCTGGGGCCGTATCGCCGACGGCGGCGCGCGGTCGGACTACCTGCGCAGCGCGGTCGTCCCGGTGGTCAGCGACAAGACCTGCCGTACCGCGTACTCGGGCTACGACCCGAGCGACATGGTGTGCGCCGGTTACCCCGAAGGTGGGATCGACGCCTGCCAGGGCGATTCGGGCGGACCGCTGGTGGTGGGTGACACCCTGATCGGGATCGTGTCGTTCGGCGATGGCTGCGCTAAGGCGGGCAAACCGGGTGTCTACACCCGCGTCTCGCACTTCGCGAACGAGATCTCGCAGCAGAACAACCGCGGGCTGATCGGCTGATCGATGCCTTCTTACGCCCGATGTGCTAACAAGTGGGCGTGACCACCGACACCCCGATCATCGAGACCACGTCGTTCCCGCTGTCCGTCGCCGGTGACGAGATCACGGCCGCACAGCTGCACGGCATCCTCCGCCTGCGCGTGGACGTCTTCGTCGTCGAGCAGGACTGCGCCTATCACGAGATCGACGGACGCGACCTCCTGCCCGGCACCCGGCACCTCTGGATCGGCGGTTCGGTCGCCGTCGACTCGTATCTGCGGGTGCTGCAGGACGCCGGCGGGACCTTCCGCATCGGACGGGTGTGCACGGCGGTCCGCTCACGCGGCAAGGGACTCGCGGGACGGCTGATGGAGACCGCGCTCGCGGGGATCGGGGACGCGCCGTGCGTCCTCGACGCGCAGACGTACGCGAAGGACTTCTACGCCAAGTACGGCTTCGTCGTCGAGGGCGACGAGTTCCTGGAAGACGGGATCCCGCATCTCACGATGTGGCGCCGGGAGGCGCCGCGGCCGTGATCACCCCGACCGCGCGGTCCACATCGGCCTCGGTGAGGTCGGCCCGCGCGGTCAAGCGCAGGCGGGAGATGCCGTCGGGCACGGACGGCGGGCGGAAGCAGCCGACCCGCACCCCCTGATCGGCGCACGCGGCCGCCCACGCGACGGCCGATTCCGGCGACGGCGCCTGCACCGAGATCACCGCGGCGTCCGGGAGACCGACCCGGAAACCCGCCGATTTCAGTTGCATCGCGAGGTTTCCGGCGGCTTCGGTCACCTTCGTGGCCAGCTCCGGCTCGGCCTTCAACGCGTTGAGCGCGGCCAGCGCGGCGGCGGCACTGGCGGGCGCGAGACCGGTGTCGAAGATGAAACTGCGTGCCGTGTCCACCAGATGCTTGATCACGCGACGCGGTCCGAGCACCGCTCCACCTTGCGCCCCAAGGGATTTCGACAGTGTGATGGTGGTGACGACGTCCGGCGCGCCGGAGAGCCCCGCCGCGTGGACGGCACCGCGGCCGCCCTCGCCGAGGACACCGAAACCGTGCGCGTCGTCGACGAGCAGCGAAGCGCCGTGCTCCCGGCACACGCCCGCGAGCTGCTCCAGCGGGGCGATGTCACCGTCGACGGAGAAGACGGAGTCGGTGACGACGAGCGCACGCGGTTTGCGTCGGGTCGCCAGCGCGTGCTTGAAGGCGTTCGGGTCGCTGTGCGCGACGGCGGCGATGTCCGACCGGGACAGGCGGCAGCCCTCGATCAGCGAGGCGTGGATGTACTTGTCCGTGACGATCGCGGAATCCGCGCCGGACAGGGCCGTGACGGCGCCGAGGTTCGCGGTGAAGCCGGACGAGAAGACCAGCGCCGCCTGCGTGCCGCAGAAACGGGCGAGTTCGTGCTCGAGTTCGACGTGGATCTCGGTGGTGCCGGAGACGAGACGGGAGCCCGTCGCACCGGCGCCCCAGCGCAGCGCGGCGGCCGCGGCCGCACCGGCGACACGCTTGTCCCTGGCGAGCCCGAGGTAGTCGTTGCCCGCGAGGTCCAGCTCCGGTTCCTGTGCCTGCCGGATGCGCAGCTTGCGCACCAGCCCGGCCTCGGCCCGCTTCTCCGCCTCCACGTCGAGCCAGTCGAAGACCTGGTCGGGCGGGAGGTGCTGGGGAGCGGGGCCGGGAGAAGTCACGTCCCGCAGTCTCCCATCCACCGCTCGCAAACCGGTCAGATGGGTGCCCGAAGACGGGACTCCCGTGAATGAAGACGGGACTCGCGTGATCGGGGACGTAACTCGAGAGTTCCGCCCTCAATCACGCGAGTCCCGGTCAGGAACACGCGCTATACGACTTAGCTGTCGAAGCTGCGACGCGGGCGACCGCCCGGACGCTGCGGACGGCCGCTGCCGCCACCGGACTCGTTACGACGCGGGCGGCCGCGGAAGCCGCCGGGACGGCCACCTTCGCGGTGACCGTGACCCTCGCGGGAGCCCTGGTAACCACCGCGGTCGCCGCCACCGTAGCCGCGGCCACCGCCACGACGCGGAGACTCACGACGACGCTCGATGACCGGCTCGCCACTGGGCTGCTGCGCACCGGTGATGCGAGCGAGCTCGGCGTCGCCGGGGCGGACCGTGGTCTGCTCGGCGCGGACACCGGCGCGGTCGGTCATCCGGCGCACCATGCGGCGCTGGTCGTGGGTGACCAGCGTGACCACGACGCCGGACGCCCCGGCGCGCGCGGTGCGGCCCGCGCGGTGCAGGTAGTCCTTGTGGTCGGCGGCCGGGTCGACGTGCAGCACCAGCGAGATGTCGTCGACGTGGATACCGCGCGCGGCGACGTCCGTGGCGACGAGGACCGGAGCGAAGCCCTCCTTGAAGTCCGAGAGGACCCGGTTGCGCTGGCCCTGGGTCTTGCCGCCGTGCAGTGCGGCCGCGTGGACGCCCTTCTCGCGCAGGCGCTCGGTGAGGCGGTCCACGTGGTGCTTGGTGCGGACGAACATGATCGTGCGGCCCTCGCGGGCGCCGATCTCGGTGATGACGTCCTGCTTGTCCTGGTGCGACACCTGGAGCACGTGGTGATCCATGGTGGTGACGCTGGCGGTCGACGGGGCGACCGAGTGCGTGACCGGGTTGGTCAGATACGCGCGGACCAGGCGGTCGACGTCACCGTCGAGGGTGGCGGAGAACAGCAGGCGCTGGCCGTCACGCGGGGTCAGGTCGAGGATCTCGCGGACCTGCGGCATGAAGCCCATGTCGGCCATCTGGTCGGCTTCGTCGAGCGCGATGAAGTTGCAGTCCGACAGCGACGCGGTGCCCTGCCGGACGTGGTCCGACAGCCGGCCGGGGGTGGCGATCAGCAGGTCGACGCCGCGGGAAAGCGCGTCGGCCTGACGGGTGAAGGCCATGCCGCCGACGGCGGTGCGGCACCACAGGCCGAGCGACTTGGCCAGCGGGGTCAGCGAGTCGGCGACCTGCATGGCCAGCTCGCGGGTCGGGACCAGGATCAGCGCGCGGGGGTGCTTCGGGCGGGCGCGGCCGCCGTTGAGCCGGGTCAGCATCGCGAGGCCGAAGGCCAGGGTCTTGCCGGAACCGGTCTGGGCGCGGCCCAGCACGTCGCGGCCGGCGAGCGCGTCGGGGATGGTCGCCGTCTGGATCGGGAACGGGGTGGTGATTCCGCCCTCGGCCAGCGCCCGCAGCAGCGGCTCGGGAAGCCCGAGCTCCGCCCAGGTCGTGGCCTTGACACTCTCGACGGCGTCGTTGTGCAGCATCGAGTCACCCGCGGGGCGGGTGCGCGGCTGGCGGTGCTGCCGGGCCGACGGTGAGGTGTGGCCGGAGTTGAACGTGACTGTCACAAATGCCTCTCGGACGTGGCACGTCACAAGGAGGCCCGGGGCTGCCCGCGCGCAGGCAGGCAAGATGGTGTGCACAGATGGGCGTTCACAGGGACGAACCCGGCACACCGCGTCTGCAAGACACCGCGCGCCAATTGATTGATACGGATACCGCGAGCCATTCGGTTGGCTTTGGAGGCGACGGACACCACTCATCCACGCCGCCGGTTGCGGTCTAGCACTACTGTACCGGACCGTTATCCGGCCTCCCAATGGGAGGGACCGATTGTGGGCAGGGTCTCCACGACGGCTTCTCCCGGCGTGTCATGAAAGGGCCGTTCCCGACGTGCTTGTGCCGGGAACGACCCTTTCATGACACTGTGGACGGTCAGCGGAGACCGGCGATCTCCCGCAGTTCCTCGATCAGCTCCGGGACGGCCGTGAGCCGCTCAGGCAACCCCCGCGAGTGGAACCACGTGGCGATGTTGCGCACGTCCCGCGCGAGGAACTCGAGGCCGCCGGGATTGGCCACGACGTCGACCACCTGCGGCAGGTCGATCACCATGATCCGATCCCGGTGGACCAGCAGGTTGTACGCCGAGAGGTCGCCGTGCGCGAGGCCCTGCGACGCCAGCAGTTCCAGCGTCGCCGCGGTCTGGAACCACAGTTCCCGCAACTGTTCGGGCTCCGGCCGGACCTGTGCCAGCCGCGGCGCCGCCGTCTCACCGTCGCCGAGGAATTCCAGCAGCAGTTCGGTGCCGTCGCGCTGCACCGGGTACGGGACCGGCGCACCGACCGTCCAGAGCTTGCTCAGCGCGCCGAATTCGGCCACCGCCCACTGTTCGGCGATGAGGTTGCGGCCGAAGCTGCTGCGCGACTCCATGGCCCGCATCTCCCTCGACCGCCGCATCCGCCTGCCTTCGAGGTAGCCGGCGTCGCGATGGAACAACCGGTGCTCGCCACTGCGATACCGCTTGGCCGCGAGCACCGTACCCTCGGTGCCGGGCAGGTTGCGCCGGACGAGGTGGACGTCCGCCTCCTTGCCGGTTTTGAGGACGCCGAGTTCGGTGTCCACCGCCGCCAGTTCGGTGATCACCCAGTCGGGCCGCGGAAGTGGCCCGTGCTCCGCCTCTCCCCAAGTGCTCCAACGGTCGGCGCCGTCGGGGATGGCGGTTTCGGTGTAGGCGTCCTCACGCAACCGGGCGAGCCGGACGCGTTCGGCTTCGGTGAGCCGTCCGCCGCGAGCGGGAGCGGGTTCGTCGTCGAAACGAGGACGACGGGTACGGCTCGGACGGTGGTGGTCTTCTTCTTCGAGATCGTGCTTGCGCACTGGTGGGTTCTCCTAGTCAGGGATGCCCCACCGGGCGAGCGTCGTGGCTCAGCCGCGAGGGGCGAGTGGATGGGGGCGGCCAAGGCCCCGGACGGTCATCAGCACGAGGCACCTCCCTGTCGCATCCACCGGCTCCCTGCCGGATCGCGCACGATCATCACGGACGCCGCGAGGCGCGCGCAACCGATTTAGATCGAGATCGGAGCCGCGTACCGGGGGGGGGGGGGGGGGGGGGGGGGGGGGGGGGGGGGGGGGGGGGGGGGGGGGGGGGGGGGGGGGGGGGGAGACAGGGTGCGGCGCGAGAGGAACGCACGCCA